>NZ_AP024653.1:3311080-3973296 GCF_019977335.1 Arthrobacter sp. NicSoilB4 | reverse complement strand
CAATCAGTTCCTCAAACTTGCTTGCCTGCATTACGTGCAGCCACAAGTCCTGAACCAGTGTGCTGGCCCCGGCTTAATCCACAGGGTTATGCACAGTCCGTGGATAATCGGCTACTGGGACACTCTAGGGGATGAAAAGTCCAGAAGATAGCTGGGATCTGTCCTGTGGATAATCACACCGTTGTAGTTCCGAATCGGGGCGGGTGACCCACTTCATCCACAGGCTGCGGCGGCAGTTAGCCACAGCTGGGGAAAGCCGGCGGACCGACCCCCGGTTTGACTCAGGAGGGCGGCAAGCCCTAACGTTGTGAAGTCCCATGTGTACGCTTTTCGCCTCATTTGAATCTCTCCCGACGCCCCGCGTCTTGCGAGTCGAGGGAAGCGGCACATACAAAACTTAGCGTCGACCAGTTCTTCCCCTTGATCGGGTGGGCGCACCTTTGATCCCACTGGAGTAACTAACGTGAGCAAGCGGACTTTTCAGCCGAATAACCGCCGTCGAGCCAAGAAGCACGGCTTCCGCCTTCGTATGCGTACCCGTGCCGGCCGTGCCATCCTGGCAGCCCGTCGTGGCAAGGGCCGCACCGAGCTGTCGGCTTAAATAACTGACTCGTCGGTCCACATCCCTGTGCGAGTTTAAAGGTGCTGGCCACCCGTAACCGTCTGAGGACATCAACCGATTTTTCAACAACTGTACGTTCCGGTGTCCGCAATGGACGCCGGAACGTAGTGTTATATACGGCAGCTCTCGCTGCCGATGAACCAAGCCGGATCGGATTCATCGTTTCCAAGAGTGTCGGGAACGCTGTTGTCAGGAACCTCGTTAAGAGGAGACTGAGAGAAGTCGGCGCCTTGTCGTTGCAGAAATACGGCAGCGGGTTCGCGATCGTGGTCCGGGCCCTGCCCGCCTCGGCCGGTGCCAGCTTCGATCACTTGCGATCCGACTATGACGCCGCCCTGGAAAGCAACATGAAACGGCTGGGCAGCCGCCTTCCGAAGGCTGCTTCTTCAGTTTCTTACGAGACAACACAGGAAGGGACCCCGCGTGCGTAACTCCGCTGCCGCCGTCGTCCCTCCCGCAAGATCCGCAGCAGTTTGGTTGGGCCGGGCAGTCTGGAACTTGCCCCGCAATATCCTCATCCTGCTGCTCCTGGCGTACCGCAAGGTGATCTCACCCTTGTACGGCCAGGTTTGCCGCTTCTTCCCCAGCTGCTCTGCTTATGCGCTTGAGGCCATCACGGTCCACGGCGCCGTCAAGGGAAGCTGGCTAGCGGCCAGGCGTCTGTTGCGCTGCCATCCGTGGAATGCCGGTGGTGTGGACCATGTCCCCGCCGGAAAATGCGAGTGGCCCGCAGACCGCACCCCCACAATTGTTGTGCTGAACAATCCGGACAAGTACCTGGCTGCTCAGACTGATGGAGAAGGCCGCTCTGCGGCCTGACGAATAGGGATATCGTATGGACTTCTTTGAAACAATCATGTTTCCGTTCAAGTGGCTTGTGTCCGCCATTATGGTGGTCTTCCACGATGGCCTGAGCGCCATCGGCATGCCCCCTGCCAATGGCTGGACGTGGACCCTGTCCATCATCGGGCTGGTGCTGGTGATCCGCGCCGCCCTGATTCCCGTGTTCGTCAAGCAGATCAAAGCCCAGCGCGGCATGCAGCTCCTGCAGCCGGATCTGAAGAAGCTGCAGGACAAGTACAAGGGCAAGACCGACCAGCTGTCCCGCCAGGCCATGGCGCAGGAACAGATGGCGATGTACAAGAAGCACGGCACCAACCCGTTCTCGGCCTGCCTGCCCATGCTGATCCAGATGCCGTTCTTCTTCGCGCTGTTCCAGGTGCTCTCCGGCATTACGACGGCGGCCAACAGCGGCAAGAGCATCGGAGCGATGAGCCACGAGCAGGTGGTGCAGTTCGATGAGTCCAGCATCTTCGGCGCCCCACTGTCTGCCACCCTGCTGCACAACCCTGAGGGAAATGTAGTTGCCGTATGGATCTTGTCGATCGTGATGATCCTGGCCATGACGGCCTCGCAGTTCATCACGCAGAAGCAGATCATGGCCAAGAACATGTCCGAAGAGGCCATGGCCAGCCCGTTCATGAAGCAGCAGAAGATGATGCTCTACATCCTGCCGATCGTCTTCGGCGTGGGTGGTATCAACTTCCCCATCGGCGTCCTCATCTACTGGACCACTACCAACCTCTGGACGATGGCGCAGCAGTTCTTTGTTATCCGCCGCATGCCGACGCCGGGATCCCCCGCCGCGAAGGCGCTGGCCGAGCGCCGCGCCGCGAAGGGACTGTCGGCCTTGCCCCTGACGGGAGCCAAGAAGGCCGAGGCCGAGGCCGCCGAAGCAGCTGCCGCTGCCGCCCTGGTGGCAAAGAGCCAGCGCGTACAGCCACAACGTAAGAACAGGAAGAGGAAGTAATGTCCGCCGAGAGCACCGAAAACGCTATTTCCGCCGAAGCCAACGAGGACCAGGACGACGCCTTGGCCGCGGTCCAGGACGCCGATCAGAACCCTGAAGAAGGCTCCGAGGACGCGGAGGGCAAGGGCACGTCAGCCAGCCGTCTGGAAGAGGAAGGCGACGTTGCTGCCGACTACCTCGAAGAACTTCTGGACATCGCCGACATCGACGGTGACATCGATATTGAAGTCCGGAACGGACGCACCTACATCTCGATCGTGGCTGAGGAAGAAGCAGCCGGTCTGGAGAACCTGTTGGGCAAGGACGGCGAAGTCCTCGAAGCGCTCCAGGAACTGACCCGCCTGGCCGTGCTGTCCGCTACGGAAAACCGCTCCCGCCTGGTGCTGGACATCAACGGCTACCGCTCAGAGCGGGCCGGCGAGCTGCAGAAGATCGCGGAAGACGCGGTCGCTTCGGTCAAGGAATCCGGCGAAACCGTGGCACTCGCGCCGATGAGTGCCTACGAGCGGAAAATCGTGCACGACGCCGTAGCTGACCTGGGACTCATCAGCGAGTCCGAAGGCGAAGGCGCTGACCGCCACATCGTCGTTTCCGCAGACTGAAGCCGCCGGATAACTTGATGGTTGAAATTACCGCTGCGGAACTTCAGGCAGCACAGACGATCTTTGGTGACCGTCTGGACCTGGCGAAGCGCTATGTAGAACACCTGGCCACATCAGGTACGGAGCGGGGCCTAATTGGTCCCCGGGAAATCCCCCGGCTGTGGAGCCGCCACGTGCTGAACTGTGCCGTGATCGAGAGCCAGATTGCGGAGGGAAGCCATGTGGCCGACGTCGGCAGCGGCGCTGGTCTCCCGGGCCTGTGCCTGGCCATTGCCCGGCCGGACCTGGAACTTACCTTGATTGAACCGCTGGAACGCCGGGTTGTCTGGCTTCAGGAAGTGGTGGACGACCTCGGACTCGAGAACGTCACCATCATGCGCACCCGTGCCGAGCTTGCGGTCGGGATGGTCGACGCCGACGTCGTCACGGCACGCGCTGTATCAGCACTCTCCAACCTGGCCGGACTGACCATTCCGCTGCTGGCGGGCAAGGGTGAGGTCGTCGCGATCAAGGGTCGCAGCGCCGGCGAGGAAATCGAAAAAGCCGCCAAGGTTATCCGCAAGCTTGGCGGCACCCAGACGTCAGTGGTTCTGGTGGGCGAGGACCTCCTCGAGGAACCCACCACCGTAGTCCGAATCGTTGTGAATAAGCCTCAAAAGATTGCCTAGCATCAGCCCGGTGCCCTCGGAGTCCAAGGGTAAGAGGTTAGGCTAGTAACCGGCAGCAAGAGCCGAACGAGAGTGAGTGTGTCACAGTGACCAGTAGCGAAGCCTCCACACAACGGATCCCCCCGTTTGTGTCCCTGGGGTCCGCACGGGCCTTCGTTGCGCCTGCAATCGCTCATGAATACTCCGGAAATCACATGTCTGCAGTTGCGAAAGCAACAACAGGCATGGCAAACGTTTCACGTGAAACATCCGTTGTTTCCAGCGGAAACGTACTGGACTCCATCGACGACTCCAGCCCCATCGCCCGTGAGCTCGCCCACGAGAACAAGCGGCGCGAACGGCTACTGGGGCGTGAACTGCCGAAACCGGAGAAGACCCGCATCTTCACCGTCTCCAACCAGAAGGGCGGAGTCGGCAAGACAACCACAACGGTCAACATTGCCGCCGCACTGGCTGCCGCCGGCCTGAACGTGCTGGTCATCGACATCGATCCGCAGGGCAATGCCTCGACGGCCCTCGGAATCGAACACCACGCAGACGTTGACAGCATCTACGACGTGCTTATCAACGACATCCCGTTGCAGGATGTCGTGGCGCCGTGCCCGGACATCGACAATCTGATCTGCGCGCCCGCCACCATCCATCTCGCCGGCGCGGAGATCGAACTCGTCAGCCTCGTCGCCCGCGAGCAGCGCCTCCGGCGTGCGATTGATGTGTACGCCAAGGAGCGCGCCAAGAACGGTGAGGAGCGGCTGGACTATATCTTCATCGACTGCCCTCCGAGCCTGGGTCTGCTGACCGTCAACGCGTTCTGCGCTGCCAACGAGGTGCTCATTCCGATTCAGTGCGAGTACTACGCCCTCGAGGGACTGAGTCAGCTGCTGAAGAACATCGAAATGATCCAGAAGCATTTGAATGCTGACCTGGTCGTTTCCACCATCCTCTTGACCATGTACGACGGCCGCACCAACCTTGCTGCCCAGGTGGCCGCCGAGGTACGTGAGCACTTCCCGGAGCAGGTCCTCGGAGCAGTGGTCCCCCGTTCGGTTCGAATTTCTGAAGCTCCCAGCTACCAGCAGACCGTGATGACCTACGATCCCTCATCCAGCGGGGCCCTGTCTTACCTGGAAGCCGCAGCCGAAATCGCGGAACGTTAGAATCTTTTCAAGAATTGCACTAGCTAGAGTCCGGTGATGCCCGGCTCTTCCAATGGAGGGATTTATCCATGAGCGATAAGCGACGCGGCCTCGGCCGTGGACTTGGGGCACTCATTCCAAGTTCCGCCGCGGCTTCCGGAAACGGTTCAGCGCCGTCCCGTCCCGTGGATCTGTTCTTTCCTGAAGCCCGGAAGCGGACACCTGCTGCCGTGCCTGAAATGGAAGAGTCCGTCGCCGCATCGGAGGAGGCCGTAGCAGCAGAGTCGCTGGAGCAGTCCCCGACGACGGACGCGGCTGCGGACGTTCCGGATTCGAAGAGCTCCCCCGGGGTCAAGAAGGCACCGGCACGGAAGGCTGCGCCCGCCAAGGCTGCGCCCGCCAAGGCTGCCGCGCCGAAGCCTGACTCAGGCACGGCGGCCGAAGCAGAACCCATGGCCGTTCCCGACGCGGAGGACCAGGGTGTTGAACTCGTCGAGGTACCGGGTGTCCGTTTCGCGGAAATCCTGGTCACGGACATCCACCCCAACCGCAAGCAGCCCCGCTCTGTCTTCGATGAAGACGACATGGCGGAGCTGGTTCACTCAGTTCGGGAAATCGGCGTCCTCCAGCCAATTGTGGTCCGTACTTCAACCGAAAAGGGTGGCGAACCCTACGAGCTCGTTATGGGCGAACGTCGGTGGCGGGCAGTACAGGCCGCAGGACTCGAAACCATCCCCGCAATCGTCCGTGACACCACCGATGATGACCTTCTCCGCGACGCCCTGCTGGAGAACCTGCACCGGAGCCAGCTGAATCCACTCGAGGAGGCCGCCGCCTACCAGCAGCTGCTTGAGGATTTCGGCACCACCCACGAACAACTGGCCGACCGTATCGGACGTTCGCGCCCCCAGGTCTCCAACACTCTCCGGCTGCTCAAGCTTCCGCCGCTGGTCCAGCGCCGGGTAGCTGCCAGTGTGATCTCCGCCGGACACGCTCGTGCGCTGCTGGCACTCCCCGACGCGGCCGCCATGGAACGCCTGGCCCAGAAGATTGTGGCAGAGGGCATGTCAGTGCGGGCGACGGAAGAAGCGGTAACGCTTTACCAGAACCCGGCCGCATCGCAGAAGAACAACATCCCGCGGCCCGGTGCACGGCACGAACGCCTGGATTACCTGGCATCGTCCCTCTCTGACAGGCTCGATACCAACGTCAAGATTTCCCTTGGTGCACGCAAAGGACGCGTCAGCATCGAGTTCGCCAGCGTGGAAGACCTCAACCGGATTATGGATGTGCTGACGCCAGGGGCCTCCAACTAGCTAGACGCGCTCGAACGTGGAGGGACCCGTTTCACGTGAAACGGGTCCCTTTTTCGTTGGGGCCAGGCCCCGGTGTTGGCCAATCGGTGCGGGTTTACCGCCGGCAGGGTGCACTCCGTGACTCCACATCAGCAACTCGATATAGGGCCCGGGATGAACCGACAGCGGAATCTCTCCGTGCCTTGACCCGTTCCCGAGGTGGGACGGGGTGTGTGGGTCTCATGACAAGCCGCCGGACCCGTATTCGCGCCTGGCCCGAACGACATTCAGCGTCGGAAAGCGCGAGTACGGACCGGATACGGAGTCGTAGGCGCCCGCTTTTGCAGAGCCAGCCTCGCAACGCCGTGAACACCTGAACACTTGAAGTGATCAACCCTTGAAGTCCCGGTCTGCGGGTATTCGGCCGGCGCCGTGTCGCCAAAGGCAGTGCATGTGGTGTTACGGCCTCGCGTACGACGCGGTTCAGGGAAGTCCCTATCAATGATCGTGGTTGTGGGCCGACGGGACTGCGCCTCCTGCTCGTGTGCAGGCTTTGGTGCGTACTTCTTGGATAGGCAACGGTAGTTGAGCCCTGCAATACCTGGCGGCGGACGTTTCACGTGAAACGTCCACCGCCAAGTAATGCGCAGCCGAAAGATCTGACCCATCTCCCACAACGTTGGGTTCGGTAGGTCGAATTCCTGATGGATACACGCATGGACGTTTCTGCTGACGCATGGAAAACCATCTAGGAGTCTCTCTCCCCGCCCTAAAGCCACCGAGACCAGCCCTTCCAGCTCGGTACGACAGCCGCTACGTGCGCACGCTCTGCAGTGGACTTGTTCGGAAGGCTTTCGACATAGTTTTACCGAAGCCTTCGGGATTTATCCAAGGGGCTCAGGGGCTGTAGAGCCGAGGCAGGGAAGGGGCAGTCCAGTTTCACGTGAAACATAAAACACTTGGTAGGAGAAGGGCCGCCGGTCCCTCGGGTTCCTCGCTTCTGCGTCTGGGGCAGCCCGCGGCGTCGGCATGGTGCCCAGGACAGCGCAGCAGGCCGCTCTGCGCCCAGCTCGGCTCTATGCAGCGGCCGAGCTCTGCCGGCCAGGCTGACGGCGAGTGAGGTGGGCTCCAAGGCACCGTTCATGTCCGACTGGGCCTCAGTGATCCACCTGCAGGCTAGGCTGTCCACCATCCGCAAGCCAGGAAGCTCCCATCGGTCTGTGGTGCCGAACCGAACGGTCAGGCCGGCTCTGCTGTGCGGTCTAAGCTTCGTGGCGTGGGGGTACTGTCAGCAGTCGGCGGGACTGAGCGGACTCCCCCATGGCAGAGCATCCAACTGCGTTGGTGCAGGGATTTCGTGGGCCTCCGGTGATGAGCCAGAGGAGGCCGGACCTTACGCACTTCGGCTCCTTCTGCCGAGCACCCGTGTTCCAACGGTTGAGGATGCCTGGGGCCGCGTCAGCAAGATGAGTTCCAAATCCACCACGATCAAGAGGGGCATCGGGCGCCGTTGGATCAGATGTGCGTGGGCGGTGCGCCGCTGCTGTGAGGACCAGCATTCACGTCCGTACGGTCGCCTGCCGCGTCCATCCACAGGCACGGGTGGTGCGTGTTCTGTGGACCTGGGATTGACGGAACATCGGGATATGGATTGGCGTCCTCCCCCGCATGCCGGACACCTCAGGACACGGTCACGCGTGCGCCGAAGGACGCCGTCGTGATCGACCCACGAAGTGAGGCCGGCCGGGCAAGGATGGAATTTGAGTGAGACTGAACGCGCCTCCAGCCAGTCCGTGACGCCGGGAACGTTCCTCCCTGCAATGACCGTGCGCCGCCCCCTTTTGTCTACCGGAACCGGAACCGGCAATTGCGACTCCGACTGCAAGAGTGATGGCTGCGTGCAGGGCAGGTCTTCGAGTCTGTCCAGTGGCAGCCACGGGGGGGTGGGTGCGGCTGTCCGATCCCCCCTACGCAGACGCTGGGACTGTTCAGGTGGCACCTTCCCCCTGCCGCCCCGACCAGCTGGACTCGAGAGGCGGTGGAGCCCCCGATCGTTCCGAGCGATGGGGTCATGAATTTTCCGTGCTCCTGATGCTGGAGACCGACTCCTGAACCCTGGGCGTGCCCCCCTCTGCAGCTGACGCTGGTTCGTAGTCAGACCGGCCCTACTGCTCTGCTTGGACCCGGCTTACCCGCTGGCGACCTTATCGTTCGCCACTGGAAGGCCAGGAGAGTCGGTGGAAAGAGCGGTGGATATCGCTGTGGATAACTTTGTGGATTACCCTGTGGGTCGCCGCCTTGCACAGAGCTGACCTCAGACGATGTCGCTGCACCGACAACGGCGGCGGCTCCCCTCCTTGCGCTCGGGTCCAAGCTGTTTCACGTGAAACAATTCCGGTGCACGGACAGTGAACTGATTCACACCCGTCCCTGCTTTCTAAATCCCCCGCAGCTGGTTAATTTTCCGCTGAATTTCGGGGTTTTCCAAAGCCGGGCGCAAAGCAATGTGGAGCAAGTTGAGATGCTCCGCGCCCTCGTGGGCGACGAAGTATGTTCGCGGATGAGGTCGAGTGTGCCGACCGGCCTAGAGACGCGGCGGCCGAGTTACCGTTGGAGCTGTGAGAAATGCCTCATGTCCTGTGGATAACTATGTGAATAAGATCTGTGGAGAACCCTGTGGAAACTCCCGCGGGAGCTAGGGAGGTGGTGAGCGAGTGCGAGGTGGTAACCCCGTTGTGGGCAGTCAGAATGGCTCCTGATCAGCGGACCCGGGTCTGGCGCCGACGCTCGGCGTTTCGCAGTGACACCGTCCGACCGCCCTTGCGTCTATCCGCTCGGCGGGCATGTTCGCTCTCTACACCCACAAGACCCGGGAGGGCCGGCTGCGGCCGTCGAGTACACCAAGCACTGAGCAGCATCTCTCCGGCTGTTTGTGGAGGTTTAAGCGCTGCTGGATGTCTGCCCTGGACAGCCGCAATTGCCATTTAGGGGTGGGACAATTCTCGTGATGTGAGGCGCTCCGAGCTCACGAGATTCTTGCCTTTGGGGAGGGAGGTCGGCGCCATGTGGACGAGTCCCATGCGACCGCGAATCAGCGCTTGGGCAGACCTCTGCACCTTATCCCCACCGAGACGCCCAATGTGTGCAGAAACGCGCTGCCGGGACACCCCAGGCCAGCCGCGACATCCTCGGAACTAAGCGACAAGAAGCGGCGGATGGTGGCCCTGCGGTTTGCCAAACGTGTGGTTGCAGTTGGCCGACACTGGGGTCGCCCATCATTTCCTGCGGACGCACACGAGAATTGCACGTTCAATTGACGCTCAGCTTTGCTTCTCTTGGCAGAGCTCGATTGATCAAGTCGAGCTGGGGAATCTCCGGCCGTAGTAGTCGCACCTTATTCGCCCAAGGATTTGGCCACGCCGACGCCCTTCATGCCTGCCGGGAGCCGCTGTTCGCTGTAGCGTTCAATGCCTCATCTTCGGCGGAAGTATCAGGGGCCAGCGCCCACGAGAAGGCGGGGAGCCCCCGCAGTGACGTTCTGGTGTGTCCGCACCACCCATCAGGTAGCGGCGTCGGGCGGCCGGCTGCCAGGATGTTGCCACACACATCGCTCGAGCGGCTCCGACGCGGCTGGGTGGGCGTTTTCCGCCCCTGGGAACCGGCGACGGAGACCCCTTCGATCTCGGCGCTATCCCCTGTGAGTTAGCTTCTTGAGAGTTTGTGGTTGTGTTTCACGTGAAACCGTGGAACAGCTCAGATTTGGCCGGTGATGCCGGGACTGCCGGGCCTTGCGCGAGAAGTTCTGCGGAATAGCCGTGCATTGCAGATTCAGTGACGTTCATTGTTGGATGCCAGAGACAGGGAGCGCCCCCAGTGAGCCGACAGTTGCAAGCACTGGGCAACAGCGGTCCGCCTAGCGTCCTGTTGAACGCCAACCGTGGACATATCTGAGAGTTGCGTATCATATTTTAGAACTCGTGCTGAGAAATTCGTCCAAGTTGTCCCACAATGCGATATTTGGCGGGTGGATGATGTTGTGTTTCACGTGAAACACGGCAAAAAAATGGTCTGCCTTAAGGCATTCGGGCGTTCTTCCGGCAGCCTCCTGGTCCGGGACAAGAACCGTCGCAGGTCACTTCTGAGCGCACATCGGTCAGGGTCGCTTCAGTGCCTATTTTCGCTCCATTACGGAGCCTTTTGCTATTCCGGGGACTTCGCCAATTGTTTCACGTGGAACATTGGGTCCGGCGCTCCTCGCTGCACTGGAGTCTGTCAGGCAAACGGCTCAGCTACCGGGCGATTGTTGGAGTTTGCTGAGCCCCTGCAGTGCCTTCCAGGGCGCCGCTCGGTGGAGTGTTGCTCCGAATTGGTTCGGCCGGTGTCGGAGGAACTGCTGGGGCCGATCTATTGCCCACTGTCACTAAGACCCTGGACGCATTGGCCGAATGGGAACTCCTGCAAAAGCCGAGACACCGAAGGCAAAAGGGTGAGAAATTGACTGATGGATGCGTCTTGACAGGAGTGCGAGTCCCGCACGCCAGCATTACACCTACACTTGCTTGGATCGGTGCGGGTTCTCTTGCGGCAGCTGCAGACCCCATGGGCGGTGTTCCGCGGGACATGACGTGGGAAACTGTGTGTTTTCGCCCCAGATTTGATTCGATTCCGGCTTTTTCGACAGTTGCAGTGGTCCGACTGTCACGAGCGACGGCTGCCGCCACATTGGACGAGAACTATTCGTTTTCGCTGTTGCAGCTTTCTGCGGAAGAATTGTCCGCTCTGCGTTTCCGATCGGACCCATGATCGGCGCTGATTTCGCGGTGGAACGCTGCAGGTGATGTTTCACGTGAAACACGCTGGACCGCGGCCCAGACCTTGCCGTTGGAAGGCGCTCCGATGTTTCACGTGAAACCAGCCCGCCGTCCCGTTGGTGCCCAGGAAGTTGGAGGTGCCTGCCAATGTTCATTCAAGGGTTGTCCGGCGCCGCAGGAATTCGCGAGCGGAATCCCCTCCCCGGGGATCGTGCATTTCTGGAGCAGCCGGACGCAAATGGAGCAATAGACTTCCATTATGCAACTAATTTGATTTGAACCCCTGGCCAACGCGGAGTAGCAGCGGCGGCAGCAAGGGAGGATCCGCCCTTCGGGCCGTGCTGCGACAGGACACGACGCACAAAAAGGTGGCCCCACTTCCTGGTCCGGAAGTGAGGCCACCTTAAGGCGTGGTCGGCGGCTGTGCGCCGAGCAGCCTAGGAGAGGACGTCCGCAAATTCCTTCTCGAAGAACTGCTTGGGGCGCGCTCCGATGACGGTGCCCTTCACTTCCCCACCTTCGAACAGGTAGACGGCAGGGATCGAGGTGATGCCGTACTGGGCCGCGATCGCAGGGTTGTCGTCAACGTTCACCTTGACGACGTCCACCTTCTCGCTGTACTCCACCGAGATCTCGTCCAGGATCGGTCCGAGCTTGCGGCACGGTCCGCACCACTCCGCCCAGAAATCCACGATGACCGGCTTGGCGGAGGCCAGTACGTCGGTGCTGAAACTAGCGTCTGTTACGTCTTTTGCGTTGCTCATAGCCCTGTCTCTCTCTTCGGTTGGTTGTTGCGCGCCGACTTAGGCGTGGAGGTCTGCAAGGTAGTGCTCGACGTCGAGGGCGGCTACACAGCCGGAACCCGACGCCGTGATGGCCTGGCGGTAGGTGGGGTCGATGACGTCGCCGGCAGCGAAGACGCCCTGCACGCTGGTCTTCGAGGTGCGGCCGTCGACGGCGATGGTCCCCTCAGGGGTCAGGTCCAGTTTGCCCTTGACGAGTTCCGTGCGGGGATCGTTGCCGATCGCCACGAAGACGCCCGTGACGGCGAGTTCGGTCTCGGTGCCGTCCACAAGGTTCTTCAGCCGGAGCCCGGTGACCTTGTCCTGTCCAAGGACGTCCTCGACGCCGCTGTTCCAGATGAAGTTGATCTTCTCGTGCGCCAGGGCGCGGTCGGCCATGATCTTGGAGGCACGGAGGGAATCGCGGCGGTGTACCACGGTGACGGTCTTCGCGAATTTGGTGAGGAACAGTGCCTCTTCCATGGCGGAGTCACCGCCGCCGATCACGGCGATGTCCTGATCCTTGAAGAAGAAACCGTCGCAGGTTGCGCACCAGCTGACACCGTGGCCGGAAAGGCGCTTCTCGTTGGGCAGGCCGAGCTCGCGGTAGGCGGAACCCGTCGACAGGATGATGGAGCGCGCCTGGAAGGTCTCCCCCGAGCCGATGGTGACAGTCTTGATGTCGCCGTCGAGACCCAATTCGGTGACGTCCTCAAACTGGATTTCCGTGCCGAACCGGGCGGCCTGCTTCTCGAAGTTCTCCATCAGATCCGGGCCCATGATGCCATCAGGGAATCCCGGGTAGTTCTCGACGTCGGTCGTGTTCATCAGTTCGCCGCCGGCAGTTACCGATCCGGCCAGCATCAGCGGCTTCAGGTTGGCGCGCGCTGTGTACACCGCGGCCGTGTAGCCCGCGGGGCCGGAGCCGACGATGATGACATCACGTACTTCGGACGCGGTGTTTTCTGCGTTGCTCACTGAACGGTGAACCTCTTCCTTTGTCGATGCGCCCGCCTAGGTGGCCGGCCACATGGCACAACTACTACATGGCGTTGAATATTCCGGTCGGACCGGGCGTCAAGGGAGGACGCCATCACTCAGGGTACCGTCTTGGCACCGAGGACAACGGGGTTACTGCCTTGGTTACGGGCCCGCTACTGGACCTTGATCTCGGCCAGGCGCAGCCCAAACCCGAAGCGCGTCTTCGGCGCCGCCAGCTTGGGCAAGCTCTTGATCGAGACGATGACATACTGCGCTGTGGCGGGCTCCGGCAGGGGCATTGTCAGATCCGGTGAGGTGAAGCTGTTGGTGCCCACCTGCTTGGCGCCGTCCAGGGATGGGCGGTCGTTGGTGAAGACGCTGATGCTGCCGCCGGAGGCCCCCAGTTGGCTCAGGGTCACCGAGGAGATCTGTGCCGGGGTCTTCAGTTTGACTACAAGCGGGACACCCTCAGGGGCAAAGCCACCCCAGTTTTCGTTGGCGAATTCCATGTCCGACCAATAGCTTGCGGCGTTGCCGTCGAAGGTCTTGACCAGGTCGCCGTCGTAGGTTCCGGCAAAATCGAAATCGCCGAGCCGAGTGACACCCTCAAT
The DNA here is from genome assembly GCF_019977335.1 of Arthrobacter sp. NicSoilB4. Classification (NCBI taxonomy): domain Bacteria; kingdom Bacillati; phylum Actinomycetota; class Actinomycetes; order Micrococcales; family Micrococcaceae; genus Arthrobacter; species Arthrobacter sp. NicSoilB4. The sequence goes on along the minus strand of NZ_AP024653.1, from coordinate 3,959,978 downwards.
CGCGGGCGGACCGGTGGCCGGTGCAGGGCTGCCTGTCGCGGAGGGCTCCGCCGACGTCGCACCGGGGGCGGAGGTGGAGGTACTGCCGCCGGCGTTGGGCTGCGGGGTGGTCTTGAAGAGGCTGCCAAGATTCGTGACGGCAAGAACCAGGCCCACCACGAGGACGGCCGCCAGGAGTCCTCCAACCAGCCATCGCATGGAGCGTGGCTCGCGCTGGGGTTCGTCATCCTTGCCGTAGTACTCGTCGTCCGCCGCGGACTCGTTGCCGCGTGAGGAACCAGGGAAGAAACCCGGGGAACGGTCCGGGGAGCCACCGCCGGCCAGTGCGGCGGACTTCGTGGTTTGGCCCTCGCGGGCTGCCTCCCGGCCGTCGTCGTCCGTGTGGTCGTAGTCGTCGTCGGACCACAATGAGACCTTGGGCGATTCGGCGGGAGCTGGCGGCCCGGCTACGGGCGCACCGGATCCGGACGTTCCTCCTTGCCCGGGCTGGGGCGCCGTTACATGTGAGGCGGCTTCCTGGGGGGCAGTCTCCGGGGACTTTGCTTTCGAGGAGGCCGCCGCTGCGGCACCACCGGCAGCAACTCCAGCAGCGCCGGCTGCGGCCGCGCCGGCGGCGGGTGACGTCCCCGGACGCGAAGGCACGCGTGCGGGAGAAACCGGCTGCGCAGCCGGAGCGGCTCCAGATACGGGCGCGGCCGGCTGGTTCCGCCCGTAGTTGATGTAGTCGGCGTCTACTTCCTCTTCGTCGTAGAGGCCGTCGTAGGTTTCGGGTTCCTGGGAACGCGGCTGGCCGAAGATCTCGCTGCCCAGCGTGTCCGTGAAGAACGGTTCAACGTAGGGCGGGTTGGAGGACACGACTAGGTCCAGCAGATCAGCGGCCGAGGTGTGGTTGGTGATGAGGTACGTCGTCGCCTCGCTCACCCCAAGGTCGAGGATCTGCACGTGGCCGGGACGCTCGCCGGTGGCGACTTCGCGGGCACTTTTGGCCACTTGATCCGCGTTGCCGGGTCCGGCCACAAGGATGCTCACAGCACGGTTGAGTACCTGGTCCACACCGTCCAGCACCAGATCCTGGTCGTGTGAGGTCAGTACAGTGGCAGTGACCTTGTAACGGCCACCTAGTACTGATCCAACATCGATCGGGTGGGACACGAGCTCCTCCTAGACTGTCCGGGAGTTGCCGAACTGATCACTTCATCAGTGACCACAGGTCCTCCGGTAAGCCGGTGGACCCCTGGTCTGCAACTCCCCTTGTTAGTCTTCGATCCTAGCCGATCCAGTGTCCGGGCCGCGGAAGCACGGCGCTGCGAACACTGCCGGATACTATTTTTTCTTCTTGCCGCCGAAGGGGAAATGCGGATTGTGCCCCGCAGGCCCCTGGTAGGTCCGGCGCCCGGGCAATGGGATATCCCCCCGCCCCAGACCGCCCTCTGCGGTGCTGGGCAGATCCTCGGCGGGCAGGTAGCCGCCCTCCGGCCCGGACCGTCCGGCCCGTTCGTCCTGTTCGCCAAGGTCGGGCCCGGCACGGAAGGAAACGGCGTCGAATTCCCCCGAAATTCGCGGGATGAGGCCGGTGTCCACCGAGACAGTGGCGCGTTCCGGCCTGGTGCGGGGTGCGGCGGGGCCTTCCGGACGGTCGCCGGCCGTGGGCTCCGCGGCCGCCGTCCGGCGCAGGCGGCCCAGCAGCGGCTGCAGCAGGTCGCTGAGTTCGGTCACCCGGAAAAGCTTCAGCAGGAGCAGGTAGGCCGCCAGCATGACGGGGCCGACGACGACGATCGTCACCAGCGCGGCGATAGGGGTACTCCAGGCAAAACCGTCCGGGCTGTAGCTGCCCAGCAGCCACAGAGCCCCCGCCCCGGCCAGGGCGGAACCCAGCGCGGCGTAACCCATCCGGATGTAGGAATTGGCGATCCGAGGGCCGTCCAGGTGTCCCAGGAGCCGGCGCAGGAAGACTGCACTGACAATCACGGAGAGGATATTGCCGCCGGTGTAGAGGATGGCGATGGCGAAGATGATCTGGTCGAACGGCAGGAACTGGATGCTGAAGGCGGCAACCACGTTCACCAGGGCCAGTACCAGCTGGATGAAAAACGGTGTCCGGGCGTCCTCGTTGGCGTAGAACACGCGGGACATCATGAAGTTGGCGCTCATGAAGGGGGTGCTGAGGGCCAGGATGGTGAGGGTCTGCGCCAGCATGGCGCCGTCCTGTTTCACTCCGCCGGAGAAGAACATTCCCAGCGGTCCGGCCAGCGCAAATAAGGCCAGGGCACCGAATACCGTGGCCACAGCCATGGTCCGCAGCCCGTGCGAGAGGGCGCTGCGCAGCGCGGCCCGGTCCCCGTCCTGGGAGGCCCGGGTCATCCGGTTGAACAACACCGTGGCAAGGGACAGCGCAATGATGGAGTGCGGCAGCAGGTAGAGCTGGCTCGCCACCTCCAGCACGGCGTTGCCGGGCATCGTGTCAGCGGCCGGGTCCCCTGCCTGCTCCAGGCGGAGCCGTTCCGCGCCCGGAATCGTGGCGATGCGCATGACGTAGAGGAAGGCCAACTGCCCGACGGCGGCCGTCGCCAGGGTCCAGACGCTCAGCCGGGCGGCCTGGCCCAGTCCGACCCCGCGCCAGCCGAAGCGGGGACGCAGGCCGAGCCGGAGCCTGAAGACCGGGACGAGCAGGATCGCGGTCTGGGCAATAACACCGATGGTGGAGAATCCGGCCACGAGGAAGGTCTGGGTGGAGCCCCAGGTGTCCAGGGTGTGGGGGTTGGCCGCGTTGGCACCGAAAGTCCAGATGAACATGCCGAGGCCGGCGATCGCGACGATGTTATTCAGGATCGGCGCCCACATCGCGGGTCCGAAGGCACCGTGTGCATTGAGCACCTGCGTCAGCAGGGCGTACAGCCCATAGAAGAAGATCTGCGGAAGGCACCAGAACGCGAAGGACACAGCGAGGGCCTTCTGCTCCGGCGAGTAGCCCTGCGTCGTCAGTTCGATGACCCACGGCGCCAGCAGCGTGACCGCCAGTGTGAGTGTCAGCAGCACCAGCACTGCCAGTGTCAGCAGCCGGCTGATGTAGTCCGCCCCCTTGTCCGGGGCCTTGCTCGCCTTGATGATCTGGGGCACCAGGACGGCGTTGAAGACACCGCCCGCGACGAGCAGGAAGATCAGGTTCGGCAGGTTGTTTGCGTTGATGAAAGTGTCGTTGACCGTGGAGCCCAGCCCGAGGGCGGCCGCCAGCATCCAGGTTTTGGCGAATCCCAGGAAACGCGAGACCAGCGTTCCCGCGGCCATGATGGCGCTGGAACGGACTTCTCCGGATTGGACAGCTTTGGAATCGGCGGGGCCGGAGTGCGCTGGGGTGGGTTTGGCTGATGACATCGTCTTCATCGTCTCACCCGGGCACCGATTAAGGTGCCATCGGGGTGCGTTAAAGGGCCTGCGTGGCCCTAGCGGTGGTCCGGCAGGACTTCCTTGGCGAGGTCCGCGATGCGGCGCTCGTTCGGGAAGGAGAGCTTGCGGGCCAGCTCATGGATGGGAATCCAGGCGACGTCCACAGCTTCCTTGTCGGGATCATTCTCGATCGTCAATTCCCCGCCGGTGGCCTGGAGCAGGTAGTGGTGGACGGTCTTGTGGACACGGTGTCCGCTGACAGTGAACCAGTAGTCGATGCTTCCCAGCGGCGCGAGGATCTTGCCTTCGATACCGGTTTCCTCCGCGATCTCGCGGACGGCGGCTTCCTCGTTGCTTTCTTTTCCTTCCGGATGGCCCTTCGGCAGGCACCATTCAAGGCGTCCGCCGCGATTAAGGCGGGCGATGATCGCAACCCGGAGTTCGGCGTCGGACGTGTCCACCACGACGCCGCCGGCGGAGACCTCCTCCACGGTGGGGAGGGAAGCCTGCCCGGAGTGCTGCACCGGCGCGACATTGGCACCTATTGCCGACGGCAACGGTGCGTTTGTCCTCCTGCCGGGAGCGCTCGGTACGGGATGGGCCATGAAGTCCACTCTAACGACTCTTGTCCGCACTTGATGACCTAAACATGGCAGGAAAGTGGACGGCCGGGAAAGTGGATCGCCCGCGCCGGCCCCGCGTTAGCGTGCCAGCGGCCGGACTCACGGGGGATTCGGTGTGGTGCTGGCCGGGATTTCTGACAAGCTTAAGAAACTATGGCGCACGTACATCACGAGACTGACTCGCACACCGTTGATTTCCAGGTAGACCCTGTGGTCCTGGAGCTGGGGCAGCGGTTCGTCGACGCCGGCCATGAACTCTCCCTGGTGGGCGGGCCGGTGCGTGATCTCTTCCTGGGCCGGGTGTCCCCTGATCTGGATTTCACCACCGACGCCACACCGGACCAGACGGTTTCCCTGATCAGGAAGTGGGCTGACAACTACTGGGAGATCGGGCGCGCCTTTGGCACCATCGGGATGCGCAAGGCAGGCTTCCAGATCGAAATCACCACCTACCGCGCCGAAGCGTACGATCCCGATTCCCGCAAACCCGTGGTTGCGTTCGGGAAGTCGCTGACGGATGACCTGCTGCGCCGCGACTTCACGATCAACGCCATGGCGCTGCGGCTCCCTGCGCTGGAGCTCGTGGATCCGTTCGGCGGTGTCCGCGACCTCCACGCTTCTGTCCTGGCCACGCCGGGGGCCCCCGAATCGTCGTTCTCCGACGATCCCCTTCGCATGATGCGCGCTGCCCGGTTTGCCGCCCAGCTGGGCATCACAGTGCACGGGGACGTCCGCGCCGCGATGTCCCGGATGGCGGAACGGATCACCATGATCTCCGCGGAACGCGTCCGCGAGGAGCTGGTCAAGCTCATCTGCGCGGCCCACCCGCGCGCCGGCGTGGACCTGCTCGTGGACACCGGGCTGGCCGACTTCGTGCTGCCCGAGGTCTCCGCGCTGCGCCTTGAATCGGACGAACACCACCGTCACAAGGACGTCTACCAGCACTCGCTCCAGGTCCTGGAACAGGCTGCCGCCCTCGAAACGGAGGACGACGGCGCCGTGCCTGGACCGGACTTCGTGCTTCGGTTCGCAGCGTTGATGCACGACGTCGGGAAGCCGGCCACGCGCCGTTTCGAACCGGGCGGCGCCGTGAGTTTCCGGCACCACGACATGGTCGGGTCCAAACTGACGTCCAAGCGGATGAAGGCGCTTCGCTTCGACAACGACACCACCAAGGCCGTGGCCAAGCTGGTGGAGCTGCACATGCGCTTCTACGGCTACGGCGATGCGGGCTGGAGCGATTCCGCCGTCCGCCGCTACGTCACCGACGCCGGCCCGCTGCTGGAACGGCTGCACCGGCTGACCCGCTCGGACGTGACCACGCGGAACCAGCGCAAGGCCGAGCGGCTCGCCTTCGCCTACGACGACCTCGAGGCCCGGATCGCGGCACTCCGCGAGCAGGAATCCCTTGAGGCGGTCCGCCCGGACCTGGACGGCGGCCGGATCATGGAACTCCTGGGACTCAAGCCCGGACCCGTCGTCGGGCGTGCCTACAAGTTCCTCCTGGAGGAACGGATGGAGCACGGCCCGCTGGATCCCGCCCAGGCCGAAGCCAAACTGCACGAATGGTGGGCGGCGCAGCCCGAGTCCGCCGCTCCGCTCTCAACTGAGGAGTCCTAAGTGATTGCACCTTCCAACAGCCCCCGCCCGCAGTTGTGGATCCTGCGGCACGGCGAAACCGAATGGTCCAAGAGCGGTCAGTACACCGGCCTCACCGACCTCCCGCTCACCGTGGAGGGCGAGCAGCAGTCCGTGGAGGCACGCAAGGTGCTCGACGCCGTCGACTTTGACCTGGTGCTGACGTCACCGCTGCGGCGGGCCCGCCGCACCGCGGAACTGGCCGGCTTCCCCGACGCCCAACTGGAGCCCCTCGCGGTCGAGTGGGACTACGGCGACTACGAGGGCATCAGTTCTGACCTCATCCGCAAGGACAACCCGGAATACCTGATCTGGACGCACGGCGTGCCAAACGGCGAAGCCCTCGACGACGTTGCCGCGCGCGCGGACAAGATCGTGGCACGCGTGCTGGAATCGGGCCTGGACAACGTGCTGATCGTCGCCCATGGGCACTTCTCCCGGATCCTCACCGCCCGGTGGCTGGGGCTCGATCCCCACGAAGGCCGGCATTTCATCCTGGGAACGGCGAAAGTGTGCACACTTGGCTGGGATAAGAAGACCCCGGCAGTTGTCCGTTGGGGCCTGTGAATGCTGTTTAGAAAATAACTTCAAGAAAGTTTATGAATGCTGTAGTCAAGTGCGGCATTTGTGGTGTATTTTTATTTCTGACCCCAGAGCGTCTTGCCGGGGTCGAGGCGCGCGTCGCCCGGCCAGTCAGCCGGAGCCACGTCAAAACAGAAAAGGAGGTTGGGAGAAATGATTACTTTGACTAGCGGATGGATGTTTAGCACCGCCGCAACCCCGGCCTCCGTCGCTGAACCGCGCCCAAATTTCGGCCCGACTGCCTCCTGACCCGTAAACCCGCGCCGTGGTCTGAACCCTTGTGGTTTGAAACCTAAGGCCCGGAACCACGGCGATACCGGCACTCCCCTTCCTGGGAGTTCCGTAGCAGCGGCCTGACCCAGCCGGAACCACGCGGTTGCGCAGCATCCCCAAAGATCGGAACCCAGCTTCTTGTTGGGGCTGCGGCACTCACGCGTTCGGGGGCCATCCTTTCGCTTCGGCGAAATCATTTATTTAGCGCCGGGCATTTTTATGCCCAATTAGGGCCTTTTCTTCCTCAATTCACAGAGGCCTTAATTGGCATGCCCAATTACCACCCGTTCCCATTAATGCCAATGAAAGGTCCACCGTGACTATTGCCAGCACCAAAGCCCGAACCCGCAACACGAGACACCGGCGGGAGGTGACCACCATGAAGCAGAAACTGCAGTCGCTCCTGCGCCTGAGCCTCAAGCCGGCCCCCCGGCACACGACGCTGTTCAACGGACAACTCCTCGACCAGAAGCGTGAAGACGTCTACGTCGTTATGCACCAGATGGGCATCATCCGCTGAGGCGCAGCCCGGCCGTCGAAGGAGAACTGATGACTGACCACGGAATTGATCCGCAAGGAGCCCACGCGGCAACGCGTGGGCTCCCCCCTTTAAGCGCCGGTTGCAACGCCCGCCGAGCCACCGGCCCGGCGCGGGACGGCAGGCCGCGGCAGCCCCGGTAAGCTCAGGGACATGCAGGAGACAAAGCCGCCGGAACACCGCAGACGTGTCCGACTGGTCATTCCGAGCCGCAGTGACCCCTTGCTCCGGAACTTCACAGAGCTGATCGGCGGACCCTTGGGCCACCGTTCGGCCCCGGGCGTCGTCGCCCCCGGATTTTTCACCGTGGAACGCGTCCTGATTCTGCTCACCGTCCTGGCGTCCGTGACCGGAATCGTCCTCAAGTCCTATTGCCGCACCAACGGCTGGGAAACCCCGGGCCAGTTCTACGCGACCTGCTACTCGGACTTCCCGGAACTGTTCAAGAACCGCGGCCTCGGTGACGGCGCCTTCCCCTTCATTACTCCGGGGACTTTCTTTGAATACCCGGTCCTCATGGGGTTCATTGCCGGCGCGACGGCCCTGCTGGTGCCCGGCGAGGGCGTCTCGGCCGCCCGCATACTGGCCTACTTCGACATCAATGCGGCCCTGATTTCCGCCGTCTGGATCGTCACCGTGCTTGCCACGGCACGCATGGCCAGGCGCCGCACGTGGGACGCGGCCATGGTGGCCGTGGCCCCCGGCATCATCCTGGCCGGCACCATCAACTGGGACATGTGGGCTGTGGGGCTCCTGGCCCTCGGCATGTACTGCTTCTCCCGGAACAAACTCGTGCTGGCCGGGATCTTCATCGGGCTGGGCACCGCCACCAAGCTCTACCCGGTGCTGATCCTCGGTGCGGTCCTGCTACTGGCCCTGCGCACCGGGCGGGTCCGGGCCATCCTGGTCACAGCCAGCGCCGCCGCCGCCGCGTGGCTCGCCGTCAACCTCCCCGTTGCCGCCACGAATCCGGAGGGCTGGAAGTACTTCTACCAATTCACCGAGGACAGGCCCGCCGGCTACAGCTCACCCTGGTTTGCCTACAACCTCGTCGCCGGCCGGCTGGGCTGGCTCCCATTGCAGCCCGAATCGATCAACACCCTGGCCTTGAACCTCTTCGTGTTGGCCTGCGTGCTGATCGGGGCATTGGCCCTCGCCGCCCCCCGGCGGCCGCGGCTTGCGCAGCTCGCCTTCCTGATCGTTGCCGCCTTCATCCTGACGAACAAGGTCTACTCACCGCAGTTCGTCATCTGGCTTATCCCGCTGCTTGCTTTGGCCCGGCCACGCTGGCGGGACTTCCTGGTCTGGCAGACGTTCGAAGCGCTGCACTGGGCGGCCGTCTGGATGTACCTCGGGCAGGTGACGAGCGGCGGGGTGGCCCAGCACAATATTGATATGCCCTACTACGTCCTCGCCGTGGTGTTCCACATGATCGCCACCGGCTACCTGATGGCCCGGGTGGTGTGGGACATCTGGGACCCCAGCTATGACGTGGTCCGCCGGCACGGGATGGATGATCCCCAGGGCGGGCCGTTCGAAGGCGTTCCGGACCGGTTGCGGGTGGACCTGCTGCGCCCCTCGGAGTCCGTGCTGCCCTGGCGCCAGGCGACCGCTGATGCCTGACGTCGCCGTCGTCGGATCGGGACCGAACGGGCTCGCTGCGGCGGTGACCTTGGCCCGCGCCGGACTGAAGGTGCACGTCTACGAGGCTGCGCCCACGCCTGGCGGCGGGCTTCGCACCGCAGAACTAATGGAACCCGGCCACTTCCATGATGTGTGCTCGGCGGTGCACCCGATGGCTCTCGCCTCGCCGTTCTTCCGACAGTTTGAACTGTCCAGGCGGATCAGCCTGGAAGTTCCCGACGTCTCCTACGGCACACCCCTCGACGGCGGCCGGGCGGCGCTGGCGTACCGCTCGCTAGAGCGGACGGTTGCGGGCCTCGGGCGCGACGGCGGCGCCTTCGGACGGCTGATGGCCCCGCTGGTGCAGCGGGCGGACGGCGTTGCTGACCTGACGCTGAACCAGCTCCTGCGCATTCCGCGCGTCCCGGTGGCGGCTGCCCTGTTCGGTGCCCGGGTCCTGGAGCAGGGCTCACCGCTGTGGGGGCTGAGGTTCCGGGAGGAGCTTGCGCCCGCGCTGCTGACCGGCGTCGCCGCGCATGCGGCGGCGCAGCTTCCCGCCCCGGCCGCCGCCGGGGCCGGCCTCATGCTGGGGACGCTGGCCCACACAGTCGGCTGGCCCGTCCCGGCAGGCGGTTCCGCGGCGATCGCGCAGGCCATGGTGGCGGACATTGAGGCGCATGGCGGGACGGTGGAAACGCGGGCCCGGATCGGGTCCCTGGCGGAGCTGCCGCCGGTCCGCGCCACGCTGCTGGACGTGGCACCGCCCGGCCTGCTGAGAATGGCCGACGGCAGATTTCCCGACCGGTACCGCCGCGCCCTCGAGTCGTTCCGCTTCGGAAACGCGGCGTGCAAAGTCGACTTCATCCTTTCCGGCCCGGTCCCCTGGGCGGCGGCCGGGCTGGCCGACGCCGGAACGGTCCACGTGGGCGGCACCCGCGCGGAGATGGCCGCGGCGGAAAACCTCGTCGCCGCAGGCAGGCATCCGGACCGGCCCTACGTCCTGGTCTCCCAGCCCTCGCGCTTCGATCCCGGACGGGCGCCCGCGGACCGGCACATCCTCTGGAGCTACTGCCATGTGCCGGCCGGGTCCACCGTGGACATGGCCGCGGCCGTGATCGCCCAGCTGGAGCGTTTCGCCCCGGGATTCCGGGACCTGATCGTCAGTCATCACGTCACGACGGCCGCCGGACTGGGCGAGTACAACGAAAACTACGTCGGCGGGGACTTCAGCGCGGGCCGGATGGATCTGCGGGGGGTCATCCGGCGGCCCGTCCTGGGGCCGGTCCCCTGGCGGACTCCCCTGCCCGGCGTGTACCTGTGCTCCTCTTCCACGCCCCCTGGCCCCGGCGTGACCGGCATGCCGGGATTCCATGCCGCGAGATATGCCTTGAAGGACATATTCGGCCTCGCGGTACCGCACCTCGGACTGTAGGGCGTTGCGGCCCGCCCTTAGGCCAGGGCCGGGCTGACCGGCTGCAGCGTGGAGAGTTGTCCGTCGCGCATGCTGGCGACCGTATCTGTCAGCGGGACGAAGCCGGTGTCGTGGGTGACCATGACCGTAGCCACCTTAAACTCGTCCGTGACCTGGCGAAGGAGTCTCACGATTGCCTCGCTCCGTTCCTGGTCCAGGGCTGCCGTTGGTTCGTCCACCAGCAACACGGCAGGGTCCCCCATCAGGGCGCGGGCAATATTGACCCGCTGCCGCTGGCCCCCGGAGAGCTGGTGGGGCCGTTTGCCGGCCGCCGGGGCCAGGCCAACGAGGTCCAGGAGCGCCGCGGCGCGGCTGTTCGCCGCCCGTGCCGGCTTGCGGCGCAGGTTGTCCCCGATCACCAGCTGTTCCAGGGCCGTGAGGGATGGCAGCAGGTTCGGCTGCTGGAAGATGATCCCGATCTTGTCCCGGCGCAGCGCGGTACGCTCAGCATCGGACAGCCCGCCGGCATCGGTCCCGCCGATCAGCACGAGGCCTGCGGTGGGCCGGACGAGCGTGGCAGCGACGGCCAGGAGGGAGGACTTTCCCGAACCGGACGGGCCGACGAGAGACAGGAATTCGCCCGCGGCCAGCCGCAGGTTGACGTCGTCGAGCGCTTTGAGGCTGCCGTCGCCGTCGGGGTATTCGAGGGTGACGTTGACGAGGTTGAGGACCGTGTTCATGATGTATGCCTTTCGTGGAATGTTGATGGGGGTGTGCAGGGCGCTAGTTGCCGCCGAGCGCCAGAAGTGGGTCCACCCGGGTGATGCTCCGGACTGCCAGCGCCGCCCCGGCCAGACCCAGGACGACGATGCCCCCGATCGGCAGCAGCGTGGTCTGCGGCGACAGAAGGAACGGGACGGCGCCGCCCGCGAGGACGCCTCCGGCCACGCCGGCCACGCCCCCGGCCAGCGCTCCGGCGAGGAGCACGACAGCCGCCTGGACCATGGCGTCCTTAAGGATGTAGCCGGAGGAACCGCCGAGGGCCTTGAGAACGGCGATGTCCCGGGTGCGCTGCACGGTCCACACCGTCAGGAAGGCCACGATGACCAGGGCGGAGATCCCGTACAGGAATGCCTGCATCAGCAACAGGGATCCGTTCTCGCTTTTGTAGGAGCCAAGGGCCTGAAACGACCCGTTCCGGGTGGTGCTGACCGTCCCGGCGGCAGCGTTGGCGGCGTCGGCGTCCAGCTTTTGTCCGCCGTCGGAGGTGACCGCGATGACGGTGGCGGCGGCGCCATCGCCGGTGATGTGCGCCAGCTTCCGCCAGTCGGCGAGAGTCGTCCAGACAACGCCGGTATGGGAATACCACTGGTCCGGGACGACGCCGGACACGGTCAGTTCGGTTCCGCCCACGGTGGCGCGGCTGCCGGCCTGCAGGCCGAGTTCCTCGGCGAGGCTGGCGCCGATCACCACCGTCCCTTCGGCGACGGGACCGGGCGCCAGGCCCGCGGCGCCGGTGCCCTGCATCGGCTCCGTCCCGAAGACTGCCACGCTGGCCGTCCCGGACGGGGCGCCGGCGGAACCAACCGCCTGGAAGCGGCTTTGGCTGATGCCCAGCAGTTCTGCGTGCGCGACACCGTCACGGGCGGCCCACTCCGACAGCTGTCCGCGCGTGACCTCGGACTCGGTGAAGGACGCCTTGGCGCTGTCCCCGGCGGGAGCCCCGAAAACGATCTGGTCGGCCGGCAGCGCGGCGAGGGCCGACGTCGACTGGTTGCCCAGGCCGGCGGTCAGGCCGGAGAGCAGCACTAGCAGCAGGGTGATGAGCGCGACGACTCCGCCCATCAGCAGGAAGCGTCCTTTGGCGAAGCGGAGGTCGCGGAGAGCGAGATACATGGGAGTCCTTTTCAACGGGGTTGTGGCCTTGTCTCAAGCCTTCCGCCGCGGCGCGGGCCAGGCGTCGCCCGCACGGCTGGGCCTTCAGGGCGGAGTGGTTGACCTGCGGGTCAACCAAATGGTTGATAGTGGCGCCGCGGCGGGGATTTCCTGCGATGCCGGGCCGGCCCGGCACTACGCTGAAGGCATGGAGGACAAGGCTCACAGCGCGCCGGCAGGGGCCGCTCCGGGAGGCACGACGAATGCTGCCGTGATTTTGCGTGTCCTCCGGGTATGCCTTCACAGCGGCTTCGCTGTGCTCCTGCTCGTCGCTGTTGCGCGGCTGGCCGGCCAGGGACTCCGGGGCACGGACTGGCTCAGCCTGGGACTTGCCCTGGTTCTGGCCGCTGTGTACCTGCTGGGCACTGTCCTGGAGAAACGCCACTCCACGGATGCATCCCGGTTCGATCCCCGGCCGTACTCGCCGCTGTGGCTGGGGGCCGTCTGCCTGCTCTGGCTGTTGCTCATCTGGACCAGCGCCGACTTCGTGTGGCTGGCGTTCCCGATTTTCTTCCTGCAGCTGCACGTGCTGCCGCTGCGGCTGGCGCTGCCGGCGATCGTGCTGAGCACCGTGCTGGTGGTCGTTGCCCTGTGGTTCCACAACACCGGAGCCGACGGGGGCGCACTGCAGCTGCCCATGGTGCTGGGACCGGCATTCGGTGCGGCCTTTGCCGTGATAACCGGGCTGGCGTACAGGGCGCTGTACCTGGAAGCCGAAAGCCAGCGGCTCGCGGCCGAGGAACTTCGCCGCACCCGCGCCGAACTTGCGCGCAGCCAGCACGACGCCGGGACGCTGGCCGAGCGGGCCAGGCTGGCCCGCGAAATCCACGACACCCTGGCCCAGGGTTTCTCCAGCATCGTGCTGATGGGCCGTTGGGCGGAAAAGGCGCTCGATGACGGGGACACCGCCACGGCCCGCGAACGGCTCCGGACCGTCCAGGAGACGGCTTCGGCGAACCTGGCCGAGGCCCGCAGCTTCGTCCGCGGCCTGCAGCCGCCCGCCCTCTCAGAAAACACAGCGGATACCTCAGCGGGCGCCCCGCCGGAGGACCCGCTGGTGAACAGCCTGCGCAGGCTGTGCGAAAAGACCGAAACCGAAGCGGCTGCCCGCGGCGCCCGGCTGCACTGCCGCTTCGACCTTGAAGGGATCCCGGTGGAACTGCCCAACCCTTACCGGACCACCCTGCTGCGGGCCGCCCAGGCAAGCCTCGCCAACGTGTGGGTGCACGCCAAAGCGGACACCGCCGTCGTGACCCTGTCTTTCCTGGGCAGCGAAGTGGCGATGGATATCTACGACGACGGCACGGGGTTCAGTCCCTCGGCGGTCACGGCCCCCGCCGGGCGCCGCGACGGCTCGGGTTACGGGCTGAAGTCGCTCAAGGAACGGGTGGCGGCGCTGGCTGGCAGCCTGGACATCGAATCCGCACCCGGCGAGGGAACGGTGGTGGCCATCCGGCTCCCGCTCGGGGACCCCGCGGCAAGGAACGAACCGTGAACGACATCCGTGTGCTCCTGGTCGATGACCACCCGGTGGTCCGGGCCGGGCTGCGGGCCATGCTGAGCGACTTCGAGGGCATCACGGTCGCCGCCGAGGCGTCCGACGGCGGTGCGGCCCTTGCCGAACTCACCCGGCTCCACACCCTCGGCGAGCCGGCCGACGTGGTGCTGATGGACCTGCAGATGGGCGCCGGCATGGACGGGGTCACGGCGACGGGCAGGATCAAAGCGGGCGAGGCCGGACAGCCCGCTCCGCCGGTGCTGATCCTCACCACCTATGACTCCGACGCCGATATCCTCGCCGCGGTGGAAGCCGGGGCCAGCGGTTACATGCTCAAGGACGCGCCTCCGGAACAGATCCGCCAGGCGGTGCTCTCGGCTGCGGCGGGCCAGACCGCGCTGGCCCCCGAGGTGGCCGCCCGCCTCATGGGCCGGATCCGCAATCCGGAACCGGCCCTGTCCGCCCGTGAGATCCAGCTGCTGGAGCTGCTGGCCACCGGCCTGGGGAACCGGGCCATCGCCAAGCAGCTGTTCATCTCCGAGGCGACAGTGAAGACCCACCTAGTGCATATCTACGGCAAACTCGGGGTGGACAACCGCACCGCCGCCATCTCCGTGGCGACGCAGCGCAGGATCATCCGGCGGTTCTGAGCCGGCCCTTTGCGACCCCGGCTGCCACGCCCCTTCCCGGATACCGGGTCGCGGGAAGAACATTTGTGACAAGGGAATTGTCCGGCGCCCGGTGCATAATGGCGCGATGGGGAACTCATCAAAACTTTCACTTGCCCTTGTTGGGCTCATTCTTGGCGGCTCGTTGGTGGGCTGCTCCGACGGCCGCGCGGGCGCGCAGGACGCGGCGAAGCAGCTTGCGTCCGCTGTCGCAGCGGTCGACGTCGGCTCCGTCGCGTTCGAGGGCAAGGACTCCGGGGCGGCCAATGAGCAGCTCAAAGAGGTCTTCAAGGCACTGGACCCGGTCAAGCCCGCGGTCGAAAGCGGCGAACTGACACTGGAGAAGGACACCGCCACGGTCCCGCTGAGCTTCAGCTGGAAGATCGGCTCCGGCGAGTGGAAATACACCACCTACGCCGAGCTGAAGAAGTCCGGCGACAAGTGGCTGACCGTCTGGAACCCGGCGACGCTGGTTCCCGGGCTGGCCGAGGGTGAAGTCCTGGGCACTTTGTCCCAGTCGCCGGCGCGGGCGGAGATCCTGGGGGCCGGTGACGCCAAGCTGGTCACCTACCGGTCGGTCGTGAACGTCGGCATCGACAAACCGCTCCTGGCTGCCGCCGACCCGGCGGCGTCCGCCACGCAGCTCGCCGAGCTCGTGGGAGTGGACCCCGCAGCCTACGCCCAGCAGGTCCAGGCGGCGGGCCCCGAGGCCTTCGTCACCGCCATCACCCTGCGCGAGGACGGCAGGACCATCTCCGACAACCAGATCGGCGAGATTCCCGGCGCCCGCGCCATCCGCGACTACCTCCCGCTGGCCCCGACCCGTACGTTCGCGCGCGCCCTGCTGGGCACGGCAGCGGAGGCGAATGCCGAACAGATTGAGAAGTCCGGCGGGGCACTCAAGGCCGGGGACACCACGGGAACCGGCGGGCTGCAGCAGCAATACGACGAGCAGCTGCGGGGCAGCAACGGAACCCAGGTCTTTGCAGAGAAGGCGGGCCTCACGGCCGAGGAACGCCAGGCCCTGCTCAACGGCGGCCGCCGGGTTCTCTTCCAGGTGGAAATGAAGGTCGGAACTCCGCTGAAAACCACCCTGGATCCCAACCTCCAGCAGCTGGCCGAGAACATCCTGGCGAAGGTGGGTCCGGCGTCGGCCCTTGTGGCGCTCCGTCCGTCCAGCGGCGCCGTCCTGGCCGCTGCCTCCGGCCCGGGCAGCAACGGCTACGACACCGCGCTGCTGGGCCAGTATGCCCCCGGATCCATCTTCAAGATCGTGGACTCCCTGGCCATGATCCGCAACGGCGGGACCCCTGATTCCACGGTGGACTGCCCCGCAACCCTGACCGTGGACGGCCGGACCTTCAAGAACGCCGAAGGCTACCCGGCGTCCTCGCTCGGCTCCGTGACCCTCCGCGATGCCTTCGCGCACTCCTGCAACACTGCCTTTATCAACGCCCGCGGCAACGTCAGCCAGGCGCAGCTGGAATCCGCTGCCACCTCCCTCGGTGTCGCAGTCGAAGCCCCTGCCCTGGGGGCCGGCGCGTTCCTCGGTTCGGTGCCGGGCGACGCGTCAGGGACCGAGCACGCCGCCTCCATGATCGGCCAGGGGAAGGTGCTCATGTCCCCGCTGGCGGCCGCCATCATGGCGGGCTCGGTCGCAAAGGGTTCGCCCGTGTCGCCGCAGCTCGTCCTGAATCCCGACGCGGGGAAGGCGGCTGCAGGCACCGAAACGAGCGCGGCCGCCACCCCGTCAGCCAGTTCGACGGCGTCGTCCGCCCCCGCCCCCGCGGCGACTTCCGGCACACCGGTCACCGCGGCGGAGGCCGCCGCCCTGGCGGACATGATGCGCGCCGTGGTGACATCCGGCCACACCGGATTCCTCGCGTCCGTCCCGGGCGCCCCGGTGGCGGCGAAGACCGGAACCGCCGAGTTCGGTTCCGACAACCCGCCCAAGACGCACGCCTGGATCGTGGCCGTGCACGGGGACCTCGCGGTCGCGGTGTTCGTGGAGGAAGGCGGGCTCGGCGCAACGGTCTCCGGTCCCCTGCTGAAGGAGTTCCTCACCGCGGCGGGGTAAGGCCGAGGCTCCCGCGGCCGGGCCGCCCGGCCGTGGGAGGATGGAAGTGTGGCTCATATTGACGTTTCCAATATCGATTACTTCCTCTCCGACGGCACCCAGTTGCTCAACGGGGTGACCTTCAAGGTCCCGGACGGCACCAAAACAGCGCTGATCGGACCCAACGGAACCGGCAAGACGACACTGTTCCGGATCATCTCGGGCGACCTCGTCGCGGACGAAGGCGTGATCGGGCGCTCCGGCAACATGGGCATCATGCGCCAGTTTGTCGGCCAGGTCCGTGACGACTCCACCGTCCGCGACCTCCTCGTCTCCGCGGCCCCGCCCGCCCTGGCGGCCGCCGCCCGCGCCGTGGACGAAGCCGAGCTGGCGATGGTGGAGCACGACGACGAGCCCACCCAGATGGCCTATGCCCAGGCCATCGTCGACTGGGGCGACGCCGGCGGGTACGACGTCGAAACCGTCTGGGACGAGGTCTGCATGGCGGCCTTGGGGCTGCCCTTTGACCGGGCCCAGCACCGCCCGGCGTCGAGCCTTTCCGGCGGCGAGCAGAAGCGCCTGGTGCTCGAGGCGCTGTTCGCCGGTCCCGACGAGCTCCTGCTCCTCGACGAGCCGGACAACTACCTCGACGTGCCGGGCAAGCGCTGGCTCGAGGCCAAACTCAATGAGTCCAAGAAAACCGTGTTCTTCATCAGCCACGACCGCGAGCTGCTGAACAACGCCGCGGGCCGCATCGTCACCCTGGAACCGGGCATCAACGGCGCCGGCGCCTGGGTCCACGGCGGCGGCTTCGGCTCCTACGTGGATGCCCGCGCGGACCGGAACGCCCGTTTCGAGGAGCTCCGCAAACGCTGGGACGAGGAGCATGTGAAGCTCAAGGAACTCGTCAACATGTACAAAAACAAGGCCGCGTTCCGTTCCGACATGGCCAACCGGTACCACGCCGCCCAGACCCGGCTGGCGAAATTCCTGGAGGCCGGCCCGCCCGAGGCGCTGCCGATCGAACAGAACGTGCACATGCGGCTCAAGGGCGGCAGGACGGCCAAGCGCGCCATTGTGGCGGAGAAGCTGGAGCTCACCGGGCTGATGAAGCCGTTTTCCACCGAGGTCTGGTTCGGCGACCGCGTCGGTGTGCTCGGCTCCAACGGCTCCGGCAAGAGCCACTTCCTGCGGCTGCTCGCCACCGGCGGCACCGACCCGGAACGGGAGCACCTGCCGGTGTCCGACGTCGAGATCGCCGAGGTCCCGCACGACGGCACGGTGAAACTCGGTGCCCGCATTCGGCCGGGCTTCTTCGCCCAGACCCATGTCCGGCCCGACCTGCTCGGCAAGACCCTGCTGGAAATCCTGCACCGCGGCGACGAGCACCGCTCGGGCCTGGGACGGGAGGCCGCGGCCGGCGCCCTGGACGGGTACGGCCTGGCCTCGCAGTCGGAGCAGAAGTACGAATCCCTTTCCGGCGGCCAGCAGGCCCGGTTCCAGATCCTGCTGCTGCAGCTCTCCGGTGCCACCCTGCTGCTGCTCGACGAGCCTACGGACAACCTGGACCTGCACTCGGCCGAGGCGCTGGAGCGGGCCATCGACCACTTCGAGGGCACGGTCCTGGCCGTCACGCACGACCGGTGGTTCGCCCGGACCTTCGACCGCTTCCTGATTTTCGGCTCCGACGGCAAGGTCTACGAATCGGCCGAGCCCGTCTGGGACGAAAAGCGCGTGGAGCGGGTCCGCTGACCAACACCAACGCGGGGTCACTTAGCGCCCATGCCCGGGGGATTTATGGGCGCTAAGTGACCCCGCGTTGCTGTCCGTACCGGTTGGCGCCATTCTGCAGCGGCGCGTCCGCACCTGCGCTCCTGCGCACGCGGATGATTAAATGATCATGATGCGTTAGCATTTGTGCATGAGTACTGAGGAGCGCCATCGCCGCATCGGTGAACTGTTGCGCCACCGGGAGCACGTAACGGTCGATGAACTCATGACCGAATGTGGCGCCTCGGGCGCCACGATCCGGCGAGACCTGGATGTCCTGGAACTCCACGGGGTTCTCCGCCGCGTTCACGGCGGTGCCCGAAGCCTGGTGCTGCGTGGCGGGAACCCGGAGTACGGCCAGCGCGAACTTGAAGACCACGCCGTAAAGGTCCGCATTGCGGCCGGCGTCGCCGCCCTGCTCAAGGACCGCAGCCACGTCTGGCTGGACAGCGGCACCACGGCCACGGAGGTGGCCCGCCAGTTGCAGCAGCGGGAAATGACCCTGATGCCGATGTCGCTGCAGGCCGTCAACGTGATTTCCGACGGCGGCACGGCTCCTGGCCGGCGTCCCGAACTGCTGTTGCCGGGCGGGAGCCTGACCCCCGGGGAATTGTCCTTCCGCGGGCCCATGACGGAATCCAACATCCGTTCGCTGCGGTTTGATACGGCTGTTGTGACGCCCTGCGCGCTGAACCTCCGGGACGGACTGTTGGCCCACGACCTCGACGATGCGGCGGTGAAGCGGGCGGGCCTGGAATCCGCGGGCAGGGTGGTTGTCGCCTGCTCCGGCACGAAATGGAACGCCAGCGCCGTCGCGCTCGTCGCATCCCTGGCCGCCGTCGACGTCCTTGTCACGGACAGGCACTTGAGCCCCGAAGAACTTGCCCAGCTCGCCCAACACTCGGTGGAAGCAGTGATCGTATGACCCAGACGGCAACCCGCCCGCAGCTCAAAGCCGCCGCCGCGGCGACCTTCCTGATTTTCGGGATCAACGGGCTTGTGTTCGCCAGTTGGGCCGCCCGGATCCCCGCAGTGACGGACATCCTGCACATCTCCTCGGGGCAGATGGGAACCCTGCTGTTGTGCGTGGCGGCGGGATCCCTGATTGCGCTGCCTACTGCCGGCCACGTGGTGGGCCGCATCGGCACGGCGAATGCCGTCAGGGCCGCCGGTCTGGTCGCCGCAGTGGCCGGCGTCGGCGTGGCGCTGGCGCTGCTGGCAGAGTCCGTCCCCGGGACCGGGGTCGCACTGTTCTTCTTCGGCATGGGGATCGGGCTCTGGGACGTGTCCCAGAACATCGAGGGCGCTGACGTGGAACATAAACTCGGGCGCACCATCATGCCGCAGTTCCATGCCGCCTTCAGCGGCGGCGCCTTCCTGGGCGCCCTGATCGGCGCGGGACTCGCGGGACTCGGCGTCGGGCTCCCCGCGCACCTGCTGGTGATCGCCGCCATCGTGGCGGTGCTGACGATGACCGCGCCGCGCTACTTCCTGCCGCATACCCCTGCCCCCGCCCGAGTGGCCGGGGAAGCGAGGGAACCCAAGGGCCGCTCAGCCTGGACCGACGGGCGCACGCTGCTGATCGGCGTCGTGGTGCTGGGCGCGACGCTTACCGAAGGCGCCGGCAACGACTGGATCGCCAAGGCCGCCGTGGACGGACTGGACGCCACGGAGTCCACCGGCGCGCTGCTGTTCGCCGCCTTTGTCCTGGCAATGACTGCAGTGCGCTTCTTCGGCGGCCGGGCAATTGACGCCTACGGCCGGGTGGCCGTCCTGCGCGCCAGCATGGCGGCCGCCGCCGCGGGGCTGGGGCTCTTCGTCCTGGCCGACGACCTCTGGCTGGCCACGGCCGGCGCGGTGCTCTGGGGGGCGGGCGCTGCCCTCGCGTTCCCGATGGGGATGTCCGCAGCAGCCGACGATCCGAAGCACGCAGCCGCCCGCGTGGCGGTGGTCTCCACGATCGGGTACGTCGCTTTCCTGGCCGGCCCGCCGCTGCTGGGCTACCTCGGTGACCTGATCGGCATCCGGCTGGCGCTGCTGGCCATCATGATTCCGATTCTTGGTGCGCTGCTGCTCGCCGGCGCCGCGAAGCCCTTGCACGCCAAGTAAGGAGCCGGCGGGCGTCTGCATTCTCCTGGATGCATATGTTCTCGAATAACAGCCAGAGCAGGAGCACCACCGGGACGGCCAGGCAGACGCCGCCGACGGTGTCAGCGAGCCAGTGGGCGGACAGGTACGTGCGGCTGACCATCATTGCGAGCACGCCAAAACCCGCCAGGACCCACACCCACCCGCGCCCCACGAGAAGAGCCACCACCACCAGGAACGCCGCGGTGCTGGCCACATGTCCCGAGGGGAAGGAACCCGTGTCGGTCAGGACAATCGTGTTTTCCGGCCGGTCCCGGAGAATCCCGGCCTTGAGGATCTGTGTAAAAGCCAGGACGGCGATACCTGCGGCGGCGGCGAAGATGGCCGTCTGCGGGCGTCTCCTCAGCAGGAGCGCCAGCACGAGCAGCCCGTGGACCACCAGGACTCCCCGGTACCCGGCCACGTTGAGGAAACCATTGATTCCGTCCCAGAACGGGCTCTGCAGCGACATGATCCAGCGGGACCAGCCCTCGTCCAGGCCCTGGAAGGGTGGCAGGCTCACGTCCGCCACCAGAAGTCCCCCGAGGACCGCGCCCAGAGTGAGCAGTGCGGTGCTGGCCGCGAGCACGCGGCCCGTTGACAATCGCTGGGGGTCCAGCACTCGGGTCATCGCACCATCCTAGCCAACCGGGCGGCCCTGCCGGCAGAACCTTGCCGGCGCACAATCCTTCGGCCCGCCCGCCCAAGTGACTGCCTGGCGGCCCGCGCCGGCAGTAAGGTGGTCGGATGCGTAGCATGCTGAGGAAAGCGCCGGGCCGGTTCGAGAGACTCGACCGGAAACTGGTCCGCGCCGTGTCCCGCCTCCCCGGTGGCAGCCATGACGAGTTCTTCCGGCGGCTCTCGGCCGCGGCGAACAAGGGCAAGCTCTGGATCGGCATCGCCGCCATCATGGCGCTGTTCCCCGGGAGGACGCGCCGTGCCGCACTCCACGGGCTGTTGGCGCAGGCCGTGGCCTCGGCGGTCACAAACATCGGCTTCAAGACGCTGCTGCCGCGGGCGCGCCCTTTGCCGGAGCACCTTCCGGCGTTCAGGTTTGTGCATCCCCAGCCAACCAGCTCCTCCATGCCATCGGGCCACTCCGCGTCCGCCGTCGCGTTCGCCCTCGGCGTCGGGCTCGTGCGGCCGGGCCTCGGCGCCGCGGTGGCCCCGCTCGCTGCTGGCGTCGCCTACTCACGAGTCCACACCGGGGCCCACTGGCCCTCGGATGTGTTCTTCGGTTCGGCGATCGGGGCGGGAGCGGCCTTGGCGACGCGCAAATGGTGGCCGGTGCGGCCGCCCTTCCCGGAGGTCCGGCGGACCGCAGTGAAAGCCGCGGAGCTTCCGGAGGGCCAAGGCCTGGCCATCGCGGTCAACACGCTTGGTGGCTCCTACGCGGAGGAGACCTCCGCCGCGCTCCAAGAAGTATTCCCCAAGGCGTATATAAAGGAGGTCGGCCAGGACGAGGACCTCGCGGAGGAGATCTCCCGGATTGCCACCCGGCCCGGGGTTGTGGCTTTGGGTGTCTGGGGAGGGGACGGCACGGTCGGCACCGCCGCTGCGGCCGCCGTCGAGCATTCCCTCCCGCTCCTGGTCCTGCCGGGCGGGACACTGAACCATTTTGCCCGGGATGCCGGAACCCCCAACCTCGCGGCCGCCGTAGCGGCCGCGTCCCGCGGCGAGGCCGCGCGGGCGGACCTTGGCCTGGTGGCCGTGGAGCGCGGGCTCCCCGACAGCCCCGAATTGCTGCATCTGACCATGCTCAACACGGCAAGCATTGGCCTCTACCCGAACCTGGTGCGCCGGCGCGAACTGCTGCAGCCGTCGCTGGGCAAACCAGTCGCCGGCGTTGTCGCGATGTTCCGGACCTTTGCCGCCGGAACACCCACCACCCTGATCGTCGACGGGGTGCGGCACAAACTCTGGATTCTGTACATCGGCCGGGGAAGGTACTACCCCCGCGACCATGCCCCGCTGGTCCGTCCGGTACTGGACGACGGTGTTTTCGACCTCCGGCTGATCACCGCCGACGAATCCTTCGCCCGGCTCCGCCTGCTGTGGTCGGTGCTGACTGGAACTGTGGCCACCTCCCGGATCACGCACCTCAGCGAAAGCAGCAGCATCCGGGTGGAACCAGGGGACACCAGCATGGTCCTCGCTGTGGACGGCGAGGTCATGCCGGGGGTCCGCGGCGTCGAATTCTCCGTCCTTCCCGGCGCGCTGACGTACTACTCACCGGCATCCTGATGACCGGCTCCGTCATCCTCCCGGACTACCCTGATTCGACCCTGAATCATCCCTGAGACCGGCGAATTCCGCCCTTCGCCTCGGTAGCGTGGTGTCTACACAAACCCCACTGCTAGGTAAAGGAACGCTTCCATGATCGAAGCAAGAGGCCTGACCAAGGTTTACGGCGAAAAGACCGCCGTGGCCGGAGTCAACTTCACCGTCGAAGCCGGCCGGGTCACCGGCTTCCTGGGCCCCAACGGGGCCGGCAAGTCCACAACCATGCGCATGATCATGGGGCTGGACCGGCCGACGTCGGGAACCGTCACCGTCAACGGCGCACCGTTCGCCCGGCACGCGGCGCCGCTGCGCGACGTCGGTGCGCTGCTCGACGCCAAGGCCGTCCACACCAGCCGCTCGGCGTACAACCACCTCCTGGCCATGGCCGCCACCCACAGCATTCCCAAGAAGCGCGTGCACGAAGTCATCGAGATGACCGGCCTGGCCGATGTGGCCAAGAAGAAGGTCGGCGGCTTCTCGCTCGGCATGGGACAGCGGCTCGGGATCGCCGCGGCGCTGCTCGGCGACCCGCAGACCGTCATCCTGGACGAGCCCGTCAACGGCCTGGACCCCGAGGGCGTCGTCTGGGTCCGCAACCTCGTCAAGTACCTTGCCTCCGAGGGGCGCACCGTGTTCCTCTCCAGCCACCTGATGAGCGAGATGGCCGTCACCGCAGACCACCTGATTGTGATCGGCCGCGGCAGGATCATCGCCGATGCGCCGATCCAGGACATCATCAACGGCAAGGGCCGGATCCGCACCCGGGTCCGCACCGACCAGCCGGACCAGCTGATGCACCTGCTCGCCGGGGACGGCGTCTCCGTGGAGCTGCAGGACCACGAACTGCTCGAGGTCACCGGCCTGGATCCGCGCCGGATCGCCCGCGCGGCCCTGGACAGCCACGTCATGCTCTACGAACTCACCCCGCTTCAGGCCAGCCTCGAGGAGGCCTACATGGAACTGACCAAGGATGAGGTCGAATACCACTCGCTGATCACCACGGGCGCTGCCGCCCCCGCCCAGACCGGAGGCAACTAAGCCATGAGCTCCACCACCCTTGAACCCTCCCGCCGCGGCGCCCACGCCGGCACCCCCGCCGCGACGGACGGCACCAGTGCCGGCCCGGGCCCCAGCTTCCTGCGGGTGCTGAACTCTGAATTCATCAAGTTCCGCACGCTTCTGTCCACACTGATCCTGCTCGGCTGCACCGTCCTGGTCGTTGTGGGCTTCGGTGCCCTCTCGGCCTGGGGCACCGGATCGTTCGCCGAGGCCGCGGCAAGCGATCCGCAGGCCGCCGCCGCGTTCGCCGCCCAGGGCGGGGACCTCGCCGTCGGCGTCCCCACGTCCGGCATCGCGTTCGCCCAGCTGATCCTGGGCTCACTCGGCGTACTGCTGATGAGTTCCGAGTTCACCACGGGCATGGCCCGCTCCACGTTCGCGGCCGTCCCCAAGCGGATTCCGGCGTTCGCCGCCAAGCTGCTCGTGGTGATGGTGACAGCGTTCGTCCTCACCGCGGCCTCCGTGTACCTGGCGGGTCTCGTGTCGCTGCCGATTCTGGACAACTACAACCTGAAACTGGACCTCTCCAGCTCGCAGTCGGTGAAGATGTTGTTGGTCAACAGCCTCTACGTGGCCGCGGTGGCCGCCATCGGCATGGCCCTGGGTTCGCTGATCCGCAACTCCGCCGGCGGCATCATGAGCCTGGTCGGCCTGTTCTTCGTGGCCCCGATTGCCTTCCAGCTGATCCCCGGCGACTTCTTTGTCGAGGCCCGCAAGTACCTGCCCGGGAATACGGTCGAACCGATGACAGCCGTGCAGCACGTTCCGGACACGCTGGAGGCCTGGCAGGCCGCACTGGTGCTGGGCGCCTGGGTCGTGGTACCGGTGGTCCTGGCCGCCGTGCTGCTGAAAAAGCGGGACGTCTAGGCCCTTCGCGCCCACCGTCTAGGCTCAGAGCATGATCGATGCAGTTGCAGTGAGGGACGCGCCGGCCGGCCAGGCCGACGCGTCCTTCGCCGAAATCACCGCCCGGCACCGGGGCCCTGTCCGGCGCTACCTGTTCCAGCACCCGCGGGCCATGGATGCCGTGGTCGTGGTCTGCTATCTGCTGCTGGTCACCCCCACCGCCGCGGAGTCAATGCGCGACGGCGTCTGGCCGGTCGCCGTGCTGCTCGCGGCGGCCGCGGCGGCACTGTCGTTCCGGCGGAGCCACCCCGTGCCCGTGGTGGTAGTGGTGACACTGCTCGAGGTGGGCGTGACGCTGCTTCACCCGTGGGGCTCCAACGTTTCCGCCGGGCTGTGGTTTGCGCTCTACGCCGTCGCGGTGGTGCGAAGCCGGCGTTTCGCGCTGGCCACCCTTGCGGCCGCCACGGCCCCGCTGTTGTTCCTGTACCTCCGGTTGGCAGTCGGCCCGCTGGATGGCCGGCTGCCGGACATGGGAGTCAACACGCCCGAGAACTTCCAGCTCATCACCAGCATTGCGGCCGCCGTGAGCATCGCCCTCTCCAACGTCATTGCCACCGGGATTGGCATCTCGGTCCGGCAGCGGCGCGAGCATGAGCATGAGATTGCCGCCTGGGCCGCGAGGGCCGCGCAACTCGGGTCCGTCACGGAACGCAACCGAATCGCCCGGGAAATGCATGACATCGTGGCGCACTCCCTGACGGTGATGGTCAGCCTGTCGGACGGGGCCGCCGTCGTAGTCAAGAAGGACCCGGCGCGGGCGGCGGACGTCCTCGGGGAACTCTCCCGCACCGGCCGCACCGCGCTGGCGGACATGCGGCGCGTCCTCGGCGTGCTCCGCGACGACTCGGCCATCGGCCGGGCCCCGCGGGAACCGCTCGTGGCCGGGGACAACCTGGGCAAGTTGCTGGAGGGCTTCCGCGCCGCCGGGCTCCCGCTGCACTATACGCACACCGGACCGTCGCTGCCGGACGACGCCGCGTTCCAGCTGACGGTGTACCGGATACTCCAGGAGTCACTGACGAACGTGCTGCGCTACGGCCGTTCGCTGGGCCGTGTGGATGTCGCCGTTGCCCGGGAAGGATCCACCGTCACCATCGACGTCGTCGACGACGGCCGGGGCTCTGTCGACGCGGGCGGCGCGGCCGCGGCGGCACGGGATTCCTCACGGTCCGTGGGCTCCGGCCGGGGCCTGGCCGGCATGCTGGAGCGGGCCCGGATCTACGCGGGCACAGTGGAGGCCGGACGGAGCTCCGACCGCGGCTGGCGCGTGCACGCCGTGCTGCACTGGAACGGCGACAACGAAAGTGAGGGCACATGAGTATGGGGGAACCGGTGAGCGGTAACGGACCGATCCGTATCCTGCTGGTGGACGACCAGCCGCTGCTGAGGATGGGCTTTCGCCTGATCCTGGAGGGCGAGGATGATATGGAAATTGTGGGCGAGGCGTCCGACGGTGCGGAGGCGGTGCACCAGGTCCGACTCCTCGCGCCCGACGTCGTGTTGATGGACGTGCGGATGCCGGTGCTGGACGGGATCGAGGCCACGCGTGCCCTGACCACCGCACGTGCCCGCGCGAAAGTCATTATCCTCACCACCTTCGACCTCGACGAATATGCCTTCGCCGGGCTCCAGGCCGGGGCCTCGGCCTTCCTGCTCAAAGACGTGGCGCCTGCCGAGCTGATCAGCGCCGTCAGGGTGGTGGCGAGCGGCGACGCGGTGGTGGCACCCCGCATCACCCGGCGGCTCCTGGAAACCTATGTCCGTGGCGGAGGGGCGGGTCCAGGGGCAGCGGCCGGCAGCGCCACGGGCAAAGAATCCTCCGCATCATCCGGCGGCGTCCGGGCGGCCGGGGATCCCCTGCTGGAGGACCTGACCCCGCGCGAAACCGAGATGCTTGGGGCGATGGCCGAGGGGCTCTCCAACGCCGAAATCGCGCACCGGTATTTCCTCTCCGAAGCCACCGTGAAAACGCACGTGCGCCGGATCCTCACCAAGCTGCACCTGCGCGACAGGGTGCAGGCCGTTGTGTACGCGTATGAGACCGGCCTGGTGGTGCCCAGCAATCCGGACTACTGATCCCGGGGCCGGTGCGGCCGGCTGGCCCGCGCGGCGAGTCTGAAGGCGTGGTTTCAGGCACATTTGAGAATTGCCTGTGAGGCAACTTCCCTTGCTTCATAGGCCCCATTTCTGGAGCTGTGCCCGGATTGCCCGTCCGTCATTTGTGGGATTGCACAGAACGGGCGGTTCCCCGCGCGGTCTAGGGTGAAACGTCAATGTGGTCCGCCACACAACTTTTATGCTCCACCCGCGGGCCGAACAATCCACGAAGGACGGCGCTTCATGCAGGCTGACCCACAGCTCTCCAAATCCCTGAAACCCCGGCATCTGTCCATGATCGCCATCGCCGGCGTGATTGGCGCCGGACTGTTCGTCGGCTCCGGCGCGGCGATCCAGCAGGCGGGACCCGGCATCCTGGTTGCCTACGCGGCGGCAGGACTCGTCGTCATTCTCGTCATGCGGATGCTGGGTGAGATGGCTGCGGCCAACCCGGAGACAGGATCCTTCTCGACCTATGCTGACAAAGCCCTGGGCCGCTGGGCAGGGTTCAGCATCGGCTGGCTGTACGCCTGGTTCTGGATCATTGTGCTGGGCATCGAGGCCACCGCGGGCGCGGCGATCATGCACCGCTGGGTTCCTGGGATCGACCAGTGGGTCTGGGCGCTGCTCCTGATGGTCCTGCTGACCCTGACCAACCTGGGTTCGGTGAAGTCTTTTGGTGAGTTCGAGTTCTGGTTCGCCTCCATCAAGGTCGCCGCGATCGTGCTGTTCCTGCTGTTCGGCGTCGCGGCGATCCTGGGCTTCATCCCGGGCGTTCCTGCCCCCGGCATGAGCAACCTGCTGGAAAACGGCGGCTTCATGCCCAACGGTCCGGGCGCGGTGCTGGCGGGGATCCTCGTGGTGGTCTTCTCCTTCTTCGGCGCCGAGATCGCCACCATCGCGGCCGGTGAATCCGAGAACCCCGTCGACGCAGTCAAGAAGGCCGTGAAGTCGACCGTCTGGCGGATCCTCGTCTTCTACATCGGCTCCATCGCGATCGTGGTCACCCTCCTGCCCTGGAACTCCGCCTCCGTGGCCAAGAGCCCGTACGTGGCCGTGATCGAGCTGTACGGCATCCCCGGCGCCGGCACCATCATGGACATCGTGGTGCTGACGTCCGTGCTGTCCTGCCTCAACTCGGGCCTGTACACGGCCAGCCGGATGCTGTTCTCACTCTCCCGCCGCGGCGACGCGCCGCGGTCCTGGATGCGGATCTCGAAGCGCGGCGTTCCGGCCGCCGCAGTCCTGGCCTCCACCGTGGTGGGCTTCATCACGGTCGGCCTGAACTACATCGCCCCGGATACCGTGTTCCTGTTCCTGGTCAACACCTCAGGTGCCATCGCCCTGTTCGTGTGGCTCGTGATCGCCGGCTCGCAGCTGATCCTGCGCCGCCGCATGGGGGCCGCGGCCAAGGACCTGCAGCTCAAAATGTGGCTCTTCCCGTACCTGACCTGGGTGGCGATCGTCAGCATCGTCGCGCTGCTGGTCGGCATGGTGTTCCTGGATTCCACGCGCGAATCCCTGCTGCTCTCCCTGGCCCTCGCGGCCGTCGTGGTCGGTGTCGGCGTTTGGCGCTACCGCAGGAACGGCGCGAAGGCCAGTGCGACCGGTGAACCGGGCGATGCCTCCGCCGTAGCGCCGGCAGAAGACGCCACGGTGGGTGCCGGCCCGGCGTCGTAGCTCCCGCAGGGACATGCCCAGTCCCGGGCACACGGCCCGGGGCCACTGGCGAGTCCGCACCACGGGACATGTCCAGTCCTGGGTCTCTGCGGTGGACATGATGGCATGATGTCCACCCGGCGCGGCCAGGGGAGGGCATGTCCCGCGGGTCGGCGGGACATGCCCAGCCTTGGCAGCCCGGGGAGGGCATGTCCGGCGCCCAGCCGCCGGCCGGGACGGCTCCGGCTCGAACCACAGCATGCTCACAGGAAGGCCCTAGCCAGGGCATAGTGCGTCGGTGTTCCATGGACGCATGACTTCAACGCCGCCGCCGCACGAACCGCACCCCAACCACGACCGCGGCCCGGAATTCGACCTCTCCACGCTCATGAGCCGCCGCTCGCTTGGCCTGTTCCTCGGCGCCGGCACGGCCGCGGCCCTCGCCGCCTGCACGCCGGGCGGTTCCTCCACGGGGGCCGCGCCCGCCACGTCCGCAGCCACGGCCGGGTCGACGCCGGCAGCCTCCGGAGCCGCCACAGCCTCCGGCACGGCCTCCGCCTCGCCGACCCTGACCCGCGCGATCGCCGAGTGCGGCGTCGAAATCCCCCACGAGACCGCCGGACCGGACCTTACCCCGGCGACGGCTCCAACGGCCCGAATGTGCTGGCGGCCTCGGGCGTGGTCCGGCAGGACATCACCTCCAGCTTCGGCACCTCCAGCACCACGGCCGGCGGAGTGCCTCTCGCC
The DNA here is from genome assembly GCF_019977335.1 of Arthrobacter sp. NicSoilB4. Lineage (NCBI taxonomy): Bacteria > Bacillati > Actinomycetota > Actinomycetes > Micrococcales > Micrococcaceae > Arthrobacter > Arthrobacter sp. NicSoilB4. The sequence goes on along the minus strand of NZ_AP024653.1, from coordinate 3,931,101 downwards.
GTCACGCTGACCCTGCTCGACAACGCCAACGGCTGCGCGCCACTGGCCGGGGCTGCGGTGTACGCCTGGCACTGCGACAAGGACGGCAAATACTCCATGTACGACGCCGGACTCAAGAACGAGAACTACCTCCGCGGCGTGCAGGAGGCCGACGCCAACGGCCAGGTCACCTTCCGGACCATCTTCCCCGGCGCCTACAGCGGGCGCTGGCCGCACATCCACTTCGAAGTCTTCGAGTCGATGGACAACGCGACGGCGGCCGGCCAGGTCCTCGCGGTGTCCCAGATCGCGCTGACGGACGCCGCCTGCAAGGACGTCTACGCCTCGGCCGGCTACGAAGCCAGCGCCCGGAACTTCCCGCGGACCACGCTGAAGTCTGACAACGTCTTCGGCGAGGACGGCGGCATCTACCAGCTCGCCACGATGGCCGGTTCGGTATCCGGCGGGTACACGGCCGGACTCAACGTCACCGTGTAGAGCCCTTCCAGCCGACGGCACGGCGCTAGACTCGGAGCCATGCCTTCACAGCCCAACGCCGCAGCCCACATCCAGGACCTCGGCGCGTATGTCACCGCGTCGCCGTCGAGCTTCCATGCAGTCCACGAGGCCGCCCGCCGGCTGGACAAGGCAGGTTTCACGGCCCTGGATGAACTGCAGCCCTGGGATGCGGGCGACGGCGGCGGGAAGTTCTACGTGATCCGCGACGGCGCGATCATCGCCTGGGTGACGCCGGCGTCGGCCGGTCCCACCACGGGGTTCCACATCCTGGGCGCCCACACCGATTCGCCGTCGTTCAAGCTCAAGCCCAAACCCACCACGGGCAGGTTCGGCTGGCTGCAGGCCGGCGTCGAGGTCTATGGCGGGCCGCTGCTCAACTCCTGGCTGGACCGCGAACTGCAGCTCGCCGGGCGGCTGGTGATGCTGGACGGCACCCAGCACCTCACCGCCACCGGGCCGCTGCTGCGCTTCCCGCAGCTGGCCATCCACCTGGACCGTGCTGTGAACGACGGGCTGGCCCTGGACAAGCAGCAGCACATGAACCCGGTCTACGGCCTCGGGGATCCGGCGGGCGAAGACCTGCTGGGGCTGCTGGCGGACCGGGTGGCCGGCGCGGACGTGGACGCTGCGAAGATCGGCGGCTACGACGTCGTGATCGCAGACACCCAGGCCCCTGTCGTGTTCGGCGCGAAGGGCGAGTTCTTCGCCTCCGGCCGGCTGGACAACCTTTCGGCCACCCATGCCGGGCTCGCGGCGCTGATCAACCACGCCGCCGCTCCCGTGCCGGCCGGGACGCCGATTGCCGTGCTGGCAGCGTTCGACCACGAGGAGATCGGCTCCGCCTCCCGTTCCGGGGCGAGCGGACCCATCCTCGAGGACGTTCTGGTGCGCATTTCCGACGGTCTGGGGGCCTCGGCCAGCCAGCGGCGGCAGGCCTTCGCGGCGTCGTTCTGTGTGTCCGCCGACGCCGGGCACGCCGTCCACCCGAACTACGCCGAGCGGCACGATCCGGCCAACCGGCCGGCCCTGAACGGCGGGCCGCTGCTGAAGATCAATGCCAACCAGCGCTACGCCACGGACGCCACCGGCGCCGCCCTCTGGGCGCGGCTGTGCGCGGACGCCGGCATCCCGTACCAGGAGTTCGTCTCCAACAACGTGATGCCGTGCGGCTCGACGATTGGTCCGCTGACCGCGACGCGCCTCGGCATCCGGACGGTCGACGTCGGCGTGCCCCTGCTCTCGATGCACTCCGCCCGTGAACTCTGCGGCGTCGAGGACCCCTACCGGCTGGCGAAGGTGACCGAACTGTTCTTCCGGACTGCTGCCTAGCCTGGCGTTCCGGCGGGCACCACATACCTGGTGCGGATACCCACAGACCCCGGTGACTACAGCTATGAACAGGGGTTTGGCGTGTCTACGGTTGTCAGACACAGAGGCCAGCTTCGCGTGCAGCCCCCGGTTCCGGACTGCAAAGCGGTAAACCGGCTGGTCCGGTGCGTGGCCCGGCTTCTGCACCGGACGCCGGGGGGCCACGCACTGTTCGCTTTACCGGGACGCCGGCGCGCCATCCGGCCCAACGAGTGGGAGGGACGACACATCCCGTGAACAAGCTAAACGATCCCCGGAGGCTCGGGCGCGAACTCGTTACCCGAACTTTCCTGTTCATGCAGCGACATTCCACGCTCGTACCCGCCGGGGTCAGGCAGCTGGTGCGGGGGCACCTGAGCCGGTCCCTCACGCTGGAGATTGCGCCGGTGGAGGACTGGGCCAAGCCGCTCGTCCCCGCCAGTACTCAGGGGCAAATACAGTGGCCCGACCCGGTCACGGCTGAAGTGGCTCATCCCCCAAACCCTCCGCACGGCCAGGATCAGGGCAGCGCAAATGTCCGGTGCCTGATCGCGACCGAAACGCTGGATGCCGGTGGCATGGACGAGGTGGTCGGATTCCTGGCTCGGGGCCTGCCGCAGTTCGGCCTGAGTGTGGCAGTCCTGCATACTCCCAGGGATCGCGCGACTCCTCTTGGGCGCCTGGGACAGGTCCTCCGGAAGGAGGGCATCGAAATCGCCAGTGTGGGCCGGGAAAACTGCGAAGCTTGGATCCGGGACTGGAAACCCGACGTGCTCAGTATCCATGGCGCCCCCAACTGGGTTCTCGAGGCGGCAGCAAGGTGTTCGGTGCCTGCCATAGAGACGCTGCACGGGATGCATAACGAGTTCAACGCGGCCACGTCGGAAGTCGCGGGACGCCGTCAATTACTTGCAGGGCTGGTGAGCGTCAGCGAAATGGTCCGCCGGCAGTACCTGGCCATCCACAGCGGCTGCGATCCGGCCTCTGTGGTGACCATCCCCAATGGCCTTCCGGCGCACCGTCAGCAGGCGGTGCCACGTGAACAGGCCCGGAAGATACTCGGACTCAATGACGAATATCTGTTCCTGTCCCTGTCACGCCACTGCATTCAGAAGAACACGTACGGCCTCGCCTCGGCGTTTTCGCGGGTTGCAGGCACGGTCCCCCAAGCCCACCTGCTGATCTGCGGGCGCCCCGACGACACGGCCTATGCGGGGCAGGTGGTGGGGTTGAAGGACAGGATGCAGAACGGGGACCGGCTGCACTTGCGGGATCATTCGCCTCATCCGCGCGTCCTGCTGTCAGCAGCCGACGGCTTCGTCCTGGACTCATTTTTCGAGGGATGGGCCCTTTCGTCAATGGAGGCCCTGGTGGCTGGCGTGCCGGTAATCATCAGTGATGTGGGCGGTGCCGTTGAACAGTTGGCCGACCGCCCGGAATGGGGGCGGCTTGTCCCCAACCCGCTTGGCAACCCCCTGGAAGTGGACTGGGAAAGCATGACTGCGGCGCGATTCCAGCGCCAGACCAACGAGGACGAGCTGGTGGAGGCAATGGTCTCGTTTACCCGCGATCAAATGACGGACCGCACAGCTGGAGGCTTTGCAGCGGAGGCCGCGGCGAGATTCGACGGCGTGCTGTGCCTGAGGCGTCACGCGGACGTCCTTAAAGCCGCCGCCCTTGGAGATCCCATCAGCCTGCGACAGCCCGCACAGTGACCGGCGGTCTTGCTCCGTTCCTAGATGGCCACCTTGTACGTGTGGTGGGAGAACTCACTGGCGAAGGTATCGGTGAAGGATCCGTCCACAACACTTAGGGTCCGGTTTTCACCAACGACTTCCACGGTTGAACCGGTGACTCCCGCCGGGAGGGCGAAGGCTTTGGCGCCGGGTGACTGCCCCAGGCCGATGCCTGCGAAGATGTAGGCGGACCCCTTGTACGTCTTGAGCATGGTTTCCGTGGTGGTGTTGAACCTGTGCTGATACGACTGCGTGTTCAGGATCGGGGCGAGGGCCGTGATGCCCTTGTTGATGGCCCGGATAGCGCTGAGTCGTTCGGCATCGCAGTCCACTAGGGAGTAAAAACCGCATCGTGAGCCGTTGTTGTGCTGGAAGTACGCCAATCCCCTCGCCTCGTGAATGATGGCCGACCAGGCAGCCCCTTCCAACTGTTCCACGGAGATGGTCAATGAGCCTTGGTCCGTCAGGAGCGGCATGGCCGACTCGACGAAAATCCAGTTGGGGTGTGTTCCAGCCGGGTCCTGGTACGACCGCATCCGGTCCAGCAACCAGCCATATGCGGCTGAGGTGGCTGGCTTGGCGCCTTCGGGCCAATGCGGCGAATGGACGATCTGGCCATCGACGAAGGGACTGGTATACGCATATTTGTCCACGCTGGCAACGTCAACCACCTCCATCAGCCCCGCCATTGAACCCTGGGCCCAGTAGGTGTCCAGAACGCCATTGGAGTAGTTGGCCATGGCGAAGCGCCCGTCGTTGAGGCCGCGGGTCCTGGCGACCTTTCCCTGCTGGTCGACCAGGTTTGCGGCGGCGTCCGCCCCTGTGCAGCCCAGCCCGATGTCGCATTCGTCAGACACGAACCAACCGACGACGCGACCGTCATCTCCCACCTCGGCGGGTGACCATTCGTCCTGGGCGAGGACGAAGAGTCCGTCGTCCGTGATGGTCGACAGCGCCGAGCCGTCATGCTCAGCCCCCATGTACGTGTTGATGCCCACAGCTTTTAGCTGGGGGGCGTGCTCAGGTTTGCCCATGAAGACGGCGATGGGAAAAAATGCGGGATCATTCCAACCGGCGGCAGACGCTCTGGCAAACTGGTCAAAATACGCCGGTCCTCCTTCCCAGGGGATCCGTGGAAGCTCTGCCAGGGACGTGGCGGAAGTGTCCGCCGGCGCCACCTCGAAGGCCTGGCAGGCGCTAAGCGTCGCCGCTAGCGCAAGTCCGGCGATGGCTGTCTGCGCTACTCTCCGGGATTGGGGGCTCTTGGCGGCCGTTACTCCTCGGGGATGTGTGGACATCTCAACTCCCTGCTGATGCGCCGGACTCGATTACCCTGCGGCTCTGAAAAAATGAGCGGAATGCGATGGGTGGCCTGCGCCGGCTCCAACTTCGGGCTGCTCTGCCCTCGAGGCGATCTCTGAGCGGACCAGTTGCACCAGGACCTCTGCGCTCCGGCGGTGCCCGAAGGCGGTCGTGGCCCGCTCACGGCCGGCGTCGCCAAGGGCACCGCTCAGTTCCGGATCCGTCATCAGCCGCATGAGGGCGCCGGCCAGCTCCTTCGGATTCCCGGGACTGACCAGCAACCCGGTGCCATCCAACACGAGCTCAGGGACCCCTCCAGCAGCTGTTGCCACTACCGGAACCCCCATGCACATCGCCTCCATGATGGCTACCCCGAGAGGCTCTGCGTGGCTCGCGAGAGCGAAGGCGTGGGACCGGTCGAGTTCCTGGCGGATGCGTGAGGCCGGCACAGCGCCGAGGAGCCGGACATGGTGCTGAAGGACGTGAACGTCAATCAGGCGTTCCAGTTCGCGACGGTATCCGCCGCCGCCGGACTCATCCTCCCCGGCAATCGTAAGTTCGACGTCGGCACCGTCCCGCAGCATTTCCGCGACTGCGGCGAGAAGCACGTCGTGGCCCTTGCTGGGATTGAGGCGGCCGCAAGAGAAGAGCCGAAAGGCTTCCTGGCCGCGCCGGGGTGCGTATGGGGTTGCCCTGCTGAACTCTTCGGCATCCACGCCCATAGGGGCGACTGCAATGTGCCGCGGGATTGCCGCTCCCAAGGACCGCCTGACCTCGCCGTTCAATGCGTCGGTGATGACGATCGAGAAAGCGGCATTGGCCCACTTGGGCGCCTGGTTGGGGCCGTAATCGTCAAGGGGTCCGTGCAGAGTCAGACTGTACGGCAGGCCGGACAGGAGATGGGCATACAGGGCGATGTTTGCGGCGTTGCCGCAGGAATGGACGTGGACGTGCTGCCAGCCACGCTCCCGGGCCAGGCCCGAAAGCCGGGCGCCAAGGGCAATCCAGGCCAACTGCCTGGCAAGGGCGCGGAAGTGGCGAGGTCGGGGGAACGGGCGGAGCCGTTGCCCCGACATCTCACTGGCTGCCCGGATGATTTCCGCCATGTGGCTGGGACCCGGCGTCAGCAGCTCCCGCACCATGGACACAAGTTCCGGCAGGGAGGACGGCACCAGGTAGGTGGTGAGGCTTTCGGCCAGCCCACCCCACTCCTGGTTGGCGGAGCCATTACGGGGGCGTCGTGTGGACACGATGTCCGGTTGGATGCGGAGCCGTCTTAGGACGCCGATTTCACGCCAGAAGAAACCATGCGTCTGCCCCGGGAATTCAGGGACAAGGTATCCGAGGTGGACCGGATCCTCCGCAGTCACCTCTGTCATCTCTTGACCCCGGCCAGACGGTGTTCCCGCGCTGCCTTTGGGTTTTTGGATTCGTCCTGGCTGTGTCCTCCGTCAAAGTGTGGGCCCATCACCGCGGGGCTCGACGGACCTGTCTGTTCGTCCCGGAACCTGTCCACCGTTGGTCCCCGCCGACTGTTGGCCCGTCCTTCCGGTTTGGTTGATAGCAGCTTCCGCCGTTCCCTGGACACGGCCATCGAACGGGCAACCGACACGGCACCGAACATCAACACCGCGCCACACAATAAAACGACGATGAGTGCCCGAAGCCTGCTGGAGAATTGTTCCGTTGCTTTATCAGGGGTGGCCACCACGATGGAGGAAAAGAGGTAGGCATCGTCGGCACCATTGACCTTTTGCGCATCGTAGAGGTACTGCTGCAGGAGCTTACCCAGGGCCAGCGTTGTGGCTATGGACTTTTCCGGTGATTCACCCTCGCCGGTTATGTCCACCAGGAAGCCGTTGATACCGCCGACACCCCGACTGACGGTGTAGTGATCGCCCAGACCCTGGGAGGCCAGCAGGTCCGCCGTTGAGGTCGCATTCATCTTCGTCAGCATGACTTGGACAATCAGGGAGGGATCCGATGAACGCAAGTAGGGGTTCTTGGGGTTGAGGTCGCCCAGTTGCGGGTTCTTGACCACATCCAACTCGCTTGGAATGTCCGGATTGATCATGGCGTAGGTCGCGGACGACTCGTATGACCGGGGCGCGAACTGATAGACGTAGATGCTTGCCAGAGCGGTCAGCAAGACGATCGGAATCGCCACAATCCTGTGCTGCCATATCGTCCGGAAGACTGCTATCGGATCCATGGGCCTTCTCCTTTGGGGGGTCGGCCTGCTCCTACGTTTGGGACAGGCAGGGATAGGTATGACTCGTCTCGCACGGCGGACTTTGTCTCGTTCCTGATCATCAGCCACACGGCGCCGCCCAATCCCACGAGGACCGGGTAGGTGAGGGCAAAGACCGGGAAAGACATTGAATCGAACGTCAGGGAGCAGACACCCGCGACGATGGCTCCGGCCCCCACGGCACCGGCCAGTGACCTGAGCTGGGGATCACGAGTGCTGCGCGCAGCCATGATGTTGCTGACGCCGGGCAAAACGAGATAGACGGTAATGGCCACCAGCCCTACCAGGCCCTGCGTAACGGCCGCATTGAGGTACTGGTTGTCGAGGATGTGTATCGCCGAATCCGCAACGTAGTTGCCCGGGCCCAGGCCCAGCCAGGGGCGGTCGGATACCATCGCCTCGACTCGAGGGAAGTTGTTGGTCCGGGTCGTGATGGATGGGTCGGAATCCGACGACGTCACAGTGGAAGTGAGCGTACTGACCAGCCCCGGCACGCCCAGGAAGAGGGCTCCCAGGACCAGCGGTGCCGCCAGCAGGGCCCACAGCCGGGGCGTCCGCGGAAGGAGGGGAATGAACATCGCCAGACCTGTTATGAGCCCGAGGATCCCGGAGCGGGACACTGTGGATGCGATGGCGAAGATCAGCAGTGAGGGCCCCAGCAACCGAAGTATCAGTGGCCTGTGCCGATCGTAGATCACACGCCAGATCGACAGGGGCAGTAGCATCGCCGACACCACGGCCAGTTCGATGGAGTGGAACGTGCTGCCCGCAACGCGGAGCAGGGCTCCACGTGACTGGAACGGAGTGTCGCCGCCGTTATAGTCGAAGCCGGGCATCGCGATGCGGAACCATTCCATAGGGTTGAAATGGAAGAAGAACTGCACCGCTGCGACAAGGCAGCAGAACATGGCGCCGGCCAGCAGCGCCCGGATGAAGACAATGGCGTCGTCCATGGTCCGCACGACTTCGCCCAGGGCAATGACGATGCCTGAGCTGGCCAGCAACAGGATCATCCACCGGTCACCGGATGCGCGGGCCACTTCCGTGCTGCCGCCCGTGATGCCGGCGTACAGGGCCACATAGGACGCGCTGGTTGCGAGGAAGAGGACGCCCACAGCCAATCGGCCGGGATGCCTGACCCGGAGCGGATCATGCAGGCCAAAGATGCTGCTGCAAACCCACAGCCCAAATACAACGACGGCCAGGATCATTGGTACCGTCCCCGCGGCCCCAATGGGTTTGAACACCATTGAGGACGGGAAAAAGAAGATGCAAATAGCCATGGCGCGAATAAGGAACGGAACCCCGGTCGTTGCCTGGACGGCGGCAGGCAGACTGGAACGGCGTCCGCGGGCGGACCGTCCGGGCCCGTCCTCGACTGTCCGGCTCATTTGTGCGCTCCCAGTTCCCGGGCTTCGGGCCGGCTGGTGCCTGGCTCTGCGCAGACCGCCTCGATAGTCTCGGACACCAGCACTGCCGTGGTTGTCCAACCGCGGCCGCCCGGCGCGCTGAGGAGCCGGGCCCGCCCGTCGATATCCGGGGCCGTGACGGCGTTGGACAGCGCACGGGCGATCGCCCGGGGTGTGGGTTTTGCCCAGATGGCGTGCGGGGCGTCCAGGACCGCCCGGGAAAACTCGTGGTCGTTCATCACCGGGACGTTTCCTGCTGCCATCAGCTCTTCCGGGACAAGGCTGATGTTCGTGAAGGACAGAGAGAGGCTGGCAATGGTCCGGTTGTAGAGAACGTTCAGGTCCTTTGGGGTCAGGGACCCGTGGTTGGTGACCGGAACGGACCAGTTTGTAACGCGGTCGCCGACCACGTGGATCTCCTGGTCGGGGTGCTCACTATGGAACTCTTCGAGGGCGAGTTTGGCCAAGAGGTACCCCCGGCGGTCCACGCTGCGTTTCGCGTAATAAACCACGCCGGAGCGTGGTGCTGCCGAGTCGTCCCGTGGCAACAGCCTGTACTGAACGTCGTCGCAGCCGAAGGGCACGACGACGTCAGGTTCAATGCCAACTTCCGTCCGGAGCCTGGTCGCTATCATCTCGCCGAGCGCGATATTGGTGAATCCGAACCGGTACGTGTCCTCGGCGAAGCTGTAGAGCGCCCCTCTCGGGTAGAAGTAGGGCTCGAAGTCCTGGATGAAGTAGAACCTGCTGGCCGTTGTCGGGGCACGCATGGCCACCACGTGGGCGGCCCCCCAGGAACTGGCCACAACCGCGTCCATGCCGGCCATACCGGCAGTCGCGCTGTGGACGCCCGCCTTCAAGCCCGTCCAGTGCTCCCTGATGACAGCTTCGTGCCGGGACACATCATCGGAATTCTTATCGTAGAGGAACAAGGTGCACTCGTGGCCCCGCTGCTCGGCGATTTCAACCATCCGGAACAGCGTGGTGTGGCCGCCTGAACCGGCCGATGGTGGCGCGCAGACCCAGCCGATCCGCATTTTCCTTCCCCCGGCAGCCCTCGCTGCGGCAGGCAGCAGGGCACCGGAGTCGGCGAGGTCCTCGGGACGCACCGGCAGTTCAGCAACTGCCAGGTCCACGCGTTCGTTGATTCTGTCCACCAGGCGTTTCGCCACAGCCGTGGCCACGCCGGCCGTCCCCTGGGTCTTCAGAACCCTCAACAACCCGCTGACGCGGTGCTGGATCGCCGTCATCCTGCACCGCCAGTTTTGCTGCCACTGCCGGACACGAAGTCCGCGAATTCCTGCAGGGCCTGCGCCCGTACGTCGTAGGAGATCCCGGACTTCGCCGAGATCATCACGGACTGCACGGTACCGGCGCCGCGTAGCAGCGCGCTGATCTCGTCGAGATCCAACGGTGTTTCTGCCGAGTAGGCAACACTGTTCATTGACGAAGTCGTCGCTGGCGATCCGCCAAGAACGCCGTCAACATAGGCGCCATAGAGCATCATTTCGGAGAAGTGGAGCTGCGAAGCCGCGGCAGTCTGCCAGGGGATCTGCTGGACATCCTCCACGCGCCGGAGCAGGGACCGCACGGTTTCCCGGTCCCATACGCAGGGCCAGCAGATGTAGTCAGTGAGGTCCTCAGGCCCGGGCTCGTCCAGGCCCAGAAGACCGTGCGATGACTCCAGCCATTGGCGGTGCCGGGGTAGGCCCGCGTGGACGGCACCGGGCTGCCTGTAGAGCTCAAGGGTGCCGTCATGCTGGAACGACTCCAGGTCGGTGGGGGCCACGAGCACCATGTCCGAATCCATGAGCAGCACCGCATCAGCGTCAAGGGCCGCCGCGGCAGCGAGTTTGATCAGCTGCTGTGTGATCCAGCCACGCACGGGATGCCAGGGCCGCCGCGTATTGATCCACATGTTCAGCAGCGGCAGCCGACGGATCGTTGAGGGCAGGAATTCCCTGTCGTCGTGAATGATGGTCCGGTCATTGGCGAGCATCCGGAAGACTGGCATGTCCTGCTTGGGCACAATGATGTGGTGCCGGACGTCCTCCGGAGTCCACCGCAGGACGGAGCGGTTCAGGTCGCGGCAGAGTTCGCTGTCCGGCCCGTAACTGGGCGTGACAACGGCCATGCGCTTCATTCCGGTCGCCACTGATGCCTCCCCTTCACGGCCTGCCATGCGTGACGCGAGCGTCCCGCAAGGTATCGGCCTGAGACGTATGTTGCGTCCGCCGCCCGGCGAAAACTGGTGGTTCGCTCGAGGGCGATGTCATAAAACGTCAACAGTCTGTCGGCCGCTCTCGAAAGCGAGAAACGGGTCAACAGGATTTGGCGCCCCCACTGGGCAAGATCACTGGACCGGGCGAGTGCGAGCGTGGACACGATACTCGTGTGCAAGGAGCTGACTGGATCGTCGACGTTGCCGCGTCCGTAGAAGCCCTCATGCAGGAAGTAGCCAACCGTCTCGGGGGTGAACGGTTTCGAGAATCCACCTTCACCGAGTACCACTAGCGGCTTCTGGAAAGCGAGGGCCCTGAGAGCCGCGCCGCCCATGCCAAGGACGAGGTCGGCGGCACTGTAGGCCGGACTGGGATCTTCCAAAGGTCCGGTCATCACCACGGCGCGCCAACCGAGAGCGGTGTTCACCTCGTCCGCCAGCTGGGTAAGCGCGTGTTGGGCGTCGCCGCCACCAACCACTGCGAGCTGACGTGCCGGATCCCGCGAAAGCTCCATCGTCCGAATCGCATGGGCAATCCCCTCGGCCTTCATATCGAAGTCCAGGCGGGAAACAATGACAAGCAAGGTCGTGGTGCCGCCCACGGACCACTGGTCCCGAAACGCGGCACGCGCCCGCTCGTCGTGCTGGTCAGCGGTCGTGTCGACGGGGGGCTCGAGCAGCCACACCGGTGCTGAGCGCACCGCGCGGGCCGCCACCTCCCGTAACGACTCGGTTCCGAGGATCAGGGGTGTCATCGGTGGCAGGCCCTTGAAATTGTCCATTGTCCAATTGGTCACCACGAGCCCTGTTTCCGGCCGTGACCATAGCGCCAGCGTGGTCGGCTGGGCGAGCCAGGCTCCGAAGACATGGACGATGTCCAGTCGATGATCGCTGACGAGCGTGGCCACATGCCGCGCCTGCAGAAACGGGTTCTTCTCGGCGGGCAGGATATGCAGCGGAATGCCCAGTTTGTCCGCCAGGGGTGCCACTGAGATCAGAGGCGCATCGTGAACTGCAAATGCGACCACCTGGTGTCCCCGTCGGGTCAGCTCCTTAGCAAGATCGAGTGCATTGATCTGACAGCCACCGAACTGCATTCCCGCAAGGCCGATGCCGATTCGCAGGGGACGCTTCCGGGCTGATGTGACGCCCCGAGATTCCTGGTTTCGCACGCTTTCCCTGAGCGCATCGTCAGTATCTCGAACCCTGGGATAGAAGCTGTTTCTCACAGTTTTTTCCTCCGTAGGGTTAGCCAAGCTGTTGGACGGAATGCGGGGCCCCGAAGAAGGCCTCCTGCCGTACCGGGTAGCAGGTCGGCCAGGGCCTGGCGGTTCAGCAGGGTGTAGACAACCAAGCCCACGAATCCGCCAACAAGGAGGGATAGCCCCGTGCCTCGGAAGGGGAGGGTAATAATCCATGCGATGACGGCCGTGATTCCTGCTGACAGTGCCGGAGCCCGAATGGCCCTGAAGAGAACGCTGAGACGGAGAGACGAAGATCGGCGAAGGCCCAGAAGGTAGACCGGAGAAGTGACGGCACCGGCGACCACGATGTGGGCGATGGCGGCGCCCTCAAGGCCCCAGAGGGTTATGCCCGTCCAAAGTGCCGGGATGAGGGCGGCGAGGGCTGCCGCCTGGACGCCGAAAAGGATCACTGTTTTACCCATGGCGATCATGATGTTTGCCATAAACAGCCCAAAAACGAAGAGTACCCCGTAGGCCGCCAGGATCGACAGCACTGGACCGGCGGAAACCCAGGCCGGTCCATAGATGGTCAAGATGAGTTGATCTGCAAATGTAAAAAGGAACGCACCCAAAGGGAAAACGACCAGCGATATAGTCCGTGCGCCTTGCACCATCGCCACCGCCACGTCGCCTCCGTCACGCAGGACCCCGGACGCTGCAGGGAGAACCACGCTGTTGAGCATGGATCCGATCACGGACGTGGGCCACATCGCGATGCCGAAGGCAAGAAAGTAGATTCCGAGATCTGCTGCCGGCAAGAGTTGTCCAATAAAGACATAATCTGCGTTTAGCAGGACCTGGCTCAGGAGATTAGCCGCTGCAAGCGGCAGTCCGAAGGCGAGGAGCGGTCGCAGCAGGGAAGTGTTGAGTGCGGGTAGGTACAAGCGGGAGGAACAAGCGAGGATGACTCCGGCCGTGACCAACTGTCCAACGATTCTGGACCATGCGAACGCCTCTGTCCCGTCTCCCAAGATGGAAAGGACAATCAACGTGGCGCTGCCAGGAATGAACGCGGCCGCTGACGCCCAGAAGTGGATCTTTTGCCTGAATTCGCGTTGCAACAGTGCTCCGGGTACGGCCAAGGGTCCGATTAGGGCGACGCCAATCGAGAGGATTCTTAACGCCGTACCGGCATCTTCATTGCCGACAAATTGGGCGATCTGATCCGCGAAGACAGCCATCGGGGCCGCGAGGACCAAGCTGCTCACAACTGAGACAGTGACAATCGTTGGTGCAATCTTGTCCACATCAAGGTCTGACCGGGCGATGGCGCTGGCAACGCCAAGTTCAGCCATCGTGACGAGCACAGCGTGCACCGTGACGGCCAGGGCGAAGATGCCCAGTTCTTCAGGGGAGACAATCCGGGCGACCACCGCCATAAGGAGGATATTGCCGAGGCGGAGAAAAATCGTGGCTCCTGCGGACCAGATGGCACCCCGCCTCACCGATGCCGTGAGGTTGGATTCCGCTTCGGGGTGTGTGGTCAGGATGGGCAACTGATCCTTCCTGGCCCGGTGTTTGCTGGAATTCACGGTCATGCGGTGCTCACCTTGCCCCCAGGTAGCGCTGCGGGATGGAGCGAACGTTGGCGGGAGCCCGGGAAATCGGCGTATGCCGTCTCAAACGCGCCCTCGGCCTGTGCACCCAGTCCCGGGTTCATTTACCACTTCCGATGCAGAAGGACCCCCGGTCGATAGCATGGGCCGGCATGCACACCCATGTTTCGCCGTCGGGCACGTTACTGAGTACCGCGGCGCCCATCCCCACGGTGGCGAAGGCTCCCACCGAGGTGCGTTCCCGGACGCTGGAATTCATCCCAAGGGAAGCCGCCGTGCCAATCCGGACGCCGCCGCCCAGCGACGCTCCGGCGGCGAAGGTCGCGAAGTCCGCCACATCGTCGTCGTGTGTGAACGTTACCGACGGCATGGCCACCACGTGCGAGCCCAACGTGACGGAGGCTGTCAGCGTGACGTTGCGCAGCAGGATGCTGCCCCGGCCGATCCGGCACCCTTCCGGTATCCGGACCGACGGGTCAATCACCGTGGCGTAGCGGGCGTGGGCAATACCCATGGCGGCCAGGCGGTCCACCACGGTCTTCCGGGCCGGGCCGGAATCCAGGCAGACCAGCACGAACGCGTGCGCATAATTGACCGCGTCATCGATGCGTCCCAGGACCGGGGCGCCGTCGACGTCGATCCCGGACATCTCGTCGTCGAGAAAGCCGGCAACGTCGTACTGCCCGCTGCTGCGCACCGTGGCAAGCACTTCGCGGGCCAGACCGCTCGCTGCGATCAATAGGAGTTCGCTCACCGGGTCACCGCCCGGCTGCTGTCGACGACGTCCGGCAGCATCAGAACCCGGGTTCCGGCAGGCTCGGATGCTGCCAGCTCTCCGTCGTACGTCCCTCGTGCGCCAGCGGACCCGGCAATCCGGCCGGAGGCGGCCGGATGGAACCTGGAATAGGCGGTCCGGGGAGCGGTGCAGGCAAGGGAGGTCAAGGACAATGCAGGCCGAGTCTCCCCCCGCATCGTGTCCAGACGTGCCGCGCGAACAACCGACATTCCCCACCCGCTCTCGTGCCGAACCGTCGCGGCGCAGAGACGCACAGTGCCGGACTTCATTCCTCTTGGAGCCAAGCTAGCCCGGGACGGCGGGGAAAAACGGGAGAGGAGTACTCGGTGTGGTTCGAGCGCGGGAAGTATGTGGGATCTGCGGGATCCAAGTTCCGAGGACATTGGTACTGGCCCGCACCTCAGACGCCCACCGGGGACGTCCCGCGTGCCGGCTCGGGCACCGTTTCCCTGGCGGATATCAGGGAGGTGAGTTGGGACCGAGACTGGACGCCCAGCTTCCGGTAGATCCCGGTAAGCCGCACCTCAACTGTTCGAACGGATACGAACAGTGAGGTGGCGATTTCCTTGTTGCGCCGGCCACGGGCCACCAGTTGCACCAGTTCGCGTTCGTGGTCCGAGAGCAGTAGCAGGGCCGGGTTTTGAATCTCCGGAACAACGACGACGCGGTCGCCGAGGAGCAGCGTGTCCACTTGCTGCGTCCAAGCGGCAGCGCCCGCTTCTTCGAAGAGCGCCTTTGCCCTCAGCAGCGAGTTCTTCGCATCCTTGGGCCTGCCAGAGGTCTTCAGTCGCTCGGCATAGCAGAGCAGCGTCCGGGCCCGCTCGAATATCGAATCGTCCTTCTGCCATGTCTCCAGTGCCTGGGCGAAGAGCTCCAGGGATTGATCACCTTCCGCCACCAAGGCCCTTGAGCGGCATACCGCCAGGCGCAGCCATCTGGACTTCAGGCCGGAGGACCGGTATTCCAGCCTTGTCAGCGTCCGGGAGGCTTCGCGCCGATTGCCCAGCCTGACCAGCACTTCCACCAGATCGGACTCACAGCGCAGAAGCGCGGGGTTGGTGAAGTCCATGCCGATCTCCGCGGCCCGGGCAAGCAGGGCCCCTGCCTCGGCAAGGTCGCCACGCATCAGCGCGAATTGGCCCTGACACGCGAAGAGCTGCGCTGTGGCTTGCGGCGGGGCGTCAGCGCCGGCGAACCGTTGGGCCTCAGCGACCCGGGACCGGGCTTCCACCTCGTCTCCGGCTGCAAACGCGCGCCAAAGGAGGAGGTTTTTTCGCATGCCGCGGTGGTATTGCTGGCTCGTGACTGCGTCGGCAATTTCGTCTACCAGCGCGATGGCTGAGCGAAAATTCCCGGCGCGGATCTCATTGTCTGCTGCGAAGTACCGGGCTGTCTCGCTCCAGTTCGCATCGCTGGCCGTGCTCAAGTTCCGGACGAGGGCAAAGAGGTCACGGGCCCCCTCATAGTTCTCGGCATAGCTGAGGGCACGGCCCTTAAGGAGCATCGACGCCGCTGAGCTGTTGCCACCGACGTCAGCTGAACGCGAGATCCGCTCGATGCCCCCCTTCACGGCGTCGGTCAAAAGCCGGGCTCGCCTGTTCACGGCCAGGGCGTCGCCGGATGCTTCGCCCAAATACTGCTCCGCATCCCCGAGAAGGCCTTCGGCGTCCTCGATCTGCCAGCGTTCTGTCATATGCAGGGCGCCGATGGACAGGAGGCACGCGGAGTAGGCCGGGTCATGGTGCCCGAACTCCTTGATCAGCCGCAGCATCATGCTCGGGCGTACGGAATTGCCCTTCATCAGCTCGATCTGGAAATCGAGTCCGGTGAGGCGCAGGGTCAGGGCGCGGTTTCGCGTAATGCGTTGTGCCCAGTCCAAATAGCGTTTCGCGTGGACAAACTCGCCCCTATGGAACAGCACCTCGGCGATCGTAGCCAGCCGCGCGGCCGTTTCAGCCTCCCAAGGGTTGATCGTGAGCGCCCGTTCGATGTACTCCACCGCCGATTGCATCTCCTCCGCCCTCACCAACTCAATGGCCACGCGCAGCAGACTAAAGGACGTGTCCCGCCGCGCCGCAGGCGTGTAACTCAGATGCCAGGGCCAGGCCAAGGGATCCTCGGTTTCGGCGACCGCAGCCAACGCCTGATGGTTGACGGATCTTTGCTCCGGGGACATGGCCGAGAAAACATGGGAGCGCAGCATTTGTTTCCGAATTTTCACGTAGGAACCGGAGCGGACCGCCAACCCGGCCGAGACCAGCTCCTCAATCCCGGGCCACAAGTCACCGGGCATTTCTTCCAGGAGGCCGACGCGGCTGCGGTATGAAAGGGAAAGAAGGTCGAGAGCCCGCCGTGCGCGGGCCGAAAGTCCCGAAATTGAGGCGGCAAGTACAGCGTCGAAGCTGCCCTTCCAATGCAAGGGGACGGGCAGGGCGTAATGCCCTTGCATTTGGCGCTGCAGCAACTCCTGGTGGAGTTCAATCGACGCCAGCGGATTTCCCTCGGTAAACGCAGCCACAGCGTGCAGCGCTGCCGTGCTGGCTTGCCCTGCCGAAATGGATTCGAGCATAGTCACGGTGTCCCTGTGACTCAGGTCCTGCACGTTTAGGGAAGCAAGCCGGGCGAAGGGGCTTTCCGGCTCCTCGCTGCGCATGCTGACGACCAGTACGATGCCCGTACCCGCCAGTCGCCGGGCCAGGAACCCGAGCACCGTCTGGCTGGCGGAATCCAGTTCGTCGGCGTCGTCAATAACCACGACCGTCCTGGCCGCGGCCCGTCCCCTGAGTGCGGCGAGCAGCATCGGTGACCAGGCAGAAAGGTCCAGTTCGCCTGCCGGTGAGGCGGCGGCAAACTGATCGATGACGGGCCCGAGCGCTGCGTCGTCGATGCCGTTCAGAAGCGCGGCCAATCCGGACAAAGGCCAGGCGGCCTCTGAAGGACTGGCGCGGAAGACCACGGTCCGGTAGTCATGGATGTTCGGGATCTCCGCCAGCAATGCCGACTTGCCGCTCCCGTGGCCTCCCGTGACAGCCATCGCAGACTCCCTGGGACAGCGGATCAGCGCAAGGATCCGCGCAAGTTCCTTGTTGCGGCCGAACAGCACCATGGGTGCCCCCATTCCATCCCCACGAGACCATTCAGCCGGGGCCCCGATGAGAAGCATCAGGTCCCGAACTGACGTATGTACCTCCGCACGCCGATGTTTCCTGCAAAACGAAGGCCCGGGTCACGCTCGGGGATGGAGCGAAGGCCCTGACCAAATGGCTGTGCTTTTGCAAATATAGCCGGGGCCTGCCGGGGGGCCTAGGCCGCCCAAATAGTCGAGTAGGGCATGGGCTGAAGTCGAGTAGTTTTCGTGTGCAGTACTCGTTTTGTCCCGGAAACCGCCAAAGAACCGGAACTCGGGCGGCAGCGAACGGGCAATCTGCCTGACCCTTAGAAGGCCAGGCTGATCACGAGGCTGATGGTCGTGGCGAGGATAACGGTGCCAAAGAGGTAGGACAGCAGGCTGTGCTTGAGTGCCTCCGCCCGGATGCCATGGTTCTGGAGTGCTGTGTCCGAGACCTGGTAGGTCATGCCCAGGCTCGAGGCGAGGTAGGCGAAGTCGGTGTACTGCGGCGGTCCCTCCTGGTTGAAGTCGATGCCGCCCACCGCCGTCCCGGCTTTCCCGTCCGTGCTGTAGTACAGCTCGGCGTACCGCAGCGTGAATAGCGTCTGCACGAGCAGCCAGGACAGGGCCACTGACGCCAGCGCCAGAAGCGCGCCGCCGAGGCCGGACCTTCCCTCGCCGGCATGGGAATCAACGACGACGGCGGCCACCGCGCCCAGGCTGGCGACGTTGGCTGCCAGGATCAGCAGGTCGGTGATGCTGCGGGACGGGTCCTCTGTTGTTGCGTGCGCGCGGGTTTCGGCGGGGTCGAACCGTCCGATCGCTAGCCAGACCCACGCGACGTAGGTCAGGGCGGCGACGCTCCAGCCCGTGGCGGGAGCGGCCACCCAGTGCCCGGTCAGGCCGGTAACCGCGGCCGCCGCGGCGCCCGCGACGAGCATGGCGGCAAAGCGCAGCCGGCTGCGGCGGACAGGGCCGGCGGGCTGGTATCCGGTGGTCATTCCCCGATCATGGCACAGGGTTGTCCACATATAGGCCGACGCGGCTTCCCGGACCTGGCCGGGCGCGCCTACCCTGGACAGGCGTGGAATCGCGGAATCCGGCCCCGATGCACTAAGCTATTGAAGTCTGTGCTGCGCCCTGCCCCCGTTCTTGGGGGAATGCGGGCACATGGCACCGCAAATGAACCTCCTGTTACGGAAATGCCGTAACCGCTTAGCCCAAAGGAGGTGGGTTCACATATGCGTCCTTACGAATTGATGGTAATCATCGACCCCGAGGTCGAAGAGCGTACCGTTGAGCCAACGCTTCAGAAGTTCCTGAACGTCATCACGACCGATGGTGGAACCATCGAAAAGGTTGACATCTGGGGCCGTCGTCGCCTGGCTTACGAAATCCAGAAGAAGTCTGAAGGTATCTACGCCGTGGTGAACTTCACCGCTGAGCCGGCTACCGCCAAGGAACTTGATCGCCAGTTGAGCCTCAATGAGACCATCATGCGCACCAAGATCACCCGCCCCGAAGAGCAGAAGGTTGTTGCTGAGTAATCTCAGCTCCAAATTTCACTCTTCACCCCCGCAGGAACGAACAAGGAGGCAGTAGATGGCAGGCGAAACCACTATTACGGTTATTGGCAATCTCACCAATGACCCCGAGCTGAGGTTCACACCGTCAGGTTCGGCAGTAGCGAACTTCACCATCGCGTCTACTCCCCGCACCTTCGACCGCCAGTCCAATGAGTGGAAGGACGGGGAAACCCTGTTCCTCCGCGCGTCGGTATGGCGTGAGGCCGCTGAAAACGTTGCCGAGTCCCTGACCAAGGGCATGCGCGTGATTGTTTCCGGCCGGCTGAAGAGCCGTTCCTACGAAACCAAAGAAGGCGAGAAGCGCACCGTTATCGAGCTTGAGGTCGATGAAATCGGCCCCAGCCTGCGCTACGCCAACGCCAAGGTCAACCGCACCCAGCGCTCCGGCGGTGGGGGTGCCGGCAACGGTGCCCAGGGTGGCTTCGGCGGCGGCAACAGCGGCGGCGGCTTCGGTGGCGGTTCTGGTGGAAACCAGGGCGGCAACTCGGGCGGAACCTGGGGCGGCAACCAGCCCGCACAGCAGCAGGATGACCCCTGGGCCACGCCCGGGGTCAGCAATGCAGGCGGCGGCTGGGGCAACGGCCCGGATTCCGAACCTCCCTTCTAAACAACATCTAAGGTTCGACGACGGACCCCGCCGGACGCCGCAAGGCGGACGGGTGCTGACCGCCGTCGGATCACCACCATCCCGTGGATCAATATCCACGGGCTCCATCGAATAGGAGCTCCACGATGGCTAAGGCTGAACTCCGTAAGCCCAAACCAAAGTCCAACCCCTTGAAGGCCGCTGACATCACCGTCATCGACTACAAGGACGTAGCATTGCTGCGCAAGTTCATCTCCGACCGCGGAAAGATCCGCGCCCGTCGCGTCACCGGCGTCACGGTGCAGGAACAGCGCAAGATCGCACAGGCAATCAAGAACGCCCGCGAAGTTGCTCTGCTGCCTTACTCCGGCGCTGGCCGCGGCTAAGGAAGGGATTAACTAACATGGCAAAGCTCATTCTGACCCACGAAGTAACCGGTCTCGGTGCTGCAGGCGATGTTGTTGAGGTCAAGGACGGTTACGCACGTAACTACCTGCTGCCCCGCAACTTCGCCCTGACCTGGTCCAAGGGTGGCGAGAAGCAGGTTGAGTCCATCAAGGCTGCCCGCGCCGCCCGCGAGCACGCTTCCCTGGAAGACGCTCAGAAGCAGGCCGCTGCACTCTCCGCCAAGCCGGTCAAGCTCGTTGTCAAGGCTGGCGAGACCGGACGCCTGTTCGGCACCGTCAAGCAGGGCGACGTGGCCGACGCTGTTGAGGCCGCTGGCCTTGGCCGCATCGACAAGCGCAAGGTTGAACTGCCGACGCACATCAAGTCGGTTGGTTCCTACCAGGCCAACGTCCGTCTTCACAACGACGTTGCCGCTGTGATCGAACTCGACGTAGTCGCAGGCAAGTAGTCTTTTCGACTGACTGAACTGCTGGAAGGCCCCCGCCTCCGGATTCCCCTGGGAACCGGACGCGGGGGCCTTCTGTTTAACTCCAACGCGGGGTCACTTAAGGTCCATGTTGGACGGCGTCATGGGCTGTAAGTGACCCCGCGTTGCTTCGGCGGGACTCTCAGCCGTGGTGCAGGACCGTGGTCACGTGCCGGTATCCAATCCGGATCAGTTCGGCCAGCACCGCCTCGTCGACGTCCTGGAGTTTGTTGATGTACAGACAGCCCGCCCCGGTCTTGTGCTTCCCCAGCCGGCCCAGCAGGTCCGCCGCCCCGGGGCCGTACAGCAGTCCGTAGAGCGACAGGCTGGCCTTCCGTGGCGAGAAGCCGACGGCGGCGGCGTCGCCTTCGCGCCCGGTGTCGTATTTGTAGTGGTAGGTGCCGAAGCCGACAATCGTCGGGCCCCACATCTTCGCCGGCTGCCCCGTGATCCCGGACATCATTTCCAGCAGCCGGAGGCCGTCCTCCCGGCGTACGGGA
This sequence comes from Arthrobacter sp. NicSoilB4, assembly GCF_019977335.1. Lineage (NCBI taxonomy): Bacteria > Bacillati > Actinomycetota > Actinomycetes > Micrococcales > Micrococcaceae > Arthrobacter > Arthrobacter sp. NicSoilB4. The sequence continues at coordinate 3,910,086 of NZ_AP024653.1, read as the reverse complement.
TGCTCGACGGCGGCCAGGAACTCCTCGACGGACGCACCGGTTGCCACGGTCTTGTTCTGCGTCTCGTTCTGGGCATCGTCGCGGGTTTTGTTCACAGCCATGTGGGCAGTCTCGCAGACCGCGGCAGCCTTGTCAGCCGCAACGGCGCCGATGATAGCCTGCTGCGGTGACCTCGAATACTGCCCCTGCGCCCCGCCTGCGTCACTTCGGGCAGGTGGATGTCTTCTCGGCCGAGCCCTTCCGCGGCAATCCGCTGGCGGTCGTCCTCGACGCCGAGGGGCTCCCGGCGGAGGCGATGCAGCAGTTCGCCAACTGGACGAACCTTGCCGAGACCACGTTCCTGCTGCCTCCCACGGACCCCGGCGCAGACTACCGGGTCAGGATCTTCACCGGCCGCGAGGAGTTCCCCTTTGCCGGCCACCCCACCCTGGGCTCGGCGCACGCCTGGCTTGAGGCCGGTGGGATCCCGCGGCAGGACGGAGTGCTGGTCCAGGAGTGCGCGGCCGGGCTGGTCAGGGTCAGGCGCGACGGCGGCCGGCTGGCCTTCGCGGCCCCGCCCCTGACCCGCTCCGGGCCCGTGGCAGAGGGGGACCTCGCCCGCATCGCCGCCGGCTTGGGGATGCCGCGGGAGGCGCTGCTGGATGCCTCCTGGCTGGTCAACGGCCCGGACTGGATCGGGGTGTTGCTGGAATCGGCGGAGGCGGTGCTTTCCGTCCGGCCCGACTACATGGCCCTGGCCGGACTGAAGGTCGGCGTGATCGGCCCCCATCCTGCAGGATCCGCGGCCGGCTTCGAGGTGCGGACCTTCATACCGGGCGACGCCGCCGCGGAAGACCCCGTCACCGGCAGTTTCAACGCCGGAGCGGCCCAGTGGCTGATCGGCAGCGGCAGGGCGCCGGAGTCCTATGTTGCGGCACAGGGAACGGTGCTGGGCCGGGCAGGCAGGGTCCACATTGATGCGGCAGGGGACGATATCTGGGTCGGCGGCAACTCGGTGAGCTGCATCGAGGGCTTCGTCCTGCTCTGAGGTCCCCGCGTTGCCCAGCCAGTCCTGGTTGCCATTCCGGCCGGTTGAGGCCCAAAGATGACAGCGCAACCGGGGCGGGAATAAACGGCATTCCCCCCGGCTTCTACAGGTAGATGCAAACGCATGTACCAAGGCTTCGGCCACCGCCTCACACCAGGAGCACCCCGTGGAAACCCGCCGTATCACCGTTCTTTCCGCCGGACTCGGCGTCCCGTCGTCGAGCCGCCTGCTGGCGGACCAGCTGGCCGCCTCCGCCGAACGCCAGCTCGCCGCGGCCGGATACGCCGCCGACATCGAGGTATTGGAGCTGCGGGACCTCGCGGTGGATATCGCGAACAACTTCGTGACCGGCTATGCGGCGCCGAAGCTGGCAGGCGTGATCGCCGGCGTCGAGGCATCGGACGGCATTATTGCCGTCAGCCCCGTTTTCAGCGCGTCCTACAGCGGACTCTTCAAGTCCTTCATCGACGTCCTGGACCCCAAGTCACTGGAGGGAAAGGCGGTCCTGCTCGGCGCCACAGCCGGAACGGACCGGCACCAGATGGTCCTGGACTTCGCCATGCGGCCCCTGTTCACGTACCTGCGCACCCGGACCGCCCCCACGGCCGTCTTTGCCGGTCCCCAGGACTGGGGCAACAACGACGACGGCGGCTCGGCCCTGTCCACCCGGATCGACCGGGCGGCGGGGGAGTTCGTCGGGCTGCTGCGGGGCTCGCAGCCGCAGCCCAGGCAGGCCGCCCTGGAGTCGTTGCCGTTCGAACAACTGCTCGCCGGCATCTCCGGCCGGCACTGATGCCGCCGTCCGGGCCGGCGAACTATTAGTCACGCCGGGTCGTTGTGCGGGACATGAAATGTCCTGTGGATTCAATTGACCTGATTATGAGCGAACGCAGTGGGGTCGAGATCGATTACTGCCCGCAGTGCCGAGGCGTATGGCTGGACCGCGGCGAACTGGACAAGATCCTTGACCGCGCTGCCGAGACCATGGGCCCCGCAGTCCCGGCTCCGCCGCCACCGCACGCTCCGGTGCCGCCCGGCCATATTCCGCCGCCGCTCTACGACCTGGACCCGCGCAGGGACGACCGGCGGCCTGATGACCGCCGCTACGATGACCGCCGCTACGACGAGCGGCGGGACCAGCCGCGCTATGACCAGCCGCGCTATGACGAGCGCCGCCGCCCCAGGAAGAAGGAGGGGTGGCTCGGGGAACTGTTCGACTTCTAGCCCCGCAGGGCCGGGAGGTCAGTCCTCGAGGAGGGCGATAAATTCGCGGGCCTGCTTGATGGAGATGTCCGAGTGGCGTGTGAGGGCCTCGGCGGCGGCCTCGGTATCGCCGCTCCTGGCAAGGGTGCGGATCCTGCCGTAGATCTCGTCGTTGAGCATGTTGCTGCTGACCTCACGCGTGACATCGCCCTTGCTGGCGATTGCCCGGTAACGGTAGGCGAACCGCTGCGGCGCGTCGTCGTCGTCCTCAGTGGGCGCCTCAGCGGGGGCCTCGGGCCGGAATGGCTGCGGATGCGCCGCCAGGGCGCCCACTGCGTCCCGGGAGGCCCGCAGTCCGTCTCCTGTCGCATCGAAGTACAGTTTGATGGCCGCCATGGCCTGCCCCTGGGCGATCAGCGCGTAGAGGCGGCGGTGTTGGTCCTGGCTGAGCTTGGCCGCGGCGGCGCGGGCGAGTTCAAGCGGGTCGCGTGGGGGCTGGGGGGCATTTTCCGGCCGGGGCCGGGCACCGATGCGGGCGAAAGCGCGGGCGCCGATCAGGACGCCGGCACCGACGAACGCCAGAATCAAGAGGGGGACTAGCAGGGATTCCATGAAGCTACAGCCGATCTACAAAATTCTTGGCGGTCAAAAGGTCTGAATGGGTGGCCTGCCGCAGCAGCTTAATGGCCTGGAGCTTCTTGCCGTTCCGGGCCAGCGACTGGAGCTGCAGGGCAAACTGGGGATTGAGCTGGCCTCCGGGCAGGACCGGGCCCTGGTAGCCGGGCTGCCCAACGGCGGGCGCGGACCCCGTCTGGGCGCGCAGCGCCTGTCGGGCGTGATCTGCCTGCTGGGACTGCTGCTGTTCGTTCTGGCTGGGGCGGGTGACCGCCTCCACGCGGGCGCGGGCGGCCGTGGCGGCCTGCACCTGTGCGGCGTAATGGGCCTGCGAACGCGCGGCGAGTTCGTGCTGGTAGCGTTCGGCGTCGGACATGCCGAAGTCGCGCGGCTTCAGGGCCGTGACAAACGCCCAGAGGACTGCCGCCAGGATGAGGGCAGGCAGTATGACCAGCAATACATCGCCCATATGAAGAGCTTATGCCAGATCGCAGTTATCCACAGCACATGCCGCGAAGGGCATCCGGTATGCCGCCGGTCCGGCCAAAGTCGGCCAGCGCCGCCCGCCCAACAGGGGCCACAGTGAGGACCATCACTTAATGTGCATATTTCCGGCCATGTGTGGCCTCATGTGCCGCGCGGTATCCCCAGCCGCGGGCCGGGGGCTGTGGATGAGCCTTGGCGAAAATACTTTTGTGTCCACACGGTAAATGCGGTGTTTCCGCAGGTCAGCGGCATATTACAGCGACAACAAATTTTCTATCCACAGCGGTTCCCACAGGCTGTGCACAAGCAGGGGGCATTAGTGCACAGCTTATCCACAGGGGCTGCGGCCAGTCGGGTTGGTGCCTGCCGGATGGGGGGATACCGTTGCTGGAGATCGACCCTTGGATACCGAAATCCGGTGCTGGCTGCACGACACCTTCCTTTCAACTTCCGGCCCCGCGGGCCGGAGCGGGCTGTGGAAAACCGGCAGCGCCGGAAGGCAGGCAAAGTGTCGGAGCTGGCTGATACTACTTAACCCGTCGGGATACGCCGGGTCGACACCAACGGATACCAAGGCCCTTGGCTACGCGCCGCCGGCGCGGACATTCGCCGCGGCACACAATGGAGGACGGCAGTTTTGTCAGTTACGCATCTGGACTCAGTCGAGGGGACCCGGGGAGCCGAAGGCAGCCGCAAGCCGCCGCAGGACATTCCCGCCGAGCAGTCGGTGCTGGGCGGCATGATGCTGTCCAAGGACGCCATTGCCGACGTCGTCGAGATCCTGCGGGGCGTGGACTTCTACCGTCCTGCGCACGAGACGATCTACGAAGCGATCATCGACCTCTACGGCCGCGGCGAACCTGCCGACGCCGTCACCGTCTCGGATGAACTGACCAAGCGGGGTGAGATCAACAGGATCGGCGGCCCCGCGTACCTTCACGAGCTCATCCAGACCGTTCCCACCGCCGCCAACGCCGGCTACTACGCCGAAATCGTGGGTGAACGCGCGGTCCTGCGCCGCCTGGTCAATGCCGGGACCAAGATCGTCCAGCTCGGCTACGGCCAGGACGGCGAGGTGGAAGACCTGGTCAACCAGGCCCAGGCGGAAATCTATGCCGTGGCGGAGCGCCGCACGGCAGAGGACTACGTGGTCCTCAAGGACGTCATGGAGTCCACCGTGGACGAGATCGAAGCGTCCGGCCACCGCGAGGAGGGAATGACCGGTGTCCCAACCGGCTTCTACGAACTCGATGAGCTCACACACGGCCTGCATCCGGGCCAGATGATCGTCATCGCCGCCCGCCCTGCCGTCGGCAAGTCCACCTTCGCGCTGGACTTCGCCCGCTCCGCTGCCATCAAGAACAACCTCGCCACGGTGATGTTCTCGCTGGAAATGGGCCGGAACGAGATCGCCATGCGCCTGCTGTCCGCGGAGGCCACGATTGGCCTCCAGGACCTGCGCAAGGGCACGATCAAGGACGAGCAGTGGTCCAAGATCGCCACCACGATGGGCCGGATGAATGAGGCCCCGCTGTTCATCGATGACAGCCCCAACATGTCCCTGATGGAAATCCGGGCCAAGTGCCGCCGCCTGAAGCAGCAGCATGATCTCAAGCTCGTCATCCTTGACTACCTTCAGCTGATGAGCTCCGGCAAGAAGGTGGAGTCCCGCCAGCAGGAAGTCTCCGAGTTCTCCCGTGCGCTGAAGCTGCTGGCCAAGGAACTGCAGGTCCCCGTCATTGCCCTGTCGCAGCTGAACCGTGGCTCCGAGCAGCGCCAGGACAAGCGGCCCATGGTCTCGGACCTGCGTGAATCCGGCTCCATTGAGCAGGATGCCGACATGGTCATCCTGCTGCACCGCGAGGATGTCTACGACAAGGAATCGCCGCGCGCCGGCGAGGCGGACATCCTCATCGCCAAGCACCGCAACGGCCCCACCAAGGACATTGTGGTCGCCTTCCAGGGCCATTACTCGCGGTTCGCCAATATGGCGGCCGACGCCGGAGGCGGCGGCTTCTAGCTGTACCCGGCTACGCGCCGCCGGTCCGCAGCAGGTGGTTGGGCAGCCGGTTCCCCGGCGCCCGGCCCCGGATCTCCAGCAGTTCGCGGGCATGGGCGTGGAGCCGCTTGTCCTCCTCGGACACCGGCACCCATTGCGGGATCGGGACGGACGTACCATGCTCGTCGCGCGCCACCATCACGGTCAGGCAGTAGGTCGTGAGCTCCAGCTCGCGCCCCTTCGGATCCCCCGAGCGGACATGGACCGCGATGTGCATGCCCTTGGTTCCGGTGTAGACCAGCCGGGCCTCAACTTCCACCACGTGGCCAATCAGCAGCGGCCGGTAGAAGCGCACCCCGCCGGAAAAGACCGCCACCGTGTCCATCCCGCAGTACCGCGAGGCGCACACGTAGGCCGCTTCGTCGATCCACTTCATGACGATGCCGCCATGCACCTTGCCGCCCCAGTTCACATCCGTGGGGGCGGCCATAAAGCGCAGGACGACGTTCTCCGCCGTTCCGGCATCGGTGTATTCCTGTCCGCTCATCGCCTGGACGATGTCCTCACGGACCTTGATCCGGGCCAGCGCATGGTCCCGCTGTTCGATTTCCTCCGGCGTCACCGGCTCGAACTGCGGCACCGGGATAGGCTTCCCGTCCTCGCCGACGGCCACGAAGATCACCATGCACTGGCTGCGCATCGTGGCCGGGCCGCCCTTCGGATCACCCGACGACACCACGGTGCGGATGTGCATGGAGGACCGGCCCGTGTAGACAATCGTCGCCTCAACGTCGACCATGTCCCCGCTGTTGACGGGATCCGCAAAGTGGATGTTCCCCACATAGGCCGTCACGCAGTAGGACTTGGCCCAGCCCACCGCGGCGGCGTAGGCGGCCTTGTCCACCCACTCCAGCACTGTGCCGGCGTCGACCGACCCGCTGTGGCCGACGTCCGTGGGGGCCGCAAGGAAGCGCAGGGTCACGGAATTGGCGGCGTTCTCGCTCATGGTCAGAGTTTACTGACCGGCCGGGGCTGCGTCGCGGGCGAGGACATAAACGCGGATCGGGATGCCACAAGTGCCCGGCGGGCGGGAACGGTACGACGGCGGGCGGCCACCCGGAGGTGACCGCCCGCTGCCGAGCGCCGCAAGGGCGCCGGGAAATTCCTTAGGCCAGGACGCTGAGCCTGGAGCCGCTGCGGCCGAACAGGGCCTTGTCCACGGAGACCTTTCCTGCGCCGACGAGAGCCACGGCCAGGGCGGCGGCGGCAAGGATCAGCACCAGTTCGTAGCCGCCCGTTTCGGCATAGATTCCCGCCGGGGCATGGACCAGGAACAGGGCGCCGAGCATGTTCACGGCGAGCAGGGCGGCGAACACGCGGGTGAGCACGCCGAGGATCAGCGCGACACCGCCGACGAGTTCCAGCGTGGCGATGACCGGGGCGGCGACGTTGGCGGCCGGCACACCCATCTGGGCGAAGGCGGCCTGGGTGCCGGCAATGGTGAACTCATTGAATTTCTGCCAGCCGTGGGCGGCGAAGAGGAATCCCGCGACGATACGCAGCAGGGTGCGGGCCGAGGTGGTGAGTGTGGACTGGTTCATGGGGGATGCCGTTCTGATGTAGGAAGGCGGCGGGGCGACCGCCACGGATTTAGTTGAAGATTCAACTTCCAGTGTTCCGGGGTGCACTTGAAAAGTCAACTAATGCGAAGCCGTGCGACGCCGGAAGTGCCGTTAGGGTGGTTCCGTGCCTGCCTCTGCCCCGACTCCCGACACACTGCCGTCCTCGGCGGGCCGGCGGCGGGAGATCCTGCGCCTCGCGGTCCCGGCCTTCGGTGCGCTGATCGCCGAACCGCTGTTCCTCCTCGCGGATGCGGCCATCGTCGGACACCTCGGCGTGGCCCAGCTTGCCGGTGTCGGACTCGCGTCGGCGGTGCTGCATACGGTCGTGGGCCTGATGGTGTTCCTCGCCTACTCCACCACTCCGGCCGTGGCGCGTGCGGTCGGCAACGGCCAGCTGGCCCGGGCCCTTGCGGCCGGGCGGGACGGCATCTGGCTGGCCCTTCTCCTCGGCATCGTCCTGGCCGCCGCCGGCTTCCTTGCCGCCGAACCACTCGTTGACCTGATGGGCGCCGGCGCAGAAGTGCGGATCTTCGCGGTGGAGTACCTGCGCTGGTCGATGCCCGGACTCGTGGCGATGCTGCTCATTTTCGCGGGCACCGGCGTGCTGCGGGGGCTGCAGGACACGCGCACCCCGCTCCTGGTGGCAGCAGCCGGTTTCACGTTGAACGTCGCGCTCAATCTCTTTCTGGTCTACGGGCTGCAGTGGTCCGTCGCCGGTTCGGCGATCGGCACCAGCATCGCCCAATGGGCCATGGCCCTGGTCTACGTGGTGATGGTCCAGCGAAACGCCCGCAACCACGGCGTGTCCCTTCTGCCCGATTGGCGGGGCGTCCGTGCCCTGACCAAAGTGGGCTCGTGGCTGATGCTGCGGACGCTCAGCCTGCGCATCGCGATCCTCGCCACGGTGGTGGTGGCCACGGCCCAGGGGTCGGTCAACCTGGCCGCCCACCAGCTTGCAATGACAGTCTTCACCCTCTTGGCGTTCGCCCTGGACGCCCTCGCGATTGCGGCGCAGGCGATGATCGGCAAGGAGCTCGGGGCGTCCCGCCCGTCTGCGGCGCGGGACCTCACCGGGACCATGGTCCGCTGGGGTCTCGCCCTCGGTGTGCTCACGGGAATCCTGCTGGCCGCCGCGGCGCCGTGGGCGGGACTGCTCTTCACCTCCGACGCCGACGTCCAGGCCGCGCTCACGCTGGCGTTGTGGGTGCTCGCCGCCGGCCAGCCGATCGCCGGCTATGTGTTCGTCCTCGACGGCGTCCTGATCGGGGCGGGCGACGCGAAATACCTGGCGATTGCCGGCGTCGTGAATCTCGCCGTGTACCTGCCGCTGCTGCTGGCCGTCGGACAGTCCGGGGCCGCCGGCGGCGCGGGCCTGCTCTGGCTGTGGGCGGCGTTCTCGCTGGGCTATATGGCGGCCAGGGCTGTCACCCTGGGACTCCGGGCCCGCACGGACCGGTGGATGGTCCTCGGTCTGCAGTGACGCACTAAACTGGACGGGTGACTCTCCATGCAGCCCCTGACGCATCCGCCGCCCTGCCCGCCGCGGCGGATCTTTGGAAACCGGTGCTGGTCCGGGCCGCCGTCGCGCTCGTCTTCGGTGCGCTGACCGTGTTCTGGGCTGCGCCGTCACCGGCGGGCATGGGCTGGGCGGGCGGTCTCTACCTGCTGGCCACCGGTGTAGTGCTGCTCTGGAGCGTAAATCGGACCGGGCTCCGGGCCGGGTCCGCGCCGAGCAAGATCCTTGCCGCTGCGGGTGCCGTGCTGACGGGGACCGGCGCCGCGGCCGCGCTCATCCCAAGCAGCCTCGTCTTCGGTGTACTTGCAGCCCTGGGCCTTGGCCTTGCAGGCGCAGCAGAGCTCTATCTCGGCATCACCCACCGCGGCCGGTCCGGGCTCGCGCGGGATTGGATGGCCTCCGGTGCCGTCGCGCTGGGTACCGCGGCCCTGCTGCCGTTCTTCATCGACCTCGGCCCGCACGCGCTTCTCGGGGTCGCCGGCGGCGGCGCCATCATCAGCGGAGTGCTCTGGATGCTTGCCGGCCTGACCTTGCGGCACGATGCGCGGGCCGATTCCGCGGAGGCCGTAAACTAGTAGGGACAGGTTCTACCTTGCGTAGAACGATTGCGGTATCACAACTGCCACGCCTGCCGGCGTCGGCTGCAGGAGGAAAGCACCTTGGCACAACAGAAATCAGGAGAATCGCGCAAGATGCGGACCTCGGTCAAGGGGCCGCTCATGTTCTCCGCTTTCTGGGCTGTACTGGCTTTCATTGCCACGCTCATTTTCGCCTCCGGCGGCACCGCCAAGACTCCCCGCTTTGACCTGGCGTTCATTGCCGCAGGCATCGCCTTCATCGTGATTCTGGTGGTGCTGGCCATGCTTGCGATGGGACACAAGCCCAACGCCGAGCATCTCGGCAAGGGATCCGGGGTCAACCTGAGTTCCAGGAACTCCGGCCACGGCGGCCATCCGGCCCAGACCCGCGCGGCAGCCGACGCCCCCGAGGCCGGCCCCGACAGCAGCAGCCCCCGCGACACCACGGGCGGCCCCCGCTAGCAACCGCGGCGCGCCGTCATCCCGGCGCAACCCTGGACCCGACTCCTGGGCTCCGGGCTCAGCTCGCCGCTTTCCGGGCCCGGTACGCTGCCACGTGGGCGCGGTTGGCGCAGTTCCCGGTGTCGCAGTAGCGCCTGGAGCGGTTCCGGCTGAGGTCCAGCACCACGGCGTTGCAGTCTTCTGCGGCGCACACCAGCATGCGGTCCATTTCCTTGCTGCGGATGACGTCCACCAGGGCCATCGCGGCCTCCGTGCTCATCCGGTCCGCCAGCGGCGCGTCCGGCGTGGTGGCGTGCACATGCCAGTCCCATTGATCGTGTTTGACCAGCTGGGGGAGTGCCCGCGCCTCCCGCAGCAGCCGGTTCAGCGTGTCCACTGCGGCGGATTCGTCCGCGATCCAGAGGGCGGCAAGCTCCCTGCGGAGGCGGTGCACGCCGGCCAGTTCGGCCGCGTCCCGGGTCCGTGAGCCGCCGAATCCCTCGGCCGCCAGGAACCGGTCCAGGTCCTGCGTCGTGGCGAGTTGGTCGTCCCCGTTGGCTGCGGAGTTAATCAGGTTGACGACGGACCGCAGGGCCACTTCTGTGTCAGGGGCAAAAAGCATCTTGACTCCTTACGTGGGCGTGGCGTACTGTCATGAGCATACCCCTACTTTACTCCTGACAGGAGGCAGCCGTGTCTGCCGCACGCCGCATCGCCGAAGCACCGGCCACGACGAATTCCGGAAAGCCCGACGCCGGAAAGCCTTACGCCGCAAAGCCCGGCGCGGCATCAGGATTCCTGGCTTCAGGCCTGGGGGTTGCGTTGTTTTCCTCGGCAGTTTTCGGCCTCTCCGGCTCCTTCGCCAAGGCGCTGCTGGAGACCGGCTGGACGCCCGGCGCTGCCGTCACCGCGCGCCTCACGGGGGCCGCGCTCATCCTGGCCATTCCCGCCATCGTGGCGCTGCGCGGACGCTGGCACCAGCTCAGGGACAACTGGATCACGATCCTGCTCTTCGGATTCATCGGTGTCGCGGCATGCCAGCTGTTCTATTTCAACGCGGTGTCCAGGCTGTCTGTCGGGGTCGCCCTGCTGCTGGAATACCTTGCCCCCGTCATCATTGTGCTGTGGCTCTGGGCCGCCAGCCGCAGGCGTCCGCGGCCCCTGACGATCGCCGGAACACTCCTGTCACTGGGCGGGCTCGTGCTTGTCCTCGACCTCACCGGAGCCGTCAAGATCGACGTCGTCGGCGTGCTGTGGGGAATAGCGGCCGCCGTCTGCTTGGCCATCTATTTCTTCATCACGGCCAAGGAAAACGACACCCTCCCGCCGATCGTCCTTGCCTCCGGCGGCCTTGTGGTCGGTGCCGTCACCATGTGGCTCGCCGCCGCAACCGGCCTGCTGCCGATGGCCTTCAGCGCCGCTGACACGCGCCTCGGCCCGTGGGTTACGCCCTGGTGGGTGGCCTTGGGCGGACTCATCGTGCTGGCCACGGTGCTCGCCTACGTTTCCGGAATTGTGGCGGCGCGGGCGCTCGGTTCCAAGGTGGCCTCCTTTGTCTCGCTGACAGAGGTGCTGTTCGCCGTCATCTGGGCGTGGCTGCTGCTGGGTGAGTTGCCCGGACCCATCCAGCTGCTGGGCGGGCTGCTGATTGTCGGAGGCGTCGTGCTGGTGCGGCTGGACGAACTCCGCACACCGTCCGGCGCCGGTGCCGAGGCGATGCCGGCAGCGCTCGACCACGCGAACGACGTCGAACCCGTCCCGTAAGCGGGTCCGACACAAAACCGGCCCGGACGCTGCTGCGTCCGGGCCGGTTCAATGTCTGCGGGCTTCCTGCCTAGCGGGAAGCGCTTTCCTGTTCGGTGGCGTTGCGGCTGGCCTGCTTGCCGGCCTCCTGCAGCGCCTGGGAAACCTTCGCCAGGGCGGCAACGTGCTGGCCGTTCCACTCGCTGCGGAACTTGTCGGCGTCCGGGCCCTTCCAGTCGGTGCCCTCGAGCACCTTGGTCAGCAGCGACTTCTGCTTGTCGATCTCTGACGAACCCGCCTGCAGCTTGGTCCCGAGAGTCTTGAGCTGAGCAATGTCTGCACCCCAAATAGCCATTCGAAAATCTCCTCAAGTGATAGAAAACGGACCCGGACCCTGCCGGCGTCCCCCTCGGATCCCGGCTGCTCCGGGAGATCCAGTGCCCCCAAACTATCCTGCCGTCCGAAAAGTGTCGATGGGGAGCCCTCCCCATGCCCTCGATCCCGGACGCAAGGACCCCTAGCATGGAGATATGTGCCGAAACATCCGGACCCTTCACAATTTTGAGCCCCATGCCACCTCCGCCGAAGTGGAAGCCGCGGCGCTGCAATACGTGCGCAAGATCAGCGGCAGCACCAAGCCGTCCAAGGCCAACGAAGAAGCCTTCAACCGTGCCGTGCGGGAGATCGCCCACGCCACCGAGCACCTGCTCGACGCGCTGGTGACGCATGCCCCGGCCAAGGACCGCGGGGAGGAAGCTGCCAAGGCCAAAGCCCGGGCTGCCGTCCGCTTCGGCGCGGCCTGAGGGCATCCCGCGGAGAACGCCTACTTGCCGAAGCTGCGCAGCCGCAGCGAGTTGGCCACCACCAGCACGGAGCTTGCGGCCATCGCCGCGCCGGCGATCATCGGGTTGAGCAGCCCCAGGGCGGCCACCGGGATCCCGACCGCGTTGTAAAAAAAGGCCCAGAAGAGGTTCGTTTTGATGGTCGCCAGGGTCCGGCGGGACAGCTCGATGGCCTGGGCGACCTGCCCCAGGTCGTTGCCCATGACCGTCAGGTCGGCAGCCTCGATCGCCACATCAGTGCCGGATCCCATCGCGATGCCGAGGTCGGCCTGCGCCAGCGCCGCGGCGTCGTTCACGCCGTCGCCGGCCATGGCGACAGTGGCGCCGGCGGCCTGCAGCTTCCTCACGGCCTCGACCTTTCCCTCCGGCAGCACCCCGGCGAACACGTCCTCCGGATCGATGCCGACGACGGCGGCCACCTGCGCGGCCACCGCGGCGTTGTCCCCGGTCAGGAGGATCGGCCGGAGCCCGAGCCCGCGGAGCCGTGAGATCGCGGCCGCGGAGCCGGGCTTGACCGTGTCGCGCAGGCTGATTACGCCGGCCGGCTCCCCGTCGACGGCGAGCCAGACCGCGGTGGCACCCGAGCTTTCGGCCTGGCCGAAGGCTTCCAGCTGCGCCGGAGCGGGGACGATGCCGTTCGCCTGCAGCCAGCCCGTGCGGCCGGCCGTGACCAGCCGGCCCTCGACGGTTCCCTGGACTCCGCCGCCTGGCGCGGAGCGGAAGTCGACGACGGCGGGCAGTGCGCCGGCGTCGTTGCCACGGCGTGCCGCCGACAGTGCTGCAGCTGCGACTGCGCGGGCGATCGGGTGCTCAGAGGCGTCCTCCACCGCTCCCGCCAGCCGCAGGACCTCCGCCGGGGTGACGGCCCCGAACGCCGCGGTGCCGTCCACGTCGAGGTGGCCGGTGGTTACGGTCCCGGTCTTGTCCAGCAGGATGGTGTCAACGGTCCGGGTGTCCTCGAGGACCTGCGGGCCCTTGATCAGGATGCCCAGCTGCGCGCCCCGGCCGGTTCCGGTGAGCAGCCCCACCGGCGTGGCCAGGCCCAGGGCGCAGGGGCAGGCGATGACCAGCACGGCGACGGCGGCAGTGAACGCGGCCCGAAGTTCGGCGTCGCTGATGACCGGTCCGGCCGCCAGCAGCCAGGCGCCGAACGTCAGCACTGCGATGGCCAGGACCACGGGGACGAACACCGAGCTGATCCGGTCCGCGAGGCGGGCAATTGGCGCCTTGCCGGTCTGCGCCTGGGCGACCAGCCGGCCCATCTGCGCCAGGGTCGTTTCAGCGCCGACGCGGGTGGCCCGCACCAGCAGCCGGCCGGAAGTGTTGATGGTGGCGCCCGTGACCGGGCTGTCCGGGCCGACTTCCACCGGCACGGATTCGCCCGTGACCAGCGAGGCGTCGACGGCGGACGAGCCTTCGACGACGACGCCGTCGGTCGCGATTTTCTCGCCGGGGCGGACCACAATGACGTCACCCACGGCCAGCTGTTCGGCCGGCAGCTTTTGCTCCCGGCCGTCCCTGAGAACCGTGGCATCCTTCGCGCCCAGGTTCAGCAGGGCCTTGAGGGCGTCTCCGGACTTCTGTTTGGCGCTGGCCTCCAGGTACCGGCCCAGGAGCAGGAACGTGGTGACGACGGCGGCAACCTCGAAGTAGAGCCCTCCCGAACCCATCCCCTCCATGCTGTCCATACCCTGCGGGTGGTCAGTCATCCGCGGGTCCGCCAAAAGCTGCCATGCCGAGAAGCTGTAGGCCGCGGTCACGCCGATGGAGACGAGCGTGTCCATCGTGGAGGCGAAGTGCCGGGCGTTGATGGCGGCGGCCCGGTGGAACGGCCACGCGGCCCAGCTGACTACGGGCAGGGCCAGAAGCCCCGCCACCCAGCCCCAGCCGGCGAACTGGAAGGCCGGGAACATCGAAATCAGGAACACCGGAATGGTGAGAATGGCCGCGACGATCAGGCGCGGGCGGAGCCTGGCTGCCGGGTGGGTTGCAGTGTCGCCGCTGCGCGCGGCCGGTCCGCCATGCTCGGCATGCTCGCTCGTGCCTCGCTTAGTCGCATGCTGCCGCATGCCGGCACCGTCCGCGCGCGTGGGATGCGCACCTCGCCCGGTGTTAACCGGCGCCCCGCTGGGCGCTGGACTTGCCGAACCCCCGGTACCGTCGCCGCGTTCGATGGGTTCACTCGCCGTGTCCGGGTACCGGGGGGTGCGGATTGTGGCCTTGTAGCCGGCTGCCGCTACCGTCGCGGTGATTTGGGTGTCCGTGATGGCTTCGGGGACTGTGACCCGGGCCGATTCCAGGGGCAGGTTGACGGTGGCTGTGACGCCGTCGAGCTTTCCGAGCTTGCGCTCGACGCGGCTGACGCAGGAGGCGCAGGTCATGCCGTCGATGTCGAGCTCAATGACCCGGGTTCCCGGTTGGTCCAGCAGCTGCTCTGTACTCACGGTGTTCCCTGTCTGTTCTGGTGCTGTGCGCCTGTCCGCTGCGCGGGGGCGGTCCGGCGGGTGGTGGTCAGGCCTCGTTGGCCACGACCAGGTAGCCCGCTTCGGCGACGGCTTCGCCAATTTCTGACGTGGACAGGGCGTCGGTCGACGTGATGGTGACGGTGGAAATGCCGCCGGAGTTGAGGTCGACGTCGACCTTCTCGACTCCGGCGAGGGTCTCAAGCTCTTCGCTGACGGAGGACACACAGTGGCCGCAGGTCATGCCGGAAACGTTGACGGTGGTGGAAACGGTGCTCATGGCTTGCTCCTGGTGGGTGGACGGCTGGTTCATCAGCCTGATCGTATGGTGAGTGGTGTTGCCGCTACCGCAGCAGGCGCCCGATGGCATCGGTTGCCTCCTTGACCTTGAAATCGATGGCCTCGGCCCGCAGCGCCGCATCCGGTTCGGAGGCGGCCCCGACGACGCAGTGGCCGATGTGCTCTTCCACCAGTCCGAGGCTGACTGCGTGCAGGGCCTTGGTGACGGCGGCGACCTGAGTGAGGATGTCGATGCAGTATTTGTCCTCGTCAACCATCCGGGCGATGCCACGCACCTGACCCTCGATCCGTTTGAGGCGCAGGAGGTAGGCCTCCTTGTGTGGTGAGTAGCCGTGCTGCGGATGCGGTCCGGCATCGGCGGACTCCATCACGGGGACCGGGGCTTCAGGCTCGTTCATAGGCCCAACATATACCCCATGGGGGTATACGGCAAGTACCCTGCCGGGGTATCGGTGTCTGGCGTCGCGGGTGAAGGTCCGGGCACAAAAAAGCTCCGGAGTGCGTTATTGGGGGATACGCACTCCGGAGCAGTCTTTGGGCAGACCGTCGATCTCTGGCCTACGGATTTAAGCTTACTTGGCAGTAGCCAGGGAAAGCCAGCACCTCGAATAACTACTTTCGCTTTATTTTCCGGGCCCTGCCGCTGGGCCCGGCGGCGCGTCGAAGGACAGTTGGGCGGCATGGAAATCGAAGTGCGCCACGGGGTAGGCGTAGACGTCGGCCAGCGTCATGGTCTCCTTGAAGAACGGGTCCCAGCGGGTCGGGAAGTACATCCGCCTGCCCAGTCCCGATTCCGCCTCCCGGTGCAGCCGCCGTTCCAGCGCCGAGGTCTGCCGGCGCAGCCTGGCTGCCATCCGCCGTCGGTTGAATATCAGGGCTCCTCCTTTGGACCCCCAGTAGTTGACCGCGTCGAACGGTGCCGTTCCGGCATTGAGGAGCCACGCGAAACCGCGATTGATCGATACCGGCAGCCGCCCGAAGATCCGTACCAGCGGAAGCAGGGCCAGCACCACGGTGTAGCCGAACACCATGTGGTACAGGAGCTCCTCGTTGTTCCAGCGGGTGCCCGCGCTGCGGCGCCGCAATGCCTCGGGTGATGCGGCCGCCAGGGCGGCTTCGAGCTCTGCGCAATTGCGCCGGTAGCCGGCGACGACGGCGGCCCGGTCAAGGGGGCCGGGCGCGGCACCCCGGCCGGCTGACTGGTCAGGAATCATGTTTTTGTCCGGTGGTGGACTGGCGCGCGGACTGGAACGATCAGGATTGGACGGTCCTGGTGGTGGCTGAGCCACGCCGCCACCGAACCGTTGAGGGCAGCGGAAATGCGGTGGCCAAGGCCAGGTTCGGGTGTGCCCACGACGATCATCGCGGCACCGACCTCCCCGGCCAGCCTGCCCAGGGCACGGGCGGGGTCCCCGGCCAGTAGCTGGAGGGTCCAGTCGATGCCAAGGGGACTGCAGGTCGAAGCGATGCTGTGCCGCAGCTCCTGGGTCACGGCCCTTATTTCGGCGTTGTCGGTCTCGGGATGGAGGGACAGCCGGTGCGCGGACCGCGCCGGATCCCACTCCACAAGATAGCTCGCCTCATCCACGTAGGCGCAGATCAGCCGGGTGGCGAGAGTCTTTGCGAGTGCGCTCGCAACCTGCAGCACTTCCGGGCTCTGTCCCGGAAGCACGCCGGCCACGAGAGGTGGCGCACCAGGCGTGCTTTCGTCGGACATACTCAATTGTGTTCCCGTCGCCGCGGGCTGAACAGGGACTTACTCCCCGGCCCGGGTTCATCGCCGGAAGATACATCGACGCCTGTCAATGTTGGTGCATAATTGACGTATGACAGCACTCCAGATTGTTGAGCCAGCGGCGGCGGACGCCTGCTGCGCGCCGTCGGGGCTGCCCGTGCTGGGCGCGGAAGAGGCGCAGGGCAGGGCCCAGCTGTTCAAGGCCCTCGCCGATCCGAATCGGCTGCGGCTATTGTCCATCGTCAAGGCGTCCGACGGCGGGGAGGCCTGCGTCTGCGACCTTACCGAGCCGCTGGACCTCGGGCAGCCCACGGTTTCCCACCACCTCAAGATCCTCGTCGACGCCGGCCTGCTGCACCGCGAAAAGCGCGGCACCTGGG
Source organism: Arthrobacter sp. NicSoilB4 (assembly GCF_019977335.1). NCBI lineage: Bacteria > Bacillati > Actinomycetota > Actinomycetes > Micrococcales > Micrococcaceae > Arthrobacter > Arthrobacter sp. NicSoilB4. The sequence goes on along the minus strand of NZ_AP024653.1, from coordinate 3,893,137 downwards.
CCTACTACTCGCTCGTGCCCGGCGCACTTGAGCGGACCGCAGGCCTGCTGTCGGATCTGTAGCCGGCCAGAGCCGGGCGGCTCTTGAACCCCTCTGGTGCGGGGCCTAACGTTGAAGAACTGACGAAAGGGTGACCGCCGTGGAAATCTTCATGTGGTGGCTGGATCTGGATCTGGCGAGCAAGGAGTGGCTGCGGGAAAACCTGCGCGCCGCCGAGCTGCCGCTGCCTGTGCTGCAGGGCATCGCCGAAGCCGGCGGCCCCCATCCGGATGACGTTGCCGGCGTGCTGACCGACGCCGACTGGGACTTCATCGAGACGCAGTCCGAATTCGTGGACTGACCCCGCCCCCGGGCGCCAATAGGCCGGAAAAACCATTGCGGCGATCTCCCCGGGATGGTTGCATGGGGGGCATGGCTACCGCAGAGAGTTACGTCCTGGCGATCGGCACCAAGAAAGGTCTCTGGCTGGCGACGAGCCCGGACCGCAAAGACTGGTCCCTTTCCGGCCCACATTTCCTGATGAGCGAAGTCCCCAGCATCGGCATCGACACCCGCTCCGGCCGGACCCGGATCCTGGTCGGCGTCCGTTCCGAGCATTGGGGTCCCACGGTCTTCCACTCCGATGACCTGGGCGAGACGTGGAGTGAACCAGAAGAGGGCGCCATCCGCTTCCCCGAGGGCACTGACGCCGCCTTGGAGCGCGTCTGGCAGATCCACCCCGACGCCGAGTCCCGCCCCGGCGTCGTCTGGGCCGGCTGCGAGCCGATCTCGGTCTGGAAATCCACCGACGGCGGAGAACACTTCGAACTCAACCGCGGCCTCTGGGACCACCCCCACCGCGGCGAATGGGGGGCCGGCTACGGCGGCGCCGCCGCGCACTCGATCGTCGTCGACCACACCGGGGAGAAGGTCCATGTCGCCATGAGCACCGGCGGCGTCTACCGCTCGCTCGACGGCGGCACCTCCTGGGAGCCGCGCAACAAGGGAATCTCGGCCTACTTCATGCCCGACCCCAACCCGGAATTCGGCCAGTGCGTGCACAAGATCGCGGCCGATGCTGCGGTCGACGGCCGCCTATACGCGCAGAACCACCACGGCGTCTACCGGAGTGACGACGACGCCGAGAACTGGGAATCGATCGCTGAAGGCCTGCCGGCGGACTTCGGCTTCGTGATGCTCACGCATCCCCGCCGGGCCGGCACCGCCTGGGTGATCCCGCTCAAAGCCGACGGCGAAAGGATCCCGCCGGAGGGCAAACTGGCCGTCCACCGGACCGACGACGCCGGCGCGAGCTGGAAGCGCCTGGACGACGGACTGCCCGAAGCCGAATTCAACTCCGTGCTCCGGGACGCCGCCTGCGTCGACGCCGCAGAGCCGGCCGGCGTGTACTTCGGCACCCGCGGCGGCAGCGTCTACGCCAGCGCCGACGAGGGAGAACACTTCACCGAGGTGGCCTCCCACCTGCCGGACGTACTGTGCGTGCGCGCGTCCGCCGTGTCCGCGGCCCTCGTGCCCGCTTCTTTGGCACCCGGCGTCACCGTGAATGCCTGAGCCCCGTGGCAGGGGTCAGTGTGGTTTTGCCCAGTGTGCTCCAGCCGCTCGCCGGCGGGCAGTCCTTCCTGACTGCGCCCGCAGAAACGGCGGTGACGGTGGAGGGGGTGCTGGACCTGGTGACCGGGGAGTACCCGGCGCTGTCGAGGCGGTTGCGGGATGAGACAGGGGCGATCCGACGCTACGTGAATATATACGTCAACGGGAATGAGATCCGTCGCCTGCAGGGCCTGGCCACCGAGGTTTCCCCCGGCGGGGAGGTTCTGATCATCCAGTCCGTCGCGGGAGGCTAGCCGCCTCAGGCGACCCGCCAGAGGCTGCATTCGTCCGTGTTGATGGCTTTCCGGGTGCCGGACTGCCGGTCCATGATCCATACAACGCCGATCCCGGGCGCGGTTTCCTGGACGCTGCCGCGGCGGATCACGACGTCGTCGTAGTTCGGGCCGACCTTCAGCCGCGCCTCGATCTCGTCGCCGCGGTGCAGCTGATCCAGGGCACGGATGCGGGTCACATGGGCTTTGGCTTCCTTCAACATGGCGGGGACCTCCTGGACTGGAGAGTGGTGCCTGCTCTTGCCGGCACTTCCAGTGTCCTGCGCCAATGTTGCCGCTGCGTTTCGGCCCGGTAAGGGGTGCGTAAGCGTTCGGCGCCGCGGCCGTTACCGGCGGCCGCCGTCCGGGAAGCCCGTCCGGGCGTCCAACTCTTACGTCAGGGCTGGGAGTCTCACGGGATGTGGCGCTCACCCGGCCGCTGGACCCGGAACCAGCGGTGGCCGTAGCGGCCCAGCTCCAGCTTGAAACCGCCGTCGTCCGCCAGTTCAATATCCTCACCGGCCAGCAGGTCCCGCAGGTAAGCGCCCTCGAACCCGGCCTCCGGATTCCCGGCCGCGGCCAGGCTCGCCGACACCGAGGCCGGCTCCGCCCCGAAATTGTGGGCCAGGACCACCGTGGAGCCGGCCCAGGAGCACTTGTGCAGGAGCACCTTCGAGGCAGGGTGCTTGATGAGTTCGAAGTCGCCCCATCCCAGTTCGGGACTCTCCCGGTAGCGCTGGATCAGGGTGGCCATGAAGTTCCACAGCGACTCCGGATCCCTCTTCGCCGCGGCCGCGTTGATGTTCTTCGGCCCGAAGTAGCCGTCCACGACCTGTGCCACCAGGTCCTTCGCCGGAGCCGTGGAAAACCCGCCGTTCTCGGTGTCGTTCCACTGCATGGGGGACCGCACGGCCGAGCGCCCCTTCGCCGAGAGGTCCTCGCCCATGCCGATCTCCTCGCCATAGAACAGCACGGGGGTTCCGGGCAGCGCGAACATCAGCGAGTAGACCATCCGGATCCGTGCGGGGTCGCCGTTAAGCATGGTGGGCAGCCGGCGGCGCAGGCCCCGGCCGTACATCTGCATGTCCTCGTCCGGTCCGAAGGCGGCAAAAACCTCCTCGCGCTCGGCATCGCTGAGTTTGTCCAGGGTCAATTCGTCGTGGTTGCGGACAAACATGGCCCACTGGTTGTCCGGGTGGATCTTGGGGCGGGAGCCGAGCGACTTGGCCAGCGGCCGGGCATCTTCGCGGGCCAGGGACAAATACAGGTTCTGCATGGACAGGAAGTCGAACTGCATGTTGAGTTCGTTTCCTTCCGCCCCGCCGAAGTACTTCAGCTGCTCTTTGTACGGGACGTTGACCTCGCCCAGCAGCAGGCCGCTGCCGTTGCGGCGGTTCAGGAAGCTCCGGAGTGCGCTGAGGTAGTCGTGCGGATCGACTTTGGCCGCGTCTTCCACGGACGTGCCCTGCAGCTCCAGGAAGAACGGGACCGCGTCGAGCCGGAATCCGTCCAGTCCCAGCTGCAGCCAGAACCCCATGGACTTGGCGATCTCGTCCCGCACCAACGGGTTCGCCACGTTCAGGTCCGGCTGGTGCTTCGCGAACATGTGCAGGTACCACTCGCCGGTGGCTTTGTCCTGGGTCCAGATCGACGTCTCCTCACCGGGAAACACCACCTGCTCCGAGGTGTCCGGGGGAGTGTCTTTGCGCCAGACGTAGTAGTCGCGGAACGGGTTGTCCACCGACTTGCGGGACTCCACGAACCAGGGGTGCTTGTCAGAAGTGTGGTTGAGGACGAAGTCCGCGATCACCCGCATCCCCCGGTCTTTGGCGGTCCGGATGAACTCGACGACGTCGCCCAGGTTTCCCAGCCGCCGGTCCACGCCGTACAGGTCTGTGACGTCGTAGCCGTCGTCCCGGTCCGGCGTGGGGTAGAACGGCATCAGCCAGATGCAGGTCACGCCCAGGGCGGCAAGATAGTCCACACGCTGGATCAGGCCGCCGAAGTCTCCGGTGCCGTCGCCGTCGTCGTCGAAGAAGGTCTCCGGGTCCAGGCAGTAGATGACGGCGTTCTTCCACCAGAGGTCCGAGGTCTCGGCGATTCTCACGGCAGGACCTCCGTGTCCTGCCGCGGGTTCCCGGACCCGCGGAGCTGGGGAAGGACGTGTTCGGCGAAAGCCCGGATGAATGGCGCCTGTTCCTGCCCGACATAATGCAGATACAACTCATCGAAGCCCAGGTCGGCGTATTCGGCCAGCCACTGCGCGTGCTGTCCGGTGTCCGCGGAGATGTTCACGACGCTCCGGACCTGCTCCTCGCCGACGCCGGCGCTGACGCCGTCGAAGTGTGCCGCCGTCGGGAGATCCCAGGGGATGGGCGGGGCAAAGACGTTGCTGCGCCACTGGTCCATGGCAACCGCGACGGCGTCCCGCTCCGTCGGCGCCCAGGACAGGTGGACCTGCAGCACGGCGTTGCCCCGGCCGCCGGCGCCGCGGTAGGCGGCGAGCAGATCCCTCAGCTTGGCGTGCGGCTGGTTCACCGTGACCAGCCCGTCCGCCCACGCGGCTCCGCGGCGCGCCGTTTCCACACTTACGGCCGGCGCGATCAGCGGCGGCTTGATCTCCGGCACATCCCAGATCCTGGCCTGCTGGACCGTGACCAGGCCGGCCCGGGTCACCTCCTTGCCGTCGTGGAGTTCGCGGATGATCTGCACCGCTTCCTCGAGTCGCAGCTGGCGGGTTGCCTTGTCCGGCCAGGCGTCCCCGGTGACGTGTTCGTTCATGTACTCGCCGCTGCCCGGCGCCAGCCAGAACCGGCCGGGGAACATGTCCGCCAGTGTGGCCGAAGCGTGCGCGATGATGGCCGGGTGGTAGCGCTGGCCCGGCGCCGTCACGACGCCGAAGCGCAGCTTGGTGGTGGCAAGCGCGGCCCCCAGCCAAGACCAGGCGAAGCCGGAATGGCCCTGCCGGGCGGACCAGGGCTCGATGTGGTCCGAGCACATGGCGGCGTCGAAGCCCGCCTGCTCCGCCAGCTGAACGTCCTCCAGCAGCCGGCCGGGGCTGATTTGTTCGTGCGACGCGTGGAAACCAAAGGTAGCCATCGTCCATGTCTACCGTCGTGTCCGCCGGTTGTCGAGGAAATGGGCCGCCGGTCTTCCCCTGCCCGCCCTCTGGCGGGCGGCGTGGCGGGGGACCAGAATGGGGCCTATGCAACTGCCCCTGATGCCCCCGATCGCGCCCATGCTGGCGAAGGCCGTGACGTCCCTGCCCGAGGGCGACGTGATGTTCGAGCCGAAATGGGACGGGTTCCGGTCCATCATCTTTCGCGACGGCGGGGACGTGGAAATCGGCAGCCGCAATGGCAAACCCCTGACCCGTTATTTCCCTGAACTGGTTGAGGCGCTGAAGGCCAACCTCCCGCCACGGTGCGTGCTCGACGGCGAGATCATCCTGGTCGGCGCCACCGGCGACCGTCTCGACTTCGACGCGCTGCAGCAGCGGATCCATCCCGCGGCGAGCAGGGTCCGGCTGCTGGCCGAACAGACCCCGGCGCGGTTCGTCGCGTTCGATCTGCTGGCGCTCGACGACGAGGACCTCACCGGGCGTCCCTTCGCCGAGCGGCGCGGGGAGTTGGAACGCGTGCTCGCCGGGAGTTCTGCGCCGATCCACCTCACCGCCGCGACCCGCGACAGGGGAACGGCCGAGGAGTGGTTCCACCAGTTCGAGGGGGCCGGCCTCGACGGGATCGTGGCCAAGCCGCTGGACGGGCAATACCTGCCGGACAAGCGCTCCATGTTCAAGGTCAAGCACGAACGCACCGCGGACTGTGTCCTCGCGGGGTACCGGGTGCACACCTCCGGACCGGACCGGATCGGTTCACTGCTGCTTGGCCTTTATGACGACGGCGGCACACTCGCCAGCGTGGGTGTGGTGGGGGCCTTCCCGCTGCAGCGCCGCAAGGAACTCTTCGAGGAACTCCAGCCGCTCGTGACCAGCTTCGAGGAGCACCCCTGGGCCTGGGCCCGGCAGGAGGAGGGGACCCGGACGCCGCGTAATGCCCAGGGCAGTCGGTGGAGCGGGGGCAAGGACCTCTCCTTCATCCCGCTCCGGCCGGAACGTGTGGTGGAAGTGAAGTACGACCACATGGAAGGCGAGCGGTTCCGCCACACGACGCAGTTTGTTCGGTGGCGCCCCGACCGGGACCCGCGTTCCTGCACCTACGGGCAGCTCGAAGAACCAGTCAAGTACGACCTGGGCGCGGTGCTGGCTACCCGCAAAGCCTGAAGCCCGGCCGGTCCTGTGGACACGCCGGGCTTCAGGAGGTGCGGCCCAGAGCAACCGGGCAGGAGCGCTGGACGCGGCTATTTGGCGCCGAGCTGCTTGGTGGGAATCTTGAAGGATTCCTTGGCGGTCAGGGCCGAGACAGCCGAGATCAGGCAGATGACGGCGGTGAAGATGCTGATCTGGACCCAGCCGCCGGGTTTGGTGCCTCCCATGGCTGCGACGATCGCCGGGGCGAAGCCTGCCATCAGGAAGCCGAGCTGGGTGCCGATGGCCAGGCCGGAGAAGCGGACCTTTGTGCTGAACATTTCGGCGTAGAAGGAGGGCCAGACGGAGTTGGCGGCCGCGTAGCCGAAGGAGAAGAAGCCGATGGCGGCCAGGAACATCAGCGGGACGCTGCCGGACTCGAGGCTGAGGAGGAACACCGGCGTCAGGATGGCGCTGGCGACGGCGCCGTAGATGAAGACAGGCTTGCGGCCGATCCGGTCCGCGAGCATGCCGAAGAGCGGCTGGGTGCCGAGGGCCAGGAAGTTCGCGCCGACGACGAGCCAGAGGGTGGTGGTGCCATCCACGCCGGCGACGTTCTTGGCGTAGGCGATGGCGAGCGTGCCGAACACTGTCGAGACGGCGGCGATGAAGGCGCAGGCGACCACGCGCAGGACATCGCGCCAGTGGTGCTTGAGCAGGTCCGCGACGGGGAGCTTGGAGATCTGGGCGTTCTTTTGGGCTTCCTCGAAGGCCGGCGGCTCGTGCAGCGTGCGGCGGATGAAGAACGCCACAATCACCACGACGGCGCTGAGCCAGAACGGGATGCGCCAGCCGATGCCGTACTTGATCTCGTCCGGAAGGGCCAGCACGGGGATAAAGACGAGGGCCGCGAGAATCTGGCCGCCCTGTGTCCCGGTGAGCGTCCAGGAGGTGAAGAACGCGCGGCGGTTGTCCGGGGCGTGTTCCAGTGTCATGGACGAGGCGCCGGCCTGCTCGCCGGCGGCGGAAAGGCCCTGGCAGAGTCGTGCCAGCACCAGCAGGGCGGGGGCCCACCAGCCGATGGTGTTGAAGTCCGGCAGGCAGCCGATCGCGAACGTCGAGGCGCCCATCAGCAGGAGGGTGAACATCAGGACCTTGCGCCGGCCCACCCGGTCACCGAAGTGGCCCAGAATGACCGCGCCGACCGGACGGGCGACGTAAGCGAAGCCGAAGGTCGCGAAGGACATGATCGCCGCGTTTGCGCCGGCGTCGGGGAAGAAGACCGTGGGGAAGATCAGCGCGGCGGCGGATCCGAAGATAAAGAAGTCGTAGTACTCGACGGCGCTGCCCAGGAAGCTGGCGAGGGCTGCCTTCTTCGGCGTCCCTGCGGGGGCGTCAGTGCCCGGAGTCGTAGACGGGAGTGTCTGGCTCATGGTGTTCCTTTGTGTGACGACATTGTCGCGGATGGATCAGGAAGGTCTCAGCCGCCGCAGGCTTTAAGTGTGTGGCAGCGGAAGGTTCGTGGAAAGACCCGGACGAGTAGCCACATGGTGGGAGCTACTTGTGCGATGTAGCAATCATGACTGTGAGGACGATCACTTGTCAACAAAAATAATCACCATCTAGAAATAGCTCTCACCATGTGAGAGCATTGAGCCATGAGTGTGAATCAAGACACAGCTGCCGCCGAAGCCGCAGACGCCCCGCCAGTCCCCGCAGCCAAGGGCACAACGACTCCCGGGAGGGATTCGAAGAATGAGCCCAAGGGGGATTCCCGGACGGACATGGTCGGCAAGGCCCTGGGCCTGCTGGTCCTGCTGGGTGACGAACCGCGGGGCGCGAGTGCCGCCGAGCTCTCCCGCCGGGCCGAGCTTCCCTTCAGCACCACTTACCGCCTCCTGGGATCCCTGACCCGGGACGGCTTCGTGGACTACGAGCCGGACGGGCGCCGCTACCACCTTGGCCTGCGCATTTTTCAGCTCGGGCAGCGCGTATCCAACCACCACGGATTCGCCGGCACGGCCCTGCCGATCCTGCGGCGCGTCACGGAGGAAACGGGGGAGGCCACCATCCTTTCCGTGCGGGACGGAAACCACCACCTCACCGTCAACAAGGTGGACGGCCCGCAAACGTTCCGCGTCACGAGCGACCCCGGGCACCTGGGCGCGCTTCACACCACCTCCGTCGGCAAGGCGCTCGTGGCCTTCGCCGATGACGCGACCCGCAGCCAGCTGGTGGACGGGCTTGCGCTGGAGCCGCTGACCGAGTTTTCGATCACGGACCGGGAGGCCTTCCGGGCCGAGATCGAGCTGGTCCGCAAACGCGGCTTCGCCGTGATGGATCAGGAAAACGAGCTGGGCATGCGGGCCGTCGCCGTCCCGGTGTTCAACGCCCAGGGGCACGCCTTCGCCTCGCTGGCCACCGCTGTCCCGGTCTTCAGGATGAGTGTCGAGGCCCTTGTGGCCCTGGTTCCGCTGCTCCAGTCGGCGGCGGCCGAGCTTTCTGCGCGGCTGCCGCAGCAGTGAGTGTGCCGTGAACTCCATCCATTTGTTCGCTAGTAGAACAACAGTGCAATATACGAACAATTGCGGTAATGTAATTCCCAACACCCGGTCCGCCGCCGGCGCCAAGCGCCTCTCCGCCCGCCGAGTGCCGTTGTCAAAGGAGCTATACGGATGAGCAATCGAGCAGAGTCCTTCCTCGTGGGCCTGATAGGCGATGGCGTAATGCCGTCCCTCACGCCCCCCATGCACGAACGCGAAGGCGATGTGCAGGGCCTCCGGTACCTCTACCGCCCCATCGACCTCACCGAACTCGGGCTTCCCGGCCAGAGCGTCGGCGAACTCCTGACCGGTGCCTACCGCCTGGGCTTCAACGGGCTGAACATCACGCACCCGTGCAAGCAGCTGGTCCTGGAACACCTGGACGAGGTCACCCCCGACGCCCGGCGGCTCGGCGCGGTGAATACGGTGACCATCAGGGATGGCCGCTTCATCGGGCACAACACCGATTTCTCCGGGTTCGCCGCCGCCCTCGCCTCCGGCCTGCCGGGAGCCAGTCTGAACCGCGTGGTGCAGCTGGGTGCCGGTGGTGCCGGCTCCGCCGTCGCCTACGCCCTGCTGACCGCCGGCGTCCGTGAACTTGACCTGGTGGACACCGATCCCGCCCGCTGCGCGGCACGCGCCGCCGAACTTGCCGGATTCTTCCCGGACCAGCTGGTCACTGCGCGGTCGACTGCGGAGCTCCCGCAACTGATGCCGCTGGCCGACGGCCTGGTGCACTGCACCCCGGTGGGCATGGCAGCCCACCCCGGCGTGCCGCTGGACATGTCCCTCGTAACACCCCGGCACTGGGTCGCGGACATTGTGTACCGGCCGATCGAGACCGAACTGGTCCGTGAAGCCCGCGCCAAGGGCTGCGATGTGCTCGACGGCGGCCGGATGGCCGTGGGCCAGGCGGCCGATGCCTTCCGGATCTTCACCGGACGCGAGGCCGACGCGGACCGGATGCGCGCCCACTTCCTGGAACTGGTCGCCTCGGAAGAGGTGGCCGCCTGATGCGCACCGGGATCGCCACCGTCTGCCTCTCCGGCACGCTGCGGGAGAAAATGCAGGCCTGCGCCACCGCGGGCTTCGACGGGATCGAAATCTTCGAACAGGACCTCGTCACCTCCCCGCTGAGCCCCGAGGACGTCCGGAAGATGGCCGCGGACCTGGGCCTGAGCCTGGATCTGTACCAGCCATTCCGCGATTTCGACAGTGTGCCCGCGGACGTGCTCGCCGCCAACCTGCGCCGCGCGGACGCCAAGTTCCGGCTCATGTCCCGGCTCGGCATGGACACCATCCTGGTCTGCTCCAACGTGGCCACCGCCAGCATCGATGACGACGGGCTCCGGGCCGAACAGCTCGCCGCCCTCGCCGCCCTCGCTCAGGACCACGGCGTCAAAGTGGCCTACGAGGCGCTGGCCTGGGGCAAGTACGTCAGCGATTACGAGCACGCCCACCGGCTGGTCGCAGCGGTGGACCACCCCAATCTGGGCACCTGCCTGGACTCGTTCCACATCCTCTCCCGCGACTGGGACACCGCCCCGATCGAAGCCTTCACCCCGGAAAAGATCTTCTTCGTCCAGGTGGCCGACGCCCCGAAGCTCTCCATGGACGTGCTGTCCTGGAGCCGGCACTACCGGGTGTTCCCGGGCGAGGGCGAGTTTTCCCTGGCAAAGTTCCTCGGCCACGTGGTCCGGGCCGGCTACACCGGACCGGTGTCACTGGAGGTCTTCAACGACGTCTTCCGCCAGTCCGACGTCGAACGCACCGCCGTGGATGCCATGCGGTCGCTGATCTGGCTCGAGGAACAGGGCGCCAAGTGGCTGGACGCGAATCCGGCCGCGGAAACCGTCGCTTCCGGTGCTGCGGCAGGCCGCCGCCGGTACCCGATGGAGCTGGCCACGCTTCCGCAGGTGGCGGAGCCCGCCGGCTTCAACTTCGCCGAGGTCGGGGCCGCGGACACCGCAGGCGTGGAAACACTCCTGGGCCAGCTGGGCTTCTCGTTCAACGGGCGCCACCGGACCAAGAACGTGCAATTGTGGACCATGGGCCACGCCCGCGTGATCATCAACGAGGACTCCGCCCGGGAGTCCCGCAACTCCGGGGCCGCGACGGCTCCCGCGATTTCCGCCCTCGGCTTCGACGTCGATTCCCCCGTGGTTGCCGCGGCCCGGGCCCAGCAGCTCAAGGCGCCGGCCGTGCCGCGCAAGAGCCAGGCCGACGAGGAAATCTTCCAGGGCTTCGCTGCACCGGATTCCACCGAGATCTTCCTGTGCCAGGGCAGCCCCGACGGCACCGCCGTGTGGACCCGCGAATTCGGCGAAGGACTCGACGCCGCCGCCGGCCGGGCAGGGGTGCAGAGCGCAGTGATCGACCATGTCAACCTCGCCCAGCCCTGGCAGCACTTCGACGAAGCCGTGCTCTTCTACACCAGCGCCCTTGCCCTGGAACCCCAGCCGTATGCGGAAGTCGCCAGCCCTACCGGCCTGGTCCGGTCCCAGGTGATGGCCACCCGTGACCGCGGTGTCCGCCTTGTGCTGAACCTGGCCCCGCTGGTCCAGCGCGAAGGCACGTTCCCGGACGCGCCCGCAGGCACGGGCCTTGTGGAAAGCAGCCAGCGCCGCACCTACCAGGAACACATCGCCTTCGCGGTGGATGACCTCGTGGCGACGGCCCGCGCCGCGAAGGCACGGGGCCTTGATTTCCTCCAGATCCCGGCGAACTACTACGAGGACCTCGACGCCCGGTTCGGCCTGGACCCGGCCTTCCTGGCGACTCTCCGGGAGCTCAACCTCCTCTACGACCGCGACGCCGACGGCGAGTTCCTGCACTTCTATACCGCCACCGTGGGCAGCGTGTTCTTCGAAATGGTCGAGCGCCGCGGGGCGTACGACGGCTACGGGGCGCCCAACGCCCCGGTGCGGCACGCCGTCCAGTACGACCACCTGCACCAGCTGAACCCCACCCCCTGACTCCCTGACCGACCCGGCAACACCAACACCCAACGAAAGGAGGCTGCTGTGCCTGAAGAAGTGAACCTCGAGACCTACAACGCGGATCCGCTCACCGAGGACGTGTCCGACGAAGCCACGGAGGCCGCACCGAAAACGTATGCGCCCCTCGATGCAGCCGCAGAGTCCCAGTCGGACCTCAGCGCCGAGATGAAGGCCCTCGGCGATGCCTACGCCCAGGCCCTCGGGAACGGCGCCCCGGCCGAGATCCAGCCACGGCTGGACTACGCCCCTTACCGCAGCAGCGTCCTGCGCCACCCCACCAAGAACCTGCACCACGCGGACCCGGAAACCATCGAGCTGCACTCTCCCGCATTCGGGCACATGGACGTGCACGCTCTGGAAGCCGACCTCACCATCGCGCACAACGGCGAACCGCTGGGCGAACGCATCGTCGTCTCCGGCCGCGTCCTCGACGGCGACGGCCGCCCCGTCGCCGGCCAGCTCGTGGAAATCTGGCAGGCGAACTCCGCCGGCCGCTACATCCATAAGCGCGACCAGCACCCCGCACCGCTGGACCCCAACTTCACCGGCGTCGGCCGCTGCATCACTGGCGCCGACGGCTCGTACAGCTTCACCACCATCAAACCCGGCGCCTACCCGTGGAAGAACCACCTCAACGCCTGGCGCCCGGCCCACATCCACTTCTCCCTGTTCGGCCAGGAATTCACCCAGCGGATCGTCACCCAGATGTACTTCCCCGGCGACCAACTCTTCCCGCTGGACCCGATCTACCAGTCGATCGTGGACCAGGACGCCCGCGACCGGCTCGTCGCCACCTACAACCACGAGCAGACCAGGCCCGAGTGGGCCCTCGCCTACAACTGGGACATCGTCCTGACCGGGTCCAAGCGGACTTGGACCGAGAACGAGGCCCTGGGCGCAGAAGGAGACGACGATGAGTAAACTCACCCCGACCCCCGGCCAGACCGTGGGCCCCTTCTACGGCTATGCGCTTCCCTACACCAAGGACCGCGAGCTGCTGGCCCCCGGCTCCCCGGGTTCCATCCGGCTGCAGGGCACCGTGTACGACGGCGCCGGGCACCCCATCCCGGACGCGATCCTGGAGATCTGGCAGGCCGACGCCGAGGGCAAAGTCCCGCACCGCACCGGCTCGCTGGTCCGCGACGGCTACACCTTCACGGGCTTCGGCCGCAGCGCGGTCGGCAACACCGGCGTGTTCACCTTCACCACGGTGAACCCGGGCCCCACCGAAGACGGCGCGGCACCGTTCATCGCCGTGGCGGTCTTCGCCCGCGGCCTGATGAACCGGCTCTTCACCCGGATCTACCTGCCCGAGAACGAGGCGGCGCTGGCCGCCGATCCGCTGCTGTCCTCGCTGGACCCGGAACGCCGCAGGACCCTGATCGCACGCCGCGACCCCGACGGCGGCCTGACCTGGGACGTCAGGCTCCAGGGCGAGGGCGAAACCGTGTTCCTTGACTTCGAGGGCGCCTCGAAGTGACCCCTCGTGAAACTAGTGGAGCCGCTGCTGGCGATGCCGGGGGCAAGGGTGACCTTGGCCTGGACGGTGACCTTGGCCTGCTGAGTCCTGTCTCGGCGTCGCCCCGCGTGGCGGCGCTGACCGGGGACCGGGCCGTCCTGGCCGCCATCCTCCGGGTGGAGGCCGGCTGGGCCGCGGTCCTCGAGGGCGCGTCCCTGGCTCCCGCCGGGTCCGCGGCGGTGGTCGCCGCGGCCGCCGAAGTGGGCCGCTACGACGTCGCCGGCATTGCCGTGCGCGCCCAGGACGGCGCCAATCCGGTGATCCCGCTGCTGTCGGACCTCCGCCGGCAGGTCGAGGCGCTCGACACTGCGGGGATCGGCGCGTCGAAGGCCGTGCACACCTCGCTGACCAGCCAGGACGTGCTCGATTCAGCCCTGATCCTGCTGGCCAGGGACGCCGTCAGCGGGCTGCTCACCGAACTGAAGGCAACGACGGCGGCGCTGGCCGGCCTCGCGGAACAGCATGCGGACACGCTCTGCGTGGGACGCAGCCTCACCCAGCACTCCCTGCCGTTCAGCTTCGGACTCAAGGCCGCCCAATGGTTCCACGGCCTCGCCGCGGCGGCCCGCCGGCTCGAGGCCCTCGAGTTCCCGGTGCAGACCGGGGGTGCGGCGGGAACCCTCGCGGCCGGCACGGTGCTGGCGGCAGGCTCGGGTGTCAGTCCGTTCGAGCTCTCCGACCGGCTGGCCGCCGAGCTCGGACTCGCCGCCGTCCCGGCGCCGTGGCACACGAACCGGCTGCCGGTGACCTCCCTCGGCGACGCCCTGGCCGCCGTGACCGACGCGGCCGGCAAGATCGCCTCCGACGTCCTCTTCCTGAGCCGCCCGGAGGTGGCCGAGCTCGCCGAACCCCGTGCCGCGGGCCGGGGAGGGTCCTCGGCCATGCCGCAGAAGCAGAATCCGGTGCTGTCCGTGCTGGTCCGCAGCGCAGCCCTGCAGGCACCCGGCCAGGCCGCCCAGCTGCACCTGGCCGCCGCCAACTTCAACGATGAACGCCCCGACGGCGCCTGGCACGGCGAATGGCCGGCGCTCCGCCAGCTCCTCCGGCTCAGCCTCGGCGCCGCCGTGCAGCTCCGGGAAATTACCGAAGGCCTGCAGGTCTTTCCCGACGCCATGCGGCGCAACCTGGAGCTCTCCGGACCGCTGCTGCTCAGCGAAGCCGTCACGGCCGCCGTCGCACCGCTCCTGGCTGTACCGGCCGCCGGACAAGCCGGACCGGCTGCCGGACAAGCCGCCGCGGACGGCAAGCAGCGGCTGCAGTCCGTCGTCGACCAGACGCTCCTGGTCCCGGCCGCGGACCAGGCCGCCACCTACCGGCGGCTGCTTCGCGCCGCCGTCCCGATGGAACTGCTCTCCGATGCCCGGATCGAGGAGCTCCTCGATCCGGCCCGCTACCTCGGCCAGGCCGCCGAGATCTCCCGCCGCATCCTGGCGGCCTACCCGGAGTACAGCGCCAGCGTCACCGACACAGGCGCCGGAATCCCCGAGCTATCACCGACCCCCGAGCTATCACCGACCCCCGAGCTGAATGGAGCCCCCCGTGGCTAGACCCACAGTCAAGGCAGTACTGCTGTCGCCCCAGCGTCCGCTGGGGGACAAACCCCTCCTGGTGGTGGGCCCGTCCCTGGGGACGTCCACGCTGCTGTGGACCCAGGCCGGCGCCCTGCTCGGGGACGACGTCGACGTCGTCGCCTGGGACCTGCCGGGCCACGGCATCTCACCGGCCGCCACGGAGACCTTCACCGTCTCCGAGCTCGCCGACGCCGTCGTCGAGCTGGTCGATTCCATTGCCCCCGGCGCGCGGTTCCACTACGCCGGGGTCTCCCTCGGCGGCGCCGCCGGGCTGCAGTTGGGCATCAAGCATGGCGAACGCCTCAAGAGCCTGTCCGTGCAGTGCACCGGCGCCAGGCTGGGCACTCCGGAGGGCTGGCTGGAACGCGCCGAAACCGTGCGCATCCAGGGAACCCCGGTGATGATCCAGGGCTCTGCGCAGCGCTGGTTCGCGTCCGGCTTCATGGAGCACCAGCCGGAGCTCAGCAGCCGGCTGCTGCACAGCCTGCGCGACGCCGACCGCTTCAGCTACGCCTTCTGCTGCGAAGCCCTTGCCGCCTACGACATCCGGGACGAACTCGGCAGCATCAGCGTCCCCACGCAGGCTATCGCGGGTGCCAAGGACGGCGTGGCACCGCCGTCGCTGGCCGCGGAGATCGTCGAAGGAATCACCGCCGGCGGCGGCACCGCCAGTGCCGCCACCCTCGAGGGCGTGGCACATCTGGCACCGTTCGAGGCGCCCGGCCACGTCGCCGAGCTGATGCGGAGCCTCATCAACTGGGCCGAATCCGCCGGAGCAGCAAAGTGAGCGGCGCAGATCCCAGCGGCGCGGCGCGGCACGGCGTTGTCCAGCCGGACGCCACCAGCCAGGAAATCTACGACGGCGGCATGGCGGTCCGCCGCGAGGTCCTCGGCGCCGCGCACGTGGACCGTGCCAACGCGAACAAGGATTCCTTCACCGAGGACTTCCAGGACATGATCACCCGGATCGCCTGGGGCGGCATCTGGACCCGGCCGGGACTGAGCCGCCAGATGCGCTCAGCGGTCACCATCACCGCCATGGTGGCCCACGGGCACTGGGAAGAGCTGGCGATGCATCTCCGCGCCGCCATCACCAACGGCCTGAGCCGGGACGACATCAAGGAAATCCTGCTGCAGACCGCCATCTACTGCGGGGTCCCCTCCGCCAATACGGCATTCAAGACCGCGCAGGAGGTGTTCCATTCCATGGACAACACAGAAATGGACCCGACAGCATGAACCAGGCTTATCTTTACGACGCCGTGAGGACTCCGTTTGGCAAGTTTGGCGGCGGGCTTGCCGGTGTCCGCCCGGACGACCTCGCAGCCCACGTGATCGGTGAGATGGTCCGGCGGGCCCCGGGCCTCGACGCCGGACGCATCGACGAGGTGGTGTTCGGCAACGCCAACGGCGCCGGCGAGGAAAACCGCAACATCGCCCGGATGGGCACGCTGCTCGCGGGGCTTCCCGTGTCCATCCCGGGGACCACGGTCAACCGGCTCTGCGGGTCCTCGCTGGATGCGGCGATCATCGCCTCCCGCCAGGTCAACACCGGCGACGCGGACCTGATGCTGGTCGGCGGGGCCGAATCGATGTCCCGCGCCCCCTGGGTGCTGCCCAAGACGGAGAAGCCCTACCCGGCCGGTGACATGGCCCTGGTTTCCACCACGCTGGGGTGGCGGCTGGTGAACAAGGCCATGCGCCCGGACTGGACCGTGTCCCTGGGCGAGGCCACCGAACGGCTGGCGGAGAAATACGGGATCACCCGGCAGGCGCAGGACGAGTTCTCCGCGAACTCCCACAACCTGGCCGCCGCGGCGTGGGACGAGGGTTTCTACGACCGGCTCGTCGCCCCGGTCCCTGGCACGGACCTGGTCCGCGACGAGGGCATCCGTCCCGGGTCCTCGGCGGAGAAGCTCGCCGGTCTGGCGACCGTGTTCCGGACCGGGAACGGCACCGTCACCGCCGGGAACGCCTCCCCGCTCTCCGACGGCGCGTCCGCGGCGTGGCTCGGCTCCGAAAACGCCGCCGGCATCCTGGGGATGGACCCGCTGGCCCGCGTCGCGGGCCGCGGCGCGCACGCCAACGATCCGCAGTTCTTCGGCTACGCCCCGGTGGAGGCCGCGAACAAGGCCCTCGCGAAGGCCGGGATCGGCTGGGACCAGGTGGGCGCCGTCGAACTGAACGAGGCGTTCGCGGCGCAGTCCCTGGCCTGCGTCAACGCCTGGGGCATCGACCCGTCGATCGTGAACAGGCACGGCGGCGCGATCGCCATGGGCCACCCGCTGGGGGCGTCCGGCGCCCGGATCCTCGGCACCCTCGCCCGGTCCCTGGAGGCCTCCGGGCAGCGCTGGGGCGTCGCCGCGATCTGCATCGGCGTCGGCCAGGGCCTCGCCGTCGTCCTCGAAAACGTCACCTCATCCGCCGCCCCGGCAAAAACACTGCCGGCAAACCAAGTAAAGAGCTAGGACATGCTGAACTTCGTAGACAGCGTCAACGAGGCCGTCGCCGGCGTCAAGGACGGCTCCACCGTGATGATCGGCGGTTTCGGCAACGCCGGGCAGCCGTTCGAACTGATCGACGCCCTGATGGACTGCGGCGCCAAGGACCTCACCGTGGTCAATAACAACGCCGGTCAGGGTGATCAGGGCCTGGCCCTGCTGATCAAGGAGGGCCGGGTGAAGAAGATGATCTGCTCGTTCCCGCGGCAGTCCGACTCCTGGCACTTCGACACGAAGTTCCGGGCCGGCGAGATCGAACTAGAACTCGTTCCCCAGGGCAACCTGGCCGAGCGGATCCGCGCCGCCGGCGCCGGGATCGGCGGCTTCTTCACCCCCACCGGCTACGGCACCATGCTGGCCGAAGGCAAGGAAACCCGCATCTTCGACGGCAAATGGCAGGTCTTCGAAACCCCCATCCACGCCGACGTCGCGCTCATCAAGGCGCTCACGGCCGATGCCAAGGGCAACCTCGTCTACCGCAAGACGGCCCGGAACTTCGGCCCCATCATGGCCGCCGCGGCCCGGCACACCGTGGTCCAGGTCTCCGAAATCGTCGAGGCCGGGGGGCTGGACCCCGAAAACATCGTGACCCCCGGAATCTACGTCAACAGCATTGTTAAGGTGGCCTGAGATGAGCGTCCAGACCCGTATCCAGACCTCCGACAAGCCGCTGGGCCGCGACGACCTGGCCCGCCTCGTGGCCCGGGACATCGAGCCAGGCTCCTATGTGAACCTCGGCATCGGCCAGCCCACACTGGTCTCCAACTACCTCGAGCCGGAGCAGAACATCACGCTCCACACCGAAAACGGCATGCTGGGCATGGGCCCCGAGGCCACCGGAGGCCAGATCGACGGCGACCTCATCAACGCCGGCAAGATTCCGGTGACCGAGCTGCCCGGGGCTTCCTACTTCCACCACGCGGACTCCTTCGCGATCATGCGCGGCGGGCACCTGGACATCTGCGTGCTGGGGGCCTTCCAGGTCTCCGCCACCGGCGACCTCGCCAATTGGCACACCGGCGCGCCGGACGCGATCCCGGCCGTCGGCGGAGCCATGGACCTCGCCACCGGGGCCAAGGACGTCTTTGTTATGATGACGCTCCTGACCCGCGAGGGAGTCTCCAAGCTCGTCGAAACGTGCACCTACCCGCTGACCGGGATCGGCTGCGTGACCCGGATTTACACGGACAAGGCCGTCTTCCTGACCGGTCCCGACGGCGTGAGCGTGCGGGAGACCTTCGGCTGCACCCTCGAGGAACTCCAGGAAATGGTCCCGGTACGGCTCAAGGCCGCGGCCACCGCGGGGAGCTGACCGGCGGCTCGCACGGATAGAGTGATGCGGGACCGGGAGGGGTGGAGATGATTGACGCAGCAAAGGCCGCCAGGGCCGATGGCGCGCCGGTGGCCAGCGACCAGTACGTGCAGTCGCTGGCGCGCGGGCTAGCGGTGATCCGCGCGTTCGACACGGACCATCCGAAGATGACCCTGACCGAGGTGGCGGCCCGGACAGACCTCACCCGGGCCACCGCACGCCGGTTCCTCTACACGCTCGTGGAGTTGGGCTACGTCCGCACCGACGGCAAGATTTTCGCCCTGACCGCCAAGGTGCTGCAGCTGGGCTACGCCTACTTGTCCGGGCTGTCCCTGCCGCAGCTTGCCCAGCCCCACCTCGAGGAGCTGTCCCTGCAGCTGGGGGAGTCGACGTCGGCCGCCGTGCTCGAAGGTACGGACATCGCCTACATTGCCCGGGTGGCGACGCGCCGGATCATGACCGTAGGCATCACCGTCGGCACCCGCTTCCCGGCCTACGCCACGTCGATGGGCAGGGTGCTGCTGGCGGCCCTGCCGCCCGCCCAGCTGGAGGAATACCTCACACGCGCTGACATCCTGCCCCTGACCCAGAACGCCATCGGAACACAGGAGGGTCTGCTTGCGGAACTGGCCAACGTGAGGACCCAGGGCTGGTGCCTGCTCAACCAGGAACTTGAGCCCGGCCTAATGTCCGTCGCCGCGCCGGTCCATGACGGGCCCCAGACGGTCGCCGCCATCAACGTGTCCATGCAGGCCCAGTCCGTTGCCGCCCGGCCGGACCCGGAGGCCTATCTGGACTCCGTGCGGGCAGCAACCGTGGCCGCCGCCGGACTCATTTCCGCCGACCTCTCCTCCGGACACTGACGCTTGCTAGGTGGAGCGCCCCGGAACCGGTGATGTGGAGACCGTGATGGTGACCCCCGCGGCGTCGTCACGGATCTTAAGGTGCAGGTCCTTGCCCACGAGCGAGGCATGGATGTCCTCGCTGTCCGCGGGGGCGAGCTGCTCTGCCAGCCGTGTGACCGCCAGCGCCATGGCACGGCCCCAGTCGTGGGGATCCATGCTGGACGCCTCGGCCTCGGCCGAGTAGTTCTCCTGTGGTTCGGACATGAGCTCCTGCTTCCCGCCCAGTACTGAGCATGGCCAGTCTAGTGACCCCTGCGCGCAAGCGTCCACGGTTCGCGCCCCGGCTGCCGGTGTTTAGCGCGGAACCCCGCTAGGATTTCAAACCGGGACACACCACGCCCCCCTGCCTTCGAAGGACGCCATGCCAGAGAACAATCCCGCGCTTGACAGCAGCACCGCGACTGACGGCAGCACCGCGCCCGACAGCACAACGCAGCCTGACAGCACAACGCAGCCTGACAGCACAACGCAGCCCAGGCGCGCCGCCGTCGTCATCAACCCCGCCAAATCATCCGGTCCGGCGCTCAAGGGCGCAATCTACCGGCTGTGCGAAACGCAAGGCTGGGCGGAGCCGCTCTGGCTCGAAACCACCGTCGAAGACCCGGGAACCGGGCAGGCGCGCGAGGCGCTGGAAGCGGGGGCCGACGTCGTGATTGCCGCCGGCGGCGACGGCACCGTGCGCTGCGTCGCTGAGGTGCTCGCGGGGACCGGAACGCCGATGGGACTGGTGCCGCTGGGAACCGGCAACCTGCTGGCCCGCAACCTCGGTGTTGACATCACCGATCCGGTATCCGCCTGCTACGACGTGCTCAACGGCAGCGAAAAGGCCATCGATGTCGTCAAGGCCCGGCTGGACCACTCGGACGACGAACAGGTCTTCCTGGTCATGGCCGGACTCGGCTACGACGCCGCCATCATGGCCGACACCGTTGATGCGCTGAAGGACCGGATGGGGTGGCTCGCGTACGTCGAGGCCGGCATCCGCAAGCTCCCCGGCAAACCGGTCAAAGCGAAGATCAGCGTCGACGGCGGCGAACCCGTCCGCCGCAGGATCCGCAGCGTCATGATCGGCAACTGCGGCCGGATCATGGGCGGCGTCGAGATCTTCCCGGACGCCAAGGTCGACGACGGCGCGCTGGACCTGCTGATCCTGGCGCCGCGCGGCCGGCTCGGCTGGCTGGGAGTTGTGGCCGGGATCTTCGGCCGGAACAAGAACGAGACCGAATCCGTGGAGTACTTCCAGGGCAAGTCGGCCGAGATCACCCTCGAGCACGAGCAGGAATTCCAGCTGGACGGTGACCACCTCGGCACCGGAACGCATCTCGCCGTCGCCGTTGAGCGCGACGCCCTGAAAATCCGGATGGCCTCCTAGCAAGAGCCGAAGCCGGCGCCGGCGATACTTGTCTGTCCGATATCCGGTGCCAGCCCAAGGGCGTGTGTCCGGGTAGTGAGTACTACCCGGACACCGCCGCCGGAGGGCTGTTCTCAAAGGCAAGTATCAACCCGGGTATCAACCACTCGTGACCGCGGTGGTCCCACCAACTTGGATTGGCTCAGGCATCAATTGATGAAGCCAATTGCCGTTTGGAGGGAGTCGCAATGGCACGCATATTCCTTGTCGTCATGGATGTTCGGCCAAATGACCGGACAGCCTTTTTTTATGCGGACAAAGCGTCGGTCCGCCCGCGGCCCGTTGACCCCTGCGGGCACCTGTGACACCCAAGACCGAGGGCACGCGCCTTACGCTCTCCCTCCATGGCGCCGGCCGCAGGGCCGTCCGCAATCCCGTCCGCAGTGCCGTCCCCAGTGCCCTCCCCAGTGCCGTCCCTACAGGGGGCACGGTTGCCGACCTCGCTTACGCGTCGCACGCCCTTCGCACACCCCTCGTCCTCCACGGCGCCAGCGCAACGCTGGCGCCCCAATGGCGGCCCCCCGCCCCTCGACCCACGGCGGCCGCTCCCGGCGTTCCGGCAGGCATTCCCGCCACGGCGCAGTCCACCCGGGCGAGGCCCTCCGGACGGGAATGGGTGCGGTTCCTGCGCCGCCTGCTGCGCGGCACGGACTCCGTTCTGGTCGTCGTCTCGGTCATGGCTGGATTCCTCGTCCCCTTCGAAGGCGGCCAGCCCTCCGCGGGAACGTTTGCAGACTTGAACGGGGCCTTCATCGCGGCTGTCCTTGGTGTGATGTGGGTTGCAGCCCTGAGCCTCTACCGCACCCGGGAACCGCAGATCCTGGGGGCCGGGAGCAACGAATACAAGAGGGTGGCTGCAGCCAGCGGTGCAGTCTTCGGGCTGCTCGCCGTCCTGCTGGTGGCGTTCCGCATCCAGCCGGCTTCGGCGTTCTACCTCGTGTCCCTCCCGCTGGGTCTCATTCTCCTGCCGGGCAGCCGCTGGATTGCCCGCCGCTGGTACAACCAGCGGCAGGCCCAGGGGCAGTTCCTCGTCAAGGCGATTGTGATTGGCCAGGCCGAGGATGTGCGGTACGTGCTCAAGCGGATCGCCCGCAACACCGGCGCCGTCTACGAAATCCTCGGCGTGTCCATGCCCGGCGGGAGGCGGGGGACGACGCTGGACGTCGACGGCCGCCGGGTGCCGGTCCTGTCCTCCACCGATGACGTCGTCCGGACGGTTGGCCGGTGCGGGGCGGAGGCGGTCATCGTGGCCGGTCCGGTGCCCGGCGGCAACCAATACATCCGCGAACTGGGCTGGGGGCTGGAGGAGCACCAGGCCGAGCTTGTGCTGGCATCGTCCCTGACCAACGTTGCCGGCCCCCGAATCCACTGGCGTCCGGTGGAAGGGCTGCCGCTTATGCACGTGGATGTGCCCCGCTACAACGGTGCCAAGCATGCCTGCAAACGGCTGCTGGACATTGCAGTGGCCGCGACGGCGCTGGTCCTGCTTTCGCCGGTGCTTCTTACCCTGGCGCTCATCGTCAAACACGATAGCCCGGGGCCGGTCCTGTTCAGGCAGGAGCGCGTCGGAAAAGCCGGAAATCCTTTCCGGATGCTCAAATTCCGGTCCATGGTGGTCAACGCCGAAGCCGGGCTGGCCGGGCTGGGAGCACAGAACGAGGGCGCCGGTGTGCTGTTTAAGATGCACAACGATCCCCGGGTCACCAGATGCGGGCGCTGGATGCGCCGCTACTCGCTGGATGAACTGCCGCAGTTCTGGAACGTCCTGACCGGCGAGATGAGCCTGGTTGGACCCCGCCCGCCACTGCAGCGCGAGGTCGGCGGCTATGAGCGCCACACGCACCGCCGGCTGCTGATCAAACCGGGAATTACCGGGCTGTGGCAGGTCAACGGACGGTCGGACCTGCCGTGGGATGAGGCCGTGCGCCTGGATCTCTATTACGTCGAAAACTGGTCGATCATGGGCGACGTCATCATCATGTGGCGCACCTTCAGGGCAATGTTCGCGCCCGCGGGCGCGTACTGACTGAGTAAGGAATCAAAATGACTGAAACACGTTCGGGGTACTCCCACGGCTTGGACCGGGTCGCATCCAACAGGCAGCTCAGGGCGGCCGTCATCGGCGCCGGCTACTGGGGACCCAACCTGGCCCGGAACTTCACGGCAAGCCCTGACTGGGAGTTGGCCGGAATCGTTGACCTGGACCTGCGAAGGGCCGCCAAGCTCGCGGCTGCACAGGGCGGGGTTCCCGTCTTCAGGTCCATCGACGAACTGCTGGACATGGCCGACGTCGACGCCGTTGCGATTGCGACGCCGGCCCACACGCACCACGGCATCGCCCTGACGGCGCTGAAGGCCGGGAAGCATGTGCTGGTCGAGAAGCCCCTCGCGGACAGCCGGGCCAAGGGGCTGGAGATGGTCGACGAAGCGGAGGAACGCGGGCTGGTCCTGATGGCGGACCACACCTACTGCTACACCCCGGCCGTGCTGAAGATCCGTGAACTGATCGCCGACGGGTCCCTCGGCGACATCCTTTTCATCGACTCTGTCCGGATCAACCTGGGACTCGTGCAGCCGGATGTGGATGTTTTTTGGGATCTCGCCCCGCATGATCTGTCCATTCTCGACTTCATTCTTCCCGACGGGCTGCGGCCGGTGGAGGTGACAGCCCACGGCGCGGACCCCTTGGGAACGGGTCAGGCCTGCGTCGGGCACCTGACGTTCGCCCTCGCCAACGACGCCATGGCCCACGTCCACGTCAACTGGCTGAGCCCAACCAAGATCCGTCAGCTCGTGGTGGGCGGTTCCCGGCGGACCCTGGTCTGGGATGACCTGAATCCGCAGCAGCGGCTCAGTGTCTACGACCGCGGGGTCAGCCTTGACCGGCAGTCGCCGTCGGCGGCGGACCGGAAGAACTCCGCCATCTCCTACCGGCTGGGCGACACGTGGTCGCCGGCGCTGCCCGAGCACGAGGCGCTTGGCGAGATGGTGGCCGAGTTCGCCAGCAGCATCTGGCAGCAGCGGCCCGCCCGGACCAGCGGCGCCTCCGGCCTCCGCGTGCTGTCCGTGCTGGAGGCCGTCAGCGACAGCCTCAGCGCCGACGGGAAAGCCAGCATCGTCGTCGGGAATGAACCCCAGCTGGAGGCAAGCAGATGAGCATCCTGCAGGGGGCGCAGGTCCTGGTCACAGGCGGAGCCGGGACCATCGGGTCCACGGTCGTGGACCACCTGCTCGACGCCGGCGCCGGCAGGGTCGACGTGCTCGACAACCTTGTACGTGGCCGGCGGGCCAACCTCGACCCGGCGATCGCCAGCGGGCGGGTCGAACTCGTCGAAGGCGACCTCAGGGACCGGGACCTGGTCCACGACCTGAGCCGGGGCAAGGACATAGTCTTCCACCAGGCCGCGATCCGGATCACCCAGTGTGCCGAAGAACCCCGGCTCGCCCTCGAGGTGCTGGTGGACGGCACCTTCAACGTGCTCGAAGCCGCGGCGGCGCAGCGTGTAGGCAAGCTCGTGGCGGCCTCCAGCGCCTCGGTCTACGGCATGGCGGAGACGTTTCCGACGCCGGAGCGCCATCACCACCACAACAACGACACTTTCTACGGCGCGGCGAAGTCGTTCAACGAGGCCATGGCCCGCAGCTTCCGGACCATGTCCGGCCTTGATTATGTACTCTTGCGCTACTTCAACGTGTACGGACCGCGGATGGACGTCCATGGCCTCTACACCGAAGTGCTGGTGCGCTGGATGGAACGCATCGAGGACGGGTTGCCGCCGCTGATCCTGGGCGACGGGCAGCAGACCATGGATTTCGTCCACACCCGGGACGTGGCCCGGGCCAATATCCTGGCCGCGGGCAGCGCGGTGGACGAGGGCGTGTACAACGTCGCCAGCGGTGCAGAGACCAGCCTGCTGGAACTGGCCCGGGCGCTGCTGCGGGCCATGGATTCGGAACTGCCCGTGGAGCACGGCCCGGAGCGGGCCGTCAACGGCGTCGTCCGGCGCCAGGCGGATACGACGGCGGCCCGGCGCGACCTTGGCTTCATCGCCGAAACCGGGCTCGAGGAAGGCCTGCGGGAACTCGTGGACTGGTGGCGGCCGCTGCGCGCTGAAATCGCGGACGCCAGGGTGGGCGGTGCGCTGTGACGGTCAACCAGGACCGGGCGCTGAGCCGGATCAACGTGATGAAGCCGTGGCTGGGACCGGAGGAAGCCGAGGCCGTGGCCGAAGTGATCGCCTCCGGCTGGGTGGCGCAGGGACCCCGCGTGGCGCGCTTCGAAGAAGCCTTCTCCGCCGCGCAGCAGGCCAGCCATGCCGTCGCGGTCTCCAACTGCACCACGGCCCTGCACCTGGCCCTGAAAGTGGCCGGCATCGGCCCCCGGGACGACGTGGTTGTGCCCTCCTTCTCCTTCATCGCCACTGCCAACGCCGTCACGTACGTGGGTGCCCGGCCGGTCTTCGCCGACGTCGAGGCGGAATCCGGGAACGTGTCAGTGCGGACACTCGCGGCCGCCCTGACGCCAGCCACCCGCGCGGTGATCGTGGTGGACCAGGGCGGCATGCCGGTGGATCTGGACCCGATCCGGGCCCTCTGCGACGGACTGGGCATCACCGTCATCGAGGACGCGGCCTGCGCCGCGGGCTC
Source organism: Arthrobacter sp. NicSoilB4 (assembly GCF_019977335.1). Lineage (NCBI taxonomy): Bacteria > Bacillati > Actinomycetota > Actinomycetes > Micrococcales > Micrococcaceae > Arthrobacter > Arthrobacter sp. NicSoilB4. The sequence continues at coordinate 3,867,621 of NZ_AP024653.1, read as the reverse complement.
CACCTACCGGGGCCGGCCGGTCGGAGCGGGCGCCGAGCTCGCGGCCTGGTCATTCCACCCGCGCAAGATCCTCACCACCGGGGAAGGCGGGATGCTGACGATCCGCAACGCCGTCTGGGCGGACCGTGCCCGGAAGCTCCGCGAACACGCCATGAGCGTCTCGGCGAACGACCGGCACACCGCGGTCCTGGCCCCGGCGGAGGAGTACGGGGAGATCGGGTTCAACTACCGGATGACAGACATGCAGGCCGCCGTCGGGCTGGTGCAACTGACCCGGCTGGGGGAGGCGGTGTCCCGACGCCGGGCCATCGCCGCAGCCTACCGGAAGGCACTCGCCGGCGTGGAGGGCCTGCGCTTCAGCCAGGACCCGCTCTACGGCACCAGCAACTTCCAGTCCTTCTGGGTCGAAGTCCTGCCGGAATTCCCCCTCGGGCGCGAGGAACTGCTGGAACGGCTGGCACTGGACGGGATCTCGGCCCGGCGCGGCATCATGGCCGCACACCGGCAGCCCGCCTACGCCGGCCGGGACACCGGCGGGGCGGACCTGTCCGTGACGGAGCGGCTCACGGACCACACCCTGATCCTGCCCGTCTACCACCAGTTGACCCTGGACGAGCAGTCCCGGGTCATCCAATCGATTCTGAAGGCTGCGGGGGCAACTTATGACTGAACTGCTGCTGATCGGCGCGAGCGGCCTGGCCCGCGAAGTGCTGGCCTGTGTGCGCGAAAACGGCCAATTCGACGTCGTCGGGGTCCTCGACGACGACGAATCCAGGGTGGGGTCAACCCTGGACGGCGCCCCGATCCTTGGTCCCGTCAGCCACGCCCTGCGCTACCCGGAGGCGCGCGTGGTCGCCTGCATCGGTGCGGGGAGCGCCCGCGAACGGGTTGTCGCCAGACTCGGGGGCCTGGGTTTTCCGAGCTACCGCTTCGCGACGGTGGTTGAACCTTCGGTGCGGGTCCCGTCCTGCTGCGAGATCGGTCCCGGCAGCATCCTGCTGGGCAATGTCACCCTGACCACCGGGGTCACAGTGGGGAGCCATGTTGTGATGATGCCCGGGGTGACGATGACCCATGACGACGTCGTGGAGGACTTTGCCACCCTCGCCGCCGGCGTGTCGCTGGGCGGCGGCGTCAGGATCGGGCGTGCAGCGTATCTGGGCATGAACTCGTCGGTGCGGGAAGGCATCAGCGTGGGGGCAGGAAGCAGGGTCGGCATGGGAGCAGCCGTCCTGGCCGACGTGCCCGACGGCGAGACCTGGGCCGGGGTCCCGGCGCGCGTGCTCGAACCAGCGGCCGCAGTCGGCGGTGCGCGATGACCCGGCCCCTGAGTATCAAAGTCCCCGTCCCGATGGTTGATCTGGGCGCCCAGCAGGACGAGATTGCGGATGAAGTCGAGGCGGGGCTGAAGGACGTCTTCACGCAGGCCTCGTTCATTTCAGGACCCGCCGTGGCCGAATTCGAGCAGTCCTATGCCCGGTTCCTGGGCGCCGGGAATTGCGTGGGGGTGGCCAACGGAACCGATGCCCTGGAACTGGCGCTGCGCGCAGCCGGAGTCACGGCAGGCGGGGAAGTCATCCTCCCCGCCAACACTTTCATCGCAACCGCCGAGGCAGTGAGCCGGATCGGTGCGGTGGCGGTGCCCGTCGACGTCGACCCGGAGCACCTCCTGATCGATCCCGACCGGGTGGCTGCGGCCGTGACACCCCGGACGCAGGCCATCATCCCCGTCCACTTGCTCGGCCAAACCGCCTTTGTTGAGCGGCTGGTCCCGATTGCGTCATCCTGCGGAGCCGTCATTGTCGAAGATGCCGCCCAGTCCCAGGGCGCCACCCGGAACGGCCGCTTCGCCGGCACCCTGGGGCTGGTGGCCGGTACGAGCTTCTATCCGGGCAAGAACCTCGGTGCCGCCGGGGACGCCGGAGCTGTGGTGACGGACGACGCTGACATTGCGGCCCGCGTGCGGATGCTTGGCGCCCACGGCAGTGAGCAGAAGTACCGGCACACCGCCGTCGGCATGAATTCGCGCCTGGACACCATCCAGGCGGTGGTGCTCAACGCCAAGCTGCGCAGGCTGGCCGGCTGGAACGAACGACGGCGGCGGGCCGCGGACCGCTACCAGGAACTGCTCGCGGACCTGCCCGGCGTCGTCCTTCCCCGCAGCGCCGAGGGCAACACCGACGTCTGGCATTTGTACGTTATCCGCGTCGCAGAACGGGACCGCGTGCTTGCGGCCTTGAACGATGCGGGCATAGGCGCGGCCATCCACTACCCGGTTCCGGTGCACCTCAGCGGCGCCTACCGGGGACTGGGACTTGGCCCCGGATCCTTCCCTGTCGCAGAGCAGGCCGCCGGCGCGATCCTGTCGCTGCCGATCTTCCCGCACATCAGCGAAGCGCAACAGCAGTATGTGGCGGACCAGCTGCGGGCAGCCCTGGGCCTGCCGTGACGACGACGACCCCCAGGACACGACGGGGACTGCTCCTCACCGCCCTGGCCCTGTACCTGGTCGGACTGGCCTTTGTCGGCGTCTGGCCGGCGCCGGTGGACCGTCCCTTGGCGGGCCTCCTGCGGGATGTCATCGACGCTGTGCGGGGCCACCCCCTGACCTCCGGCATCACGTACGCGCACATCGAAGGGGCTGCCAACGTCCTCCTCTTTGTTCCTTTTGGGGTGATAGTCGCCCTCATCCTGCCGACCCGCTGGTGGTGGCTTGCGGCGGCCGGCGGCGCGCTGACATCCGCCGCGATCGAAACCGTGCAGTACCTGGCCTTGAGCCAGCGCACGGCGAGCCTGGGGGACGTCGTGAACAACTCGCTGGGCGCCCTGCTGGGGGCGGCGGCAATCCGGATCATCCGGACACACCCGGCCCGCGAAACTACGCCGCTCGTCGCCGGTGACCGCGAGACAGATCCAGCTGCAGATTCCTTACTGAGGGGGAGTTCCATGCGAACCATCGCCGAAACCGCAGACGTGGCAGACGCCGCCGTCATTGGAGATGGCACACGAATCTGGCACCTCGCGCAGATCCGCGAGGGCGCCACGGTGGGCAGCAACTGCAACATCGGTCGTGGCGCCTACGTGGGCCCGGGGGTCGTCATCGGTTCGAACTGCAAGCTGCAGAATTACGCGCTGGTCTACGAACCGGCGCGTCTCGCCGACGGAGTCTTCGTCGGGCCCGCGGCAGTACTCACCAACGACCTGCATCCCAGGGCGGTGACACCCGACGGAACGTTGAAGGACGCCGAGGACTGGGACGCTGTGGGCGTGACTGTCGGCAAGGGCGCGTCCATCGGCGCCCGTGCCGTCTGCGTCGCCCCGGTATCCATCGGCGCATGGTCCACGGTGGCCGCCGGAGCGGTTGTCACGCGGGACGTACCGGACTACGCCATGGTTGTCGGCATCCCCGCCCGGCGGGCGGGCTGGGTGGGCGAGGCGGGGCACCCGCTGAAACAGGACGACACCGGCCGTTGGCTGTGTCCCGCCACGGGCCGGCGGTATGTCGAGGACAACGGTCAACTGGCGCCCGCTGCGGCGGACTGAGAGGAAGTCATGGAGCAACCGGCAGGCAGCAAGGTGGTCCTGGGCGGAACGCCCGTCGACCTGACGGAATCCGGGCCCGCACTGGACCTTATTCTGCGGCGCGCCGCCATCCCCGGCCCCCGGCCGCTGGCCGTGGCCTCGGTCAACCTCGACCACCTCAACCACTTCGGCACGGGGGGCCGCTGGTCAGGAACGCTGCATGCCGATCCCGGCAGCGCCGTGGACTGGGTCTACCTGGTCGACGGCGCCCCTCTGGTGTCCCAGGCGCAGCGGCTGACCGGACGCCGCTGGCCCCGCCTCGCCGGCAGCGACCTGGCCTCCCCGCTCCTGGCCCGGGCCGAGGAACTTGGCCTGAAAGTTGGCTTCCTGGGCGGCACGGAAGATAACCAGCGCCTGCTGGCAGGGAAGCTCGCCGCCGAACGCCCACGGCTCCGGGTCGCCGGGATGTGGTCCCCGGCCCGCAGCGAACTGGAATCGGTCCACGGCTCTGAGAGGATCGCCGGGCAGATCGAAGACTCCGGCGCGCAGATCCTCTTTGTGGGCCTGGGAAAACCACGCCAGGAACTGTGGATAGACCGTTATGCCGCTCTCACCGGAGCAGGGGTCCTGCTGGCTTTCGGTGCCGCCGTGGACTTCCTGGCCGGCCGCGTGCAGCGCGCCCCCGAGTGGGTCAGTCGTCGCGGCCTCGAATGGGGCTACCGCTTGGCCCTTGAGCCGAGACGGCTCGCCGGCCGGTACCTGCTGGCCGGACCGCCTGCCTATCTGAGGCTCAGAACCGGCTCCTGCACCGTGCCGCAGGACCATCCGGAGGCAAAGTCCCTGCCCGCCGCCGCGCCCCGGACCCCAGGGCGGTTCACCGGGCCGGACGGGCCGGTGGATGCCGCCGTCGTGGTGGTCACCTACAACAGCGCCGGAGACATTGACGCCCTGCTGCAGGGCCTGCGGGCGGAGACGGCCGACCTGACGTTGCGGGTGCTGCTGGCCGACAACTCCTCCCGGGACGGCACCCTGGAGATCGTCCGCGACAGGCACCCGGATGTTATCGCCTTCGCGACCGGCGGCAACCTGGGGTACGCCGCCGGCATCAACGCCGCCCTGCGCAGAGCCGGTGACGCCGAGGCCTTGGTGGTCCTCAACCCGGACCTTACGGTGGCGCGCGGCTGCCTGAAGGCGATGCTGCAGCGCCTGCGCAGCTCGGACGCGGGCGCTGTGGTGCCGAGGATCCGCGCGGCGGACGGGGCCACCAGCCCCACGTTGCACCGCGAACCGGGCATCAGCCGCGCCCTTGGCGACGCCCTCGTGGGGCGGAGGGCGTCCGGCCGCCCCGGCTGGCTGGCTTCGACGGATTTTGACCCGGAAAGCTACGCCCACGCGCACCCCGTCGACTGGGCCAGCGGCGCCGCGCTGATGGTCAACCGCAGGCTGGCCGATGCTGTGGCGTGGGACGAGTCCTTCTTCCTCTACTCGGAGGAGACGGACTTCTTCCGCCGGCTGCGGATCTGCGGCGGGACCGTCTGGTACGAACCTTCCGCCACCGTGACCCATGAGGGCGGCGGCTCCGGCGCGTCGCCCGGCCTGAACGCCCTGATGGCCGTGAACCGGATCCGTTACATCCGTAAGTACCATTCCCCGGCGTACGCCACGGTGTTCCAGGGGGCCGTTGCCCTCGCCGAGCTCCTGCGCTGCTGGAAACCTGAGCGCAGGGGTGTGCTGGGCACGGTGCTCGATGAGGGGAGCTGGACCGCCCTGCCCGGCCCGAGCAGGGACGCTGCGGACAGCGCCGACCCCGGCGGGTTCCCGCGCGGTTCTGTCATCATTCCGGCGCACAACGAAGCCGCCGTGATCGCGCGCACGCTCGCGCCGCTGGCGCCGCTGGCCGCCACAGGGCAGCTGGAGGTCATCGTGGCCTGCAACGGATGCACCGACCGCACCGCCGCGATCGCGCGGGGATTCGACGGCGTCAACGTGCTGGAAATGGGGCAGTCGTCCAAGGCTGCCGCGCTCAATGCGGGGGACGCCGCCGCCTCACAGTGGCCGCGGCTCTATCTTGACGCGGATGTGCAGATCAGTCCGGGCGCGGTGCGCGCCGTCTTTGCGGCCCTCAGCTCGGGCCAGGTACTGGCCGCGCGCCCGGCGGCCCGCTTCGACCTGCAGGACGCCCACCCGCTGATCCGCTCGTACTACCGGACCAAACTCCGCCTTCCGTCCGCCCGCGGTGGTCTGTGGGGAGCCGGCGTCTATGGCATCTCCCGTGAGGGGCGGCAGCGTTTCCAGCAGTTCCCCGGGCTGACGGCCGATGACCTGTTCGTGGACCGCCTCTTCGAACCCGCGGAAAAGGCCGTTCTGGACGTGGACCCCGTGGTCGTCCGCCCGCCCCGGACACCGCGGGACCAGGTGGCCGTGCTGCACCGCGTTTACCGCGGCAATGCCCAGCAGAACGGCGCGCACAGCGGAGGGCACAGTACGGCCGGCCGCACGCTGTCAGAGGTTGCCCGCTCAATCCGAGGTCCGCTGTCCGCCGCCCATGCCCTGGTGTACGTGGCGTTTGCCCTGGCCGGCCGCCGCGGCAGCGGGCGCCGGGGGGAATGGGAACGCGACGCCAGCACCCGGCAGCCGGCCACGGGCGGCCATCGGGACTGACGGGACGCGAGCCACGGGACTGTGCCCGCCGTCACCGCCCGGGAACAGGGCGGTGCGCGAGGATCTCGGCGAGTTCAGCCAGCCGGTGGGCCCGGGCGGATTCCGCCGGAGTAAACGGCTCGCCGGGGCGGCTGAACGTGATCGGACCGTGCCACGCGGTCGGGATCCGCAGCACACTCCCGTCCGTTGGCAGCGCAGTGCCAGCTCCGGCCCGCGGGGCCGTGCCGGCGGCAGGTGCCGTATCCGTATCCGGCACAACTTCGATCCGTGCGTGCAGCAGCTCCGCCACCGCCAGCGGCAGCTCGTCGGGATTGGCTGCGATCCTGGCCGCGAGGCTCAGCGCCCCGGTCTGCCCGTCGGCCATGGCAAGCGCCGTGGTGGGCCAGACATGCGGGTCGCCTCCGCCGCCGTCGCGCAGCGCTTTGAGCAGTTCGGCTTCGCGCAGTTCGCCGGGCGCGGACAGGACAAACTCGTCCAGGACGCCGCCGTGGACGGGGTGGACATGGATGCTCAGGATGTTGGTGTCCAGCCGGGCCAAGGACTGCGTGAGTTTCTGCAGCGAACCCGGACGGTCCCGCAGCACGGTGCGTGCCCGCCACAGGGCCGGTGCGGCGCGGAGCCGGCTGCGGTGGCGCAACGCGGGGGCATGCAGCCAGGTCCGGAGCATGCGCGTCGCGGATGGTTCGGCCACCCAGATGACCAGGACGGTCGCGGTCAGCGTAAGGACGAGGACCTTGGCCACGTAGGGCAGGTGCGTTCCCACCACCGCCGCGTGGACCAGGAGCTCGATGGGCAGCATCACTGCAACGTTTGCCAGGGTCAGCCGGGTTTTGGTGGGTTCGGGCATCTGGCCGCAGACTTCGCAGCTCAGCTCGGTGGGGGCCGGCGTTCTGCCGTGTTCTCTGCGACGGGCCGGGGGCTTCATGAGTCCCATGATGTCCGCCCGCTGTTACGGCCCTATTGCCGGCCGGTGACGATTTCGTTCGGGCTAGCGGCTGCGTTCGACGGCGGCCCGGACCAGGTGTTCGTCCGCCCGCTCCGGCGCGGTGTGGTCGCCCGTCCGGCCGTGCTCCGGGCCGGCGATGTGGGTCAGCAGGTCACGGATCTCGGCCAGCAGGGCCGTGTCGGCCGGGAGCGCCTTCTCTTCCGGCTCCGCAGTGGCGAGGCGCTTCCTGACCATATGGTTGATCCGGTTCATCGGCGCCACGAAGATGAAGTAGACGACGGCGGCCGTGATCAGGAATGTGACGAACGCGGTGATCACCGCGCCGAAGTTGACGAACGTCTTGTCGTTGCCCGGCCAGATCCAGAAGCCCAGGCCTTTGGTCTCGACTCCGCCGGCCGCGGCGATGATGGGGTTCACGATGTTTGAAGTAAACGCGCTGACCAGGGCGGTGAATGCGGTGCCGACCACGACGGCGATGGACAGTTCGATCACGTTGCCGCGCAGGATAAAGTCCTTGAATCCTTTGAGCATGGGGGTCCTCCGTGTGCCTTGATTAACTCGGTGTGCCGTGATCCCGGCGCGGGGATCAACCGCTAGACGCTATCACCTCTCCCGCCTTGTCTCCGGGCCGGGACATATTCCAGCGAATGGATGACTTTGCCCGGTCCCCGCCCTTCCGGGCGTAAAATCGGGCGTGGATGCCAGCGCCGCCGTCGTACCGTCCGACCGCAAGAAAGGCGCCTCCCACCCGTGAAGATGCTCTCCGAGATGTTCACCATGGCCCCCGGCAACAAGGACCACCAGGTCGCCATCCGCTGCGCCGTTGGTGTCTTTGTGCCGCTGATCACGCTGGTGTTCCTGGACCGGCTGGACCTGGCCATCTTCGCTTCTTTTGGCGCCTTCGCCGGGATCTACGGCCGCAACGAACCGCACGCCAAACGGTTCCTCCTTCAGTTCCGCGCCGGGGCGTTGATGGTGGCCGTTATGCTGCTGGCCGCCCTGACCGCCCGCGCCGGAGTGGCTTTGGCGCTTTCCGCCGCGGACACCGTCTGGCTCCAGGTCGCCGCCACCACCTTCGTGGCAGGAAGCTGCTCGCTGATCGTCGCCTGGTGGCGGCTCCGGCCCGCGGGATCGCTGTTCCACATCTTTGCCGTCGCCGCGATCGCGTCCATCCCCAACCAGCCGCCGCTTTGGCAGGCCATGCTGGTGGCGGTGCTGACCGTCTCCTTCTCCCTGCTGGTCGGCTTGTCCTCCCGCGTGCTCCCGAGCCGCCGGACACCGTGGATCCTGCCGGCCAGCGCACCATTCACACCGGCGGAAACGCGGACGGCCCTGCTCGAAAGCGTCGGCTACCTCGTGGCGGCCGGACTCGCCGGAACCCTGGCGACGCTGCTGGGGGAACAGTTGGGCTTCGGACACAACTACTGGGCGATGGTGGCCGCCGTCGTCCCGCTGGTGGGCCACACCACCCGGCACCGGGTCAGCCGCGGACTGCAACGAATCGTGGGCACGGCGATCGGGCTGGTGCTGCTCGCGGGGATCCTGCTCCTTCAGCCCGTGCCCTGGCAGACCGTGATGGTGATCGCCGCCTGCCAGTTCGGAGCTGAGATGTTCATCGCCCGCCAATACGTCCTGGCCCAGATCTTCGTGACGCCGCTGGCCCTTGTTTCCACCCTGCTGGTGGCTCCGTCGGCGCCCGGCGTCCTGCTGCGCGACCGGATCTTCGACACCGTCATCGGCGCCGCCGTCGGCATCGCCGTCGTGCTGGCCCCGGCGGTGCGGCGCAGGCTCCGCACCGCGGCCCGGGAGGGCTAGGGGACCCGCACGGATTCGGCCGGCGCGGCTTCGACGAGGACCGGCGTCGTGCCTTCCTTCCCGTCCGGACCGGCCTTCGCCGCCCTCGCGGACTTCCTGCCGGCACGGCCGTAAACCAGATACATCGTCACTCCGGTGATCACCATCAGCAGGACCGTGTAGACGAAGGTGTTGGAGACGCCGTCGACGCCCTCGGCGCCGTCCGTGTTGGCCTTGATTACCAGGCCCAGGGGCTGGTACAGCGGGTGGGCCAGGAAGATGGCGGTGTCGTAGTCATCCAGCATGCTGTTGAAGTTGAGCGCCATGATCGCGGCGGCTGCCGGCAGGACGATCGGCAGCAGGACCCGGCGGAACATGTACAGCGTTTTGGCGCCCATGATGTTGGCAGCTTCTTCGAGCGAGGAGTTGACCGAGGCGAAGGAGGCTTTGAGCATCCGCAGGGTGAACGGGATCTTGACGGTCACGAACGCGATGAGCAGGATCACCGTGGTCCCGGTCAGGACGGTGCCGCCCACCAGCGGGTTCGGATGGTCGTAGCTGAGGATCAGGCCCAGGGCGAGCAGGGCCGACGGGAGGATCCACGGGATGTGGAGGAGGTACTCGAAGACCGACGTCACCCAGTTGCGGTACTTCTGCAGGAGCCGCGCAACGAAGAGCAGGCCTCCGACGGCGATCAGCGCGGCGAGTGCGCTGTAGACGGTGCTGATGATGAACGGCTGCAGGCCCGAAGGCTGGGTGAGGACCCGGACGTAGTTGTCGAAGGTAAGGCTCCCCGGCAACAGCTGGCCGGTCTGGATCGCGGCGCCGTCGGCAAAGGAATACAGCACGATCAGCACCACGGGCAGCGTGTAGACGGCGAACAGCAGGTACGCGGCGACGTGGACGGCAGTGTTGGCCACAGGGTTGCGGATCTGCTGCTTCTGCAGTCCGGAGGAGACTTTTGAAACCGAAAAATAGGTCCCGCCCTTTTCCATCCGGGTCATGGCAGCCAGCATCAGCATGGTCGCCACACCGAGGATCACGGCGAGCAGGGCGGCGAGGTCCCTCGACGTCGGGCTGTTGCTGAAGGTGAGAATCATCGGCGTGATGGTCTGGAATTCCCGGCCGCCCAGGACCTGCGGTGCGCTGAGGGCTCCAAGGCCGGTCAGGAACGAGAGGATGGTGACGGCGAAGAGCGTCGGCTTAAGCATCGGCAGGACGATCCGCCGGAGGATGGTCCAGGTGGAGGCCCCCATGTTCCGGGCCGCTTCGATGGTCTGGTAATCCACGCCCTTCAGCGCGTTGGTGACGAACAGCATGTGGTTCGTCGTGGTGGCGAACGTCATGACGGCGAGGACGGCAAGGAAGCCGGAAAACCAGCCGGGATCCATGCCGGGAAACAGTCCCAGCAGGAAGCCGGTCACGATGCCCTTGTCCCCGTAGATGAATTTGTAGCCCGCCGCCAGCACGATGCCGCCGTAGATGAACGTGGTGGCGTAGCCGAGGAACAGGATCCTCGAGCCGCGGATCTTGAAGTACTGGGTGACCAGCACAATGAAGATCCCCACCACGTTGACGGTGATGGACAAGGCGACCGCCAGCAGGAAACTGTTGCCCAGTGATTTCATGGCCCGCTGGGAGGAGAAGAGCTTCTCGGCCGCGCGGCCGGAGAAGGTCCCGTCGGGGAAGAAGGTCTGGATCAGCACATTCGCGTTGGGCCAGACGAGAAAGGCCGCGATGAACCAGGTCAGCACCACCCCGACGATCAGGACTGCGGGGGAGCGGAGCATGCTCCTGGTGCCGCCGCCGTTCGAGCCGCCAGCTGTGCTCACAGGCTGGTCACTTCCTGCAGCCGGTTCCGGAGGGAGGCTCCGGTGTCCGGGTGGTACTGGAGGACGTGGGTGGGCTGGACGTAAACCGTAGCCTTGCTGCCGGTGGCGGGGTGGATTCCACCGTCTTCCTTGACCAGCAGCCGGATATCGGCGCCGTGGCAGCGGACGACGTACCGGCTGTGCAGTCCGTGATAGGTCTTCGAGACCACGGTTCCCTGCACCGGAACGGCTGTACCGTTGCCGCCGGCGGGGTCAAGTGATGCCTTTTCCACGCGCAGGTAGGAGTTGGCCGCGGGATCGAGCTCGTGACTTGATTGCCGGTTCAGTTCCGCGACGAACCCGGCCGTGAGCCGGGAGCTGTCCCCAATGAAATTGCAGACGAATTCGGTGGCCGATTCGTCGTAGATGCTCTGCGGGGTGCCAATTTGCTCCACTACGCCCTTGTTGAAGACGGCTACCCGGTCGCTCATGGCGAGGGCCTCGTCCTGGTCATGGGTGACGTAGACCGTGGTGATGCCGAATTCGCTTTGAAGGTCCTTGAGCTGCTGCCTTAGCTGGTGGCGCAGCTTGGCGTCCAGATTGGAGAGCGGCTCGTCGAGCAGCAGAATCTTGGGCTGCAGCACGAGCGCCCGGGCGACGGCGACGCGCTGCTGCTGCCCGCCGGACAGCTCGGCCACGTTTTTTCGCAACTGGTCTTCGGACAGGTCAACCCGCCGGGCGATGTCGCGGACGAGGCGGTCGCTCTCGGCAGGTTTCTCCTTGCGGACGCGGAGACCGAACGCGATGTTCTCCCACACGCTCATGCTGGGGAAAAGTGCATAGTTCTGGAACACCATGCCGACCTGGCGCTTGTCGCTCGGCAGCCGGGTGACAGCCTTCCCGTCCACGTAGACCTCTCCTGCTGACGGCTCGATGAACCCTGCCAGCGTGCGCAGGGCTGTCGTCTTTCCGCAGCCGGACGGCCCCAGCAGCGTGAAGAATTCCCCCGGTTCCACCTGGAGATCAAGGTTGGGGATGGCGGTGAAATCGCCGAAGGTGACTTCGATGTTCTCGAAACGGATCATGGCAACCTGTCTTGGGCTTAGCGGCGAAGCGGGGGTTTCAGCAATGAAGGGCACGGGCAGCAGCCGGCTCGCCGGCCGCTGCCAGTGCGAGGGTCAGCTCATGTATTCCAGTTCGATCTTTTCAACCCACTTGCCCATGTTTTCCTGCACGAAGTTCCAGTCGATGTCCTGCTGCTTGAGCGTGTTGAAGAACTCGACGACCTCCGGCTTGGCCTGCGCGACCGCCGCCTTGTTGACCGGCATCGAGTTGAACTGCTGGGACCATTCCCCCTGCGTCTTCGCGCTGCCGAACCAGTCGATGAACTTGAGGGCCTCGTCCTGCTTGTCCGTTCCCTTGACCAGGGCCACCTGCTCGATGGCCAGCGGCACACCCACGGACGGCATGACGGTCTCGACGTTGACCTTGAACGTCTTTTCGCGTTCGGTGATGATCGATGACGGCATCTGCCCCATGTCCGTCTCTCCCGAGGAGATGCGGGCGAAGAGGTCGGTCTTGGCGACCGCCGGGGTGCCGTTCTTGAAGTAGCCTTCGATCTGTTTCCAGCCCTCGTCCGAGACGCCCAGATCGCCGCCGTCGTCCTTGTAGCGGGTCAGGATGCTGGCGAAGACCAGCTGTGCGGTGGCGGTGCCGACGCCGGTGACGCGCTCGTAGCGGGACTTGAACCTGTCCTGGGCCCACAGGTCGGTCCAGTCCTTGGGGGCCTCGTCCTTGCTGAACTTCTCGGAGTTGTAGCCGAGGAGGATGGCCTGCTGCACCAGCGGCCAGTAGGCCTTGCTGTCCGACTTGTCGCCCTTGCCGGCGTCGACGTCACCGGACCAGGAGGGCGTGTACGGCTCGATCGCGCCGGCGGCCTTGATCTGCTCGAAGTACATGTTGTTGAGCCCAAATGCGACGTCCGCGATCGGGTTGTTCTTCTCCGCAATGAGCTTGTTGGTGGCGTCCGCGCCGCCGGCGCCGACGATTTCGATCTTGAAGCCGGCCTCTGCCGCCTTCTTCGTCAGCCACTCGCCACGGCCCTCACCGTTGGAGTTCGTGTAGACGATCAGCGTTTGGCCGGAGGGCGGCCCTGAGGGGGCGACGGCGGCCGGCCCGGTAGCTGGTCCGGACGAGGCGGGCGCTGCGGCGCCCGCTCCACAACCGGAAAGAAGGGCGACGGCGACGGCGCCGGCAACCATGGTTTTCAATCTGCGCACGAGTGAGACTCATTTCTGAACGGGGCCAGATGGCATTTGTCCGGCCAGCCTATAGCGGACGCCGCCCAATCCGGGGGTTATGACTATCAAATCGATGAAATAGCCTGTCCTGGCCAATCGAGTCTGGTGTATCCGGGTGAACGTCGTGCGCCCCGGGCCCCAACACGGCGTGAACATCCGGCCCATCGACAGGCCCCCGGGCCGGGAATAGCCTTAAGCCGTCCCAAAAACCCGACAAGGAAGACGGAGGTGCCCGAAATGGGAACCGTCATCACGTTCGTGGTCCGCGACGGGAAGATCGCCGAGGGCCGGGAGTACTTCGATGACTCGGCGAAGGCGGACGAATTCTGGGTCTAATCGCTGGCCGGGCTCAGGACACAGGAGCGGGATCGGAGCGCCCGGCTTCCTGTTAGTCCTCTTCGAGCGTCTCGGTCAGGTGGTGCGTCGGGATCCGGTCCCGGTCGTAGGTGATCTCGGTGTATCCGTGCGGTGCGGGCTTGCCGTGCGGATCGAGGTTCACAAAAACAATTTCCTCGATAGTGAGGATGCTCTGCCGCGTGATCATGTTCCGGACCTCGGCGCGCATGGTCAGTGACGTCCGGCCGAAGCGGGTGGCGGTCAGCCCCATCTCGATCAGGTCGCCCTGGACTGCCGAACTGACGAAGTTGATTTCCGAGATGTACTTGGTGACGGCCCGGCCGTTGCCGAGCTGCAGGATTGCGTAAATCGCGGCTTCCTCGTCGATCCACTTCAGCAGGCTCCCGCCGAACAGCGTGCCGTTCGCGGTGAGATCTTCGGGCCGCACCCACTTGCGGGTGCGGAAAGTGATGTCGGCCGGTTCCATAGTGCGAGATTAGCCGACGGCGGCGCGGCGGGCCCTGTGTGACGGGGCCCCGCCCACCCTGGTGCCGGCCGTAGACTCTGGGCATGGAGGCTGTAAAGGTTGTCGGCGGCGGCATCGCGGGGCTGGCTCTGGCCGCTTGCCTTGACCCCGGCCGCTTTCGGGTGACCGTCCACGAGAGGCTGGCAGAGCCGCCGTCGGTGGAGACGTCACTGGCCATGTGGCCGGAGGCCCAGCGGGCCCTTGATGAGGTGGGTATTCTCCCGGCGGTCCGGGCGGCCGGCTCAGATTTTGGCGGCATGGCGCTCCGCGACGGATCCGGAAACGTTGTGCTCACGGCCAGGCCGTCGCGAGTTCTCGGGGTGTCCCGCGCCGACCTGCTCCGGCTGTTGGACGCCGCGGTCCCCGCCTCCGTGGTCAGAGCCTACGGCACGGTGGCATCGCCGCCGGGGCCCGGCCTGGTGGTCGGCGCCGACGGCGTGCACAGTATTGTCCGCCGTAGCGTCTGGGGCGAACGCAGCGGGGCCCGGCTCACGCCCTATCTTGCACTGCGCGGCATCATCGATGATGCGGTCCCGCCCGGCGTCGGCGGTGAATACTGGGGCCGCGGGCAACTGTTCGGCATAGCTCCGGCGTCCCGTGGCCGGACCTACTGGTATGCCTCGTACCGGTCGGACCTGGGCCCCGGCGGCATCGACGTCGGCGAGGCACTGGCGCTGACCCGCGGGCGTTTTTCCGGCGGGGCCGCCGAGATTGGCCGCGTCCTGGCGGCCGCGGTGCCGGGGGAGACGCTGGCGCAAAGGGTCTGGACGGTGCCATTTCCGGGCAGCTACCGGCGGGACAGCGCGGTGCTGGTAGGGGACGCGGCGCACGGCATGGCGCCGAATCTGGGCCGCGGCGCCTGCGAGGCGCTGATCGACGCGGCCACTCTCGCGGGTCTGCTCAACTCGCGCCCGCTCCCGGAAGCCCTGCGGTTGTACAACAGGCGGAGACTGCTGCGCAGCCAGTCATTGCGTGTGGCCTCGTCCGGCATGGCACGGCTGGCGCTCGCGGAAAGAGGACAGCCGCTGCGCGACGGGCTGCTGCGGCTGGCCCACCGGCCAGGGGGCGCTGGCGCCGTCGAACGCTGACCCCGGTCAGGCCATGGCCGTGTGCGCGGCGCTGTGCGAATCGATGGCCTTCGCGTAGCAGTAGGAGTGCTCCACCCCGATGTACGGCCCGAAGTTCGGCACCGGGACGAAGCCCGAGTTCTCGTAAAACTGGCGCCCGTCAGTCTGCACCGAGCCGGCCTCCGCAGTGATGGAGGTGATGCCGAGCGAATGGGCATGCGCCTCCAGCGCAGCGAGGATGGAGCTGGCAACCCCCGAACCGCGGGTGTACGGGAGCACATAGAGGCGTTTGATCTCGGCCGTGTGCGTGTCCAGGATGCGCAGGCCGCCGCAGCCCACGGGCTGCCCCGACGCCTTGTCGTGGGCGACCAGGAAGACTGCCGTGTCAGCCTCCGACGGCGGCGGTCCGGGTTCGTGGTCGTTCGTGCCGAAGCGGGCATCGAGTTCGGCCTGCTGGGCGGCGCGGAGGTCCGCGCCCACCGGGTTGGCCCAGGTGACCTGCCGGATGTTGAGCCGCGGATTCGTCTGCATGGCTGCCTCGCTTCGCCGAAGGGTTATGCAGATTAAGGCTAGGCAGCGCCGGTTTCGGCTGTGTTTCCTGCGCGTTAGGGTTCTGAGAATTCTGCTACGGCGTGCGGCCGGTGGGATCCTCCGCCGTCGGATCCAGCAGCGCCAGGCCGCCCACGGGGCTGTCGTCCCAGTGGATGAGCCGCCAGCCGGCGTCGGGGTCCCCTTCCAGCGCCACAATCCCGGTGTTGGCGAGGACGTGGCGGGCGGCGAAACCCGGCTCCACATTGCTGGCCCGAAGGCCCGCCCAGACGCGGATCGCGGCGCCGTGGCTGACCACGGCCACTGCCCCGGCGTCGCCGGACGCCGCAGCGGCGGCGATCCGGGCGATCGAGGCATCGTAGCGTTCGAAGAAGTCGTGCCCGCTGGGTCCGCCCGGCATCCTGCGGTGCAGTTCCCCGTCGGCCCAGCCAAACACCGTTCCGAGATAGCGCAGGTGCGATGCCTTATCGGTGAGCTTCTCCAGGGACCCGGCTTCGATCTCGTGCAGACCCTCCAGCACCTCGATCTTCAGGCCGCGCACGGTCGAGAGCGGCGCGGCCGTGATCTGGGTGCGGATCAGCGTGGAGGCATAAAGGAAGTCGATCTGCTCATTCGCCAGCGACCGCGCCAGGGCGGCGGCCTGCCGCTCGCCGAGCTCGGTCAGCCCGGGGCCCGGGTGGGCGGTGTCCAGCTGCCCCAGGACGTTTCCCGGCGTCTGGCCGTGGCGGATGAGCAGGAGCCTCATGCGAGGTGGTCCACCAGCTTGTCAGCAATGCCGGTGTACTTGCCGGGGGTGAGCGCCAGGAGCCGGGCTTCGGCGTCCGCGGACAGGCCCAGGCTCTGGACGAACTCCTGCATCCTGGCAGAGTCGACGCGCTGCCCGCGGGTCAGGTCCTTGAGCCGCTCGTAGGGGTTTTCCATGCCTTCGACGCCGGCGATGGCCTCCGCGCGCATGACCATCTGGATGGCCTCGCCGAGGACTTCCCAGTTGGTGTCGAGGTCGGCGGCCAGCACGTCCTCCGCCACCTTGAGCCGGTCCAGGCCCTTGGCCACGTTGGAGATGGCGAGCAGCGAGTGGCCGAACGCCACGCCGATGTTGCGCTGCGAGGAGGAATCGGTGAGGTCGCGCTGCCAGCGGGAGGTGACCAGGGTGGAGCCCAGCACGTCCAGCAGGCCGGAGGAGATCTCCAGGTTGGCCTCAGCGTTTTCGAAGCGGATCGGGTTGACCTTGTGCGGCATGGTGGAGGAGCCGGTGGCGCCCGCGACCGGAATCTGCACGAAGTAGCCGATCGAGATGTAGCTCCAGATGTCCGTGCAGACATTGTGCAGGATCCGGTTGAACCGCGCGACGTCGGCGTACAGTTCGGCCTGCCAGTCGTGGCTTTCGATCTGTGTGGTCAGCGGGTTCCAGTCCAGGCCCAGCGTTTCGACGAAGGTCTTGGCGACCTGCTCCCAGTCGGCGCCGGGGACCGAGGCCACGTGGGCGGCGTACGTGCCGGTGGCGCCGTTGATCTTGCCGAGGTATTCGGTCCGGGCGATGCGGTCCAGCTGGCGGGTCAGGCGGTGCGCGATGACTGCCAGTTCCTTGCCGAGCGTGGTGGGGGTGGCCGGCTGGCCGTGCGTGCGGGAGAGCATCGGCACGGCCCGGTTGGCTTCTGCCATGGCGCTGATCTGCGCAACGAGCTTCCGGGCTGCGGGCAGCCAGACCTCCTCCACGGCGCCCTTGACGCCCAGGGCGTAGGACAGGTTGTTAATGTCCTCGGAGGTGCAGCCGAAGTGCACCATGGCGGTCAGGTGTTCGATCCCGATGCCGGGCAGGCGGCGGCCGATGTAGTACTCGACGGCCTTGACATCGTGCACCGTGACGGCTTCGATGTCCGCCAGTTCGGCGACCGACGCGGCGTCGAACTCGGTGACGATGGCGCGGAGCTTGTCCTGCTGTTCCGCGGTCAGCGGTCCGGCGCCGGGGAGCACACTCTTGCCGGTGAGGTGGATGAGCCACTCGACCTCGACGGCGACCCGGTCACGGTTGAGGGCGGCTTCGGAGAGGTAGTCGACCAGCGGCGCGACGGCGGACTGGTACCGGCCGTCCAGCGGGCCGAGCGCGATCTGTTGTGCGGACGCGGCGAGGGCCCGTCGTCCGGACGGCGTGCGGGTATCAGCTGTGGCGGCAGTTTCAGGCATGTGCCGATTCTTTCACGAAGTCCCGCCGGGCCTTAAGCGCGCTGATTCATGTGACTTCCGGCCGGGCTCGCACCCCGTTCGCCGAGCGGTGCACTGCCCGGGTTGTCCACATGGAGAGGCGGGGAACTTCAGCCCGCCCGGCAGGGACCCTAGCGTCGTTGGTATGTCCACCGGAGTAACCAACATCAGCGCCGCCGCGGCAGGAAACCCGGCCAGCAACGGCGACGGCAGCGGCGGAGCGGGCGGGGGCGTCCTGGCTTCCGACGCCGCGGCGTGCGCATCGCGGAGCTTCGAGATCCAGCAGTTGGCCGCCCGTATGGCCGCCTGCGCGGACAACACCGACGCCGTGCTGGCCCGGCTGGCCAGTGTGGAACTGCGTACCTGGCAGTCCCCGGCTGGCCGGGCCTACCGGACTGCCCTGTCCCTGCAGGCCGCATCCCTGCGCCGCAGCCGGACGGCCCTCGAAGAGTCCGTCGCCGTCGTCCTCCGGCACGCCCGGAACGCGGCGCAGGCCTCGGGCCGGCCGGGCTGATGGCCGAAGCCACACCGGCCGGCTCCGGCGCAGCGCCGGTCCCGGTCCCGTCCGTGGACGGGATGCTGCGCATCCGGGGCGGGGTGGGCGGTCTCAGCTTCCAGTTCGAGGAACTGCTGGCCGGAGCATCGGCGCTGGACGGGATTGTCCGGGAGCTGGCGGCCGTGGACGAGGAGGCCGAAGCCGTGCGCCGCGCCCTGTTTCCGTACCAATATGACTCGTACACCAGCGGCAGCAATGCGATTACTGCCGTCGGGGAGGCGGCCCGGGCCGTCCGCCGGGTCCGGACGGAGCTGGAGCGTCTGGGCAGCGCTGTCCGTGCGAGCCACCGGGAGTACGAGTTCGCGGAAGCGCGGAACACCCTGATCCTGCGGATCGGCCGGACCGGCCCGGCATTCGGGCCCCTGTGGGGGCTGTTCGGCCTGCCTCCGGTCACGCTGCTTGACACCGTCGAGGACGGGCTCGACGTGGCGCCGGAACGGCTGTCGCGGCTACTCGGACTCCCCGCCGGCCAGACCGGGTCAGGAGGACCCGGCGGCGGCGTCCGGGACGCGGTCCGCGGATTGACGGACGCTGCCGGCCTGGATTTCCTGCACCCCCGGCCGGTCCGGATCATCGGCAGGGACACCTGGCGCGAGGAGGCCGACGTGTCACCGGCCGGGCTCCTGCTTCGTGCCGAGGCCGTCGGCCGAGACAGCGGGGCTATCGAGGTCCTCCGGCTGGGGGAGAGCGGCAGCCGCGCCTGGGCGGTGATCTTCCCCGGAACGCAACTGGACGGATTGCCGCAAGGCACCAACCCCTTCGACGCCGGAGGCATCGCAGAGGGCCTCGGCTACGACTCGGCCGAGACCGCCGCGGCCGTCCGCCGGGCGCTGGCGGAGGCCGGCGCCGAGGCCGGGGACCAGGTAGCCGCCGTCGGCTACAGCCAGGGCGGCATCCACGCCATGAACCTCGGCAGGGACAAGGCGTTCCTGGCGGACTACGAGCTGAAGTTCGTGCTCACGGCGGGGTCCCCGGTGGGCGGGATCGAGCCCCCGGCCGGCACCAGCAGCCTGCATCTGGAGCACGAAGCGGACTGGGTTCCCGGCGCGGACGGGCAGCCCAACCCGGACACGAAGGACCGCGTGACCGTGACCCTGACCAGTCCGATCCCCGGGCCGGAATGGCTGGGACCTGGTCTTGGCCCCGGCCACGCCATGGGACGCTACGCCGACGCTGCCCGGGACGTCGCGGCCAGCCGGGATCCCTCGCTGGCGGCCTCCACCGCTGCGCTCGCTGCCGTGGTCGGCGCCGGCGGTACGGCTACGGTGACGCGATTTTCCCTGCGGCGTGAACCGATGCCGCCGGGCCGGGGAGGAAGGCCCGGGGCGGCTAGCGGTCTACCGCGGGAAGAAAACTCGCCACGAGGGAAATTGCGCTGATTATGAGTGCCGCAAAAATCGCGGTCCAGAAGAAGCTGTCAATCGTGAAATGCACGGTGGTGTAGCTGCTGATCCAGGACGTCAGGTAGAGCATCCCGGCATTGATGACAACCGTGAAAAGGCCCAGGGTGAGGATGGTGATCGGCAGCGACAACAGGCTGACGATGGGTTTGACGAACGCATTGACGAGCCCGAAGATCAGGCCGATGAACAAGTAGCCCAGGATGATGCCCATGGTGCCGTTGCCTGCCGTGGAAATATCCAGACCGGTGAGGATCCAGCACGCGATGGCCAGGGCCAGCCCGTTGATGATGACGCGAACGATGAATGAGCGCATGGGCCCATGCTGTCATATCCCCGCCGGCAGCGGCAGGGACCATATCCCCCTCTTGCGGCCAACTACTGCGGCGCGGACCCGAAGTAGGCTGGTTGGCATGACTTCATCAGAGAACACGGCCGGGGGCATCCGGCCCCGCCCGGTGGTAGACCTTCTTCCCCGCTACGCGGCCGGCAAGCCGCCGGTCCCCGTCGAGGGTCTGGCCAGCTACAAGCTTTCCTCCAACGAAAACCCGCTCCCTCCGATCCCTGCAGTGCAGCAGGCCATCGCGGCGCAGACCGACTTCAACCGCTACCCGGATCCACTGAGCAGCAGGCTGCGCGGAAAGCTGGCCGAATTCCTGGACGTACCCGCCGAGGACATCGTCACCGGTGCCGGAAGCCTCGGGGCACTCAACCAGCTGCTGGCCACGTTCGCGGGACAGAACGACGACGGCAAGCCCGACGAGGTCATCTACGCGTGGCGCTCCTTCGAGGCGTACCCGATCTGCGTCGGGCTTGCCGGCGCCGAGAGTGTCCGGATTCCGCTGACCGGCGACGGCCGCCACGATCTCGACGCCATGGCCGAAGCCGTGACCGCGCGGACCCGCATGATCCTGCTGTGCACGCCCAACAACCCCACCGGCCCGATTCTCACCACCGAGGAAACCGAGCGCTTCATCAAGCGGGTCCCCTCCGACGTCGTGGTGGTCATCGATGAGGCCTACCAGGAGTTCGTCCGCGACGAGCATGCCGTCGACGGCATCGAAATGTACCGGAAGTACCCCAACGTTGTTGTCCTGCGGACCTTTTCAAAGGCCCACGGCCTGGCGGGGCTCCGGGTCGGCTACAGCGTGTCCCGCCCCGACCTGACGCAGCACCTGCGCGTCGCGGCCACGCCCTTCGCCGTCTCCCAGATCGCCGAGACCGCGGCCGTGACGTCGCTGGAGCACTTCGGCGAGGTTGTAGAAAGGGTACAAAGCCTCGTGGACGAACGGGACCGCGTCACCGCCGGTCTGCGGGACCTTGGCTGGTTCGTGCCGGAGGCCCAGGGCAACTTCGTGTGGCTCAACCTCGGGGCCGACAGTGCGGAGTTCGCCGCCCTGGCGGGGGAGCGGGCACTCTCCGTTCGCGCCTTCGCCAACGAGGGGGTGCGGGTCAGTATCGGCGAAACCGAAGCCAACACCCGCTTCCTGGAACTCTGTGCGATCTATACAAAACCACCGCGGCGTTCCTAGCGCTTAACATGACGGCCGCTGACGACCCGCTGCGGCTAAAGTAGGGACGAGTAAGCCAAAATATATGCCGGACCGGGAATGTATAACCGGTCCGGCATATATCCCAGCGATTGCGGCGCATTCGGATGCGGCAAGCAAGGAGACGGTATGGGCGCCACACATCTGCCCTCTACCGAGTTCGACGGAACCGGCATTGACGACCGGCTCGAGGCGGAAGCCGAGGCCCGCCTGGGCGACCCAGTCGAGCCGATGGTGCAGCTGCTCGCTCCCGACGGCACGCTCGGATCCGATCCCGTTTTCTCGGAATACGCCGAACGGCTCGACCCGGCCGAACTGCGCGGTTTCTATGCCGACATGGCGAAAATCCGCCGCTTCGACGTGGAGGCCACCGCCCTGCAGCGGCAGGGCCAGCTGGCCTTGTGGGTTCCGCTGACCGGCCAGGAAGCGGCCCAGATCGGCTCCGGCCGTGCCAGCCAGCCGCAGGACTACATCTTTCCTACCTACCGCGAGCACGGCGTTGCGCTGACCCGCAACGTTGATCTTGCCGAGCTGCTACGGCAGTTCCGCGGAGTCTCCAACGGAGGCTGGAACCCCAAGGACACCAACTTCCACCTCTACACGCTGGTCCTCGCCGCCCAGACCCCGCATGCCGTGGGGTACGCCATGGGCATCCAGCGCGACCAGAAGTTCGCGGCGTCGGCTGCACTCGCGGACGGAACTGCCGGCCAGGCAACGGAGCCCAAGGCTGCCGTGATGGTCTACTTCGGCGACGGGGCCAGCTCCGAAGGTGACGTCCATGAGTCCATGGTGTTCGCCTCCTCCTACAAGGCCCCCGTGGTGTTCTTCTGCCAGAACAACCACTGGGCGATCTCCGTCCCCAGCTCCGTGCAGACCCGCATTCCGCTCGCCAACCGCGCCAAGGGTTACGGCTTCCCCGGCATCCGGGTGGACGGCAACGACGTGATCGCCGTCCACGCCGTCACCGAGTGGGCGCTGGAACGCGCCCGCCAGGGCGAGGGCCCCGTACTGATCGAGGCCTTCACCTACCGCGTCGGCGCACACACCACCGCCGACGATCCCACCAAATACCGGGAATCCGCCGAGGAAGGCCGCTGGCGGGCGAAGGACCCGCTGGAGCGGCTCGAGAAGTACCTCCGCGCGGAGGGCGTGGCCGACGACGCCTTCTTCGAGCAGGTCAGGGCGGACGGCGACGAACTCGCCGCGTACGTCCGCAAGACCACCCACGATCTGGAGACCCCGGACATCCGGACGGCCTTCGCCAACACGTACGTGGAGGCCCACCCGCTCGTGGCGGAAGAGCTGGCGTGGTTCGAGGAGTACAGCGCCGGATTTGCCGATGAGGCGGAACCTGCCGACACGGAGGCGGCCAACTGATGACCACCATGACCATTGCCAAGGCCATCAACGAAGGCCTGCGAGCAACCCTGAACAACAACCCCCGTGCCCTGCTTATGGGCGAGGACATTGGACCACTGGGCGGCGTCTACCGGGTCACCGACGGCCTCATCGCCGAGTTCGGCGCGGACCGCGTCGTGGACACCCCGCTCGCGGAGTCCGGGATCATCGGCACCGCCATCGGGCTGTCCCTGCGCGGCTACCTGCCGGTCTGCGAGATCCAGTTCGACGGCTTTGTGTTCCCGGCCTTCAACCAGATCACCACCCAGTTGGCCAAAATGCATTCGCGCAGCAACGGCAACCTGACCGTGCCGGTGGTCATCCGCATCCCGTATGGCGGCGGCATCGGCTCGATCGAGCACCACTCGGAGTCCCCGGAGGCGTTGTTCGCCCACACGGCCGGCCTGCGCATCATTACCCCGTCCAACCCGCACGACGCCTACTGGATGATCCAGCAGGCCGTTGACTGCCAGGATCCCGTGATCGTCTTCGAGCCGAAGCGCCGCTACTGGCTCAAGGGCGAGGTCGACACGGAATCCCCCGGACCCTCCGCGGACCCGTTCAGGGCGCACGTGCTCCGTGAAGGCACCGATGCCACTGTGGTGGTCTACGGGCCGCTGGTTCCGGTGGCCCTGGCTGCGGCCAACGCCGCTGCCGAGGACGGCCACAGCGTGGAGGTGATCGACCTGCGGTCCATCTCGCCGATCGACTTCGATACCGTCACGGAATCCGTGCAAAAGACAGGCCGGCTGGTTGTGGCCCACGAGGCCCCGACGTTCGGCGGTATTGGCGGCGAAATCGCGGCCCGGATCAGCGAGCGTGCCTTCCACTCACTCGAGGCTCCCGTCATCCGGGTCGGCGGCTTCCACATGCCCTACCCGGTGGCGAAGGTGGAGGAAGACTACCTTCCGGACATTGACCGCCTCCTTGAGGCACTGGACCGCGCCCTTTCCTACTGACCGGCCCTTTCCTGCTGACCGCTTCCCGCTGAGGCGCCTTTCCCGAACAAGGACAACATGACTCTCCACAAGTTCAACCTCCCCGACGTGGGCGAAGGACTGACCGAGGCCGAGATCGTCGCCTGGAAGGTCAAACCCGGCGACACGGTGGCCATCAACGATGTCCTGTGTGAAATCGAGACAGCGAAGTCCCTCGTCGAGCTGCCCTCGCCGTTCGCCGGGACCGTCACCGAACTGCTCGTGCCCGAGGGCCTGACCGTCGACGTCGGGACCCCGATCATCAGCGTAAGCGACGCAGCGCCCTCCGGCGCTGCGCCCGTGGCTGCGGCCCCCGCTGTCGAAGCAGCCCCAGCCCCGATGTATGGAAAGCTGGAAGCGGACACGTCCGACGCCGGTGAATCGGCCGGGCGCCCGGCGGGCGGTCCGCTGGTTGGTTCCGGCCCCAAGGCCGACGCCGTCAAGCGCCGCCGGCGGGTCGCCGCCCCGGCCGTGACGACTGCGCTTTCCACAGGTGCGGTCGCCGCTCCCGTCCCGCAGGCCGAACCCGTGGAGGCGCACGACATCTGGATCAGCCCGGAGGCTGTTGCTCATGCGGAGCGCCCCGCCGCCGCGGAGGGCATCGACCAGCGCCCCACCCTCGGCGGCGCCATCAGCGGCCTCGTCAGCAAGGTCCTGGCCAAGCCCCCCGTCCGCAAGATCGCGCGCGACCTTGGCATTGACCTGACCGACGTCATCCCCACGGGCGCCCGCGGCGAAGTGACGCGCGGGGACCTGATCAGCTACCAGGCCCAGCGTGACGCAGAGGTGGACAAGGCGGACAGCTTCTGGGGCAAGACTGGCCGGCCGCAGGACCAGCGGGTCGAACGGATCCCGGTCAAGGGCGTCCGCAAGGCCACCGCGAGGGCCATGGTCGAGTCGGCCTTCGCCGCCCCGCACGTGAGCATCTTCGTTGATGTCGACGCCAGCCGGACCATGGAGTTCGTCAAGCGGCTCAAGGCCTCCCGCGATTTCGAAGGCATCAAGGTTTCCCCGCTGCTGATCCTGGCCAAGGCCGTCATCTGGGCTGCGGCCCGCAACCCCAGCGTCAACGCGACCTGGGTGGACAACCCGGACGGCAGCGACTCCGCCGAGATCCACGTCAAGCACTTCATGAACCTCGGGATTGCCGCCGCGACACCCCGCGGACTGATGGTCCCGAACATCAAGAACGCCCAGGATCTCTCGCTCAAGGAGCTGGCCCTGGCGTTGAATGACCTCGCCACGACCGCCAGGGCCGGCAAGACCCAGCCGGCCCAGATGCAGGGGGGGACCCTGACCGTCACCAATATCGGCGCCCTCGGGATCGACACCGGCACGCCAATCATCAACCCCGGCGAAGTCGCCATCGTGGCCTTCGGCACCATCAAGCAGAAGCCTTGGGTCCTGGACGGCGAAGTGATTCCGCGCTGGATCACCACCCTTGGCGGTTCCTTCGACCACCGGGTGGTGGACGGCGACCTCTCGGCACGGTTCATGGCCGACGTCGCATCCATCCTGGAGGAACCTGCCCTGCTGTTGGACTGAACTGACTGCCCGGCGCAGACGACGCTCCTGCCCAGTTACTTCGGCCCTGCCCGCATGGCGCCCGCGTATTTCCGCTGCACGCCGGGGCTGGAACGCTTACCCGGGCCCGGTAACCGGGCACGAACGCCGCGAGGCCCTCCTCCCCGCTAGGCCCACCGAGGCCTTTGATATGCAAAACGTCCCAATAGCTTCCAAATAGATATTTCCCCTTACTAATAGGTCCTCCTAAGCTGAACTGAGCACGGCATATCGCCTGCGCCGAGCTGCCCGGGAGCTTCAATGGAGACGCGCCACCTCAAGTACTTCATTGCCGTGGCCGAGGAGCGCCATTTCGGCCGCGCGGCCCAGCGGCTGCACATGGCCCAGCCGCCGCTGTCCCAGCAGATCAAGCAGCTCGAGGAACAGCTCGGCACGCCCCTGCTGCTGCGCACCACCCGCAAGGTTGACCTCACCCCTGCCGGGCAGGTCCTCCTGGACAGGGGGCGGCTGCTGCTCCAGGAACTGGAGTCTCTCGAGGAGGACGTCAAGCAGGTCGGCGCCGGCGCCACCGGCGTCATCCGCGTCGGCTTCACCGGGACCGCCACCTACCGGCTCATGCCCAGCATCGTCCAGGCCGCCCGCCGCACCCTTCCCGGCCTCCGCATCACCGTCCAGGGCGAGATGCTGACGCCGCAAATGGAGTCCGCGCTGGAGGAGGGCCGGATCGACGTCGCTGTCCTCCGGCCGCCGGTCCGTTCCGGAGATGTCGCGCTCAAACTGCTGGAACAGGATCAGCTGGTCGCCGCGCTCCCGGCCGATTCACCGTTAGCTGACACCGGGATCCTCGAGCTGGCGGACCTCGCCGGCCAGGACTTCATCGGCTATCCCAGCTATTCCGCCGTCAGCAGCATCGTGGTGGACGCCTGCCGCAAGGCCGGGTTCCAGCCCCGGCTTGTCCAGGAAGCGAGGGAGACCTCGACTCTCCTCTCGCTCGTTGCCGCCGGGATGGGGATCGCCCTGGTGCCCATGACGTCCAGGATGTTCTCCTTCCAGGGCGTGGTGTTCCGCCCGCTGCGCAATCCGCCGCCGGTCGACCTCGCGGTCGCGTGGAACCGCAACACCGAAACGCCCCTCCTGCGCAGTTTCCTGCAACTTTTCGACTCTCTGCCCACAGCCGCGCCAAAGGAACCCAGCCGTGAAAATTGAACGCATTGAGGCCATCCCGTACTCGATTCCCTACGCGCGCCCGCTGAAGTTCGCCAGCGGTGAGGTGACCTCCGCGGACCACGTGCTGGTGCGGATCTACACGGATAACGGCATCTGCGGTGTCGCCGACACCCCGCCGCGGCCCTACACCTACGGCGAGACCCAGGACTCGATCGTCTCGGTGGTGACCAAGGTCTTTGCCCCGCAGCTCATCGGGCTGGACCCACTGGACCGCTCAAAGGTCCAGCAGCTGCTCCGTCGCACAGTCAACAACCCCACAGCCAAGGGCGCCCTGGACATCGCACTCTGGGATGTCATCGGAATCTCCCTGGGCACGCCGGTGCACAAACTGCTGGGCGGCTTCACGGACAGCATGCGGGTCTCCCACATGCTTGGCTTCAAGCCCGCCGCCGAGCTCCTCGAAGAAGCGCTCCGCTTCCGCGAAACGTACGGCATCAACACGTTCAAGCTGAAGACCGGACGGCGGCCGCTCTCCCTCGACGTCGAGGCCTGCCATGTCCTGCGGGAGGGACTCGGAACGGACACAGAAATTTACCTCGATGCCAACCGCGGCTGGACGGCGAATGAGGCCATGGAGGTCCTCCGCCGGACCGAGGGCCTCGGCCTGTCCATGCTGGAGGAACCGTGCGACGCCGGAGAGGCCCTGGGCCGCCGCCGGCTGGTGCAGAACTCGAGCATCCCGATCGTGGGCGACGAAAGCGTGCCCACCCTGGGCGACGTCTCCCGGGAGCTGCTTTCAGGCGGCAGCAACGCGATCTGCATCAAGACCGCGCGCAGCGGTTTCACCGAAGCCCAGCAGATCCTCGGCCTCTGCGAGGGGCTTGGTGTGGACGTCACCATGGGCAACCAGATCGACACCCAGGTCGGCAGCCTCGCCACGGTCACCTTTGGAGCGGCATTCGAGGCCACCTCCCGGCGTGCAGGGGAGCTCTCCAACTACCTGGACATGACCGACGACCTCCTCGCCGAACCGCTGAAGATCGCAGACGGCGCCATCCGGGTCCGCGAGGTCCCCGGCGTCGGCGCGGCCATCGACGCCGACAAACTGCGGAAGTACCGCCAGGACTAAGCCGTTCTGCCCGCATCCGTCCCTCCGATTTCCCCACACCGCAAGGAGAACCACATGCTGTACCTGGTCCGCATGGACGTCAACATTCCGCTGGACATGCCCAAGGAGCGCGCAGACGCCATCAAGGCGGAGGAACGGGACTACTCCCAGCAGCTTCAGCGCGACGGACGCTGGGCCCATTTGTGGCGGGTCGTGGGCGAGTACTCCAATTACTCGGTGTTCGACGTCGAGGACAACGACGAGTTGCACACCCTGCTCTCCGGACTGCCGCTCTTCCCGTTCATGGACATCAAGGTGACGCCGCTCGCCAAGCACCCGTCCGCCGTCGAATAGGCCTCATCGGATTCATATCCAGAAGCTTTCAATGAGACGGAAATAGGTATTTCCCCCCGATCAATTCGGGGCCTACCGTGGAAACAACACCGGATGTGATGCACCGCACGACGCGCAGTCCGGCGCCCATCGACAAGCGTTTTTACCATCGTTCTTTTGACAAGGGAGTCACCATGACAACGGAAACCGAAGCCACAGCAGCCTCCTCGGGCGCGGGGGCAACTGCCCGCTTCCGGGAGAACAAGCACATCGCCACCAGCACGAGCCAGGAGCGGGTCAGCACCCTCGCCGGCCGGGTCATCAAGGCAATCAACGACACAGTCCTGGACGAGAAAGTCACCTACGACGAGTACAACGCCTTCAAAGCCTGGCTCATCCAGGTCGGCGAGGACGGCGAATGGCCGCTGTTCCTGGACGTCTGGGTGGAGCACTCCGTCGAGGAAGTCGCCAACGCCAACCGCCACGGGTCCAAGGGCAGCATCGAGGGGCCGTACTACATCCCGGACG
The DNA here is from genome assembly GCF_019977335.1 of Arthrobacter sp. NicSoilB4. Classification (NCBI taxonomy): domain Bacteria; kingdom Bacillati; phylum Actinomycetota; class Actinomycetes; order Micrococcales; family Micrococcaceae; genus Arthrobacter; species Arthrobacter sp. NicSoilB4. Next base: position 3,839,366 of record NZ_AP024653.1, on the reverse strand, counting down.
CCCCCTCGCTCAAGACCCCGGCCACCCTGCCGATGCGCGACGACGAACCCGGCACTCCGCTGCTGTTCCAGGGCCAGGTCACGAACGTCGACGGCGAGCCGCTCGCCGGAGCGCTGATCGAGCTCTGGCACGCGGATGACCTTGGCTTCTACTCCCGGTTCGCCCCCGGGCTGCCCGAATGGAACCTCCGTGGTTCCATCATCGCCGACGCCCAGGGCCACTTCCAGATCAACACCATGCAGCCCGCGCCGTACCAGATCCCCACCGACGGCGCGTGCGGTGCCCTCATCGCGGCCGCCGGCTGGCACGCCTGGCGGCCCGCCCACCTGCACCTGAAGGTGTCGGCCCCCGAGCACCAGCTCATCACCACCCAGCTCTACTTCGAAGGCGACGAGCACGTGGCCGACGATATCGCCTCGGCCGTGAAGCCTGAACTCGTCCTCGCGCCCACCGGGCGGGCAGACGGCAAGGGCCGCGAGGTCACCTACAACTTCGTTCTCGACCCCCAGGACTAAGCCCCTTTCCCGATCCCGGGGCCGGAATCTTCCCGCCCTGGGGTCGACCCAAAATTCATTCCCAACACCCGCCGTGATGCCCCCTGCCCAAAATGCAGTTGCCGCAGCCGCACGGATCCCGGATCAGTCGGGTCAGAACATTCACACGAAAGTGAGTTACCGGTGACTAAACCCGCCTATAACGTCCAGGACGTTATCGACAACACGCCCATGGGATTCAAACGATGGTCCATCGTCGTCCTCTGTTTCGTGATCGCACTGCTGGACGGATTCGACACGCAGTCCATTGCATTCATCGGTCCGGCGATCGCCGAAGACTTTGGCTTGCAGGCCACTGACATGACCTGGGTGATCACCGCCAGCACTGTTGGCATGTGCGTGGGCGCCATGTCCCTTGGCACGTTCGGGGACCGAATCGGTCGGAAGAAAACCATCCTGCTCGCCCTGGCACTCTTTGGCGTGTTCTCCCTTGCTGGCGCATTCGCCCAATCGCTGGAACAGATTGTCATTCTGCGCTTCCTCATTGGCCTCGGCATGGGCGGCGCCACGCCCGCCCTGCTGGCTCTGACGGCAGAGTACAGCCCCAAATCCCGTCGCGGCACGTTCATGACATTGGTGCTGCTGGGCCTGCCTGGCGGCGCACTGCTTGGTGGGCTTGTGGCAGCGGCCTGGCTCCCCGTCTTGGGCTGGCGCGGAATATTCCTGGTCGGGGGCGTACTGCCCCTGGCCATGGTCTTGATTTGCATGAGGTTGCTCTCCGAATCGCCGGTCTTCCTGGCAGCCAAGGGCACGCCCGCAGCCGACGCAGAGGCGCGCCAGATCATGGCAGCGGTCTCCGGCGGACCGGTCAGCCCGGACGCCGTACTGACGACAAATGACAAAGCGGAGGAGCGCAGTTCCGTTGCAGCACTCTTCTCAGCCAAGTACCGGATGGTCACCATCGCAGTCTTTGCCACCTACCTGCTCAACTGGATCGCGTGGTTCCTGCTCCTGCTCTGGATGCCCACCGCACTCAAGATGCTGGGGCTGGCAGGCTCCCAGGCCGCCATGGGCACCGTGACCGTCAACGGCGCGTTCATCCTCTTTGCCATCCCGCTGTCCATCATCTTGCCCAAGGTAAACCCCCGGAAGCTGCTGCTGGTCATGTTTGGCGCAGGGATCGTCATCGCGATTGGACTCGGATTGGCCGGCTCCAACTTTGCGCTGGTGTTCGTGTTGATCGGGCTGGCCGGCTTCGGCATCGGCGGCCAGCAGTTGGCCCTGAATTACCTGATCGCCAACGCCTACCCCACGCAACTTCGTGCCACGGCTACCGGCTGGGGCATCGGCATCGGCCGCCTTGGTTCCATCGTGGGCTCTGCCCTCGGCGGCGTCATCCTTACGGGACTGGGCGTCTCCGGATATTTCATGGCTCTCGCTGTTCCGCTGGTCCTCGCCGGACTGGCCACTCTCCTGGTGCGAAGCAAGGCTGTCCAGGCCGAGCCTGCACCGACGGCGACGCCACTGGAACGTGAAGCCGTCAGCTAGGGCGGGCAGGAGACCTACCGGCAGTGCCCGCCGCAGCAGTATCAAGATACGCGCGGCGGGCACCTGCCAGCCATGAACTGGCAGCAACTGACAAGCAAGGACACACAGCAATGCGCTTTACCAACAAGGTTGTAGTAGTTACAGGTGCCGCCCAGGGGATCGGCGCAGTCGTCGCCCGGAAGATTGCCGCCGAGGGCGGCAGCGTGGTGCTGGCGGACCGGTCGGAGCTGGTCACGGAGGTGTGTGCCGAGCTGACTGCCGGTGGTGCTCCCGCCCGGTATTTCCTCTGCAACCTGGAAACTTATGCGGGCGCCGCGGATCTGATGGCCTACGCGCTGGCGGAGTTCGGACGGATCGACATCCTGATTAACAATGTTGGCGGCACGATCTGGGCCAAGCCCTACGAGCACTATCAGGAGGACGAAATCGAGGCCGAAGTGCGGCGCTCCCTTTTCCCCACATTGTGGTGCTGCCGCGCCGTGCTGCCGCACATGGTCGAGCGGACAGCCGGGGTCATCGTAAACGTCTCCTCGATAGCCACGCGCAGCATCAACCGCGTGCCGTACGCGGCGGCAAAGGGCGGGGTCAACGCGCTGACCGCGTCACTGGCGTTCGAAGCCGCATCGCATGGGATCCGCGTAGTGGCGACGGCGCCCGGCGGCACAGCGGCCCCGCCGCGAAAGGTGCCCCGCAATCCCAACGCGCAGTCGGACCAGGAAGCGATCTGGTATCAGCAGATCGTTGACCAGACCACCGAAAGCACCCTGTTCAAGCGGTACGGCACCCTTGACGAGCAAGCCGCCCCGATCTTGTTCATGGCCTCTGACGACGCCAGTTACATCACTGGTGTTGTCCTGCCGGTGGGCGGAGGGGACCTCGGATAACTCCGCCCGGTCCGAACAAACAGCAGGAAGGAGACATCGATGACGCAGGACGTCATGGGAGGCATCGAAAAGCGTGAATTGCGCCAGATATTCGGCACGTTCGCTACTGGTGTCACCGTAGTCACCACCCGGACGGACGACGGCGTTCCGCACGGCGCCACGGTCAACGCTTTCGCCGCGGTATCCCTCGACCCGCCCCTTGCCCAGGTCACGCTGACCCGGGCCTCGCGCGCCGCAGCGTACCTGGAGGGTGCACCGTTCGCCATCAACATCCTCTCCCTCGAACAAATCGATGCGGCCCGGCACTTTGCCGGCAACGTTGCCGGCACGGAACCGCAATGGACTCTGGACGGCAACGTACCGGTGCTGGCCGGGAATGCCGCCACGCTTGAGTGCCGGCCTTGGAACATCTACGACGGCGGCGATCACATCATCGTTGTCGGCGAGGTCATTGCCATGGAGATCACCCAGCGGGAACCGCTGGTGATCTTGGGCGGTGAGTTCCGCAGGATGGGACGCCGCGTCGAGGGGGCCCGGTGGGATCACACCGGAGACGACCCTGAATCGGGCTGGTTCGCGGGGTCCAGCTCCTTCAAGCCGCTGCATGCCCCAAAGTCCCCCTAGCCCTGCCCGGGTCATGGAGGGTTACAACAGCCTTGGCGCGATGCTCCTGCCCAGTTACCTCGGCCCTGCCCGCCTGGCGCCCGCGCATTTCCGCTGCACGCCGGGGCCGGCACGGCTATCCCCTGCCGGCAACCGGGCAGGAACGTCGCGAGGCCCGGGCAGTCGGCGCAAACGCAGAACCCCGCCGTTGAGCATGCTCAGCGGCGGGGTTCGTGGTTGAGGCGGCGGTGAGGGCTAGGTCCCCGAGTAGGTTGTCAGCAGCTCGGCCATGGCCGGATCGCTGCTGAAGCCGGCCAGGGCGACGGCGGCGGCAGTCATCGCGCCGGCGAAGCCTGTGGTGCACGCGGCCATCACGGCAAAGAATGTCCAGTCTTCCCGGAGGATGCTCCGCAACGTGTCGGGCATGCGCAGGCCGGGGGAGATCATGTTGGGGGCGCTGTCCGTGGACCCGTCGTCCAGATAGGCGACGACCCGGCCGGACTGGCGGTCGACGCGCATGGTGCTGATGTGGTTGCCGTGCCGGGCCAGGAGAATGTCGTGGCCAACGAGTTGGCGGCGCTGAAGAGTGAGCATTTTTCATCCCCTGAACTGTGAAAGTGTGACGTCCACGCCGTTGGGGCACCTCCAATTTTACCGCCGGCACTGTGCGGAGGAGGGTCTGATTCCGCGTGAGGCTGCCCACTGCGCGTAGTGACGCGTGTCTACGCCGGCCTGTCCCGGACGGCACGGCGGCACTAGAGTGGCACCAGCCCCCGCCAGCCCGGCGGACGCGGATCAAAGGAGATGTTGCGTGTTTTCCAGCCCGTTCCCCGATGTGGAAATTCCCGATGTCAGCCTCTACGACTACCTCTTCGGCGGCCTGGAGGAGGCGGACCTGGACCGGACCGCCGTCGTCGACGGCACGAGCGGTGCGGAGACGAGCTACCGGACGCTGGTGGCGCAGATCGACGCCGTCGCCGGGGCCGTGGCGGCACGGGGCCTGGGCGTCCACGGCGTTGCGGCGATCCTTTGCCCCAATATCCCGGCCTTCGCCGTGGTTTTCCACGGACTGCTGCGGGCCGGCGCGACGGTCACCACCGTCAATTCCCTGTACACCGAGGATGAGATCGCCCTCCAGTTGGCCGACGCCGACGCGGAGTGGATGTTTACCGTCTCGGCCCTGCTCCCCGCAGCCCGGGAAGCCGCCGCCCGGGCCGGGATCCCGACCGAACGGCTCGTCGTCCTCGACGGCGCCGCGGGCCACCCGTCGCTGCAGGACCTGCTGACCGCGGGCGCCCCGGCTCCGGACGTCAGGTTCGACCCCGCCACCCACGTGGCCGTGCTGCCGTACTCCTCCGGGACCACCGGCCGGCCCAAGGGGGTGATGCTCAGCCACCGGAACCTCGTTGCGAATGCGGAGCAGTCCCGCGGGCTGTTGAAGGTCACCCCCGAGGACAGGCTGCTGGCACTGCTGCCGTTCTTCCACATCTACGGACTGACCGTGCTGCTGAACCTCGCCCTGCGCCAGCGTGCCTGCCTCGTCACGATGCCGAAGTTCGATCTGGCCGAGTTCCTGCGGATCATCCAGGACCACAAATGCAGCTACTTGTTCATCGCCCCGCCGGTGGCCGTGGCCCTGTCCAAGCATCCGATGGTGGCCGGCTACGATCTCAGCTCGGTGCACACCACACTGTCAGGAGCGGCGCCACTCGACGGCCAACTGGGCAGCAGGCTGGCCGAACGCCTTGGCTGCCGGGTCCTGCAGGGCTACGGCATGACGGAGATGAGCCCCGTGTCCCACCTGATTCCGGTGGATGCGACCGATGTTCCTGTCAGCTCGGTCGGCTACACCGTCCCCAACATGGAGTGCCGCCTGCTGGATCCGGCCAGCGGGGAGGAGATCGACGTCCCGGCCGAGGGCACCAGCGCGCCCGGCCACCTGCTGTGCCGTGGTCCGAACGTGATGCTGGGCTACCTCAACCGGCCCGGGGAAACGGCGGACACGCTCGACGCCGACGGCTTTCTGCGCACCGGCGATATTGCCACCGTGAACGCCGAAGGGGTTGTTACGATCGTCGACCGGCTCAAGGAACTGATCAAGTACAAGGGATACCAGATCGCTCCGGCGGAGCTGGAGGCGCTGCTCCTCACGCACCCCGGCATCGCCGACGCCGCGGTGATCGGAACGCCCGACGCCGACGGCCAGGAAGTGCCGATGGCATTCGTGGTGCTCCAGCCCGGGGACGGTGGCGAGCCGCTGGACGAGGCCGCGGTGATGGACTACGTGGCGGCCAAGGTGGCGCCCTTCAAGAAGATCCGCCGGGTGGAGTTCATCGACGCCGTGCCGAAGTCCTCCTCCGGCAAGATCCTGCGCCGGAAGCTCAAGACGGCAGGCGCGGCGACCGGGTAGACCCGGCGCCGCTGCTAGGCAGCGCCGGCCCGCGCTGCCTAGCTGGACGAGTCGGTCTTGGCGATGTAAACGTCGCAGGGAGCGTTGTGGGCCACGGAGTTGGCAACGCTTCCGAGCACGCGGCCCAGCCCCTGCATCCGCCGGTTGCCGACCACGATCAGCTGGGCACCGGAGCGCGCCGCTTCGTCGATCAGGGCCTCGGCCGGTTTGCCCCGGGCGGCCGCGTAGGTGACATGGAGTGCAGGGGTGCGCAGGCTGTCGGCGACGCTTCGGGCGACCTTCTCCGCGTCACCCGCGTCGGAAACGATCCACTTGTCGCTGCCGCTGCCGTAGACCTCGGTCCTGTCGCTGTCGAAGGCGCTGACCACGTGGAGGGTCGCCCCGAGCGAAGCGGCCAGGTCACGGGCGGTGTGCGCGGCCTTCAGGGCAGTCTCGCTGCCATCAACACCGACAACAATAATTCCGGTCATGAATTGCTCCTTGAGGTCAACGAACGGCTGGCCATGCACCAGACTCAGGCTACAGCGCGGTGATGGCTTCCCGCAGGACCGGTGCCAGCCGGCGGACTCCTTCGCGGATGGACTCCGGCGGGACGGCGCTGAACGCCAGCCGGATCTTGTTGGAGGGATCATCGGAGTGGGTGAATGCCGCCCCCGGAATGAAGACCACCCCGGCGTCGATTGCCTTTTTCAGCAGTGGGTATGTGTCCACGCCCTCGGGAAGGGTGACCCAGACAAAGAATCCGCCTTCCGGTCGGGTCCAACTCAGGCCCGCCGGCATGTACTCGTCAAGGGCGGCCAGCATCGCGTCGCAGCGTTCCTTGTACAGCCCCCGGTAGGTCTCGATCTGCCCGCGCCAGTCGTAGTCGCGGAGGTAGGCGGAGACCAGCATCTGGTTGAGGGTGGGCGGGCACAGGGTGACAGCCTCTGAAGCGAGGTAGTAGCGGCGCTGCAGGTGTGCCGGGACGAGGGCCCAGCCGATCCGGAGGCCCGGCGCGAAGATCTTCGAGAAGGACCCCATGTAGATCACGTCGTCCGGGTTGGCGGCCCGCAACGGGGTGAGGGGCTTGCCGTCGAACCGGAGGAGCCCGTAGGGGTTGTCCTCCAGCACCAAAATATTCGCATTTCGGCATATATCCACGACCTGCTGCCGCCGCTCGGCGGACAGGGTGATGCCGGACGGGTTGTTGAAGCTCGGGATCGTGTACAGGAACTTAACGTTCTTGCCGGCCGTCTGCAGGGCGGCGATCTTGGCCTCAAGGAGGTCCGGGACAATGCCGTCGCCGTCCATCGGCACGGTGGCGACCTCGACCTGGTAGGCCTCGAACGTATTCAGGGCGCCGACGTAGGTGGGGTCCTCGACCAGGACCACGTCGCCGGGGTTGCAGAAGACTTTGGTCGCGACGTCCTGGGCGGACTGTGAACCCGCGGTGATCACCACGTTTTCCGGTTTGGCGTCCAGGATCCCTTCGGCGGCCATGACTTCGCAGATCTGGGTCCGGAGCTCCTCGGTGCCCTGCCCGCCGCCGTACTGCAGTGCGGTCATGCCCTGTTCGGCGACGATCTTCGCGGCGGTCTGGCCGAGCCGTTCCAGCGGCAGTGACTGGAGGTACGGGCTTCCGCCGGCCAGGGAAACCAGGCCGGGGCGCATCGAGATGTCGAAGACATCGCGGACTGCCGATTGCTTGATATTTGCTGCGCGCTCCGAGAACAGGTCCTCGTGGCGGTGGGCGGACGTAGCCGCACGTTCGATTGCGTCAATTGCCTCGGCCGGAAGTACTTCTGCGGCGGCATCAAGTGTTTCGTGGGTCACATCTCCCAGAATACAACCCTTGTTGTTACAGGGGAAACTTTTGTTTCCAAGTCCGCCGGAAAGTCGAGCCGAAAGGCGTCCCGACGCGGAACACCCCCGCGCGGAGGACCGTGCGGGGGTGTCCGGTGTTTCCGGCAGTGCGCGAGGCTAGGCCGCGGCGACCGTGCGGGATTCTTCCAGCGCAGTGAAGACGCCCTTGATCTGTTCGACGACCTCGGCGTCGTCCTTCGGGTGGACTTCGGCGAAGCGGACCATGGAGCCCGGCACGGCCAGCTTGACGTTCTCCAGGACCTGGGCGCCGGCGATGCCGACGGCCTTGCGGGCCTCATCCTGGGCCCACACGCCGCCGAACTGGCCGAAGGCGGTGCCGACAACGGCGGTCGGCTTGCCGCTGAGGGCGCCCGCGCCGAAGGGGCGTGACAGCCAGTCGATGGCGTTCTTGAGCGAGGCGGGGACCGTGCCGTTGTGCTCCGGGGTGACCAGGAGCAGGGTGTCGGCGTCGCTCGCGGCGGCGCGCAGGGCGGCTGCGGCAGCCGGGACCTGGCCCTCGACGTCGATGTCCTCGTTGTAGAACGGGATGTTGCCGAGGCTGTCGTGAATCAGCACCTCAACCTGCTCCGGGGCGTTCAGCTGGATGGCTTCGGCCAGCTTCTGGTTGGTGGAATCGGCGCGCAGGCTGCCGACCAGGGTGAGTACGGTGGTCTTGGACATGTGAACTCCTAGGTGTCGCGCCGCGGGTGGTCCTGCGGTTGGCTGAATATGGAGGCTTTTTCGGCCTTCGCAGATCAAAACGGACTGCGGTCCGCTTCTATTCCCCGGGTCTAGAATGTGCGGTGTGAGCCTCATCCCAATCCGCCCGGGCCTGGAGCCTGAACGCCGCGACGCCGCACGGAACCGCGAACTGCTGCTCCGTGCCGCCCGCGAGCTAATCGAGGAATGCGGGGCCGACGGCCTCACCATGGGCACGCTGGCGCAGCGGGCCGGCGTGGGCAAGGGGACGGTGTTCCGGCGGTTCGGCAGCCGGGCGGGCCTCATGATGACGCTGCTGAGCGACGCGGAGGCCCAGTTCCAGGGGCGCTTTATGTTCGGCCCGCCGCCGCTCGGACCCGGCGCCCCGCCGCGGGAAAGGCTCATTGCCTTCGGTGAGGAGCGCATAGCCTGGGTGCTTGAATTTGGTGAGCTCGCCCGGGCCGCGGACGTGTCGGCCCACAACCGGTTCGACGTGCCGGCGGCAGTGCTCTGGCACCGGCACCTGGAGATGCTGCTGCGGGAAGCTGGCGTCACGACCGACCCCTGGCTGATGGCCACCTCGCTGAGCGCCGTCCTGGAGCCGGAGCGGATCCTGCATGCCGTCCGTGTGCACCAGATTGCCCCGCAGCGCCTCGCCGCGTCCTGGCGCGAGCTCGTCTCGCGCGTGGTGAGCGGAGCGTAGGCCACGCCGTCCCCGCCGGGCCGCGCCAAATCCATTCCCCTGAATTATTCATAACGATCTGATACCTGACTCGCGGAACGCCGGGGCGTGCGTCATTCGGCGGCAGTATCCATGTGATAGTTTCCTCTGGAATGTGACCTGCAACATAGTCCACAAGGACTCGCCGAAAGGCGCGCAGGCGGCCAGAAACCCGCTGGCCCAGATCCCGGATCGGCAGCGGTAATCCCCTGCCGGATGGGGACTACGGAAGGATCAAGTTGTGAATCTTGTCAAGAATCTTGCGCGCGCTGCGGCTGCATCAGCCGGTCCGGCAGGCACCGCACAGGCAACGGCGATCCAGAACTAGCCATCCCATGCTCCGATACCTCGCCAAGCGCGCCATCACGTATGTCTTCATGATCTTCCTGACCACCACTGCCGGGTATTTCCTGGCCGTGAACACCCTGCAGCCCGCGCTGTTGGAGCAGGAGCGGATCCCGCGGCCCACCCCCGAGCAGGTGGCCAACTCCTTCCGGCTGAAGGGCCTCGATCCGGAGCTCAGCGCCTGGGACCGCTATGTTGAGTGGCTCACGGCGATCGTCACCCGCTGGGACTGGGGACGCAGCCCGAACGGCGCGTTCATCAACGCCGAATTCGGCGACCGGGTGTGGATCTCCACGCGGCTGTTCCTAGCCTCCATCGTCCTGACCCTGATCATCGGCATCGCCCTGGGTGTCTACACGGCGGCCCGGCAGTACAAGGCCTCGGACCGGGTCATCACCTCCTACAGCTACCTCGTGTACATCGTGCCCGCGCCGATCGCCTACTTCCTGGTGCAGCTCGGTGCCATCAACATCAACGAGTCAGTCGGCGAACGCATCTTCTTTGTCACCGGCATTTCCACGCCGGGGCTTGAGGGCGACGGCTGGGCGCAATTCGTCGACATGCTGGCCCACTACGCAGTGCCGACCTTTGCCATCACGATCGTGGGCTGGGGCGCCTATCAGATCGCGCAGCGCCAATACCTACTGGACAACGTCAACGCCGACTTCGTCCGTACCGCGCGGGCCAAGGGGCTGACCCGCAACCAGGCCATCAGCCGGCACGCCCTGCGCGTGTCCTTCATCCCCGTAGCGCAAAGCATCGCCTTCACGATCCCGGCCATCTTCGCCGGCGGCTTCTTCGCCGAGAAGATCTTCGCCTGGCACGGCGTCGGATCCTGGAGCATCGATGCGATCGCCCTGCAGGACGTCAACGCCGCGACGGCGACCCTCGCCTACGGCTCCGTGATATTCGCGATCGGCGCCATCCTCGCGGACTTCGCCACCACCCTGGTCGACCCGAGAGTGCGGGTGCAGTAACCATGACAAACCTCAACACCATCGACCCGGCCGCCGTCGCCGGCGAGGCCAAGATCGAGAACAACGACGTCGTCATTGCGAAGTCCTCGATCATCCTCCGCCGCTTCCTGCGCAACAAAACAGCCGTCGTCGGCCTGGTCATCTTCCTGGCGCTGACCCTGTTCTCCTTCGTGGGCGGCTTCTTCACGAGCTGGGACAAGGAGACGATCGACCCCTTCAACATCGGCATGCCGCCGTCGTCCGAGCACCTGCTGGGCACCTCCCAGGCCGGAATCGACCTCTACGCCCTCACAGTCGAAGGCACCCGGATCTCGATCCTGATCGGCCTCGTCGTCGGCCTCGTCTCGGTCCTGATCGCCGCCGTGTACGGCTGCACCATGGCCTACTTCGGCGGGAAGGTGGACAAGGTGATGCTGTTTGCCCTCGAAGCCCTGATCATGATGCCGGCCCTGCTGGTCGTCGCCGTGGCCACGAGCGGCGGCGGCAACGGACTTCAGAAAAGCCTGCCCAGCTGGCTGCTACTGATCATCGTCCTGCTGGTCTTCAGCTGGATGGGCACAGCCCGCCTCATCCGCTCGCTCTCGATGTCCCTGATGTCGCGCGACTTCGTCAAGGCGGCCCAGTATATGGGGATCCCGCCGCGGCGCATCGTCTGGCGGCACCTCGTCCCGAACATCGGCTCGCTCCTCGTCCTCGACATCACCCGCGGCATCACCGGCGCGATCCTGGCCGAGGTGGCGTTCTCCTTCATCGGCATTGGCATCAAGGTCCCCGATGTCAGCCTGGGCGTGCTGATCGGCCAGGCCACCTCCCAGGTCTCCACCTTCCCGTGGATGTTCTGGGTCCCGCTGACCGTCATGTTCCTGCTGACCGGTTCGCTCGCCATGATGAACGACGGCTTGCGTGACGCGTTCGATCCGAGCTCCAGCTCCGTCGGCAGCGCCAAGAAGAAGGGCCTGACCGGCAAGACACAGAAGAGGGCCGCATGAGCCACGAAATGACCGCCAGCGCCGAATCGTCCGAACTCTCCGCTGTTGAGCGCCTGCACGTCGCCGGGCTGCACGCCCCAGGTGATGCCCCGGCGGATGCCGTACTCTCCGTCCGGGACCTGAACGTCCGCTTCAACACGGAGAACGGCGTGGTGCACGCAGTCCGCGGCATCGACTTCGACCTCCGCGCCGGCAAGACCCTGGGCATTGTGGGCGAGTCGGGCTCCGGGAAGTCCGTCACCTCCATGGCCATCCTGGGACTCCTGCCGGACACCGCCCAAGTCACCGGCTCCGTCCGGCTCCAGGGCAAGGAACTCCTGGGACTCAGCGACAAGGCCATGTGCCGGCACCGCGGCAACGACATCGCCATGGTCTTCCAGGATCCGCTGTCCTCCCTGACCCCCGTCTACACGGTGGGCACCCAGATCATCGAGGCGCTCACGGTCCACAACCCCACCATGAGCAAGCAGGCCAAGGAAGCGCGCGCTGCCGAGCTGCTCGGCATGGTGGGAATCCCCAGCCCCAAGGACCGGCTCAAGGCCTTCCCGCATGAGTTCTCCGGCGGCATGCGCCAGCGCGTCATGATCGCCATCGCGATCGCCAACAACCCGCGCGTGCTGATCGCCGATGAGCCGACGACGGCGCTCGACGTCACCATCCAGGCGCAGGTCCTCGAGGTGCTGCACACCGCCCAGGAGGAAACCGGCGCCGCCGTCGTGATGATCACCCATGATCTGGGTGTCGTCGCCGGCATGGCCGACGACATCATGGTGATGTACGCCGGCAAGCCGGTGGAGACCGGCAGCGTCGACGACATCTACTACAACCCGCGGATGCCCTACACGATGGGCCTGCTCGGCGCCGTGCCGCGCGTCGACGTGGCGGAGAAGTCCTCGCTGGTGCCGATCGAAGGCATCCCGCCGAACCTCATCCACACCCCCACGGGCTGTTCCTTCGCGCCGCGCTGCCCGCTGGTCAGCGACGCCTGCCTGCAGGGCGAACCGGAGCTGTGGCCCGTCGCCGGGGAGAACCTCGACGGCGGACTGCCGCACCAGGCCGCCTGCATCAAGACCGACTCCCTCGGCCTTGAAGTGGACGTCCGCGAGGTCTTCAAAGCCCCGGCCGTGCCGGTGTCCCGATTCGACGCGATCCCGCGCGCGGAACGCCGGACCGTGCTGGAGCTCCGGGACGTCAAGAAGCACTTCCCGCTGCTGAAGGGCGCCCTGATCAAGCGGCGGATCGGCACCGTCAAGGCGGTGGACGGGCTGAGCTTCGACATCCGCGAGGGCGAGTGCTTCTCGATCGTCGGCGAGTCCGGCTGCGGCAAGACCACCACCCTGCTGGAAATCATGGAGTTCCACAAGGACCAGGACGGCGAGGTTGTCATCGGCGGCCTCAGCAACAAGGAAGCCGCGGACGCCAGGACCAAGAGCGCCATGCGCAAGGAACTCCAGATGGTGTTCCAGGACCCCACCGGTGCCCTCGATCCGCGTTTCACCGTCTTTGAGGTGCTCTCGGAGCCGCTTGAGAACGCGGGCATGGCCAAGCCCCAGATCCGGAAACGGATCATGGAGCTGATGGAGCTCGTGGGCCTCCAGCCGGACCACGTCAACCGCTTCCCCAACCAGTTCTCCGGCGGCCAGCGCCAGCGCATCGGCATTGCCCGCGCCCTCGCCGTGAACCCCAAGCTCGTGGTCCTGGACGAGCCGGTGTCCGCCCTGGACGTGTCCGTCCAGGCCGGCGTGATCAACCTTTTGGACCAGCTCCGCGCGGAACTCGGGCTGAGCTACCTTATGGTGGCCCACGACCTGTCCGTGGTGCGGCACATCTCCAACCGGGTGGCCGTGATGTACCTCGGCAAGATCGTGGAGATCGGCGACGTGGACAGCGTCTTCGACAACCCGCGCCACCCCTACACCCGGGCCCTGCTCTCCGCGATTCCGGTCCCGGACCCCGTGCTGGAACGCACCCGCGAACGCATCATCCTGCAAGGGGACCTGCCGTCGCCGCTCGAAGCCCCCAAGGGCTGCAACTTCGCCACCCGCTGCCCGGTCTTCGCGGCACTGCCGCCGGCGCGGCAGGAGAAATGCCTGACCATGGAACCGCCGCTGCAGACAGCGGCTTCCGCCACACCGGCCCCCGGCCGTCGGGCCGCGCAGACGGCCCCCACAGACCAGCAATTCGCCTGTTTCTACCCGGACGGCGAACTGGACGCGGACATGCTCGTTGTCCACGAAACCATCTGACCTACCAGTCACACGCAGCACAAACTCGCACCAAAAATGGAATGAAGGGGAACACATGAAGAATCTGACCAAGATCGGCGGCGTTACCGCCGTCGTGGCAGCGCTTGCGCTCACCGCTTGTGGCGGTGGCGGCGGCGCCGCAACGGGTCCCGAGGCAGGCAAGGGCCAGGACGCAGGCAGCGACCTGGCCAAGCTCGTCAGCATCAACGCCAAGGACGCCAAGGACCTGCAGCCGGGCGGCACCATCACCCTGCCGCTGGGCAACATCGGTCCGGACTTCAACGGCTTCTCCAACAACGGCAACAGCGCGGACAACACCGCCCTGCACCGCCCCATCGACCAGGCAGGCACATGGGGCTGCTGGAACTTCGACTTCGACGGCACCGCCACGCCGAACAAGGATTTCTGCGAAGACGTCAAGAGCGAGGTCAAGGACGGCAAGCAGACCATCACCATCAAGGTGAACGAGAAGGCCACCTACAACGACGGCACGCCGATCGACGTCAAGGCTTTCGAGAACACCTGGAACATGCTCAAAGGTGAAAACAAGGACATCGACATCGTCAGCTCCGGCGCGTACGAGTTCGTTGAATCCGTCAAGGCCGGTTCCAGCAACAAAGAAGTCATTGTCACCACCACCCAGCCGGTCTACCCGCTGGACTCCCTCTTCACCGGCCTGATCCACCCGGCCGTGAACACCCCGGCGATCTTCAACGAAGGCTTCACCGGCGACATGCACCCGGAGTGGATGGCCGGCCCGTTCAAGGTGGGCCAGTACGACAGCGCCGCCAAGACGGTCACCCTCGCCCAGAACGACAAGTGGTGGGGCAACAAGCCCGTCCTGGAAAAGGTCGTCTTCCGCCAGCTTGAGAGCAGCGCCGCAATCGCCGCCTTCAAGAACGGTGAAATCGACGGCGTTTCCGCCAACACCATCACCCCGTACAAGCAGCTCGACGGCACGAAGAACTCCGAGATCCGCCGCGGCCAGCGCCTCTTCGCCGGCGGCCTAAACCTCAACGCCCAGAAGGCGCCGCTGACCGACGTCGCGATCCGCAAGGCGATCTTCACCGCCGTCGACCGCGAAGCGCTGCGCAAGGTCCGCTTCAACGGCCTGAACTGGGAAGAAACCAGCTCCGGATCGATGATGCTGCTGCCGTTCTCCAAGTACTACCAGGACAACTACCCGGTCAAGGAAACCGGCGCCGAGGCCGCCAAGAAGGTCCTCACCGACGCCGGCTACAAGGCCAACGCCGCAGGCATCATGGAGAAGGACGGCGTTCCCGCCGCCTTCAAGATCAGCAACTTCGGTGACGATCCCACCACCCTGGCCTTCGCGCAGACCCTGCAGAACCAGCTCAAGGCCGGCGGCATGGACGTCGGCATCGACCAGCGGGCTTCCGCCGACTTCGGCAAGGTCCTGGGCAGCCGCGACTTCTTCATGAGCGTCTCCGGCTACACCGTGGGCCCGGACGCGACCGACTCCGTGAAGCAGTTCTACGATTCCAAGACGAACGAGAACGAACTGGGCGACGCCGAGCTGGACGCCGAAATCAAGAAGCTCTCCACCATTGCCGACAACGCCGAGCGCAACAAGGCAGCCATGGAAGTTGAAAAGAAGCACATGGAGAAGTACTTCTCCATGGGTGTCGTTATGAACGGTCCGCAGATCTCCTTCGTGCGCACCGGCCTGGCCAACTACGGCCCGTCCCTGTTCAAGAGCCTGTCCCAGGTTCCGGACTGGACCACCATCGGCTGGGAAAAGAAGTAGTCCCAGCGAATAGGACCAGCTGAAACGGCAAGGCCGGCACCCCGTGGCTTCCAGGGGTGCCGGCCTTCGCCGCTTAATGCGGCGTGGGACGGGGCGCGCGGGAGTAGCGTTGGAGCCATGACAAATGACTCCCGGCCCATCCGAGCTGCCGTGGCCGGCTTCGGCCTCTCGGGCAGCGTCTTCCACGCCCCCCTCCTCGCGGCCAACCCCGCGTACTCGCTCGACGTGATCTCCACGTCCGACGCCGGCCGGCAGTCCGCCGCAACCGCCCGGTACCCCGGCGCCCGGATCGTGGACACCCCCGCGGACATTCTTGGGCTCGCCGGTGAACTGGACCTGCTGGTCCTCGGAACCCCGCCGGCCACGCACTACCCGCTCGCGAAGGCCGCGCTGGAAGCCGGGCTCGACGTCGTCGTCGACAAGCCCTTTACCGTGCGCAGCGCAGAAGGCGAGGAGCTCATCCGGCTCGCAGAGCGGCTGGGCCGGGTCCTCACGGTCTTCCAGAACCGGCGCTGGGACGGCGACTACTTGACCGTCCGCGGGCTGCTGGACAGCGGCGCCCTCGGCGCCGTCGCGCGGTTCGAATCCCGCTTTGAGCGCTGGTCCCCGACAGTCGCCAAGGCCTGGAAAGCAGAGGCGACGGCGGACGACGGCGGCGGCGTGCTGTTCGACCTCGGAACCCACCTGCTGGACCAGGCCCTAGAGCTCTTCGGACCCGCCACGGTCACGCACGCGGAACTGGCGGCGCGCCGGGAGGGCGAAAAGACAGACGACGACGTCTTCCTCGCCCTGCGGCACGAATCCGGCGTGACAAGCCATCTGTGGATGAACATGCTCTGCGCCCAGCAGGGACCGCGGTTCCGGCTGCTGGGCAGCGACGGCGCCTTCACCAAGCACGGGATCGACCCGCAGGAACCCTTCATCGTGGCCGGCGGCAGCCCGCTGGATGCCGATTACGGGATCGAGGACCGGGACTGGGCCGGGCTGCTCGGCCGGGACGGGCACCTGGACCGGCTGCCCACCGAGCGCGGCGCCTACCCGGAGTTCTACCGGATCCTGGCAGAGAAGATCAGCGGCGGCGGGGCGGGATCGGCACTGCCGGTCCCCGTGGACCCGGCCGGGCCCGTGGAGGTGCTGCGGCTGATCGAGCAGGCCCGGGCGCTGGTTTAAGGGGGGCAACAGCAGACTCATTTGCCCACAGGACTTCACAACTGTAACTTGCGTCACTATGGTCTAAGCCGTGGGTCTTCACCAATCTTGCTCGGGTGAACCCCGGAAGCGGCCCTCGGCAACGACGCCCTCGGCCGATTGGAAAGCGAACCCAGTGCGGCCGGCCGCTATCGTGTCCTGCTGCCCTGGCAGAAATGGAGCAGCATGATGCAAAAACTCAAAAGGCTCGTTGCACCGCTGAGCACAGTAACCCTTGCCGTGGGCTTGTTGGCCGGCGCGGCCTATCCTGCCGCGTCCGCCGAGACCCCCGCCGGCGCAATGCAGAACTACGTTGTCCTGTACAAGGCCAACGGTGTTTCGGAGTCCTCGCTGAAGTCGGTCGCCGCGGCCGGCGGAACCGTGGTCCACAGCTACCCGGAAATCGGAGTGGCGATCGTGAAGTCGGACCGAGCCGGCTTCGGCCCGGCCCTGAAGGCCCGGGACGGGTCGGTCCAGGGCGCCGCCTCCACGGCTGCCCTCGGCGTCGCCCTCGGCGACAGCGGCGCGGACGACGCCGCCCAGGCGCCTGTGGCACCGGGCGAGCCTGCCCCCGGAAACGACAATCTGTCAGCCCTGCAGTGGGACATGGACCAGATCCAGGCGCCCGCCGCCCGTGCCCTCAACGGCGGGAGTGCATCCGTGGTGGTCGGCGACATCGACACCGGCCTCGACTACACCCACCCCGACCTCGCCCCCAACGTCGACTTCGGCAAGAGTGTCTCCTGCGTCGGCGGCGTCCCCAACCAGTCCCCGTCCGCCTGGATGGACGACAACGGCCACGGCACGCACACCGCGGGAACCATCGCGGCCGCCAAGAACGGCATCGGCATGGTGGGCGTGGCGCCCAACGTGAAGATCGCCGGGATCAAGGCCGGCAACGCGGACGGCTTCTTCTACCCTGAAGCCATTGTCTGCTCCTTTATGTGGGCAGCCGCCCAGGGCATCCAAGTCACCAACAACAGCTACTTCGCGGACCCCTACCTCTTCAACTGCAAGAACGACCCCGAGCAGCGCGCGATCTGGGAAGCCGAACGCCGGGCCATCCGCTTCGCCCAGCAGAGCGGCACCACGGTGGTCGCTGCCCAGGGCAATTTCTCGGACGACCTCGCCCACCCCACCCGCGATGTCATGAGCCCGGACAACTACACGCCGGTTTCGCGTGAGATCAGCAACGCCTGCGCCGTGGTCCCGGTGGAGGTTGCCGGCGTGATCGGTGTGACGGCAAACGGCAACAAGGGCTTCAAGTCCTACTATTCAAGCTATGGCGTGGGCAGTGCCGACGTCGTGGCTCCCGGCGGCGACCGCCGCCTGCAGGTCACTCCGGCTGCCGTGAACGGGCGCGTCCTGTCCACCTGGCCGGCGTCCGCACCGTGCGCCGCATCGCTCAAGGTGGTCGACGCCGGCGCAGCCTACTGCTATCTCCAGGGCACCTCGATGGCCTCCCCGCACGTGGCGGGCATTGCGGCCCTGGTGGTCAGTACCGGCGTCACAAACCCGGGCGCGGTGTCGGCGCGGATCAGCGGCACTGCCGACGGCGTCGCCTGCCCGGACACCGCGATGTACGCCCCGTTCCCGTCGGCGTCCAACGGTGCACCGCAGGTATGCCAGGGCGGCACGGGCAACAACGGCTTCTACGGCAAGGGCCAGGTGAACGCCCTCCGCGCGATCGGGGGTTAAACAGCAATCGACTGCTCCCAAACCGCCCTTTTGGGGGTCCAAAAGGGCGGTAACGGAGCAGTCGATGCGGTTTTAGCGGCTGGTTACGCGGAGACGAGCTCGTGCCAGTCGGCCACGAGGGGCAGGTTGTGCGCCTCGGAAACCGAGCGGTGCGCCACCTTGCCGCCGGCGATGTTGAGCCCGGCGGCGAGGGCGGCGTCGCGTTCGAAAGCGGCCTTGACGCCGAGGTTGGCCAGGGCGACGGCGTAGCGCAGGGTGACGTTGGTCAGTGCATACGTGGAGGTGTTCGGGACCGCGCCCGGCATGTTGGCAACGCAGTAGAAGATCGTGTTGTGGACCTTGTACGTCGGCTCTTGGTGCGTGGTGGGGTGCGTGTCCTCGAAGCAGCCGCCCTGGTCCACGGCGATGTCCACCAGCACGGAGCCGGGCTTCATGCGGGAGACGAGCTCGTTGGTGACCAGCTTCGGGGCCTTCGCGCCCGGGATCAGCACGGAGCCGATCACGAGGTCGGCATCCACAACCGACTTCTCGATCTCGTAGGCGTTGGAGGCAACGGTCTTCAGGCGGCCCTGGTACTGGGCATCCAGTTCGCGCAGGCGGTTGATGTTGATGTCCAGGATGGTGACGTCGGCGCCGAGCCCCAGGGCCATGGCGGCGGCGTTGGTGCCGGCAACGCCGGCGCCGAGGACAACCACCTTGGCCGGGCGGACACCCGGTACGCCGCCGAGCAGCACGCCCTTGCCGCCGGCCGGAGCCATCAGCGACGTGGCGCCGACCTGGACGGACAGGCGGCCCGCGACCTCGGACATCGGGGCGAGCAGCGGCAGGGCGCGGCCTTCCTGGACGGTCTCGTAGGCGATGGCGGTGACGCCACTGTTGATCAGGGCCTGGGTCAGCTCGGGCTCGGCCGCGAGGTGCAGGTAGGTGAAGAGGACCAGGCCCTTGCGGAAGCGGTGGTATTCGGCCTTGACCGGCTCCTTGACCTTCAGGACCATGTCGGCGCGCGCCCAGACGTCGTCGGCGTCGACGACGATCTCGGCGCCGGCGATGGCGTATTCCTCATCCGTGATGCCCGAGCCCAGGCCGGCGCCGCGCTCCACCAGGACCGAGTGGCCGTGGGTGCGGAACTCGTGGACGCCGGCAGCCGTGATGGCGACGCGGAATTCGTTGTTCTTGATCTCTTTGGGGACACCGATGATCATTTGGGGGGCTCCATTGCTGGCGGCCTTGTGGGCCTGGGTGTGTGGGATGTCGTACTTCCAGAATAAATCCGGCCGTGAGGCACGCGACAGGTCCGCCCGGGCGGCAGGGCCGGGATTCCGCGGAATTCCGGGCTTTTGCAAATAGCCGGCTGGACATTTGTCGAACGGGCAGGCGTCAGGTGTCGCCTGCTGTCCGTTGGGGTGGTGTTCGCCTCCGTATTCCCAACCGGGAAGGAAACGGCAGTAATGTGGCAGGATGCAGCAGCAGGACGTCGAACAGCTCGTGGAGCAGGTCGCATTGAAACTGGGCCGCGGCCTCTCCCTTGAGGATCTCGACGGACTGCTGCTCGCCTACAGCTCCAACCAGTCGCAGGCGGACCGGGTCCGGGTTAACTTCCTGCTCACCAAGCGCGTTGCGGTGGACGTGAGTGCCTGGCAGCTCTCGCACGGGATCGCGACGGCGGTGCGGCCTGTGGTGGTGCCGGCCAATGAGGAGCTCGGGATGCTGGGCCGCGTCTGCGTTCCCCTGCTGCTGCGCGGCTTCCGGGTGGGCTACCTCTGGGTCCAGCTCGAAGCCGACGAACCAAATGCGACGTCTGTCCTCGCCCAGCTGCCCGAGGTGGCCCGGGAGCTTGAGCAGCTCTCCGCCCTGCTGCTGGAATCCAACACCGCCGAATCCGAGTTCCGCCGCCGCCGCGAGCAGGAATTCCTGGCCGCCTGCCGTGGCGAGTCCAACGCCGTCGCGGCCGTGGGGGGCTGGAAGGAGGTCCAGGGCCGCGGGCCCTGGCAGCTCGTGACGGTGCTGGACGCCGACGGCTGGGCGGAGGGATCGGACCCGATCGCCTCCACGCTGATCCACCGTTCCGCGGCGCTGCAGGCCACCATCGGGGTGGACGCCGCCCTTTTCAGTGCGGGGACGGAGACCCACTCGGTCGTCTTGTTCAAGGAGTCCACCGGCCGGGCGGACCACGCCCAGGTGCTGGTCCATTACCAGCTGGAGCTGGCCAAACGGTCCGGCAGGGCGGTGCATCGGATCATCCTCGGAACCTCCGAGGGCTTCGCGCGGCCGCGGGAACTGGCGGACGCCTACCGGCAGTCCCGCCAGGCCGCCCAGGCGGCGGCCGTGGATCCCCAGCTGGGGGAACTGGTGGACTGCCGTGCCACCGGCATCTACCAGCTGCTGGCCTCGGCGGGCGGCGGGGCAGGGGCCTGGGCGGATGCGGGCTCGGTCTACTTCCGCCTTCTGGAGGACCACGATCGGAATCATGAACTGCTGCCCGTGCTGGAACTCTTCTACGACAACGACGGTTCGGTCCAGGAAGTGGCGGACAAGCTGCATCTGCACCGGAGCAGCATCTACAACCGGCTGGGCCGGATCCGGCAGCTGCTTGGGGTGGATCCGCTCAAGGGGATGGCGCGGCTGGAACTCCATGCGGCCCTGAAAGCGCGGCGCTGGGCGGACCGGCCCCGGATCTAGTCCGTCGCGATCAAGCCCCAGCCGGCGGTTTCAGTTGCCGCGGCCCTCGCGGTTGGGAGGTTCGGCGCCCAACGGGCGGTCCGGCTCTGACCCGGCCGCCTCTCGGGCGGCCTCGCGCGCTGTCTCCCGCGCTCTTTCTCTCCGGTGGCGAGAGATCCGGCTGTCCATCCACAGTGAAACAGCCACAAACGCCACGCAGCTGGACATAAAGGCTGCCGTATTGGTCAGCCCCATTGCGGTCCCGAGGATGCCGGTGAGCACCATGGCGGCAATGCCTGCCACGATGTGCCACCCTCTGAACTTACCCACAATCCAAGCGTAACCCCGGCCTTCCCCGCGTCTCCGCGCAGGGCCGGGATCGTTGTTTGATCCTTATCACGCCGTCACGAAGCATCCGCGGCCCCGTCATCCCCGTGGTCCGGTACATCGTCGGCGGTATTGTTCTTTTTCTGCTTTTCCAGCCAGGCCATGATGTCGGCGAGCCGGATCCGTCGGTGCGTGCCCCGGTATTCCACCGGTATTTCGCCGCGGTCCGTCATGTTCCGCAGGTAGGTGTGCGAGATGCCCGCCAGCTCCGCGGCCCTGGACGTGGTCAGCATTTCCTCCACACTGCTGACCGTCACCGCCTCACCCCGGCTGAAGCGCGCCAGAAGGTCGACGACGGCGTCCCGCGCCTGGTCCGGCAGCCGGTGCACGGTACCGTCGACGAACACTGTGATGTCATCGCTGCCGTTGAGGGCGTACTGGAGTTTCTGCGCGTCCTGGGCCGCAAGGGCGGCGGCCACCCGGGGAGCAATCAGTGTCATGGAGTGCATCCTAGCGCCCCGGGCGGGGGTCCGTGCTTCGGTTACAGGCCCAGGTCCTCGAGGACCGGCAGCTTGGCCCGGACCCAGGCGCGGGCCTCGGTGGCACTCGGTGCGGAGAGGGCCAGTTTGGCCAGCTCCTGCGCGTCGGCCAGGGTGACGGTCTTCAGCACCGCGGCCACGGCGGCGAGCGACCGGGCCGTCATGGACAGTGTCGAGACGCCGAGCCCGGTCAGGACGACGGCGAGGGCCGGGTCCGCGGCGGCCTCGCCGCAGACGCCGACGGGTTTGTTGTGGCCCTCCGCGACGGAACCCTCCACGGTCAGGCCCACCAGCCGCAGGACGGCCGGCTGCCAGGGAGTGTTGAGGGCGGCAAGCGGGCCGAGCTGGCGGTCGGCAGCCATCGCGTACTGGGTAAGGTCGTTTGTGCCCAGGCTCGCGAACCCGACCTCCCGGAGGATGGCCTCGGCGGTGAGCGCCGCCGACGGGACTTCCACCATGACTCCGGGGGTTTTAATCCCGGCCTCGGCGCACATAGTGGCGAACCGGGCGGCTTCCTCCGCGGTGGAAATCATCGGCGCCATCACCCAGACGTCCGCCTCGGATTCCTGCTCCGCCCGCGCGATGGCCTGCAGCTGGCGTTCCAGCACCCCCGGCGTCGTGAAATCGGTGCGGTAACCGCGCACGCCCAGGGCGGGGTTGGGTTCGGTGGCATCGGTGAGGAAGGGCAGCGGCTTGTCCGCGCCGGCGTCGAGCGTCCGGAGCACCACCTTCTTGCCCGGGAAGGCGTCGAAGACGCCCTTGTACGCGGCGGCCTGTTCGTCGACGGTGGGCTCGGTGTCGCGTTCGAGGAAGCAGAATTCGGTCCGGAAAAGGCCCACGCCCTGCGCGTTCAGCTTCGCCGCGGCCACGGCGTCCTTGGCTCCGCCGACATTGGCGAGCAGCGGCACCAGATGCCCGTCCGCCGTCGCGCCGGTGCCGTCAAAGTCGGCCAGCAGCGAGGCTGTGGCGGCCCAGTGTTCAGCGGCGGCCCGCTGGGAGTCATCCGGGTCCACGGCGATCAGGCCTGCCGCGCCGTCCACGTACACCTCTGTGCCGTCAGGAAGCTGGTCCACGCCGACGGCGGCGACGACGGCGGGGAGCCCCAGTGACCGGGCAATGATGGCTGTGTGGGACTGCGGTCCGCCGCCGGCGGTGAGCAGCGCAAGGATCTTCTCCGGATCCAGGGTGGCGGTATCCGCCGGTGCCAGGTCTTCGGCGATCAGGATGAACGGGGTGGGGGAGGACGGAATTCCCGGGGCCGGGACGCCGCGCAGCTCGGCCACGATCCGGGCCCGGACGTCCAGGACGTCGGTGGCGCGCTCCGCCATGTAGCCGCCCAGGTTGTGCAGCATTTCCGAGACTGAACCGCCGGCTTCCCAGATGGCCCGCTGGCCGGACGTGCCGCGGCCGATCAGTTTGGCCGCGGACTTCAGGAGCATGGTGTCCGTCGCCATGAGTGCCGTGGCCTCCAGGACCGCCTTCCCGTCGCCGCTGACCGTCTCGGCCCGGGCCTTCAGCTCATCGTGGACGGCCTTGGCGGCGGCCTTCAGGGCTGCCGTCGCATCCTCGGCTGTGACGCCGGCCGGCAACTGCTCCCCGGCCGGCGGTTCGCTGACGGGTTTGGGCATCTGGCGGATCGTTCCGATGATGCGGCCGGGGCTGACGCCTACTCCTGGGAAGTTCTGCACTGAAGGTCCTCATTTTCTGCCGTGGGCCGGTAAGCCATTAAGTCAGGTGACGCCGGGGCAGTCCGAACCGGGCAGGAGGTTCCTTCCCGGATCGTCCGGCGGGCCGGCCGACGGCTACGTCGGCAAGCGGATCCGGCACCTGAAAAAATTGTATGTGATGCACTTCATATAGCGTTGCTATAGGTGCTAGGGTAGCGGTTATGAGTTTCGATGGCCAGCTTCCGCCTAAGACGCGGCTGCTCCGTGCAGCCGCCGAGTTGCTGGCCAACTCCGCCGGGGGTGCCGTTTCCACCCGCCAGATCACGCAGCTGGCCGGCGTCACCGCGCCGACCCTCTATCACCATTTCGGTGACAAGGAGGGGCTGTTCGACGCAGTCGTCGCGGCAGGGTTTGAAGAGTATGTGGCGGGAGAACGCGACTTCGCGCCGTCCGGGCAGCCGCTGGAAGACATCCGGCGGATGTGGGACAACCACGTCCAGTTCGGGCTCAATCAGCCGGAACTGTACCTGGTCATGTTTGGCAATATCCGCCCCGAGAGCCGCCCGGCCGTCGTCGCCGACGCCGAGGGCCTCATGGAGGAAATGCTGAACAAGGCCGCCGTCGCCGGCCAGCTGAACGTCCCTCCGCGCGAGGCGGCCAGGAGCATCCTGGCGGCCAACGTGGGCGTGACGCTGATGCTGATCACGGAGAAGGCGCCCGAGCGCAACCTCGAGCTGTCCACCATGACCCGGGACGCCATGATCTTTGCGGTGTCCTCGGACCAGGCCAAGAACAGCGGCCCGGAGGACTCCGGGAAATCCTCCGTGGTGGTGGCGGCCATCGCCCTGAACGCGGCGCTGCAGTCATCGCACTCGGACCAGCTCTCCAGTTCGGAACTCAAGCTTTTCCTCGAATGGCTCCACCGGATCTCCACCAGCTCCACCAGCTAGCTCGGCGAATGTATCGGACCATCCTGCGGTGCAGCAGGAACGACGGTTAGGAAATCACATGGCAACAGAGACAGTTGCGAAACCCCGCACCAGCGTGCGGGTGGGCGTCCAGAAGTTCGGGACGTTCCTGTCCGGAATGATCATGCCCAACATCGGCGCGTTTATCGCCTGGGGCATCATCACGGCGCTGTTCATCCCGGCGGGCTTCCTGCCGAACGAGGACCTGGCCAAACTTGTCGGGCCGATGATCACGTACCTGCTCCCGCTCCTGATCGGCTACACCGGCGGCCGGATGGTGTACGGGGTGCGCGGCGGGGTCGTCGGCGCGGTGGCCACCACGGGCGTCATTGTCGGCACGGACATCCCCATGTTCATCGGCGCCATGATGCTGGGCCCGCTCACGGCCTGGCTCATGAAGAAGCTGGACAAGATCTGGGAAGGCCGGGTCAAGCCGGGCTTCGAAATGCTCATCGACAACTTCTCGGCCGGCATCCTGGCCGCCGGCATGGCAGTAATTGGCATGCTCGTCGTCGGCCCGGTGGTGAAAGCCTTCAGCAACGGCGCCAGCGCCGTCGTCGAATTCCTGGTCATCAACGGCCTGTTGCCCTTCACGAGCATCTTCATCGAGCCCGCGAAGGTCCTGTTCCTGAACAACGCCATCAACCACGGCATCCTCACCCCGCTCGGCACGCAGCAGGTGCTCGAGCAGGGCAAGTCCATCCTGTTCCTCCTCGAAGCCAACCCAGGTCCGGGCTTCGGCATCCTGCTCGCCTACTCGATCTTCGGCACGGGACTGGCCAAGGCGTCCGCGCCGGGCGCCGCCCTGATCCAGTTCGTTGGCGGCATCCATGAGATCTACTTCCCGTACGTGCTCATGAAGCCCATCATGATCCTCGCCGCGATCGGCGGCGGCATGACCGGCATCTTCACCCTCGTGGTCACCGGCGCTGGGCTCCGGTCACCGGCCGCCCCCGGCAGCATCATCGCCGTCTACGCCGCCACCGCGCGCGACAGCTACGTCGGCGTGACACTCTCCGTACTCTTTGCCACTACCGTGTCCTTCCTGATCGCCTCGGTGATCCTGAAGGCCAGCAAGACCCCGGTGGGGGCCAGCGAGGAAGAGGCCCTCGGCGCCGCCACCGCCCGGATGGAGGAAATGAAGGGCAAGAAGAGCTCGGTGTCCTCCATGCTCACGGGCTCCGGTGCAGCCGCAGGCGGCGTCGCCGTCCTCGCCGGACCGGTCAAGAACATCGTCTTTGCGTGCGACGCCGGCATGGGCTCCAGCGCGATGGGCGCCTCGGTGCTGCGGAACAAGATCAAAGCTGCCGGCTTCCCGGACGTGAAGGTCACCAACTCCGCGATCGCCAACCTCAGCGACACCTACGACGTCGTCATCACGCACCAGGACCTGACGGAGCGCGCCAAGCCGGTGACCGCAAGCGCCGTGCATGTTTCGGTCGATAACTTCATGAACAGCCCGAGGTACGACGAGATCGTGGAACTGGTCAGGTCAAGCAACACGGACGGGGGAACCGACGCTGCCGCTCCCGCCGCCGCCGCGGCTACGGAAGCGGCCGAGGAGGCCGGTCCCGCGGGCATCCTGGTCGCAGAGAGCGTCGTCCTCAACGGCACGGCAACCACCCGTGACGCAGCCATCGACGAGGCCGGCCGGCTCCTGCTGGACCGCGGCGCCGTCGACTCCGGCTACCTGGACGCCATGCACGAACGCGAGGAATCCGTCTCTACGTACATGGGCAGCTTCCTCGCCATCCCGCACGGCACCAACGCCGCGAAGGACCACATCATGAAGTCCGCGGTCTCCGTGGTGCGCTACCCGAACGGAATCGACTGGAACGGCAAGGAAGTGAAGTTCGTGGTCGGCGTCGCCGGCATTAACAACGAGCACCTGCAGATCCTTTCCTCGATCGCCAAGGTCTTCACCAACAAGGCCCAGGTGGCGCAGCTTGAGGCGGCCACGACGGTCGAGGAAGTCCTGGACCTGTTCGGAAAGGTCAACTCATAGTGAAGGCGGTCCATTTCGGAGCCGGAAACATCGGGCGCGGGTTCGTGGGCCTGCTGCTGCACGAGGCGGGGTATGAGGTGGTTTTCGCGGACGTTGCGGAGGCCCTGATCAACCAGCTTGCCGCCGCGGACTCCTACCGGGTCCACGAGGTGGGGGACAACCCCGCCGTCCGCACCGTGGAGAACTTCCGCGCGCTGAACTCCAGCACCCAGGAAGCGGACGTCATCGCGGAAATCGCGACGGCGGACATCGTCACCACGGCCGTGGGGCCGCACATCCTCAAGTTCGTGGCGCCGGTGATCGCGAGGGGGATCGCGGCCCGGGCCGCCGGACTGGCTCCGTTGCAGGTGATGGCGTGCGAGAACGCCATCAACGCGACCGACATCCTGAAGTCCGAGGTGGCCGCGCAGTGGGATCCGGCCGCCGGATCCCTGGATGAAGCCGCAGTGTTCGCCAACACGGCGGTGGACCGGATTGTGCCCAACCAGGAAGCCGGGCAGGGCCTGGACGTCACGGTGGAGACCTTCTACGAATGGGTCATCGACCGGACCCCGTTCGCAGGGAAGGAACCGGTGATTCCGGGAGCGACCTTCGTGGACGACCTGGAACCGTACATCGAGCGCAAACTGTTCACCGTGAACACAGGGCATGCCGCGGCGGCCTATTTCGGTTTCGAGGCGGGCCTCGGCAAGATTTCCGAGGCCATGGCCGATCAGGATGTAGCCGCCGACGTGCGGGCCGTCCTGGACGAAACCAAGGAGCTCCTGGTGGCCAAGCATGGGTTCAACCGTGAGGAGCAGGAGGCGTACGTCCAGAAGATCCTGGGCCGCTTCTCCAACCCGCACCTGCCGGACACCGTGCACCGGGTGGGCCGGGCGCCGCTGCGCAAACTCAGCCGGCACGAACGCTTCATCGGCCCCGCCGCGGAGCTGGCCGAACGCGGGATCGTTCCGGAGGCGCTGCTCGGGGCGATCGCCGCAGCCCTGCGCTTCAACGACCCGGCCGACGACGAGGCCGTGGAGCTCGGGAAGATCCTGGTTTCCTCGGGCGCGGACGAGGCAACGTCGAAGATCACGGGCCTGGCCCCGGACCACCCGCTGTTCCGGGCTGTCTCCACCCTCGTCGAGGAGGCCAAGGCCGCCGTCTAGTCTGTTGTCATTCGCCGAAGCATGCCGCCGACGCCGGATCTCACCCGAGTTCCGGCGTCGGCGTCTGCGTTGGCCGCCCCCGTTGCGCTATCACTTTTGGTGCCCGTCCGCGGGCCTTAGCAATCAGGACTGGTAGGGCATTGTCGCCGGGGTCCTCGCTGAACGCGGGGCGGTAGGGCAAGCTGGACTGGTGACTTCGAACCCCGGTGACCGGACCGCATTGCTGACCCTCGGCGTCGACGGCGGGACCTTCCGCCTGCGCCCCGCCGAACGCCCCGATCTGCCGGGCATTCTCCGGCTCCTGGCGGACGACCAGCTCGGGTCGAGCCGCGAGGACGCATCCGATCCGGCCCCCTACGAGGAGGCGTTCGCAGCGATCGACGCCGATCCGGCGCACCTCCTGCTCGTGGGGGAGGTGGCGCCCGCCGACGCGTCCGGAACCCGCCTGGTGGCGACGTTCCAGCTCAGCTTCCTGCCGGGACTGTCCCGCCGGGGTTCATGGCGTGCCCAGCTGGAGGCCGTGCGGGTCTCAGAGGACCTGCGGGGCCAGGGCGTGGGAGCCGCCATGGTGGAATGGGCCATCGAGGAGTCCCGCCGCCGCGGCTGCTCCCTGGTCCAGCTGACTACCGACAAATCCCGCACGGCCGCCCACCGCTTCTATGACCGGCTCGGCTTCGCGGCAAGCCACGAGGGCATGAAGCTCGTTCTCTAGGGGGCGCGCCGGCTCAGGCCTTCGCGGGTTCCTTCGCGGAGCCCTTGGGCACGAACAGTGTCTCGGCCTGTTCCAGGGACATTCCGTTGGTCTCCGGCACCTTGAACTTCACAAAGAAGAACGACGCCGCCGCGAACATCGCGTACATGGCGTACGTCAGCGGCAGGGAGGCCGCGGCCATGACCGGGAAGCTCAGGGTGATGGCGAAGTTGGCGATCCACTGCGCGGCCGCGGCGAGGCCCAGGGCGCGGGCACGGATCCGGGACGGGAAGATCTCGCCCAGCAGCACCCAGACCAGCGGGCCCCAGGAGGCGCCGAAGCTGATCACAAAGACGTTGGCGGCCACCAGGGCGGCCGGCCCCCACGCGCCGGGCAGCGAAATCGAGTCACCGGTCCCGGTGGCGGATCCGAAGGCCAGGGCCATGGTGCCCAGCGAGAGGGCCATGCCGATGGAACCCGCGAGCATGATGGGCCGGCGGCCGATCCGGTCCACGAGGGCGATCGCCACGAGCGTAACCAGGATGTTGGTGACCGCGGTGGCCACGGAGATGGTCAGGGAGTCCTTCTCCTGGAAGCCGACAGCCTTCCACAGGGTGGTGGAGTAGTAGAAGATCACGTTGATGCCGACGAACTGCTGCAGCACGGACAGGATGATGCCGATCCACACCACGGGCTGCAGCCCGAAGGCCTTGCCCCGCAGGGACCCCTTCTGGCCGGCGACCTTGTCCTCGTCGATGGCCCGCTTGATGTCGCGCAGGTGACGGTCCGTGTCCTCGTCCGGGGCGATGGACTGGAAGATCTTGAGGGCTTCCTCGTCCTTGCCCTTGAACACCAGGAACCGCGGCGACTCGGGCAGCGTGTAGGCAATCCAGCCGTACACGACGGCGGGCACGGCGCCGGCGAGGAACATCCAGCGCCAGGCCTCAATGCCGAACCAGAGAACCTGGTCGGCGCCGCCGGCGAAGTTCGCGAACAGGGCGTCCGAGAGCAGGGCGGCAAAGATACCGGTGGTAATGGCGAGCTGCTGGAGCGAGGCCAGGCGTCCGCGCACCTGGCGCGGGGAGATTTCGGAGATGTAGGCCGGGGCGATCACGGAGGCCAGGCCGATGCCCAGGCCGCCGACGAGGCGCCAGAAGATGAGGTCCCACACACTGAAGGCGAAACCTGTTCCGATCGCGCTGACCAGGAACAGCAGCGCACCGATCTTCATGGCGGGGATGCGGCCGTAGCGGTCCGCGACCTTGCCGGCCAGGTAGGCGCCTGCAGCGCAGCCGAGGAGGGCGACGGCCACGGCAAAGCCGGTCACGGCCTCGCTGAGCGCGAACTCGTCCTTGATGGCATCGACGGCGCCGTTGACCACCGAGGAGTCGAAGCCGAAGAGGAAGCCGCCGACGGCGCCCGCCACGGCCAGCCAAATGACCCGCTGGGGGATCCTGGCTGCGGTCTGGTCTTGGGTGGTTGTCATCTGGCTCCCTCGGCATTTCGCGTTCCACGGCCTGCGCCGCAGCTACCAAGTCTTACACCAGAGCCGGAGCGACGCCTGTCACACGCGGCAAAAAGTGAGAGGAAACATACGGTTCCCGGGCGTGGCGGGCGGGCTCCGCCGTCGTCCGCCCTGTGCCGGGCCCGGAACGTCACGCGGCGCACTCTTTTGGCCGTTCGGCCCC
This sequence comes from Arthrobacter sp. NicSoilB4, assembly GCF_019977335.1. Taxonomy (NCBI): domain Bacteria; kingdom Bacillati; phylum Actinomycetota; class Actinomycetes; order Micrococcales; family Micrococcaceae; genus Arthrobacter; species Arthrobacter sp. NicSoilB4. Next base: position 3,809,263 of record NZ_AP024653.1, on the reverse strand, counting down.
TCATTTTCCCCGGGATTCCGCGGATCCGCACCGGCAGGCACCTCGAAAAACTGCCTGCCGTGACGGCGCGGACCGCCGGGAGCAAAACTTACCGCTCGACCAGGATCCCGTCCGGATCGCACCAGATCATCGCGCCGGTCCGGAGGACGACGCCGTCGATCTCCAGGTCCACGCCGCTCTCGCCGGCGCCGGTCTTGGCGCTCTTGCGCGGGTTGCTGCCCAGCGCCTTGACCCCCAGCGGCAGCCCCGCGATGGCCGTCCGGTCCCGGATGGCGCCGTTAATGACGACGCCGGCCCAGCCGTTCGCGACGGCGCTGGCCGCGATCAGGTCGCCCATGAGCGCCGTGCGCAGTGAGCCGCCGCCATCCACCACCAGGACGGCGCCGTCGCCGGGTGTTGCGAGGGTGGACTTCACCAGGGCGTTGTCCTCGAAGCAGCGGATGGTCCGCACCGGCCCGCTGAAGTGCGTATGGCCCCCGAGCGACTGGAACTGCAGGGCCACGGAGTCAAGCTCCTCGCCGCGTTCGTCATAGAGGTCGGCGGTATTAACGGCGGATGCGGCCATCGGTTCTCCCATGCAGTGGAAATAGGGGGGGCGGATCGTGATCCCCACGATAGTCTGGCTGCACACTGATCTTCAGTCTGCGTCATCCGTTTCCGGGGGGAACCGAATTCCATGAGCCTGTCCGATATGCCCGGAGCAGCTCCGGACCCTGCCCGTGCCAGCCTCGCCGCAGAAGGCCCGACAGCGGTGGCGCTCGCCGAACCCGAACGTGCCGTCCGCCCGGTCTGGATCGCCGGCGTCGTCCTCGTCAACCTGGGCATCAACGCGGCATTCTTCGGCCCGATCCAGGTGCTCCTCGGCCAGCAGGCCGCAGCGTTCAGCGAGGGCGACAAGGAAGCGATCCTCGCCCTCGTGACCGGGGCCGGTGCAGCGGTCTCACTCGTGGCCAACCCCCTGTTCGGCGCCTTCAGCGACCGCACCACCTCGCGCCGGGGCCGCCGGGTCCCGTGGGTCCTCTTCGGGGCCATCCTCGGCGCCGCGGCGCTGATTGCCCTGGCGGGGGCGCCCAACGTTGCCGTCATGACGCTGCTCTGGTGCCTCGTGCAGGCCGGCTGCAACGGCGCCTATGCCGCCATCACCGCCGCCATCCCGGACCGTGTTCCGGTGGCCCAGCGCGGCACGGTGGGTGGCCTGGCCGCAATGGGACAGACCGTCGGCATCCTGGTCGGCGCGGTGATCGCCGCAGCGGTGACTGGGAACTTCGCCGTCGGGTATCTGGTCTGCGCGCTGGCGCTGCTCGCCGGCGTCGTGCTGTATTACTTCAGGAACGACGACGTCCCGCTCCCCGCGGGGGCGCGTCCCCCGTTCAGCCTGGCCGGCTTCGCCAAAGGTTTCTGGATCTCCCCGGCGCTCTACCCGGACTTCGCCTGGGCCTGGCTGACCCGGCTCCTGGTGAACATCGGCAACCACATGGTCACCCTCTACCTGCTCTTCTTCCTCAAGGACGCGGTCCACCTTGAACAGACGCAGGGCATCGCTCCGGAGCTCGGCGTGCTGATCCTGACAGGGCTTTATGCGGTAATGGTGATCATCACCAGTGTGATCGGAGGCCGGCTGAGCGACCGGATGGGAAAGCGGAAGCCGCTCGTGATCATCTCCTCGGTGGTCATTGCGGTGGCCTCCCTGATCCTGGCCTTCGCGCCGAACTGGGCCGGCGCCCTGCTGGGGGCCTCGGTGCTGGGCATCGGCTTCGGCTGCTATCTGGCGGTGGACTTCGCCCTCATCACCCAGGTGCTCCCGGCTGCGCTGAGCCGCGGAAAGGACCTGGGCGTCCTTAACATCGCCAATTCCCTGCCCCAGGTGCTGGCGCCGCTCATCGCCTTCCCTTTCGTGACGATGTGGGGCGGCTACGTGTCGTTGTACGTCGCGGCCGCGGTGATCGGGCTGCTGGGGGCCGTGTTCGTGGTCAAAATCAAGGGCGTCGAGTAGGCCCTGACCCGCGGCAGGGAAGGCCACGTCCGGGCACTTTCGGCACCGCCTGTGACTGGCTCAGGGCCCGGGAGCGTGGCGTATAGTTGACGGGAATTGCCGCGGCAGCGCTGTGGGGAATCCCTCATGTCTGCCGAGAAAAACCGACCCGGAACGCTGCTGATGCCTGAATTCCACTCAGAACTTCCACCGATGGCCCCGCCTCCCACCCTGCCCCGGCAACGGCTCCGCTACACCCGGATCCTCGACGTGGCCGCAGGGTTTGCCCGCAAGGGCCTGGACTCCGTGGTCCTCTCAGAAGTCGCTGCCAAGGCCGACGTTCCGCTGGGCACCCTCTACCGGTACTTTCCCTCCGCCACCCAGCTGGTGCTGGCGCTCTACCGCAAGCAGCTTACGGAACTGCACGCGGCAAACTCACCGGCCGTCCCGGGATCCGGCGCAGGAACCGGTGCCCCGTCAGCCGCCGGCGCTTCCGCGGCATCGGCGAAGAAAACTGCGGGACGCTCCGCGAAGCCGGCCGCGGGGAGTACCAGCGGCGACGTTCCGGCCCACGCGCTCGTCGGCGTCGTGATGGAAATCTTCCACATGCGCCTGATGCAGCCGGCCGTGGAGCAGTGCCTGAACAAGGCTGTCTACACCAAGGACACTGACACGACGAAGCTGCTCCGGGAGATCGACGCCATGGCCGAGAAGGCCGTCACGGCCGTGAGCGGTGACGCCGCCATCTCCCGCGTCCTGCTGTTGACCGTCACTGGGCTGGTCCAGTCGGTCCGTTGCCGCCGCCTGTCGCTCTTCGAAGCCGAGGAAGACCTCAAGAAGGCCTGCGTCCTGCTGACATCCACCCGCCCCGCCGCGTAACTGGTCTAGACCAATCTGATTTTTTACCCGCCAGTAACGGCACTTTTCGGTGATCCGGTTCACTAAAACGGCTGGATAAACGTTTCACCAGCTGCCCGGGTGTGTCGTGTGACACCTTGAGCCCGGGATGTTTTGTTTACCATTGCAGAACCGGAGCGGCCCGTCCGCCTGCAGTATCCGGAGCTTCACCGCAGACCCACCAACCTCGGGTCCCTGCCGACGTTCCCCAGACCATCTTGAGCACGCCTGTGCTTGAGCTTCCATGAGCCGTACGCCCACGGTGAGCCCCAGGAGACAACGACGTGTCCACTGAAACGATCATCCCCACCGACTCCACTTCCCCCGCAGAGACCGTAGCCGCGCTCAGCGACGAGGAAATTTTCGCATCCCACCACGGCGGCAAGCTTTCCATCGCCAGCACCGTGCCGCTGGCCAGCAAGCGCGACCTTTCCATCGCCTACACGCCGGGTGTTGCCCAGGTCAGCCGCGCCATCGCCGCCGACCCGGAGCTCGCCAAGACCCTCACCTGGGCCCAGCGCCTGGTCGTCGTCGTCAGCGACGGCACCGCCGTCCTCGGCCTGGGCGACATTGGCGCCAGCGCCTCGCTGCCCGTGATGGAGGGCAAGTCGGCCCTGTTCAAGGCCTTCGGCCAGCTCGACTCCATCCCGCTGGTGCTCAACACCACCAACGTCGACGAGATTGTGGAGACCCTCGTCCGGCTGCGCCCGAGCTTCGGCGCCGTCAACCTCGAAGACGTCTCGGCGCCGCGCTGCTTCGAACTCGAGGACAAGCTCATCGAGGCCCTCGATTGCCCCGTCATGCACGATGACCAGCACGGCACCGCCGTCGTGGTCCTCGCCGCGCTGACCGGCGCCGCCAAGGTGACCGGCCGTGACATTGAGACGCTGCGCGTGGTCGTCTCGGGCGCCGGCGCCGCCGGGATTGCCGTCGCGCAGATGCTGCTCACCGCCGGGATCACCGACGTAGTGCTGCTGGACTCCCGCGGGGTTCTCAACAGCGAGCGGGCGGACATCGCCGCCGATCCCGCCAGCAAGAAGGCCCAGCTGGCCGCCAGCGGCAACCCGCGCGGCGTCTCCGGCGGCCCCGCCGAAGCCCTGCTGGACGCCGACGTGTTCATCGGCGTCTCCTCGTCCAAGCTGGCCGAGGAGCACCTCAAGCTCATGAGCCAGGACTCGATCGTGTTCGCCCTGTCCAACCCGGACCCGGAGGTCCTTCCGGAGGTCGCACGCCGGTACGCCGCCGTCGTGGCCACCGGCCGCAGCGATTTCCCGAACCAGATCAACAACGTCCTCGCGTTCCCCGGCATCTTCCGCGGAGCCCTCGACGCCGGCGCCCGCCGGATCACGCCGGCCATGAAGCTGGCTGCGGCCCGCGCCATCGCCGCGCTGGCCGACGAGGACCTCTCGGCCGACTACATCGTCCCCAGCCCGCTGGACCCGCGGGTGGCGCCGGCAGTGTCCGCCGCCGTCGCCGCGGCGGTCGAAGCCGAATAGCCACAGCTGAACACACGACGACGGCGCCGCTTCCCTGGGGGATGCGGCGCCGTCGCCGCTTCATGGCTTCTTCGCTTCCGGCGGCCGTCGCAGTGCCATCCGAACCATAGACTGGGGCGATGAACCCCGAGACTGTTGTGACGACCCTGTGCGGCCTCGCCATCCTGGTGGGCGTGGCCGGGACCGTCATCCCCGTGCTTCCCGGCAGCATCCTGATCGGGCTGAGCCTGCTGTCGTGGGCCATCTGGGGAGGCGCCGGGACCACCGGCTGGGTGGTGTTCGGGATCGGTATGGTCTTCGTCCTGGCCGGGATGGCCGCCAGCGCGGTCCTGACCGGCCGGAAACTCAAGGAGCACAACATTCCCAGCCGCTCGGTGGTGGCCGGACTGGTCTTCGGGGTTGTGGGGATGTTCATCATCCCCGTGGTGGGACTGTTCATCGGTTTCGCCGCCGGCCTGCTGCTGAGCGAACTGCACCGCACCCGGGCTTTCGGCACCGCAGTGGCCTCCAGCGGGGCCGCGCTGAAGGCCACGGGCCTGGGAATGATCGTCGAGTTCGGGCTCGCGTGCCTCGCCGGCAGCACCTGGGTGATCGGCGTATGGATTTCGGCCGCCGCCTAGTCTGCCCGCCGCCTCCCCGCGCCCATTAGCATGGACGTATGAGCTCCGAACCAGGAGAATCCGCACCGCGCCCGGCCCTGTACCGGGACCACCGCGACCTCACACCGTTCCGCACACCGGTCATCCGGACGCCTGTCCGCGATCTCGCCGAAGGGGTGGGAGTGGCGGTGACCGGTGTCCTGGCGGGGCGGATCCGCGGCACCCTGCCCGTGGAGGGTGGTGCGCCGCGGCTCGGCAAAGTGGCGGGCAGGTCGCCATCCAAGGCCACCAAGGCCGTGCATGCCGCCATCTTCGGCAACTCGGACCCGGACCGGCTCATCGCTCTGGCACACTCACAGCCCGGGTGGGCCGGGCTGTGCTACCTGACGGCCGGATTGCTGAGCTATGTCCAGGGCGGCCACCTGCGCGCCTCCGAACTGCTCCAGCGCGGCCTGCTCACCAGGAACGACGACGACGCGAACCGGTACGCTTTCACCTACCTGGCCCGTGTTGTAACCCGGGTAACCGTCGCCGAGCGGGTCGAAGTTCCGGTCCTGTTCAGTGAGGAGGCGGTGTTCCTGGCCTGGTCCCACGCGCTGCGCGAGACCGGACAGCGGGAGGCCGCCCTCGCGGCGCTGACCGGATTGCCGCCGTCGTTGCCGCTGGCCTTGGCGCGCTGCTCACTGGCCGCTTCGCTGGGGCGGGATGCGGACGTCGTGGAGGACACTGAGGGACTGCTCAACGGGGATGACCTCTCGGCCGCCCTGCTCCTGATCCGGGCGCGCTCGCTGCGCAAACTTGGTGCCAATGCGGCCGCCCGTGCCGCCCTGCAGGAAGTCCTGCGCCGCCGGAAGACCGACTTCACGCTCCGCGGTGATGCCCTGACGGACAGGGCCCTCCTGCTCCTGGACGACGGGCGGAGGGCCCTGAACCGGCGGGACTGGCAGCACCGCCCGCCTGCCGATCTGGAGACGGTCAAGGCCATCCGGAAGGATGCCGAACTGCACGAGCTCTGGGACCGCGAGTACGGCCGGGCCGACGGCGAATGAATCCTTGGCGAACTCGTTTCGATCCGGCTCCATGACCCTTGCGGGCCCGCGGAAGCAGGGAGTAAAAACGAGGGATGAGAGATGCGTCAGCGCGCTGGGTGCAGCACTACATCGCCGCCTGGACGTCGAACGATCCGGTTGACATCAGGGCCCTCTTCACCGAGGACGCCGTGTATGCCACGAGACCTGATGATCCCGAGCCGTGGACCGGGCGGGAGCAGATCGTGGAGCGCTGGATCGCCGCGGGCGATGTGCCGGGGGACTGGACCTTTGAGTGGACCCTGCTGGGGGTCGACGGCGGGAGGGCCTTCGTGCAGGGCCGCACCGACTACCGCGGGGACAGCCGCAGCTATGACAACCTCTGGATCATCCAGCTCACGGTCGACGGCCGTGCCACGGCATTTACCGAGTGGTACATGCCGCGCAAGTGACCCGATGGGTTCCGGCGGGCGGCGCGGCCTCAGCCGAGTGACAGGGCGTGGCCCAGGAGCGGCAGCAGCTGCTCCGACAGCAGGACGGCGCCGAGCGCGACCATGATGATGCCGCTGGAAAGCGTCACTTTCCGCGCCGCTCCCGGCCGGGAGTGCAGCAGTTTGCGGGCCAGCAGTGCAACGCAGGTGTAGACCACGGCAACCAGCAGGACAAACGTCAGGCCCAGGAGCCCGGACTGCACCGGGACGGGGAGGGACGCCTCCGGGCTGACAAACTGCGGCACCAGGGCCACATAGAACAGCAACCCCTTCGGGTTGATGCCGCTCGTGCCCATGCCCTGCAGGAACGTCCGGAACTGATTCGCCGGCGCCCGCACCTCTGCGCTGCCGAAACTCGCGCCGCGCCAGGACCGGATGGTGGTGAGTCCGAGCCAGAGAAGGTAGGCCGCGCCGGCCACCGTCAGCCACCCCAGCACCCCGGGAATGCCTGTCAGCAGGGCCGCCAGACCAGCGACCAGGAGCGCCGTGTGCAGCACGTAGCCGCCGCAGAGCCCCGCGACCGCGGGCACGAAGCTGCGCTGCTTCAGTCCTGCGGTGATGGAGTACGCCCAGTCCACCCCCGGCGTGCACGCGAGGGCGCCGGCGACCACCAGAAAGGCGACAAACAGTTGGGGGTTCATGGCGCTCTCCTGACGCTTGGCTACAGGAAAAGTCTAGGAAATATTGCGCCGGAAGTGTTCCCTCTTTTCGCGGAAAAATGCCCTGAACGGGTAAGATTATTGCGTGGTTGACCATTTGGACAGAAGTATTTTGCGCTACCTCAAAGAGGACGGCCGTATGACGGCCACGGCACTCGCCGCCAAGGTGGGATTGACCGTGGCGCCCTGCCACCGGCGGCTCCGCGACCTGGAGGCATCCGGCGTCATCCGCGGCTACCGGGCGGACATCGATCCTGCCGCCGTCGGGCTGGGGTTTGAGGCGATCGTGTTCGTTACGCTGCGCCAGGTGGACCGGGCAACGATGGAGATCTTCGAGAACCGCGTGGCGGACAACCCGAATATCGTGGAGGCACAGCGATTGTTCGGTTCCCCCGACTACTTGCTGAAAGTCATCGCCGAGGACCTGCCCGCCTACCAGCGCTTCTACGACAGCGAGCTGACCTCGCTGCCCGGCGTCGAGCGGCTCACCTCGACCCTGGTGATGAAGAACCTGAAGACCAATATCGGCCCGCCCGTCTAGCCGAGGAACCGCGGAGGCTTCAGGAACCCAGCAGCCCCGTGGTCCGGTAGGGGATGACCTCGCGGAGGAACATGCTGGTGGAGGTCCGCACAATTCCCGGGCAGAGCCGGATTTCCTCGGAAACGCGGTACAGATCGTCCGGGCTCTTCGCCACCACCCGAATGAGCAGGTCAGTCTCGCCAGCGGGGGCGTGGCACTCGAGGACCTCCGGGATGTTCCGCAGCGCGGCGATCGCCTCATTCAGGTGGCTCTGGTCCAGTTCGGCGCTGACTGACGCCGCCACGCCCCGGCCCAGCGCCGAGGGCAGCACCCGGCTGCTGTTGGCACGCAGGGCGCCTGACGCCGTCATCCGCTCCAGGCGCGACTGCACCGTGCCGCGCGCCAGCCCCAGTTTCTGGGCCAGCACCATGATCGGCAGCCGGGGATCTTCGTCGAGGGCGAGGAGAATTCGCCGGTCCGTCGAATCAAGTTCCTGCAATGTGACTACTCCCTGTACGTCGCTGCGGCCAGACTTGATCAGATTGACCAGTTCAACCTAAGTCCATTGCGCCTACTGTATGGCTTCTGTTGAAATAGTGACAACAAAGGGACGCCGGCCACCGCCGGATCCCGACAGGCTACAAGTACCCCGGCACACCACCCGGACCTTGGATGAGGCTTCCCGCAAGGAACCCGCCCGCTGATTGACTCTTGTTCACACCATCGTCTTTCTGCACAAAGTGCCGCAACAGCAGTTCCCCCGATTCGCAGTGCCATGGCCCGGAGCAACGCCCCGGGCCCGGCACGGCAAGAGCCCCTGAGCCACCGACGTCGGTTTTCCCGAAGTCATCGGTAGCTGAGGGGCTCTTGTGTTGCTGCGCATAGGCTGGTGGCATGACGTCTGCCGGCCGCTTCGCCCCCAGCCCCTCCGGTGAACTCCATGTCGGCAACCTCCGCACGGCGATCCTCGCCTGGCTCTTCGCCCGGTCCACCGGCCGGCGGTTCCTGATGCGCGTCGAGGACCTGGACCGGGCCCGGGCCGGCGCGGAGGCGGAGCAGCTCCGCGATCTCGCCGCCGTCGGCGTGACGTGGGACGGGGGAGTGGTCCGCCAGACCGACCGCGGACCCCTCTACGCGGACGCGATCGCCCGGCTGGAAGCGGCGGGTCTCACGTACGAGTGCTACTGCACACGGCGCGAAATCCAGGAGGCTCCCTCCGCGCCGCATGCCCCACAGGGGGCTTACCCCGGCACATGCCGCGACCTGTCCGCGGCCGAACGTGAGGCGAAGCGTTCCGTCAGGCCTGCGGCGGTCCGGCTCCGGTCGGCCGTCACGGAGGCGGCGGTGCAGGACGTGCTGCACGGCAGCTACACCGGTATGGTGGATGACTTTGTGCTCCGCCGCAACGACGGCGTGACGGCCTACAACCTCGCCGTAGTCGTGGACGACGCCGCCCAGGGCATCGACCAGGTGGTCCGCGGCGACGACCTGCTGCCCTCCACGCCCCGACAGGCCTACCTTGCCTCCCTCTTGAATATGCCCGTTCCGGAATATGCGCATGTTCCCTTGGTGCTGAACGCCGACGGCGCCCGGCTGGCCAAACGCGACGGTGCCGTCACGCTCACCGACCTCGCGGCGGCCGGGATTCCTGCGGATGAGGTGCGGGACGCGCTGCTCGCCTCCCTGGGGTTGCCCGACGGGCCGCTCGAGCACGCACTTGCTGTGTTCGACCCCGCCGCGCTGCCCCGGGATCCGTGGGTATGGCCCGGGCTGGGCGGGCCGCACGCGTAGGCTGGAAGCATGTCAGAACCAGAGTTCATCGAAGCGCGCAGCCCGCAGCCGAGTTTTACCGTCGAGACGGCCAAGGTCCTCGCCGAGGTGGCCCACAACCGGCAGAAGGACAAGCTCAAGCGCCCCTACCGTGACCACGTGATCGCCGTCGGGGATGCCCTGGCGGACTTCGACGACGACATCCGGATCGCCGGGTACCTGCACGACATTGCCGAGGACACTCCAATGACCCGGCAGGCGCTGCTGGACATGGGTGTCTCCGAGCGGGCCGTGGACATCATCGAGCGCGTCACCAAGCGCCTGCACGAGAACCCGGACGATTACCAGGCCGGCATCCGCTACATCGCCGAGGACCACGACGCCACCCTGGTGAAGATCGCCGACAACGCGCACAATTCCCTCCCGGAGCGCGTCAAGGCGCTGGCCGAGAAGTGGCCGGACAAGCCGCCGGTCACCCGCTACAACGACGCCCGCCCGGTGCTGTACGCCGCGGTTCCGGTGGAGGAAACCCGGAAGATCCTGGCCCGGATCAACCCGTGGCTGCTGGAGGAACTCGACGACATGCTCGACGAAGCGGACGACACTGACTACGAGAACCTCTCCTACGACGACGCCCCGGCAGGAGCGGGGGCGGCTGCACCCGGCGGGAGTCCTGCCGACGAAACTGAGCCCGCCCCGGACTGAGCATGCGTGCCTATGTCCTTACTCGTTACGGCGGGCCGGGCGCCATGGAGCTCCGGGACGTTCCGGCTCCCCGGCCCGGCCCGGGCGATGTCAGGATCAGGGTCGCCGCGGCGGGCCTGAACCCCGTCGACTTCAAGCTCCGTCAGGGCGCGCTCCGTCCCATCAGCCACTTCCGGCTGCCGATCGTCGCTGGCTGTGAACTTGCCGGAACGGTCGAGGCAGTCGGGCCCGGGCCCAGCCGCTTCGCCATCGGGGACCGCGTCTACGCCCGCGTGGACAAGCGCAGGCTGGGTGCCTTCGCCGAGCTGGTGTGCGTGCAGCAGGAATTGGTGGCCGCCATGCCGGCCTCACTTGGCTTCGCCGATGCCGCGGGCCTGCCGCTGGCCGGGCTGACCGCGCTGCAGGCCCTCCGCGACGAACTCGCCGTCGGACCCGGTACCAGGCTCTTCATCTCCGGCGGTGCAGGGGGCGTGGGGACCCTGGCCATCCAGCTCGCCAAGCATTTGGGCGCCGTGGTCACGGCTACGGCCTCGGCCCGAGGGGAGGCCCTGGTGCGGCGGCTGGGCGCGGACCGAGTCATCGACTACACCCGGGAGGACTTCGCCGGGGTGCTGCGCGATTTCGACGCCGTGCTGGACCTGGTAGGCGGCGCAACGCTCAAGAAATCCTTCCGCATCCTCCGTCCGGGCGGGCGGGTGGTCTCCATCGCCGGGGTTCCGGAGCCACTCACCGCGACGAAGGACCTTGACGCGCCGCCTTGGATCACTGCAGTGTTCTGGGTCATGAGCCTGGGCATCCGCGGGCGTGCCCGCAAGGCGAAGGCCAGCTACCGCTACCTGTTTATGCACCCAAGCGGGGACGGCCTGCGCTACCTGGCAGCGCTCGTCGACGCCGGCCAGCTGCAGCCGGTCGTGGACAGTAGCTATCCGTTCGCCCGGATCGCCGAGGCCTTTGCCGCGCTGGAGCAGGGCCACGCCAAGGGCAAGATCGTCGTCACCCTCTGACAACAACGCGGGGTCACTTAGCGCCCATCCCGGGCCCCATCATGGGCGCTACCTGACCCCGCGTTGCCTTAGGGCTTTTACACCCGGCCCAGGGCGTCGATGTCCTCGAGGAACTGCTGGTGGACCTCGTCGCTGACGGTCGTCCGGGTGTCCGCGATCGCGTCGAGGTAGTCCTGCGTCGCGGGGCCTTTCCGGACGGCCTCGCGGATGGAGGCGTTGCCGCTGGAAGCGAGCCCGCCGTCGTCGTACACCGCTTTCTCCAGGGCTCGCTGGGACGCGCTCCGGGCAGCGAATTCGATGTCCGCGGGGGAGAAGCCCTCGGTCCGGTCCACCAGCAGCTCCACGTCCACGTCGTCCACGACCGTGGCGGGAATGAAGCGCTGCCACATGGCTTCGCGGGCCTGGCGGTCGGGCAGGCCGATGGGGATGACATAGTCAAAGCGGCCGTGGCGCAGGAACGCGGTGTCGAGGGCGCGGATGAAGTTGGTGGCGCACACCAGCAGGCGGCCGGGCTGCTCGCGGAAGGCCGGGATGATCTTGAGCAGCTCGTTGGTGACGCCCTGCAGCGGCGACGGCGGTTCCCCCGAACGCTGCGACGCGATCTCCTCCACCTCGTCGATGAAGACCACCGCGTGCTCCAGCTCGGCGATCTCCAGGAAAGTCTCCCGCAGCGCGCCCGCGAGGCCCTTGGGATCGGAGGCCAGCCGGGAGGGGAAAACCTCCACGAACGGCCACTCGAGGCGGGAAGCGATGGCTTTCGCGAAGGTGGTCTTGCCGGTGCCGGGCGGACCGAAGAGCACGACGGCGCGCGGCGGCACCACACCGTACTCGTCGGCGAGGTCGGCCTCGGCCAGGGGCAGGACCAGGCGGCGCTCCAGGAGCTCCTTCTCGTTCCGCATGCCGGCGACGTTTTCCCAGAGATCGCGGGCCAGGATCCGGCCGCCAAGCAGGCTGAGCGGCTCGAGTTCCTGGCGCTGCACCGGGATTCGCCGCTCGAAATAGCGCAGGTTCTTCTTCAGTACAAAGCCGCGGCCCAGGAACGCCTCCACACGCGTCTCGGATTCCGGCATGAGGGCAGAGAGCTTGTTCAGCCCGTGCGGCGCCATCCGGTTCTCGACGGCGGCCAGCAGCGAGGTGCCGATCCCGCGGCCGCGGTACTCGGGGAGGGTGGCCAGGAAAACGATCCAGCCCTGGTCGTGGGCGGCACGTCCGACGGCGGCGCCCACCACCTGGTCGCCCAGGACCGCGACGACGGCGTGGTCCTTCTCGCAGGAGGCCAGCACCTCGGAGAGCGCATAGACCGGTTCGACGTTGGTGGCCTTGAGGGTTTCCCAGAGGTGCAGGATGCCGTCAAGATCGGCGGAGTGGAAATCCCTGATTCGCCAGTTGGTCATGAGGTGTCTCCCGGGTGGTTCGTCGCTGAGCCAGTGTGAGCCTGTCTGCTGAGCATATGCGAACCGGCACCACGAGGAGTCGCGGGGACGTTGCGTTACGGCGCCCCCGCGACCGGCCAGCGGACGGCTACAGGGCGGCGAGCAGGTTTTTCATTTCCTGGATCTCGCCCGTCTGGGATGCCGCGATGTCCTTGCCCAGCCGGACAGCGTCCGCGTTCTGGCCGGAGCGGACCTCGGCGTTCGCCATCTCGACGGCGCCTTCGTGGTGCGCAACCATCTGGCTCAGGAAGAGCTTCGCGGCTTCGGTGCCCGTGGCTGCGTCGAGTTTTGTGAGGTCGTCACCGCTCATCATGCCCGTCATTGAGTGGCCGCCGGGCGCCTGGGTGGGCTCGTTCCAGTCCTTGAGCCAGCCGGTCATCTTTTCGATCTCGGGCGCCTGGGCGGCCTTGATCTTCGTTGCCAGCGCGGTGACCCTGGCGTCGATGCCCTGCTTCTTCAGGATCATGTCGCTCATCTCTACGGCCTGGGCATGGTGCGGAATCATGGCCTGGGCGAACATCGCGTCCGAGCCGTTGTGGTCCTCGGCCGCAGTTGCTGCACTCGAGCCCGGAGTGGCATGGCCCGTGCTGTGGTCCATGCCGGGCATAGTGCTGCCGCCGGAAGCGGGGCCGGTGGAGCAGCCGGCCAGTGCAATGGCGGCGGCGACGGCAGCGGCGGAAAGCGTGAGGGTCTTCTTCATGGAAAATCGTGTCCTTCGTGGGTCCGGCAGCGGAGCCGGGTGGCTGGCGCGCGGGAGCCAGGGAGCGGCCGCCGGGCGCGGGGCGGATGGTGTGCCGGCGTCATCACGGCGCAGGCCCGCTCCTACGTCCGGCTGATGGACAAGTCGCGGGGCGTGGGCGTCCCGGGCAGATACGCGTAGGCGGCCAGATGATCCGGCCGCGCCGCGGTCCAGGACCCGCCGTCAAGGAACGTGCTTCCGGGCTGCGGGGCGCTCAAGGAAGCGCCGGCGGGCGACGGTGTGCAGCCGGCGTGAACTGACTGTTTCTCCGCGCAGCCGCCCTGGCAGGCGCACGACGGCGGCACGTCGGTGCCGCCGTCCGTCACCGAAGCTGGCGCTTGTGTAGTCGGCGCCGGCGCGGAAGCCGCCTGGCCGGCGTGCACCTGGGCATCGGAATGCAAAACTGTCGACGCTGCCGTGCTGCCTGAAGGCGCCGTCTGGGCATGCATCCCGTGGGAGCCGGCGAGGACATGCATGCCCAGCAGGCCAAGAATCACGGCGAGGATCCCGGCCAGCAGGAAGGCGCCACGGAGCAAGGCGGCGGGACGGGCCGCGGTGGCTGTGGGCATCGCCGTTCTCCTTCCCTGCGGTGGTGCAGTCATGTCTCCGGGCAGCTTCACGAAGCTTCAGGCTACCTGCTGTCAACGCCTGCGGCCGCAATTGTGTTCCGGCGGCGCAGGGCGGGAATTTACCGGCAGAGGCGACACGTGTGGCATTATCTGCATATGAATGCAGATATGCAGGTTGAGATTGAGGGCCCGCACGTGGAACTGGCAGTGGAAGTCTTCTCACTGCTGGCCGATGCCACCCGTGTCCGGCTGATTCTGGCGCTGGGGAACGGTGAGCTGCCGGTCAATGCGCTCGCCGAAAGGGTGGGGAAACCAGCTGCCGCAGTGTCGCAGCACCTGGCCAAGATGCGGCTGGGCGGCATGGTCGCCACCCGGCAGGAAGGCACCAAGGTCTATTACCGGCTGAGGGACAGCCACGCCAGCCAGCTCGTCATGGACGCAATCCACCAGGCGGAGCACGCGCTCGGCACAGCCCCACGGCACGGCGCATGAACCGGCCGGCGGAGTCCGTGGAGAAGCACGATCACGCGCATGACCACCCGCATGACCATGACCACCCGCATGACCACAGCCACCCCCACACCCACGCCATGGGACTGAAAGGGTGGCTGCAGTCCGTCTTTGTCCCGCACTCGCACGACGCCGCCGATTCCATCGACGAGGCCCTCGAAGCCAGTGCGCAGGGTATCCGGGCAGTCAAGCTCTCGCTGCTCGGCCTCGGTGCCACCGCACTGTTCCAGCTGGTGATTGTCCTGGTCAGCGGCTCCGTGGCGCTCCTGGCCGACACCGTGCACAACTTTTCGGATGCCCTGACGGCCGTGCCGCTATGGATTGCGTTCCTGCTGGGCCGCCGCCGGGCCACCCGGACGTACACCTATGGCTACGGCCGGGCTGAGGACCTCGCCGGGCTGTTCATTGTGGCGATGATTGCACTTTCGGCCGTTGTGGCCGCCGTCGAATCCATCCGCCGCTTCTTCGAACCCCAGCCGGTCAGCAACCTGGGCTGGGTGCTCGCCGCCGGCCTGGTGGGCTTCGCCGGCAACGAACTCGTCGCGATTTATCGGATCCGGATCGGCCGGCGGATCGGCTCCGCCGCCCTGGTGGCGGACGGGGTCCACGCCAGGACGGACGGCTTCACGTCGCTCGCCGTCGTGGCCGGCGTGATTGGCATCTGGCTCGGTTTCCCGCTGGCGGACCCGATCGTGGGCCTCCTGATTTCCGTCGCCATTGGCGTCTTGCTCTGGGGTACCGTGCGCGACGTCGGGCGGCGGCTGATGGACGGCGTCGACCCGGAACTGACGGAGCGGGTCGAGGCACTCGTCGCGGAACACTCGAGGGCCGGCGGCACCCCGCGGCTGCGCTGGTCCGGCCACCGGCTGCAGGTTGAGATCACGGTGCCGATCCCGACGGATGCGCACCTGGTTGAGCTCGCGTCGGTGACGTCCAATCTGGAAAGCCGCATCCGGCGGGCCCTGCCGCACGTCGGGTCGGTGACGATTGTGCCCGCCTTCGCCGCGGCCGAGGCGCCCCACCCCGCCTAGATCCGGAGGGTCGCCAGACTCTGCCGCAGTGTCTCGGCCGAGTGCTGCAGGGCGGCGAGTTCGCCGTCGTCCATGGGCGTATCCAGAACCGTGCGGACCCCGCCGTTCCCCACGATGCTGGGCAGTGACAGCGCCACCCCGGAGATCCCGTACTGGCCGTCCAGGACCGTGGAAACGGGCAGGACGGCGTTTTCCGAGCGCAGCAGGGCCTCCACGATCCGGGCGCCGGAAAGGCCGATCGCGTAGTTGGTGGCGCCTTTGCCGGCAATCACCTTGTAGGCGGCCTGCGTCACCTCCCGCGCGGTATCGGCGAGGTACTCGGGCGTGAAGACACGCTCGCCGTCGACCGTCCACTGGCGGATCGGCACCGGGCCGATCGTGGCGCCGGACCAGATGGGGAACTCGGTGTCGCCGTGCTCGCCCACCATGCTGGCGTGGACGCTGGTGAGGGAGACGCCCGCCTTGTGCGCCAGCAGCCAGCGCAGCCGGGACGTGTCCAGGACCGTGCCCGAGGAGAAAACGCGCGACGACGGCAGCCCGGAGATCTTCTTCGCCGCGACGGTCAGAACGTCGCAGGGGTTGGTCACCAGCACATAGACGGCGTCCGGAGCGTGCCTGAGCAGTTGCGGCATGAGTTGCTCGAGGATGCGGACGTTAGTGCTGGCCAGGTCGAGGCGCGTCTGGCCCTGCGCCTGTTTGGCCCCGGCGGTGATGACGACGACGTCGGCCCCCTCCATCGCGGTGATGTCCCCGCCGCCGGTGATGGTCGCGGCTGCGGCGGCGAACTGGGTGCCGTGCGCGAGGTCGAGTACCTCGGCTTCGGCCTTGGCGGTGTTGACGTCGAAGAGGGCGACGCTGCTGGCGGAGCCGCGGATCAGGGCGGCGTAGGCGAGGGACGAGCCCACGCTGCCAGCGCCGACAATCGCCAGTTTGGAGCCTGGATTCTGCGACATGGGCTTCTGCTTTCGTGTCAGGGCGCGGAGGGTGCCACTGTGCCGGCCGTTTCGCCGCCGTCGATCACGAACTCGGCTCCTGTGACAAACGAGGACTCGTCGGCTGCCAGGTACACCGCCAGGTCCGCGATCTCCGTGGGTTGTCCGGTCCGGTGCAGGGGGACATGCCCGGTGTCGAAGGTCATGCCCGCGGTCATGGGAGTTTCGATGACGCCGGGGTGCACCGAGTTCACCCGGATTCCGGACCCGCCGAGATCCAGGGCGGCACTTTTGGTCAGGCCGCGGACGCCGAACTTCGACGCAGTGTAGCCGGAGAGGTTCTCGTAACCCCGGAGTCCCGCAATCGAGGAGATGTTGATGATGGAGGCGCCGCCGGCGCGCGCCGTCTCCGGGGCCGCTGCCTTGATGCCGTTGAAGACACCGGTGAGGTTCACGTCGATGATCCGGGCCCAGTCCTCGTGCGGGTACTCGTCAATCCGGCCGAAGTTCACAATGCCGGCGTTGTTGACCAGGATGCTGAGGCTGCCGAAGGCCGTGACCGCTTCGCTCACTGCCGCATCCCAGTCGGCCGGTTTCGTCACGTCGAGGTGGGCGTAGCGGACGCCGTCCCCGAGTTGGGCGGCCAATTGCCGTCCGTCCTCGTCCAGCACATCGCCGGCCACCACTTTGGCGCCTTCGTCGAGGAACCGTTGGGTGATGGCCGCGCCGATGCCCCGGGCGCCGCCGCTGACCAGTGCCACTTTGCCGTCCAACCGTCCCATTGCCGGGTCCTTTTCGGGAGCGAGCCGCCCAAGGGACGTGGCCGTCCGGGCTCCGCTCCAAGCTCACCAAGGACCGCGGGGCTTGGGCAGGGCCGTTGGACCCTACGCGGACAGTCGACCGGACAGCACTAAAACCGGACAGCGCGACGGCGGCAGGCGGCCGCCGCCGTCGTACAGTCCGTGCGGTGTCAGGTCAGAGGTGCTGGATTCCGGCCCGCTGCATGGCGTCCTGGTAGACCTCGACGTTCTTGGCCAGCAGTTCTTCCTGCTTGGCCGCCGAGACGGCGAAGGCACGGCCGCCAAGGGCGGTGGCCTTGTAGATCTTGACGCCGCGGTTCTTCAGGGACGAGTGGTACGTCTTCTCGAACAGCGTCAGGAAGGCGTGGGCGTCGGCGCCGTGGGCGATGACGGCGGAGACGCGCCTGTTGATCTTCAGGAACTGGCGGAAGGGCCGCAGGCCGTCGGTCTTCTCCTGGACGTTGAGCGCGGACGGCAGTTCGGGGTCACGGACCCAGGGGTAGGCGTTCCAAGGCATGACGTAGCGGGGGTCGAGCTCGACGGCCTCGTAGATGGAGGTGGCGCGGCGGGCAGCCTCGTCGTCGTTGAAGTGGGAAACGAAGCCCGATTCGGTGCCCTTGCCCGGTGCGATGTGAAGGCTGACGATCCGGCACTCGTCCTCGTCGTGGACGGGATCGATGTACGGGACGACCGACCCCGGCTTCTTTTCCATCAGTTCGTCGCAAAGCTGCGTTACGGCCGCGATGTTCGGTTCCTGCAGCAGGGTCTTCTTTTCGTCCCAGTCAATCGTCACGATTTCTCCCTCAGCACTCGGCGTCCAGAATCAGGCGTCTTGTTCCACTCTACGCTTCTGGCCGGGACGGCGTTTTTTGGCGTCGGATTGCGGCGCCGCCGGGCAGCCTGCTGGCCGCAGGTCGGACCGCGGTTCGCGGTCCAGGGCAAAGGTCACGGAACCCGGGACCTTTGCCCTACCCATGCCCGCGGCCCGGGCGTACGCTTAAAGCGCCTGCAGGTAGCCATCTGATTACGCCGGGTCGTTCAGGACATGAAAATGTCCGAGCCATCTCATAGCGAGATCGCGAAGGTACCTGCAGGCCTTGTGTTTAAGGTGAACGTTCAGTCGCCGTGGTGGTACCGGGACGCTGCGACGTTCCGCATGATCGTCGTTGACACAATGCCAAGTCCACGACGTCCACGTGCCAATGCTGCCCCCATCCAGTCTCATCCCAGTCGCCGACTTAGGCTGCCCGGGGGCGGAAAATCCTGCGTATTGCGGTCGTCGACCATTCGAATGTCGCAGCCCTGCGGCAAACTGGTCCAAGCGCGGAAGGAAGTCTTGTCCGCGGACAAACAACAGTCAGCTGGGGGAAAAGATGAATGCAGGATTCGCCGTGGTGGACGTCGAAACGACCGGCCTCTTTCCGGGCAGTCACCGCATTGCCGAGATCGCCGTCGTGCACGTCGAACCGGACGGCACTGTCAGCAACCGCTGGGAGACGCTGATCAATCCGCAGCGGGACCTGGGCCCGCAGCACATCCATGGCATCCGCGCAGCAGACATCCTCCACGCCCCTGTCTTCGGGGACATTGCGCATGACGTCATGGAGTTGCTGGCCGGACGCGTGTTAGTTGCGCACAACGTTCACTTCGACTACCGGTTTGTCTCGCATGAACTGGGGCGCGCCGGCCTGGAACTGCCGTTCGAGGTCCATGATTGCCTGTGCACGATGAAGCTCGCACGCCGCTACCTGCCCGGGGCTGGCCGCTCCTTAAAGGACTGCTGCGACAGCTTCGGACTCAATCTGGAGAACGCACACAGCGCCGGGGACGACGCTGAAGCCGCAGCCCAAGTGCTAAGCAACTACCTCCGGATGGACGCCGAAAACCCTGAGTGGTTTAGCGCCCTGGACCGGGCCTACTTTGCGTCCTGGCCAGCCGTGGAGCCGAAGCGAAGTCAACCGGCCCTCCGCCGCTCTGCAGCTGAGCCGCAGCCACATTTCCTGGAACGATTGGTGAACCGCCTGCCCGAAGTCGCGGGCCCGGACGAGCACAATGCCTACCTGGCCATGCTTGACCGCGCACTTATGGACCGGCAGATTTCCGTGTCCGAGGCAGACGGGCTTGTGACGCTCGCCGATTCTCTGGGGATCAGCCGAAGCACCGCTGAAGAACTCCACATCAAGTACATGATTGCCATGCTCGCAGCAGCCTGGGACGACGGAGTGGTTACTGCAGAGGAGGAGACTGACCTCCGGATCGTCGGTGCCCTCCTCGACATCAGCCAGGACTCCATTACCCGCGGGCTTGCTGGTCCTGTCTCCGGGCAGGATGCGGAAACCGGTGCCGCAGTCCAGTCGCTGGTCCTCTCTGCCGGCGACAAGGTCGTGCTCACCGGCGACATGTCGCGGGATCGGAGCGACATTGAGGCGGATCTGCGAGCTGCCGGGTTTGTCCCGCATCCGGCGATCACCAAGGCGGTGAAACTGCTGGTCGCGGCAGATCCCGACAGCTTGTCCGGCAAAGCCAAGAAGGCTCGAAGCTACGGGATTCCTGTCGTCGGCGAGCCGTACCTGACCACTCTGCTGGGCAGCTAGCAGATGGCCATGGATGAAAAAGTGCTCCGGGCGGACGGCTTTATCGGCTTCAAGTCGTTTGCGGAGCTAGATCTTGACGACGTCCCACGCATACCGGGAATTTACGCGGTCCTGAAGCCTGCGGGGCATCAGCACGCGTTTCTGCAACAAAGCACCGGCGGCTGGTTCAAACAGAAGAATCCGTCGATCCTTGAAGACGCTCTGGCAGCCCGATGGGTGGATGAAGCAGACGTCCTTTACATCGGCAAGGCCGGTGCGGGAGCCGCGGGCACACGTGGACTCCGCAAACGTATTCAGGAGTTTGCAGACTTTGGCAGGGGGAAGCCCGTCGGTCACTGGGGTGGACGACTGATCTGGCAGTTGGCTGAGTCGCAGTCCCTCGTCATTGCATGGAAATCCCTGCCGGGGTCAGAGGTTAATGAGGCGGAAGCGCGGTACCACGCTGAGTTCCGCCAGCACTACGGCCGCCTCCCATTCGCCAACCTGGTCCAAGCGCGCTCGACAGATACTTAACCGCCGGCGTCCTTGAATCCCGCTGCCCCGCATCAAAACCACCAGAATCCCTAGCCCCTCCGTAAAGCCACGGGCATGATGGAACCCATCCGCAGGTCCCCAACCCGGCGCGGCGCCCATACGCCCGCGGGCTAACCCCGAAGGCAGGCAAAGCGTGAACCCAGAAGCGATGGAACGGGCCCGGGAAGTCGAGGCGCAGCTGACCGATGAGGAGCGCTTCTCACTCCTCATCAGCGTCATGGGCACCAACGCGACGCTCACGGAGAAGGATCCGCGCATCCCGGACGGCGTCCCGATGAGCGCCGGCTACACCCCCGGGATCCCGCGGCTGGGCATCCCCGCGCTGCTCATGAGCGACGCGAGCCTGGGCGTCACCAACCCCGGCTACCGCGAGGGCGACACCGCCACGGCGCTGCCGGCGTCGATCGCCCTGGGCGCCACCTTCAACCCCGAACTCGCCCGCCGATCCGGGCAAATGGTGGGCAGGGAGGCCCGGAGCAAAGGGCTCAACGTCCAGCTCGCCGGCGGCCTCAACCTGCACCGCGACCCGCGCAACGGCCGGAACTTCGAGTACCTGTCCGAGGACCCGTGGCTCACCGGTGTGCTGGGCGCGGAGTCGGTCAAGGGCATCCAGGGCGAGCAGGTGATCTCCACGGTCAAGCACTTCTCCCTGAACTGCAACGAAACCAACCGGCACTGGCTGGACGCCGTCATCGACCCGGCCGCGCACCGGGAATCCGACCTGCTCGCGTTCGAGATCGCCATCGAGCGCGCCCGGCCCGGCTCAGTCATGACGGGCTACAACAAGGTCAACGGCACCTACGCGGGCGGCAACAAAACGCTGCTTCAGGGCATCCTGAAAGGCGCCTGGGGCTTCCCCGGCTGGGTGATGTCCGACTGGGGCGCGACGCCGAGCTGGGACTTCGCGCTGCAGGGCCAGGACCAGGAATCCGGCGTGCAGATCGACGTCATGATGTGGGGGAAGGAGCCCTTCACCGCCCCGCTGCGCGAGGCCTACGCGGCGGGAGATTTCCCCAAGGAACGCCTGTCCGAGATGGTGCAGCGCATCCTCTACGCCATCTTCGACGTCGGCATCGACCGCTGGGAGGGCACGCCCGACGTCGACCTCGCCGCCCACGCCGACATCGCGCTGGAGACGGCGCGGCAGGGGATCGTCCTGCTGAAGAACGACGGCGTGCTCCCGCTGACGGTGCCGTCAGCGGGTGGCGTGCCCCTCAAGATCGCGGTGATCGGGGGACATGCCCAGCTCGGAGTTCCGATCGGCGCCGGTTCGAGTGCCGTGGTGCCGCCCGGCGGCTACGCCGAAAGCCACACCATCGGCGGCCCCGGCATCATGGGCAGCATGCGGAACCTGTACCTGCTGCCTTCCTCGCCGCTGGCGGAACTGCAGAAGCTGCTGCCCGACGCCGAGATCGAATACGACCCCGGGATGAGCCCCGCCGAGGCCGCACTGCTGGCCCGACGATCCGACATCGCGATTGTCTTCGGTATCCGGGTGGAGGGCGAGGGGTACGACAATGCTGACCTGTCCCTGCCGTGGGGGCAGGACGCCGTCATCGAAGCCGTCGCGGACGCCAACACGGCCACCGTCGTCGTCCTCGAAACCGGCAACCCGGTGGCAATGCCCTGGCTGCCGAGGGTCAAGGCAGTCCTGGCGGCTTGGTATCCCGGCCAGTGCGGCGGGCAGGCCATCGCCGAAATCCTCGCCGGCGTGACCAACCCCTCTGGCAAACTCCCGCTGACCTTTCCGACCGGCCTGGACCAGACTCCGCGGCCGGACCTTCCGGGCCTCGGAACGCCGTGGGGGACCCCGACGACGGTCAACTACAACGAGGGATCCGACGTCGGGTACCGCTGGTTCGCGAGGACCGGGCAACAGCCCCTGTTCCGCTTCGGCCATGGGCTCAGCTACACGAACTTCGACTATGCAGACCTCTCAGTTCAGGACAGCGATGGAGTGCGCGCCGAGTTTACTGTCACCAATGCCGGGCCGCGGCGCGGGGCCGACGTGCCCCAGCTCTACGTCCTTGAAGGTCCGGAGGGACCCCGGATGCGGCTGCTTGGTTTTGAGCGGGTGGACCTTGAACCCGGTGAATCACGGACCGTCTCGCTGGAGGTTGATCCGCGGCTGTTGGCGTCCTACAACACGGATCGCGGGCAGTGGCACACCGCCGGCGGCAGCTACCGGCTGGTGCTCGGACACTCGGCCGGTGACTACACGCTGGAAGCTGACGTGTCCGTGACGGAGGCCTGGTTCGGCCGCTAGCTGTACTGACCGGAGAGGTTGATTGAGTGACTCACTCGCCCCGACCGTGCACCGGTCTGGCGTTCGCTGGGGGTTCTCCGACCTCGTGGACGGTATGGCCGCCGCAAGCCGTCTTGGTTACGCTGGCTTGCTCAATTCGCGACACGGTGAACCATCGCATTGCGTTGCGCAGTTGACACCACCCAACGAGGTACCACTGGCCGTTCGTGGAGGCGAACAGCACGGGCTCAACATGGCGGGTGGTCGTGGTCTCGTCTCTCGATGTATAGCGAATGCGGACCACTCGCTGCTCGGCCATCGCCTCCTCCAGTGCCGACTTGATGGCGCGCGAAGAGGAGGGACGCGCGTTGACCCAGACGCGGTGGGCCAGTTCGTCGGCTCGTGCCCGGGTTTTGGGATCGAGGACGTCCAGGATCTTCTGGATACCTGCTGCTGCCAGATCGGCGTAGGGGGCATCGGGTGCAGCAGAGATGGCTGCCATGAGCGCCACGGCCTGCGCTGGGGACAGGCTGACAGGCGGCAGGGACGCGCCTAAAGCCAATCCGTAACCACCGCCAGGACCTGGACGAGACCATATAGGCGTACCGCTGTTCTCTAACGCATCGAGGTCTCGCTTAATTGTGCGCACGGATACCTCAAACTCTCTCGCCAACCGTTCGGCGGAAACCCCCCGCGCGCCGCTGCGGCGCAACAACTCGGATAGAGCATGGAGCCGTTCGACTCGCTTCACAGTCCAGACCCCGACAAAATCATGACATAAATAGTGACATACCCTTGTCCGTAGTGCCTGCGAGGGTAGTGGCATGACAACTACCACAAGCAGTCCGACCATCATTCTCATCGCCGGCCACTGGCTGGGCGCTTGGGCTTGGGATGAAGTCCTTGAACACCTGACAACCGACCACTCTCGTGCAATCGCGATGACACTGCCCGGTCTCGACGGGGACGATTCCGAGCGTGCGGCGAAGACCCTCGACGATCAAGTCGCAGCGGTCCTCGACGTCATCACTCAACTCGGAGTCTCCGAGGATCAGCCCGCAACTCTCGTCGCTCACAGTGGGGCAAACGGCCCCGTCAGCCTTGTCCTCGACCGACACCCTGAGCTTGTCCATCGAGTGGTGTGGGTCGACTCCGGCCCTGTGGCAACGGGAAGCGCCTTCGCCCCAGACTTCCCGGAGGAGTTGGAGGAGCTTCCGCTGCCGCCCCTCGACGTCCTCGCACAGCAGGCGAGCCTCGAAGGCCTGAGCGCAGAGGTCCTCGAGCGTTTTCGGGCCCGGGCCGTCCCCGAGCCCGGCCCCGTGCTTCGTGAGCCAGTCGAGCTCACAAACGATGCCCGCCGCAAGGTCCGGACCACCCTGGTGTGCTGCTCGATCCCAAGCGCGCAGGTGCTGGAGCTGGCCCGCTCAGGCCATGCCATGTTTGCCGAAGTCGCGAACATCGAGTACCTCGACGTCATTGACCTCCCGACGGGGCATTGGCCCATGTGGAGCCGTCCCCGCGACCTCGCCAGGGCCATCCAGTCAGCGTCTTCTCGAACCAACTGAACTGCACGTACAACTTGAAGGGGTCAGCCGAATCCGGCTGGCCCCTTTCCGTCTCCGAGGGAATTGATGACACACCCAAACGCTGCTCTAGCACCACGCCACCGGTTGCCCGCTGCTATACCGCCGAGGCTAAGCGTCGTGGGCAGCTACATGGCTGGCTGCACCAATACAACCATCACCGGCCCCACACCGCAGGTGGCAGCCAGCCGCCCTTCTCACGACTGATCAAGGTGTCCGGTCAGTCCAGCTAGCCAGGTGGCTGCTTCAACAGGTTTCAGGACGGATTCAGGCAGCGGCCGATGCCGTAGACGACCGGTTGTCGGCCCTTGATCTGCCCCGAATAAGGATTTTGGCGTGGTGCCGGATATAGCGGCGGTGGTGGCTGGTGTTTGCGCCCGGCGGCGAGGTGCCCGGCAATGGTGGTGCGGTGGATTGGTGGGTGTGGCCGGTGGGGGTCGTGATTTCGATAGTGTGTCGTGGTCCTGGCCGGGGTTTGACGGTCCAGCCGGGGGTTTCTTTGGTGTGGTTGCAGGCTTCGCAGAGTCCGGCGCCGTTGGTGTGGGTGGTTTGGCCGCCGTGGTGCCAGGGGATGATGTGGTCCAGGTGGCGGATGGGGGCGTCGCAGTACGGGGTGCGGCAGGTGTTGTCCCGGACTTTGATGAGGCTGCGGAGTCCGGGCGGGAAGAGTCTGGCGCGGGAGTCCATCGCGATCAGTTCCCCGGTGCCGGGGGCGGTGTAGAGCCGCCGGAGCCAGACGTTCAGGGCTTGGTCCTCGTCTTGGCCGGCGTTGTGGAGCAGTTCGCGGGCCCAGCCGGCGGGGACGATGCCGTAGCCGGGGAGGCGGGCGGGTTCACTGTCGCCGTGGTTGAGGGTGCGGTCGGTCAGAACGAGCTGGATTTCGATGCCGGTGATCCCGCCGGGGGTGCCGGTGGTGCGTTCGACGAGGGCATCGGCCATGAGCTGCCCGCGGTTCCGGGGGTCCCCGGCGGAGCGCAGGGTGTCGGCGTGCCGGGTGAGGGCGGCGTGCATGGCGACGCCGGCCGAGACGGGGAGCAGGGCGGTGAGGTAGCACATGGTGTCCGGGGCCGGGCGGAGACTGACGTGCCGTTCGGTGGCGGCGTGGCTGGCCCGCTGCGTGACCGTGCGGGGGTCCCGGCGGTACGCGGCGGCGCGGGCGGCGGCGATGATGCGGCGGTCCCCGGCGCCGTCGAACGTTCCGGTGTTGGGGGCGAGTTCCTCGTCGACGGCGGTCCGGTCCTCCGGCGACAGGCAGGCGGTTTCCCGGACGAGCAGGGTGGCGCGCCATTCGGTAAGCTGCCCGGCCTCCAACGCAGCTAAAGCGTGCGGCATCTCGGTCACCAGGGCCTTCGCCAACCCCAGGAGCCGGCCGCCCTTGGCAGGGGATTCCCGCCGGGCGAGGGCGATCTGCGCGGCGACCCCGGCCCCCAGGTCTGCCGCGGGCATCCCGGCGTCGACCTGCTCCCGGCGCTGCAGCAGGTCAAAGGCGACGGACAGACGTGCCTGACGGGCAGCCAGGGCAGCCTTGAGATCCTCCAGGGCCCGGATTTCAGCAATCAGCCCGGCGCTCCCACCCGCAGGCCGTGCAGCCGCCTTCGACCTGGCCATCTCCGCGACCGTCACGCCTGCTGGCCACACTGCGTCGGGCCCCTGATTGCCGTCCATGAATCCAAACTATCGGGCACCTCCGACATTTAAGGCGGCCGCGGAACCGGCGCTTCCGTAAGCTTTGAAGGAACGCCCCCGCCCGATCCAAGGAACCCATGCCGATCAACAGACAGTCATTGAAGCAGGACGGATTCACCGGCTTCCGGGCGCTCGGGGACCTCGAGATCAACCGGATCCCGCAGAAACCGGGGATCTTCGTGGTGCTGCGGCCCGAGGGTTTCCGGCCGCAGTTCCTGGCCAAGAGCACGGCTGGCATCTTCAAGAAGAAGGACCCCACCCTGATATCGGACGCAATCGACGCCGAATGGGTCGACGGCGCGGACGTCCTATACGTGGGGAAGGCAGGGCCCGGCAGCAAGGGCAACCGCGGGCTCCGCCGGCAGATCCAGGAGTTCGTCGACTTCGGCAAAGGCAAACCGCCCGGCCACTGGGACGGCCGGCTGATCTGGCAGCTCGGCGCCGCCAATCAGCTTCTCATCGCGTGGAAAGAGCTCCCAGTGGAGCAACTGAACACGGCCGAAGCCGGTTACCACGCTGCTTTCGTGGAGGAGTTCGGCCAATTGCCGTTCGCCAACCTCGTCCAGTCGCGGGTCAAGGGCGGCTAGGCCGGCTACACCCCGCCCCGGAACGTAAACCGCCCCGCCACGAGCGTCGCGGACACCGGCATCGCCGCGAAAACAGCGTCCGATACGGCCAGCGGGTCGCCGTCGAGCACCACCAGATCTGCCGGGTCCCCGGCCCGGACCGTCCCCCGCCCCCGCGTTGACGCGGTCAGGGCCTCCTGCCGGGTGAGGGCCTGCTCCGGGTGCCAGGGCCCGCGCCCGTCCTGCCGCGCCCGGGTAGTCGCCGCCGACATTGCGGTCCACGGCTCCAGCGGCGCCACCGGAGCATCGGAGCCCAGCGCCAGCGTTGCCCCGGCAGCCAGCAAGGAGCGCAGCGGGAACGCCCGGTCCGTGCGGCCGGCCCAGTTGGAATCGGCGGCATCACGGTCATCCAAGGCGTGGGCGGGCTGGACGCTCGCTGTCAGGCCCAGTTCGCCGAAGCGGGCGAAATCCTGGCTGCGGACAAACTGGGCATGCTCAATCCGCCCGGCGATCCCGGCCGCCGCGAACGTATCCAGCGCCACCTCGTTGGCGGCGTCGCCGATCGCATGCACCGCCGGGACAAAGCCCGACTCCCGTGCACGGACCAGCAGGTCGAGCAGCTTCGCCTCGCTCACAGTAAGCATTCCGCGGCCGCCGTGTGGGTACGGGTCCACACAGTACGCCGTGCGGGTGTTCAGCGAGCCGTCGATCAGCACTTTAAGCGGGCCGACCCGCAGCAGCCCCGCCCCGCCGGGCACCTTCAGGCCGGTCCGCATCCCCGCCTCAACGGCCCTGTCCAGGTCCTGCGGATAGACGCCGGCGTCCACCCGGAAGGAGTCGAACCCGACTGCCAGACGGCGCAGCCACACGCCGCTGTTCCACGTCATTTCGAAGTCGACAATGCCCACGATCCCGCGTGCGGCCGCCGCCTGCGCCGACTCCCGCACCCACGCGTCCACCACGGCGTCCGGCAGTTTGCCCAGCTCGCGGGTCACTTCGAAGGCCTGCTCCTCGCGCAGCAGCCCGGACGAGTCCACCGCTACGCCGTACCGGGAAGCCGACGCTGTGTTGAGCCAGACGCAGTGCAGGTCATGGCTCAGCAGCGCGGTTGGCCGGCCGCGGGTGACGCCGTCGAGCAGTTCAAGGCTGGGAACATCCGCCCAGACGGCGTCCCGGAAACCGACGCCCACCGCTGTCAGGCCGTTGCCTGCTTCTTCAGCAAGGCCGGGACCGGACAGATGGGAACGCACGACGTCGGCTGCCTCACGCGCCGATGCGGCGCCGGAGAGGTCAATCCGGTTGGCGGCGAGGGCCCACTGTGTCATGTGGACATGCTCATCCCACAGCCCAGGGATGACGTACCGGCCGTCCAGGTCAACCACCAGGGTTCCAGGGTTGCCCGGCGTCCCGGCGGGAGCGAGCCGCGAGACCACACCGCCGGCCACGTGCACGTCGTACAGCGCAGTCCCGCCGGGGATCCGCGCAGAGGCGAGCACGAGGTCATTCACGGGGCCGGCAATAGTCTCAGACATATAAAACAGGCTAGGTGCCGGAGCGCGCAGCGCCAATCCGGACCCGCCGCGGCGCCGGTTCGGGCCGGGGAATACTGGCGGGCTCCGGGGCGGCCGCCGGACAAGGGACTTTCGCCCCTTGCACCCGAAACATGCACCCACCATGCTGGATTTGGGGCGGTTCCTGCACGGCCATTGGGGGATGAACCGCCTGCTACAACAGTTGTACGGTCTCGCTCGAACCTTGGGGAAGGAAAAGGCATCCTGCGCTGGCCCGCGTCTGCGGATCAGGGCAGGAGACCGCAGCAAACATGACTGTTAACAGCGCTTCTTACACCTTTCTAGCCGCTCGCGGACAGCGCGGGAGCTCTGATGCACCGTGACCCACCGGCACCACGGAACCCGGAGCAGCGCCTACTACGCCCACCCCTCGCACGGTGATCCCAAAATCAAAGTGCTCATCCGAATCGACGCCTTAGCGGAGTCTGCGCGGGTCGACGTGCGGGGCGTCGTTACGCCCGCGAACATCCGCGCCCTTTATGTCGTCTGCCGGCGCGTGGCAGCCAAGCTGCCCGGGTACGAAATCGTGGTGGACCTGGCCCATGCCCGCGTGACGGCGGACGCCATCGAGGAACTCCACGAGCACGCCCGCCAGTCAGTCGTGTCATCCGGTATCGACGCCTCAGTGACGCCGTGCCGGCTGCGTATCGTCGATCCGCCGACCATCCTCAGAATCAAGGAGAACGCGTGAAAGCCCTCGTCTACGGCGGTCCCGGAGAGAAATCCTGGACGGAGGTCCCCGATCCGAAGATCCAGAATCCCAGCGACGTGATCGTCAAAGTGGACACCACCACGATCTGCGGCACGGATCTCCATATTCTCAAGGGAGATGTTCCCGCCGTGACGAAGGGACGGATCCTGGGCCATGAAGGGGTGGGGACCATCACCGAGGTCGGTTCCTCGGTCACCAGCCTGAAGGTCGGCGACCGCGTCATCATTTCCTGTATTAAGTCCTGCGGCCACTGCGCCAACTGCAAGACCGGACTCTATTCGCACTGCATGGGCGAGGAAGGGGCATCGGGCATCGGCTGGGTCTTCGGCCACCTGATCGACGGCACCCAGGCCGAGTACGTCCGCGTCCCCTACGCCGAGAACTCCCTCCATCTGCTCCCTGCGGGCGTCACCGACGAACGTGCCGTGATGCTCTCCGACATCCTTCCCACCGGCTTCGAGATCGGCGTGCAGTACGGCCGCGTCAAGCCCGGCGACACGGTCGCCGTCGTCGGTGCCGGCCCGGTGGGCCTTGCCGCGATCGCCACCGCTGGACTTTACGGGGCCGCCACCATCATCGCCGTCGACCTTGACGGGAACCGGCTGGAGAAGTCCCGCGAATTCGGCGCCACCGACGTCGTCCTCTCCAGCGACGCCGACTGGAAGGAACAGGTGCTCGCGCTGACCGACGGGCAGGGCGTGGACGTGGCCATCGAGGCGGTCGGCATTCCGGCGACCTTCAGCATGTGCACGGATATCGTGCGTCCCGGCGGCAACGTGGCCAACGTAGGCGTGCACGGCAAGTCCGTGGAGCTGCATGTGGAGAACCTCTGGATCCAGAACATCAACATCAGCATGGGCCTGGTCAATGCCAATACCACCCCGATGCTGCTCAAACTCGTGGCGCAGAACAAGGTGCCGGCGGAGAAGTTCGCCACCCACCACTTCAGCTTCGACCAGTTCCTGGAGGCCTACGACACCTTCGCCCGGGCCGCGGAAACGAAGGCCCTCAAGGTAGTGATCACGGCGTGAAAGCCCTGGTTGTCTACGACTCGGCCTACGGCAACACCAGATCGGTCGCGGAGGCGATCGCCGGCTCACTCGAGGGGCTGCAGGCGACGTCGGTCCCGGTCGGCGACTTCAAGCCCGACACGCTCGCCGCGGGGGACCTGCTCGTGGTGGGCAGCCCCATCAACGGATGGCGCCCGACGCCGAAAATCACCTCGCTGCTCTCGGCCCTGGGCGGCGGGTCCCTCAAGGGCGTGAACGCCGCGGCGTTCGACACCCGCGTGCGGATGTTTATACATGGCGATGCCGCCAAGAAGATAACCCATGCGCTGAAAGCAGGCGGAGCTGACATCATCGCCGAACCCATGCCGTTCTACGTGAAAGGAAGCGAAGGGCCGTTGCGCGACGGCGAAATCGAGAAGGCCGAGAGCTGGGCGCGCAGCCTGCTTAAGTCGCTGGGGCGCTAATACGGCGTCCATGCGGAACCGGAGGTCCTGACAAGGACTATGTGAAAGGACGGCGCTCATGCGACCAGGCCGGATTGTCATGCTCGTGCTGGGCACGCTCAGCGCACTCCTTGGCTTGGGGCTGCTGGCCGGCTCCGGTGCCGTCGGGTGGGCCAACTATCAACAGCGCGACAACGGGTTCTTCACCACGCCCGTGCAACGCTTCGGCGCCAATTCCTACGCCCTCACGTCCCCGCGCCTCGACATCATGACGGAAAGCAGCTTCCCCGAAACGGCTCCCGTCGTAGTGCCGGGCAGCATCCTGCTCCGTGGTTCGGCAGCCGATCCGACCAAGGCGGTCTTCATTGGGATCGCCCCGCAGGCCGAGGTGGCGGCCTACATGGCCGGTGTCCACCACTCCGAAATCGTTGATGTCAGATTCCGGCCGTTCCGGACCCTGTACCGCGATGTGGCCGGTCCCGGGGTTCCGGCGCCGCCTGCGGACCAGAGCTTCTGGACGGCGTTGGCCACCGGGCAGGGAACCCAGGAGCTCCGGTGGGACCTGCGGCCGGGGTCCTGGGCAGTGGTCATCATGAATGCCGACGCCACGACACCGGTTGCCGTGGACCTTCAGGCCGGCGCCCGCTCTGACCTGCTGTGGCCCGTTTTCATCGGCCTGCTGGTCGGTGGAATCGTGCTCTTGCTCATCGGTTTGCCCCTGATCATTTTCGGCGCCGCCGGGCTGGGCCGCGGCAAGGGCGGACCGCCGGCCGGACCCGGCCAGCCTTCCCAGCCTTATGCCGGCCAGTCCGCCCCGGGACAGCGGTCCTACGCCGCTCAGCCGTATACCGCGGGCGCGGTGCCGGGCATTCCGCCGGGCGCGGGGCCGGGCACCCTGCCGGGCGCAGCGCCGGTTGCCGCCGCCGGCATTCCGCCGGGTGCCGGCGTCGTGTATCCGGCCCGGCTCAGTGGCTACCTGGACCCGGACCTGTCCCGCTGGATGTGGCTGGTCAAATGGTTCCTGGCCATCCCGCACTTCATCGTGCTCTTCTTCCTCTGGTTTGCCTTCGGCGTGGTCACCATCGTGGCGTGGTTCGCGATCCTCTTCACGGGGCACTACCCGCGCTCGCTGTTCAACTTCAACGTCGGGGTGATCCGCTGGAGCTGGCGGGTGGCCTTCTACTGCTACGCGGCGCTCGGCACCGACCGCTACCCGCCCTTCACCTTGGAGCGCACCGACTACCCGGCCGATTTCGACGTCGACTATCCCGAGAAGCTCTCCCAT
Source organism: Arthrobacter sp. NicSoilB4 (assembly GCF_019977335.1). NCBI lineage: Bacteria > Bacillati > Actinomycetota > Actinomycetes > Micrococcales > Micrococcaceae > Arthrobacter > Arthrobacter sp. NicSoilB4. The sequence continues at coordinate 3,777,879 of NZ_AP024653.1, read as the reverse complement.
GGCCTGGTGCTTGTGAAGTCCTGGCTGCTGGCCCTCCCGCACCTCCTGATCATCGCGCTGCTCACCGGCACGGCCCAGACCTGGGTTTACAGCGAGGGTGAGTGGTCGCAGGTGGGCGCGGGTATGTCCCTCTTCGGGTTGCTGGTCTTCATCGCCGGGGTCATCCTGCTGTTCACCGGGGTGTATTCCCGCGGGCTGTTCGACTTCCTGATGGGCCTGAACCGCTGGATCTACCGCGTCACTGCCTACGTCGCGCTGATGCGGGACGAATATCCGCCGTTTCATCTGGATATGGGCCCCCGGGATCCCGGAGACGCCGCCATGATTCCTCCCGCTATGGCTCCTGCCGGTCCCGGGTATGCGCCGCTCCCCGACGGACCCGGCGGGACGCCTAATGCCGGTCAGCCGCCCTATTCCGGTCAGCCGGGCCCCGGCGGAACAGCTCCGGCCACTCCCGGGCCCGGCGCTGGGCAGGCAGGCTTCTACGGTATCGGCGGCCCGGCTGCTGCAGGTCCGGACAGGTCGGCGGCCGGCGCAGGCCCGGGGACACCGGAGCCCCCAGCAGGCCCGGAGGGCACAGCGGGTCCGGACAACCCGGCCGGCCCGAACGGCACCTCCGTGCCGCCGCGCGCCTAGCGCCCAGGACGCAGAGTCCATCGCCGCCAGTTGCGGGAAGGAGCCTGGCGTGGCACCTTTCGATCAGGCCCCTTCGGCCTGGGACGCGGGACTGAATGAGTCCTTCGCTGCCGGAGACGAAACGGCGCTGGCCGAGGCGTACCGGCAGTTCGCCCCTTTGGTGCACACGCTGGCCCTGCGCTCGCTGCGCGACAACGCCGCGGCTGACGACGTCACGCAGGAGGTGTTCATCCGGGTGTGGCGCTCGCGGGCGGCGTTCGACCCGGGGAAAGCGCGGCTTCCGGCATGGATCGTCGGCATCACCCGGAATGTGATCACGGACGCGCAGGCGGCCTCGATGCGGGAAACCCGGAAGGTGCTGGCCGCCGTCGAGCTCTCTCCAAACCCGGAACAGGCCGCCGGACACGCAGCCGCGGAGGTCCTGGCCGACCGCCTGCTGTTGGACGGGGAACTGGAACGGCTGGGGGAGCCGCAGGGATCGATCCTTAAGCTGGCCTTCTATGATGACCTGACGCATTCGCAGATCTCTCAAAAACTTGACCTGCCGCTTGGTACCGTCAAGAGCCACATCCGCCGCAGCCTGTACCAGCTCAGAAGCCGATTGGAGGTAGACCGTGCAGCATCTTGATCCTGAATCCCTCAGCCTGCTGGCCCTCGGCGAAGAGCTCGGAGACGACGCCGCGGAACACGTTCGTTCCTGCCCCGGCTGCGCAGCCGAATACTCCAGCCTCCGCCGCGCCGTCGTGGCGGCAAAGCCCGGACCGGCCGCCATACTCGAGTCGCCCGGGCCGCAGGTATGGGCCGGAATCCACAGCGCGCTGGGGCTTTCCTCCGCAGTCGCCGCTGACCCGCTGGGATCCCCGACATCGTCGGGCTCCGGCCGCCAGTCCTCACCGCCGCAGCCACAGTCGCCGACCGGCACCGTGACGGCGCTTCCGTCCGGCGAGGCGGGCTCTGGCCGGAAGCCGGACCGTAGCGGCGGATCCGGCTGGCTGCGCCGTCCCGGGGTGTGGCTGGCGGCCGCCGCGGCCACAGCGCTGCTGGCGGCTGGGGTCTTCTGGTCCGTGCAGCAGAACCAGCCGGTGGTGACCCCGCTGGCCCAGGCCGAACTGGCGCCGGTAGACCAGCATTCCGCCACCGGATCGGCGCGGGTCGTCGAGGCCAAGGACGGGCAGCGCACGCTCGAGGTCCGGGTGGACAAGAACGAAGCCCGGGGCTACCAGGAGGTCTGGCTGATCGCGCCCGATCTGACCCGGCTGGTGAGCTTGGGCGTGATGACCTCCGAGTCTGGAACTTTCCCGGTTCCGGCCGGGCTGGACCTTGCCGAATACCCGATCGTGGACGTGTCCGACGAGCCTGTGGACGGCAACCCCGCGCATTCCAGCGTGAGTATTGTCCGCGGAATCCTGGCCTCCTGAACTGATCGCCCCCTCTTGCCAGCGACCCCCGGCGAGAACATAGTTGAGGGAATTTACCACTCCACCGCGGGAGGCAGGCGACCATGTTGAACAATGAGGTGCCGGGAAGCGGACTGCTGCAGGGCAAGACCGCGCTGATCTACGGTGCGGGCGGGTCCATCGGCGGGGCGGTGGCCCGGGCGTTCGCGGCGGAGGGCGCCTTCGTGCACCTTGCAGGCCGCACTGAGTCGCGGCTGGAAAAAGTGGCCCGGGACATCCAGGAGGAGGGCGGCCGGGCGGAGACCGCCGTCGTCGATGCCCTGGACGAGGAACAGGTCGACGCGTTTGTGGATCGGGTGGCCAAGAAGAACAAAAGGATCGACATCTCCTTCAACCTCATTTCGTTTGGGGACATCCAGCAGCCGCTGATGGACATCGACGTCAACGACTTCACCCAGCCCATCACCCTGGCCACGCGCACCCACTTCATCACCACCAGGGCAGCGGCGACGCACATGATCAGGCAACGCTCCGGCGTGGTGCTGATGTTCGGAGGCTCCGGTCCCCAGACCATGCCCGGACTCGGCGGCTTCAAGGTGGCCCTGGACGCCATGGAGGGGCTGCGCCGGCAATGGGCCCTGGAACTGGGGAAACACGGCATCCGCGTGGTGACGATGGTGTCCGGTGGCATCATCGAGACGATCCCGTGGCAGGCGGAGGGGCGTGAGGAAATTGTGGTGGAGATAGCCAGGACGGCCCACCTGAACCGCACCGCAACGCTGGCCGACGTCGGAAACGTCGCCTGTTTCGTGGCTTCGGACAAGGCCGGGGCCATCACCGACGCCACGGTCAACATCTCCGCCGGCGCGATTGTGGACTACTAGCGGCTAAGCCACCAGGTTCGCTGCTGCGCCATCCATGTGCTCGAGGATGGTCTGCCGGGCGAGCGAGGCGTCGCCGGACTCGATCGCGGTGACGATCTCGTAGTGCCTGTCGACGCTCATGTTGCTGACGGCACGTTCCACCCCCGCGTACATGATCGACATGCGGATGGAACCCTCAAGGGACTCCCAAGAATGCAGCAGCGTCTCGTTGCCGGTGAGGCGGCACATCGTCCGGTGGAACTCCAGGTCGGATTCGATCCGCTCCTCCAAGCTGCCCTGGGCGGCGGCCGCCATGGCTTCGATCGCGGTGCGCAGCGAAGCGGTGACCTGCACGCGGTCCGGGAGTTCGCACAGGGTCCGGGCGGCGAGCGATTCGAGCGCGGCGCGCACGGCGAAGATGTCGCGGATTTCCTTGGCGTCAAGGTGGCGCACCGACAGCCTGCCCCGCGGCCCGGCAGATAACAGGCCCTCCTGCTCCAGCTGGCGGAGAGCCTCCCGCAGGGTGCCGCGGCTGATCTGGAGCATGTCCGACAGTTCGGTTTCCACCAGGTGCCGTCCGGGTTCGAGTTCGCCGCTGGTGATGGCGATGCGCAGCGCGGACAATGCCTGTTCGCGAAGACTCTTCTTCTCGAGTCCCAGCAACGGTGCTGCAGCTCCGGCCATGGCGGGTGTCCTCAATATCGCGGGGTCAACAAACTACTGTCAACCGTTGGTGTGTTAACTGTCGATCTTACGGGAGAAGCGCGGAACAGGCCGGTGCCTGCGCCGCGCTTCTTTCGCTTCTGCGAACTATCCCAGTTCGGCGAGGACTTTCGCCACGATCTTCTGGACCGTGAGCCCGTAGCGGTCGTGCAGGGTGGGCAGCGCGCCGGCGTCCAGGAACTCGTCAGGCAACGCTACCGGCACCACCCGCTTGCCCAGTCCGGCCGTGACGACGGCGGCGGCGACAGTTTCGAAGAGCCCGCCCACCACGCTGTGGTTCTCCAGCGTCACCGCGAGGCGGTCCGTGTTCAGCTGGGCCAGTACCGTAGCGGCGTCGAAGGGTTTGATGGTGGGGGTGTGGACGACGGCGACATCGACGTGGTGCGCCGCCAGGGCTTCCGCCGCCTGCAGCGCCCGCATGGTCATGAGCCCGCTGGAGATGAAGACAACGTCGGCGCCTCCGCGCAGGACTTTCGCCTTGCCGAGTTCGAAGGTGTAGTCGTACTCGTCCAGCACGGTGGGGACGTTGCCGCGCAGCAGCCGCAGGTATGTGGGCCCCGGGCTGGCCGCGAGCTGGGGAACTGCCTGCTCGATGTCCAGGGAGTCACACGGATCCACGATGGTCAGGTTGGGCATGCCGCGGAAGATGGCCATGTCCTCGGTGGCCTGATGGCTGGGGCCGTAGCCGGTGGTCAGGCCGGGGAGCCCGCCGACGATGTTGACGTTGAGGTTCGGTTCGGCGGCGTCCAGGCAGAGGAAGTCGTAGGCGCGCCGTGCCGCGAAGACGGAATAGGTCGACGCGAAGGGGACCAGCCCGGTCTCGGCCAGGCCTGCCGCGGCGCCGAAGAGCAGTTGCTCGGCCATGCCCATCTGGAAGAAGCGTTCCGGGAAGGCCTGGGCGAAGATGTGCATGTCCGTGTACTTGCCCAGGTCCGCGGTCAGTCCCACGATCTTGTTGTTTTCCTGCGCGGCCTTGACCAGGGCGTGGCCGAACGGCGCGGAGGTGGTCTTCTGGCCGGGGTCCGCGAAGGACGCGATCATGGCCGAGGTCTTCAGCTTCGGTGCTGTGCCCTTCACTGCGGTGGTGGTGTTCATCGGTTGGCCTTCTCGTTGTGTCCTGCGGTCAGCTGCTCACGGCAGGTCTGCCATTCGTGTTCCTCGATACGCATAAAGTGCGCCTTCTCCCGGTCTTCGAGCAGCGGAACGCCGCGGCCGACCTTGGTGTCGCAGAGGATGACCGAGGGACGGCCCGTGGCGGCGGCCTGGGCGGCGGCGTTGTCGAACGCTGCGAGCAGGGCCCCGACGTCGTTGCCGTCCACACGCTGGGTGTACCAGCCGAAAGACCCCCATTTTTCCGTCACGGGTTCCGTACGGAGCACTGTGTCGGTTTTGCCGTCGGCCTGCAGGGCGTTGATGTCCACCATGGCCGTCAGGTTGCCGAGCTGGTGGTGGTGGGCCCCCATCGCGGCTTCCCAGGTGGAGCCTTCGTCGAGTTCGCCGTCGGAGAGGAAGTTGTAGACCCTCGCCGCCGAGCCCTGGTGGCGCAGGCCCAGGGCGATGCCCACGGCGATGGAGAGCCCGTGGCCGAGGGAGCCGCCGGAGATTTCCATTCCGGGGGTGTACGTGGACATCCCGGACATCGGCAGCCGGGAATCGTCCGAGCCGTAGGTGTCGAGTTCCTCTACCGGGATGGTCCCGGCCTCGGCGAGGGCCGCGTAGTGCCCGATCGCGTAGTGGCCCGTGGAGAGCAGGAAACGGTCACGTTCTTCCCACTCGGGGTCCTCGGCGCGGAACCGGAGCTGGTCCGCGTAGACGGCGGCGAGCATGTCCGCGGCGCCCAGGGCCTGCCCCACGTAGCCCTGGCCCTGGACCTCGCCCATGTTCAGGGCGTGGTGCCGGATCCGGTAGGCGGCGCTGCTGACGCGTTGTGTGCGTTCGGTTGCGGTCTCGCCGGGGATCCTCCCGGAGGTGTGCAGTGCCTGTGTTGCTGCCATCAGACGTTCACCGACTCGGGGGTGCTTTTGCTGGCCTCGTCGGCGAGCCGGCGCTCACGCTTGCCCCAGGTTTCGCGGGTCGCGATGGCGGCGCAGAGGCCGATGGCGGCGTACGTGCTGAAGAGCAGGGCCGGGCCCATCCAGCCGAAGCTGACGAAGAGCAGCGTGGTGATGAAGGGGGTGAAGCCGGAGACCATGGCCGAAATCTGGTACGCAAGCGAGGCGCCGGACGCGCGGGTCTTCGCCTGGAAGAGCTCCGGGAACCAGGCGCCCTGGGCGCCGGCGAGGGAGTTCTGGCATACGGCGTAGGAGATCGCGAGCGTGGCGATGATCAAGATGAACAGGCCGGTGTTGACCAGCAGGAACATGGGGATTCCGAACAGCAGCGCGAAGGCGCAGGACCAGATGTAGAGGGGCCGGCGGCCGACGCGGTCCGTCAGGCGGGCCCAGGCCATCGTGGCGAAGATGCCGATGGCCGAGGCGATGCAGAGGGCCACCAGGGTCTGGGTCTTGTCTGCCAGCTGCTGGGTGTGAAGGTAGGAAATCATGTACGTGATGGATACGGCGTAGCCTGCGGTCTCGGCGATGCGGAGGCCGATTCCCTTGACGATGTTGCGCCAGTCGGTCTTGATGACCTCGACGATCGGGGACTTTACGATGGCGCCGCTGTCTTTGACCTCGTCAAAGACGGGGGACTCGGGAACCTTGGAGCGGATGATCAGGCCGACGGCGACGAGCACGATGCTGGCGAGGAACGGGATGCGCCAGGCCAGTTCGCCGCCGAGCTGCACGCTGAAGAGGAAGACGAGGTTGGCCAGCAGGAGTCCGACCGGGAATCCGGCCTGGACGATGCCGGTGTACTTGCCCTTGGACTTCCACGGCGCGTGTTCGTAGCTCATCAGGATCGCGCCGCCCCACTCGGCGCCGAACGCCAGGCCCTGGACGATGCGGACGAAGACGAGCAGTGCCGGGGCCAGCAGGCCGACCTGGCTGTAGGTGGGGAGCAGGCCGATCATGAAGGTGGCGATGCCCATGAGGATCAGCGATGCGACCAGGACAGGTTTACGGCCGAGCTTGTCGCCGAGGTGGCCGCCGATGATGCCGCCGATGGGACGGGCGGCGAAGCCGACGCCCAGGGTTGCGAAGGCGGCGAGGGTTCCTGTGACCGGGTCGCCGGTGGGGAAGAACGCGGTGCCGAAATACAGGGCGGCTGCCGTGCCGAAACCGATGAAGTCGTAGGTTTCGATCACTGCGCCGACGCCGGAGCCGATGGCGACCCGCCTTGCGTCCTTGGTGCCGTGGACCGGGCCCCTCATGGTCAGAGCTTCATTGCTCATGGTGTTTCCCTTTCGAATAGCGGCTGACGCCTCGGCGCCATCACTGTCGACTGTTAACAAATGATACGCCAGTGTGACCCCCGCCATACCTCAATGTCAACAGTCAACTTCAAAGGTTGACTGTTGACAGTCGACTCCGTAGTGTGGTCCACATCACCACCGCCCCCGGGCATGACCAGAGGATCAACGATGATGTTCAACTCCCGACTTGGCTGCTCGTCCATCAGCTTCCGGCACCAGGACCTCCCCACAGCCCTCCGCACCATGGCGGACCTCGGCTTCGAGGAGATCGACCTCGGCGCCCTCCCGGGTGTCTGCGACCACGTCCCCTACGAACTGGACCTGGCCGCCGTCGCAGTCGTTGTTGCTGAAGTAGCGGCCTCCGGCCTGCGGGTGCGTTCGGTCAACGGGGACATCGGGGACCTCAACGCGGTGCTCGACGCCGGCGCGGCGGCGGCCCGCGAACGGCACCTGACGGCGCTGCTCACCCTTACGGCCGATACCGGGGCGAAAGCACTGGTGCTTCCCTGCGGAGCACTTGACCACGAACCGGTCCGGAGCCTCGAGGAGGACCTCGACACCATCGCTGCCGGCCTGATCCACGCCGGACAGCGCGCAACAGGGTTCGGCGTCGAACTCTGGACCGAATCCCTGCACTTCCTCCGGTTCTGCTGGAACCTCGAGCGCGCCGAACAGCTCGCCCGGCGGTTGGCCGGGTCCGGCGTCGGAATCGTTATGGACTTCAGCCACATCGTCGCCGCCGGCGAGGAGCCCCTCGAATACCTCCGGCGCCACGAGGGACGGATCTCCCACGTCCACCTGCGCGACGCGGTGCCGGGAAACATCAACCTCAGCATCGGCAACGGCCACGCGGACTTCGGCGCAGGACTCCGCGGACTCGCGGCGCAGGGCTACGCCGGCCATTTCTCCCTCGAACTCGAAACCCGGGACGTCACTCACGAGGAACGCCCGGCCGCGGCCGCCAAAGCCGCCAGCTTCATCCGACCTCATCTGACCGCCGGTTGCTCCGTAACTGCCGTTATGAACCCTCAAAACGGCCGTTGTGGAGCACTCGATCCCCAGCAAGACAACACACACCATTCAAGGAGCATCATGAGCAACACCATCCAGCGCACCGCAGTATTGACCGGAGCCACGTCTGACCGGGGCATCGGCATCACCACGGCACGCCGCTACGCCAATGACGGCTGGGCGGTCGTGATCCTGGACCTCGACGGCGAGAAGTCCGCCAAGGTGGCCTCGGAGATCGGTAACGAATTCAACGTCCCGGCGTTCGGCCATGAGATCGACGTCGCCAACGAGGGCTCAGTCAACGCCGCCTACCAGGCCGTCGCGGCCGAAGTCCGTTCCGGCAACCTTCCCCCGGTCGGCGCCCTGGCCAACATCGCCGGCATCACCTCGCCCGTGCCGTTCCTGGAAACCACGCTGGAGCTGTGGAACAAGGTCATGGCCGTGAATTCCACGGGCACGTATCTCGTGACCAAGGCCTTCCTGCCGGACATGATCGCCAGCGGCTGGGGCCGGATCGTCAACATGTCCTCTGTCTCGGCCCAGCGCGGCGGCGGCGTCTTCGGCAAAGTCCCGTACTCGGCCGCCAAGGCCGCCATCCTCGGCTTCACCAAGGCCCTGGCCCGTGAAATCGGCAGCACCGGCGTGACCGTCAACGCCATCACGCCCGGCGCGGTGGACACCAACATCCGGGTCGGCAGCACGGAAGAGCAGGAAGCCGCCATCAACGCCGGCATTCCCTTGGGACGGAACGCCAGCACCGAGGAAATCGCGGCCGTCATCACCTTCCTGTCCTCTGAGGAATCCGCCTACCTCACGGGAACCACCATCGACATCAACGGCGGAAGCCACATCCACTAGCAGCCTTCGCCGCCGAAGCTTAGAGAGCCCAAGATGACCAGAATATTCAACGACCCGTCCGACTTTGCCGAGGAAGCCCTGGCCGGCTTCTGCGACCTCCATTCGGATCTGGTCCGGCAGGTGCCAGGCGGTGCCGTCCGCCGCCGACGTTCCGTCAACCCCAAAGTGGCCGTGCTGGCCGGCGGCGGCTCCGGCCACTACCCGGCCTTCGCCGGACTCATTGGCGCGGGACTGGCCGACGGCGCCGTGGTGGGAAACATTTTCACCTCGCCCTCGGCGCAGCAGGCGTATTCCGTCGCGAAGGCCGCGGAGAACGGCGCCGGCGTCGTCTTCGCGTACGGCAACTACGCGGGGGACGTCATGAACTTCGGGATGGCCAGCGAGCGGCTGGCCGCAGAGGGGATCGCCGTGGAGAACGTCCTGGTGACGGACGACATTGCCAGCGCCCCGCCGTCGGAATCCGGCAAGCGCCGCGGCATCGCCGGGGACTTCACCGTCTTCAAGGTCATGGGCGCCGCCGCCGAAGCGGGGGCCAGCCTGGCCGACGTCGTCCGGCTCGGCCGCAAGGCGAACGAGCGGACCAGGAGCATCGGGAGCGCGTTCCATGGCTGCACTTTCCCGGGAGCCGAGGCGCCGCTGTTCACTCTCGAGGACAGGAAAATGGGCCTGGGCCTGGGTATTCATGGCGAGCCGGGGCTGTTTGACACCGAATTGCCGCCAGCGAGGGAGCTGGGACAGGAACTCGTCTCCCGCGTGCTCGCGGAGACGCCGCACGGTGCCGGAGCGCGGATCGCTGTGATCCTCAACGGGCTCGGCTCCACCAAGCACGAAGAGCTGTTTGTGCTGTGGCTGACCGTCGCCCCGCTGCTGCGTGCCGCGGGCTACACACTCGTGATGCCGGAGGTCGGTGAACTGGTCACCAGCCTGGACATGGCCGGCGTCTCGCTGACCGTCACCTGGCTGGATGAGGAGCTGGAACCGCTTTGGACGGCCCCGGCCGAAACACCTGCCTACAGGCGTGGAACGGCGGCGCTGCCGGCAGGGGACGCATCCGCCGAACAGGCCTCCGACGACGCCGCCGGCACCGAAGCCTTTGAAGCCGGGGCGGGCTCGCGTGCCTACGCGGACAACTGCCTGGCTGCCCTCGGCGCCGCCCGCGACGCGCTGCATGAGGCCGAACAGCGGCTGGGCGACCTCGACGCCGTCGCCGGCGACGGGGACCACGGCCGGGGAATGGTCCGCGGAATCGATGCGGCGGCCGCGGAAGCCGCGGAGATTTTCGCCCGGGGCGCGGGTGCCGGCGCCGTGCTGGTCGCGGCGGGTGACGCCTGGGCCGACAAAGCCGGCGGCACGTCCGGCGTGTTGTGGGGCGCCGGCCTGCGGGCCTTCGGCGAATCCCTGGGCAACGAGCATGCCCCCGGCGTGGACGAGCTCGCCGCGGCCGTTCAATCCTTTGCCTCCCGGATTGTTGAACTTGGCCACGCCGAGGTAGGCGACAAGACTATGGTGGACGCGCTCATCCCGTTCACGGAAACGTTCTGCAGGCTGGCAGGAGGAGGGTCCACGCCCGAGGCGATGTGGGTGCAGGCCGCCGGGGCAGCCACCGCAGCGGCGGAACGCACCGCCGCCCTGCGTCCGCGCAAGGGACGCGCCCGTCCGCTGGCGGAGAAGAGCCTGGGGACGCCCGATCCCGGGGCCACCTCGCTGGCCATGATCTTCAGCATTGTTGGCCCGCACCTTTCCGCGGTCCGCCACACGGCCGGGGCGCACTCATGAGCGGCGCGCTGGCAGGCACCCCTGCCGCCGCCGTCGTCTCGGACGGACTGCCGATGGGCATCCGGCTTGTCCTGGGCGCCGACGAGGCCGGTGTCGACTACAAGAACCGGATCCTCGAGGATCTTCGCTCCGATCCGCGGGTCAGCGAGATCATCGACATCGGCGTCAACCGCAGCGACGCCCCCGCGGAGTTCACCCGGCCCTACCCGTACGTGGGCATCGCTGCCGGGGAGCTGATCAGGGACGGGCACGCGGACCGGGCCATCCTGTTCTGCGGCACGGGAATCGGTGTGGCCATCGCAGCGAACAAAGTGGACGGCATCCGCGCGGCCACCGCCCATGACTCGTTCAGCGTGGAACGTTCGGTGCTGTCCAACGACTGCCAGATCCTGACGATGGGACAACGCGTGGTGGGCGTGGAACTCGCCCGCCGGCTTGCCCGGGAGTGGCTGGGCTACACGTTCGACCCCTCGTCGGCCTCGGCGGACAAGGTCAAGGTACTCACGGACTTCGAGGGCTGCTGAGCGGGGCTACCCGACTGTCACCTTGATCCGCTGCACCACGTTGTTGCCCATGCCCTGGTAGTTCCAGGCCTGCTCCAGCGGCTGGGCGGCACCGGTGGCGTCCGTGGCGCGGCAGGCCAGCTCGTGTTCGCCGGGGTCAGCCACCCACGGCAGGGACCAAGCGCACCAGGCGAAGGGCGCGGGCGGGTGCTCCAGGTGCGCCCGCGTCCACTTGCCGTCGATTCCCACATCGACGCGCTGCACCGCGCCCTCGCCGGACCAGGCCCGGCCGGTCAGCATCACCGGCCCGGCCGGCACGATCCGGCTCCTGGTGAAGAAGTCCGGTACGCCCGGCGGGACCATAAGCGAGCGGACCTTGATCCACGTGACGGGCGTGCCGGCGTCGTCCGCGTCCTGCTGATAGCGGTACGAGACCGTCTGCTGGAACCCGTCGAACGGTTTGGTCAGCACCTTGATCGAGGAAAGCCACTTCACGCTCGCCATGCCGTACCAGCCCGGGACCACCAGCCGCAGCGGGTAGCCGTGCTGCGGCGGCAGTTGATTGCCGTTCATCTGGTAGGCGAGGACGATGTCGGGCCGCAGGGCCTCGGCAATCGGGAGGCTCCGGGCAAACTGATGCCGGACGCCGCCCTGGATTCCGCTGTCGGCGCCGGTGAACACCACCTCCACAGCATCCTCCTCGACTCCGGCCTGGGCCAGCAGGTAGGCGAGCGGGACCCCGGTCCACACTGCGGTGCCGACGGCCTCGAGCTGCCAGGGCTGGCTGAGCGGACGGGGCCGCAGCAGCGACCGGCCGTTGCCGGCACACTCCAAGGTCACGGGGATGGTGATCCGCGGCGCCCGGCGGAGCGCCTTGAGGTTGAGCTCCAGCGACCGCTGCACGGCGCCGCCGATCTGCAGATGCCAATGTTCGGCGTCGATGAACGGGATGTCGAAGTGGGTGAGCACATAATGCAGCCCGGGCGGGGTGGTGTCACTCTGCAGGGCCTCCAGCGGCATTGAGTGGTTCCGCACCGCGAGCTGGAGTTCCTCCGCCGTCAGCGGGCCATGGCTCGGTTCGCCGGGGTGCGGCGTGAGCTTCCGTCCGTGGCGCGGCGTCTTCAGGATGGAGGAGTGTCGGGACATCTGCTTTGGCATGGCGCTGCGATTCTGCTCCGGACCAGCCCGGTTTTGGACCGGTGTCACCCTATTCAGGTCTACGCCGCAGCCCGGAGCCCGTCAATACTGGGCCGGACCGGGCGCCCGTGACCGCGCGGGCGGCTAGATCGTGTGCGCCTCGGCCAGGAACTGCGCCAGTCCCAGAGGTTCACGGCCGGTGAGTTCGTGCACGGCCGACGTCGGCCCGGCCAGTTCGCCCGCCGCGATAGCGGTGTAGGTGCTCACCCAGGCGTCCACCTGCCACGGCGCAGCGCCATAGGAAGCCCTCGAGGCGTAAGCCTCCTCGACGGTCTCATTCTGGAAAGTGATGGTCCGGCCGGTTCCGGCGGTGAGGAGGTCGGCGGCTGTGGCCAGGGAGATGTCCTCGGGTCCGGTGAGGTCGTAGGTCCTGCCGACATGCAGGGCCGGGTCGCGGAGCACGGTCACGGCGGAGCGGGCGACGTCCACCCGGGCCACTGCGGCCACGACGCCGTCCCCGGCGGGTCCGCGGATTACGCCATCCTCGCCTGCCAGGAGGGGCATGAAATCCAGATAGAGGTTGTCCCGCAGGAAGGTGTAGTCCATTCCGGACGCCTTGATCCATTCCTCCGTGGCGTAGTGGTCCTGGGCCAGCGTGAAAGTGGAATCGGGCGCGGCACCGAAAAATGACGTGTAAACGATGTGCTGCACCCCGGCGGCCATTGCTGCGTCCACGAAGGCGTAGTGCTGCTGCAGCCGGTCTTCGGCCTCGGCGGCGGAGACCATAAACAGCGTCTTTACCCCGTCCAGCGCACCCTTGGCCTGGACCGAGTCCATGTAGGTGCAGATGACAGGGACGGCGCCTTCCAGGTCCGGGGCCCGGGCGGCGTCGCGCACCAGCAGCCTCTGCGGGCTGCCGGCCTCGGCCAGCAGCCTGGCCACCAGGCCGCCCAGGTTCCCGGTGGAACCGGTGACGGCGAGCGGGGGCAGGCTTGTCATCGGACTAGGCTTCCCGGGAGGCGGGCGACTTGGTCTGCGCCGGGTCCCGTTCGGCGAGCGAGCCGATCGCGGCGTCGATCTTCTCCATGATCCCGGCGTCCAGCTTCACACCGGCGGCCGCCACGTTCTTCTCGATCTGGTCCGGGCGGGATGCGCCCATGATGGCGGAGGCCACGTTCGGGTTCTGCAGGACCCAGGCGATACTCAGCTGTGCCATGGTCAGCCCGGCCTCGTCGGCGATCGGCTTAAGCTGCTGCACACCGGTGAGGACCTCGTCGGACATCCAGCGCTCGATCATTCTCGAGCCGCCCTTGGCGTCCGTGGCACGGCTGCCCTCCGGGGCCGGCTTGCCGGGGTGGTATTTGCCGCTCAGCACACCCTGGGCTATCGGTGACCACACAATCTGGGAGAGGCCCAGCTCCTCGGACGTCGGAATCACCTCCGCCTCGATAACGCGCCACAGCATGGAGTACTGCGGCTGGTTGGAGATCAGCTGGAAACCGAGTTCCTTGGCGAGGGCATGGCCGTCGCGGATCTGGCCGGCCGTCCATTCGCTGACCCCGATGTAGAGCGCCTTGCCCTGCCGCACGACGTCGGCGAAGGCCTGCATGGTCTCTTCCAGCGGGGTCTCGTAGTCGTAGCGGTGGGCCTGGTAGAGGTCCACGTAGTCCGTCTGAAGCCGGGTCAGCGAGCCGTTGATGGCCTCCATGATGTGCTTGCGGGAGAGGCCAAGATCGTTGTGGCCCTTGGGCCCGGTGGGGCCGAAGACCTTTGTGAAAATCTCCAGCGACTCGCGCCGCTCCTCCCGGAGGGCCTTGCCGAGAACGGTCTCCGCGGCCGTGTTGGCGTAGACGTCGGCCGTGTCGAAGGTGCTGATACCGGCGTCGAGCGCGGCCCGGACGCACTGCGTGGCGACGTCGTTCTCCACCTGCGAGCCGTGCGTGAGCCAGTTGCCGAAGGTGATTTCCGAGATCTTGAAGCCGCTGTTCCCCAGGTATCTGAATTCCATGGGTTTCACCGTAGCCGACTTGCCTGCCAGGGGTAAGGCCTCAGCCGGCTTTGCGCTCCTGGGCCTGCGGCTTGGGGCGCTGGTGGTCCTGGGGCGGTCCAAAGGGCGTCCCCTGGGGCTTCCGCGGCAACGGCAGCCGGCCGGGAAGGGACACCAGCGAGCCCGTGTCCAGCATGGACTTCGCGGCGGGCATCGGGGCTTTCCTGAAGGCCGGCGGGACGGTGCCGAGCTGGCCGTTCCGGTCCGTGGCTGACTCCACCAGCGGCGCCACGGCCCTGATGTCCCGGGCCGGAGCCGCGGGGCTGGGCAGTTCGCGGACCGAGACCTTGACGGCGGGGGCCGCCTCCGCCTTGGCGCGCGCGGCGGCGCGGGCATCGGCCTGCGCGACGGCGGCAGCCCAGTCCGGCGACAGGGCGGGTTCCTTCTTGGCGGGCCTTTCGGGTTTCGCCGGTTTGCCAGCGTTCGCTACTCTCACCGGTTTCGTGGCCTTCGGCGGCCGGGCGTGTTCCGTGGTTCCGATGGTCCGGACCGGGCGGTCCCGCTGGACGGTTTCGGCGGGTCGGTCGGTTCGCCCCGCGGTGCCCAGCAGCCCGCGTCCCACAGCCATGATGGTCACAGCGGCCAGCCGCCCGAGGCCGGCAATAACCAGCGTGGCCACAAAAACGAGGAAGAGGCCGAAGAACATGACCACCGCCACACCGAGGGTCCCGAGGAAGGTCAGGTTGAGGGCGATGGTTGTCGGATCTTCCATTTCACCTCTCCTTGCCGGCCTTGCCGCGACGCTTCCCGCCGAGGGCGGCGGGCAACAGCACCCCTTAACCATACGGACTTTTTTCCGGGGACACGCAGGCGTCCCACGTCTTCGCTGAGCCGTGTCAGAGCTGTTATGCGATTCGCTGACCCCTCGGTGGCGGGCCGTGCGTTTATAGTCTGAAGGAGCCCTGCCGGTGTGATCCGGCCCCCGAAAGGACACATGTGACACCCCCAGCCGATGCCCAGCCGGAACAGCCCCCGTTCCACGGCAACTGCCCCTGCCTGTCCGGGGAGCAGTACGCGGACTGCTGCGGGCGTTTCCACGCCGGCGAGGCGGAAGCCCCGACGGCGGAGCAGCTGATGCGCTCCCGGTACAGCGCCTTCGTGGTGCTGGACGCCGGCTACCTCCTGCGCACCTGGCACCCGGAGACCCGGCCGGCCTCACTGGAACTGGACCCGGACATGCAGTGGCGCCGGCTGGACATCATGTCCACTGCACGCGGCGGCCCGCTGGACACCGAGGGGACCGTGGAATTCAAAGCCCACTTCCGGCACGGCGCCGAACGCGGCGTCCACCACGAGACGAGCCGCTTCCGGCGCCTAGACCGCCGCTGGTACTACCTTGATGAAGCCCCCGGACGGTCGCCTGCCTAGCGTTCCTCGACGGTGTCCACCGGGGTGAAGCCGGCGCGGTCCACCTTGCGGTGGAAGTGCATGCCGGCGGTTCCACCGAGGACGGCGCCCACCAGGGCCACCGCTGCCACGACCACTGCGGCGATGATGCTGGTGGTGGTCAGTTCGCCCTCGTTGACCGGGATGCGCGGGAAGCTGTTGAGCTGGGCCAGGATATTGTACTGCTGGCCGGCCACGACGCCGAGGATCGCGACGACGATCGCGGCGATGAGGGCCCAGACCCACACCATCAGGCCCTGCTTGGCGCCGTTGAAGCGCGCCATCCGGCCGGCCACGTAGCCGCCGGAGTAGTAGGACACGAACAGGATGACCAGCAGCACGATGATGCCAACCATTCCCACCGTCTGGTCGCCGGAATTCACGGCCGCGTTGACGTCGGTGTTGGTGGCGAGGCCGACGGCGGTGCCGGCGGCGGCGACCAGCGCCGTCAGCAGGACTGCCATGCCCGTGGCGGCGAGCCAGCCGAAGAAGGCTGAACCGATCTTGATCCCGCCGAACTGCTCTTTCTCACGGGCCACCACGGTTTCCCGGGTGTGGACCTCTTCGACGACGGTGTCATGCACCGGCTCGTCGTGGCGCACGGCGGTCACGGGCTGGCTGCGCGTCGGCTCGGTGCGGACCGGTTCTGCGCGGACCGCTTCGGCCCGCGTGGGTGCGCCGGCTGCTGCACCGGTCGGGATGGCGCGGGTCTCGTTTGCGCCGGCAGTGTCATTGCGGGCAGCATCCTGCCGTGCGTCGTGGATCCGGGCTTCCTGGCTGACGGCCGCATCCTCGTCACGGGTGCGTCGGGGAGTGCGATCTTCGGGGCCTGCTGGGTTGCTCATGAGGACTGCTCACTTTCACTGAATGACCCGGGCCCATTGCTTGAGCCGGGCACCGCAAGGCGGAGACCCGCGTGCAGGTCTCATGTTCAGCTAATCACGGGCAGCAGGAGGTAGCAAGGATGCTTACTATCTATTCTGAGTGGCGCGCCCCCGGGGCGGCTGCCGGATCAGCGGTACTTCCGGTGCAGGTTCTCCTTGACCGAGGCTCGGGGACTGGCATCGGCAATCCAGGGTCCGGTGCCTTCGGACTGGTCCAGTACGCCGGCCTCGAGCCACTCGTAGTCGCCGGCCAGGACATTGCGGGCGAGCACGTGGTCGCCGTCGTCGGTGTTCCTCCACAGCTGGTCGAAGTACTCCTCCACCCGCACGCGCGCCTGCTCGCAGTACGCCTCGGCAAGTTCGTACGCGGAGGCCCCCTTCTCCGGATCGGTCCGCAGCAGCATTTCGGCCCGGGAGCAGCAGGCGGCCATGGCAAAGAGTTCTGCCCCGATGTCCACGATCCGGCCCAGGAACGCCTGTTTGTGCTCGAGCTTCGCCTGCCAGCGGCCCATCCCGTAAAACGTCTGCCGGGCCAGCCGCCGGGAGGAGCGCTCAACGAAGCGGAGCTGCCTGGCGAGCCGGCCGAAGTCGCTGTAGGAACGCGGGTCCATACCGGCGCCGGCGACGAGCTTCGGAAGCCACTTCGCATAGAAGCCGGATGCGCCGACCGCGGCCTTGGCCTTGTCGGACAGGCTGGAATCTTCGGAGGCGAGGGCGCCGGCCGCGGCGAGGTGCGCGTCCACAGCTTCCCTGGCGATCAGCAGTTTCATGATTTCCGAGGACCCCTCGAAAATCCGGTTGATCCGGAGGTCACGGAGCTGCTGCTCAGCCGGCACCGCGCGCTCGCCGCGGGCCTCCAGCGAGTCCGCTGTTTCGAAGCCGCGGCCGCCGCGGATCTGCACGAGCTCGTCGGCGATCCGGCAGGTGATCTCGGTGGACCACAGCTTGGCCAGGGCCGCCTCGATCCGGACGTCTTTCTGCCCGGCGTCGGCCGTTTCGGCGGTCAGTTCGAAGACGGCGTCGAGGGCGAAGGCGCTGGCCGCAATGAACGCAATTTTCTTGCCTACGGCCTCGTGCCGGCCCACCGGCCGGCCCCACTGGGTGCGGGCATTTGACCATTCCCGGGCGATCTTCAGGCTCCATCTCCCGGAGGCGACGCAGAGCGCCGGCAGCGCGAGCCGGCCGGTGTTGAGGGTAGTGAGGGCGATTTTCAGGCCCTGTCCCTCCCGTCCCAGCCGGTTGGCCGCGGGCACCCTCACCTGGTGGAAGCGGGTGACGCCGTTCTCGATGCCGCGCAGGCCCATGAAGGCGTTGCGGTTTTCCACCGTAATGCCGGGGGAGTCCATTTCTACGACGAAGGCGCTGATGCCTCCCTTGTGCACCGTGCCGTCGGCGTCGGTGTGGGAGGGGACCACGGCCATGATCACCACAAGCTCGGCGATCACGCCGTTGGTGGTCCAGAGCTTCACGCCGTCCAGGACGTAGGACCCGCCGTCGTCCGAGGGGACGGCGGTGCTGCCCATCCGGGCGGGGTCGCTGCCGACGTCGGGTTCGGTCAGCAGGAACGCGGTGATGGCGCCGGCGGCGCAGCGCGGCAGGTATTCCTGCTTCTGCGCGGGGGTTCCGAAGACCTTGACGGGCTCGGGAACGCCGATGGACTGGTGCGCGGAGAGCAGGGCGCCGAGGCTGGGGTGTACGGAGCACAGCATTGCCAGCGCCCGTCCGTAGTACACCAGCGAGAGTCCCAGTCCGCCGTAGTCGCGGGGGATCTTCATGCCGAAGACCCCCAGCTCGGCCAGCCCCCGGAGGTACTCGTCGGGGATCCGGGCTTCGCGCTCTATGGTGCGACCGGACATGGTGCGGCAGTAGTCGGTCAGGCGGGCCATGAACGCTTCCCCGCGTTCGACGTCGTCCGCCGGGGCTTCCGGCCAGGGGTGGATCAGGCTGAGGTCAAAGCTGCCGAGGTAGAGGCCCTTGGCGAAGCTGGGCCGGTCCCAGCTGGTCTCGCGGGCGGCTTCGGCGATGGCCCGCGCGTCCGCTGCGGTTGCATCGGGGCCCAGCGTCCCGGGCGGGACCGGGGCCCCGGCGGCCGGGCTGTCGGCTGGATTGTCAGTGGCTGGATTCTCAACGGCGGAGCTCATCGGGCATCTCCTCTAACCGGGGTTACCGGCTCGAGCCCTGGATCCGCCGTGGGTGGAGGACCCTTCAGCTGTCCCGCAATACTACCCGCGGGTAGGTGCCCGTACTAGGGGCCGTTTGGCCCATAATTTCGGCCGCGATATCCCCGACAAAGTCCCCGGCGAAGTCACCCGGAAGCTCCACCGTGGAGGCGTGGTGGACCAGCCGGTCCCAGGCGTGGTTAATGCCGTGGACCAGCCGCAGCAGGATGTTTGCCACGATGATCCAGGCGAGCCGGCCGACGCCCACCAGCACCAGGGCCGCGAACGACGCCGTCATCATGAAGACTGTCAGTACCAGGGCAAACACCAGGGTTCCGATGAACACCAGCGTTCCTGTTTCCACTGCGCTTAGGTCGAACTGCATTCTTCCTCCTGCACCATTGCTTCGGCTGAATCAGTAGCCCGAGCGTAGGGTGGGGGAAGGGCGCTAGCCAGAGTCGGGAGCCCGTGCCGCGGCTCTTGATACGGGATCGAAATCCTACCGGGGCGTAGGTCACGGACCGGTTGCGGAAACCTCACGGCCCGCCCGTTGCAGCCGGCTTAGCCTTGGATCAGTCGTCGTCCCGCTCCGGGGTGCCCTGGCTCAGGACCTGGAAGTCGGAACCGAGCTGCACCTCAACCTGCGTGCCGTCGTTCAGCCGCACCTCCACTTCATAAGCGGAGCCGCCCTCGTTCTCGCGTTCCACTTCGCTTACCGTGCCCTGGCCGACCGTGGCGAGGGCGGCATTGCCCGCCTTGTCCCGGTCCTCGGCGTTCAGCGCGGGCAGGTTGGAATCGTCGTCCTGCCCGGGTGTTTCGGGGGTGTCCGCCCGGAGTGGACGGTCGAGGTTTACCGCGGCAACGCCGGCATCCGGAAACCGGAGTGCGGTGGTCTGGGTGCTGGCTGCAACTGCCACAGTTGCGCCGCCCAAGATGGCGGCCGCTGCCGCTATCCCCGTGATCAGTACTGCTTTTTTGCCCATCGCTGGCTCCTCTCACGTGCTGTTCACAGTCTGCTCCTGAAGAGAGCGGCGCACAACGATGAATGCAAACCGGGGCCTGCGTTAACCTTGTAGCTGGCAGTTTTTCCGTACCGCTGCCCCATCCGGATCCCACGGCAGCTGAAGGAGAGTGCGTGTCCCGCTCCGCCCTGTCCTCCGCCGACGCCATCAGCGCCCGGCTGCGGGACCTCGAACTCCTCACCAAGGGGCCCGCCTGGGCATTGACCCGCTCGGCGCCGTGGGTGATCGCCGTGCTGCAGGCGTCCTTTACCCGGACCCGGCCGCAGCTTCCGCTGGAACAGTTCCACGCCGACGTCGACGCCTTCCTGGAGCAGCTCCGCCGCCAGGATCCGGGGCTGGGCGGCTCGGCCAACGGGAAGACGTTTGGCGACGAGTGGACCCGGAAGAACTTCCTGACCCGCCGGAACCAGTCCGGCCAGATCGTGTACGAAGTCACCGAACCCGCGGCCCGTGTCCTCGCCTTCCTCGACAGCCTCTCCAGCGAACGCTCCACCCTCAACGGCTCGCGGTTGGGCACACTGCTGGGCGACGTCGAGAAGCTCGCCAACGAGACCAATCCGGACCAGAGCGCCCGGCTGGAGTCCCTCGAGGAGGAGATCGGCGAACGCCGCCAGCTGATCGAGGACATCAGCTCCGGGGATTTTGATGGCCTGCTCGACGACGAGGAGGCCGTCGAGGCGGCCGGGAACATCCTCGACCTCGCCGCCAGCCTGCCCGCGGACTACAAGAAGATGCGCGACCGGATCGAGGAGCTGGTGGGGGAGCTCCGCAACCAGATCATCGAGGAATCCCTGAGCAAGGGCGCCACCATGGCCCAGGTGCTCGAAGCGGACAAGCGGCTCCGGCAGAGCCCCGAAGGAAGGACCTTCCGTTCCTTCACTGCGTTCCTGGAGGACCCGCAGCAGCAGTTGCGCTTCCGTTCGGCGATCGGCGAAGTGCTGAGCCGGCAGTTCGCTGATGACCTCAGCCATGACGAACGCGAGACGCTGAAGAACCTCGTTGCGGAACTGCGCACCCAGCACAGCCAGATCCAGCGGATCTACGGCAAGCTCAGCGAGAGCCTTAACACCTACGTCCAGAGCGACGACTTCCGCCAGTCCGTCCGGCTCCGCAAAGTCCTCAGGGAGGCTGAGCAGGCCATCCGGTCCCTGCCGTACGAACGGGAACGCCCCGGGCTGGTCCGCGGTCCGGTGCTGTTCAACGCCGGCTTCGAGTCCCTGGCCATGGTCAAGCTCTTCGACCCGGACGAGTTCGCGGCCCCGCCCAGGCTCGCTGACCCGATCGCCTTCACCGACTCGGACAGGGTGCGCTCGCCGAGGACCGGTAAAGCCAGCCCCGAGGCCATCCGCGGCGCGTTTGCCGGCGCGTCCACCCTGGCCGAGGCCTGGGAGCAGCTCCCGGCCGACGAACGCCACATTAACTCGATCCGCGCCCTGCTCTCCCACGCCCTGCACGAGGGGGCCGGCTTCGACCGCGGCGCCTGGGACACTCTCGACTTCGAACAGATCGACGGCTCCACGCGCACCGCGTACCTGCCGGTCGTCACGCTTAAGAAGGACTGAAGATGACTGAAACTTCCCACGACACGCAGGCCGTAGAGACCGAGGACGGTCACGCAGAGCCGGAGGCCGGCCAGGCCGGGCACGTCCATGCCGCCCCCTTCTCTGTCACCCCGCGGGACACCTTCGTCGACGGCGCTGCCCTGTTCCCGGGCGACACCGGAGTGCTTCCGATGAAGGTCCGCCAGGCCCTCGTGAAACTCCTTAAGGGCCCGTATATCGACGGCGGCCGGGACGAAAAGCTCTGGACCACGCTGCTGGACAACCAGCTGATCCTGCGCAGCCGCCTCTCCGAGCTCTTCCTGACGCTGCAGCTGGACCACGAACGCAAGGTGGCCGTGCTGCGGCCCGTGGACCCCGAGGCCGTCGGCGGCAGTACCCGCTCCAGCATCCTGCGCCAGCAGCGTGCCTTGAGCCGGGTCGAAACCATCGTGCTGCTCCGCCTGCGCCTGCTCCTGGACCGCCATGTCACAGCGCAGACGGACCCCACGATCACGCGCGAGGAGATCGCCGAACTGGTGGCCCACTACCAGCCCTCCGGCCAACAGGACGCCCTCCGCGATTCCGACGTCGTCAACCGCGCCATCACCAAACTCCTGGCCCGCCAACTCCTCCTCACCACAGGCCTGGACGAGGTCTACACCATCTCCAACGCCCTCCCCCTGGCCCTCCCCTTCGAAAACATCGGAGACATCCCCGGCCAGATCGAAGCCCTGGTAGCCGCCTCCACCGACCAGTCCGGCACGGAGCCGCTGCTGGAGCTCGACGGCGACGCGGCAGCTTCCGCAGACGACGACACGGAGGACGAAGCTGATGCCGCGGCTGAAGGCGACCCGGACGACGACCCGGATGCCGAAACGGTCGCCCAAGGCGACCTGACAAACGAAGACGACGACGGCGATGCCGCCCCGGGAGTGGCATCGGGCCTGTCGGAGCCGCGCGCTGAGCTGATCGAAGATCAGCTGCGCGGCGAAGGGGCGGGGGCGGCATCGCCGTCGTCGTCGAACGCAACCACGAACGGAGCAACCAAGTGAGCATCGCGACCATGCTGCCCATGGGCGAGCTCACCAACCCGGGCCAGATGCGCCTTGCCCTCGTCCAGGTCGTCAACTGGGGCACCTTCCACGGCGCCCACACGATGCACGTGGACCGCAACGGCACCCTGCTGACGGGCAATTCCGGCGTCGGCAAGTCCACACTGTTCGACGCGATGCTCCGGGTCTTCGATGCCAGGCCGCGGTCCAACGAGGCTGCGGCCCAGCGCGCCGGCGGCGCAGTCGAGGACAAGCGCACCACGTTCACGTACATGCGCGGCAAGGTGGGGGACAAGGCCGTCGGCGAGGGCTCGGCCAGTGCCTTCCAGCGGCCCGGGGCGACGTGGTCCGCCGTCGCCCTGACGTTCGACAACGCCGCGGGCACCCGGGTGACGGTGTCGGCACTGTTCGACCTGCCCAAGAACGGCACGGAGTCCAGCGTCGGACGGTACTACCTCATCGACAACAAGCCGCTGGATCTCGCGGCGATCGAGGGCATCGCGGAGAAGCGCTTCACCAAGTCGGCGCTGGACGCGATCTTCCCGGACGCCCAGATCTTCGACGTGCACAAGGCTTTCGCCGAACGCTTCCGGCGACTGCTCGGCATCAACTCGGACCAGGCACTGCCGCTGCTGCGCGTCATCCAGGCCGGCAAGGGCCTCGGCGGAAGCGTCAACAACTTTTTCCGCGACCAGGTCCTGGACGCGCCCGCCACGCTCACGGCGGCGGACGACGTCGTCGAGGAATTCAGCAACCTGATGTCCATCCGGCAGCGCCTGGAGGATGTCCGGCAGCAGCGCGACCAGCTGGCACCGGTACCCGGGCTGAACAAGGACTATGCCCAGTCCCTGCTCGACGCGAACCGGTTCCGGGAGCTGGCCGGGGAGGAATTCGAGGCGTACCGGCAGCAGCTGGCCGTCACCGTCCACGAGAAAACGCTGGCCCGGTTCAAGGACCTGGCCCAGGCGAAGGCCAAGGAACTCGGCGCCGAGCGCGGCATCCGGGACGGCCTGGCCAAGGACCTCCGCCAGCTCGAGGCGGACTACAACAACCAGGGCGGCAACGCCATCTCCGCGATCGAGCAGTCGCTCGAGAACGCCCGGGTGGGGCTCAAGCTCCGCCAGCAGGTGGAGGAATCGGCGCGCAAGGCACTCTCGGACGCCGGCCTGGAACTTGAGTGGACAGCGGCGGGCTGGGAGCAGGCGCACGAGCACGCGGCCGCCCGCTCGGCTGAGCTGAAGGACGACTCGGAGGCGCTCAAGGAGCTGCGCTTCGAGGCGTTCGACGGCCACGCGACCAGGAAACGAGAGCTTGCAGCGGCCCAGCAGGAGCTGGTTTCGCTCAAGACCCGCAAGTCCCTGCTGCCGCCGTCGAGCATCGAGAACCGCAGCGCCATCTCTGCGGCCACGGGCGTCCCCGAGGAGCAGATGCCGTTCGGCGGCGAGCTGATCGACCTCGCCGAGGGCCAGGAGCAGTGGCGGCCCGCGGCCGAGCGCGCGCTGCGCAGCCTCGCCACGACGCTGCTGGTCCCCGGCGAGCACTTCGCCGCCGTCACCCGCTACCTCAACGACCATTCCGTCCGTGGCTCGCTGCGCGCGGTGGACGCCTCCAAGCCCCTCGCCGGCGGCGCCTTGGCCGTGGAGGACGCGGCCGACGGCGATCTGCTCACCAAGCTGGACATCCTCACCATGGGTCCCAGCGCTGGGGCCGGGGAGTGGATCCGCGAACGGATCGCTGTCGATTTCGCCTACCCGTGCGTGGAGGACCCCGACGAGCTTGCCCGGCTGGACAAGGGCCTGAGCCTGGGCGGCGTCGTCAAGCGAAACCGCCACACGGTGGAAAAGGACGACCGTTTCACCGGCCGGCAGGACTATGTCCTGGGCTTCGATAACGCCTCCAAACTGGAGCTCGTGGCGGCCCAGGTTGAGGACCTGCAGCAGGAGCTGGCCAAGGCCGCCGAACTCGCGCAAAGCCGGGAGGAATCACATCAGGGGATGAGCCGTCAGCTTGAGGCCCTGCGCCGCGTGGCTGAGGACCACCGGCCCTGGGAACAGGTGTCGGCCGCGGTGGCCGCGGACGAACTCGCCCGGATCGAGCAGCGCCTCAAGGACGCCCTCGCCGCGCAGGCGGACCTCGAACCGCTGCGCGCCAGCATCGAGGCGGCCCGGCACAAGCACCAGTCCAGCACCGAGGCCGCAGCCGTGCTGCAGAGCGAATACAAGGCCGTCGACTCGCAGCTGACCACGGCCGATTCCTTGCTGGACGCCGCCAGGGCGCGCCTGGAGCAGTCGCCGCCGTCGGAAGCCACCGTGGCGGCGCTGGAACCGTACTTCACCGGCTTCGGCGATATTACGGAAATGCACGAGCTGGACAACCTCGCCAACCAGGTCCGGACCCGGCTCCTCGCCGAACTGCACACGGCCGAATCCCGCGGGCAGGCCACGTCGGAGCGGCTCACCCGCATTTTCGAGGGCTTCGTGCGCGAGTGGGGAACGTCGATTTCCGCAGACCACGGCACCTCGATCGGCGCCGCAGGGGAGTTCGAGGCCCGGTACCACGCCATCGTCAGCGACGGGCTGCCCGCGCAGGAGGCCGAATTCCGGCAGTTCTTCAACCAGCGCACGCACGAATCCTTTTCCACCCTGCTGCACCTGCTGGACGAGGAACGCCGCTCCATCACCAGCCGGATCCTGCCGCTCAATGGGATCCTGTCCGCGGTCAACTTCCACGAGGGCAGCTTCCTGGAACTCGACATCAAGCCGACCCTGCCGGCCACGGCCAAGCAGTTCAAGGACGCCATCCAAAACGCCCTCAAAGTCCGGCACACGCGGCCCGGGAAAGCGGCGGCTGCAGCGTCCGGTTCTGCGTCCGGGCCGGAAGCGGACGACGACGCCGAGCTCACCAACCGTTACAAGTCGCTCGAGACGCTGGTGAAGCGGCTCGGTTCGCAGACTCCGGAGGACCGGCGCTGGCGTGCGGAGGTGCTGGACGTCCGCGGCCACCTCTTCATCCAGTGCAAGGAGCACCGCGAGGTGCAGGGTTCGAAGAAGGGTTCACGAAAGACCGAGGTCTTTATGCACGCGGACACCGGCTCGATGTCCGGCGGCGAGCGGCAGCGCTTCACGGCCTTCATTATGGCCGCGGCGCTGAGCTACCAGCTGGGGATCGCCGAGCAGGGCTTCACCACGTACGGCACGGTGATGATGGATGAGGCCTTCGTCCTGGCCTCGGAGGAATTCGCCGGTGCCGGCATCAAGGCTCTTCATGAATTCGGCTTCCAGTTGCTCTTGGCCGCGCCGGAGAACGTGATCGACCTGTCCCGGCACCTCGGCTCCGTCACCGAGATCCTGCGCGACAAGCGCACCAACCGCTCCGGGGTGCTCACCGCCCCCGTGATCGGCCCGCGGCCCGGCTCCGAGGGAACCTGGCGCTCCGAGGCAAACCCGGTGGACATCGTCCTCCGCTGAACGCAGGCGGGCGGCTTGCCGGCCCGCCCTTCCTTGCCCGCCCACCGCAACGCGGGGTCACTTACAGCCCAAAATCCCCACCGGGATGGGCCGTAAGTGACCCCGCGTTGCTGTTTCAACGGGGCAAGACCACGATCTGGGTCAATTACGGTACGAAAAGTTTGCTTAATTCCGGCAAGGATAGGCTAGCCTTACTTAGGTTCGCATCATTGACCTAAGGAATCCCATGCCTCTCCCCGCCCCGAGCCGCGCCCTGCCCAGACGCCGCTTCCTTCGCGCCACTGGACAGGCGGCTGCCGTCCTGGCCGCCGTCGCCCTCTCGCTGACAGGCTGCTCCACCGGCCCGACAAACTCGACCGCGGCAGATGCCCCCAGCCAGTCGGCCAGTTCCGCTTTCCCGGTGACCATCAAGCACGCGTTTGGCGAGACGACCGTGAAGGAACAGCCGAAGCGGGTCGTCACGGTTTCCTGGGTCAATGACGATGTGGCGATTGCCCTTGGCGTGGTTCCGGTTGGCGTCCCGAAGAACGAATGGGGCGGCAATGACCAGGGCTCCACCCCGTGGAAGGACGCCGCCCTCGAAAAGCTCG
This sequence comes from Arthrobacter sp. NicSoilB4, assembly GCF_019977335.1. NCBI lineage: Bacteria > Bacillati > Actinomycetota > Actinomycetes > Micrococcales > Micrococcaceae > Arthrobacter > Arthrobacter sp. NicSoilB4. The sequence continues at coordinate 3,751,475 of NZ_AP024653.1, read as the reverse complement.
GTGCCGGATTCGGTTCCGACAAGGCCCCGGTCCAGTTCTCCGAGGCCGACGGCGTCAACTTCACCGAAATCGCCAAGCTCAACCCCGACGTTATCCTCGGCGCCTACTCCGGCCTGACCGAAGAGGACTACAAGAAGCTCAGCGAAATCGCCCCCGTCGTGGCCCACCCCGAGGTGGCGTACGGAACCTCCTGGCAGGATTCCACCACCATCATCGGCAAGGCCCTCGGCAAGGAAGCCGAAGCCACCAAGCTGGTCGCCGCCACCGAGGCCACCATCCGGGACAAGGCCGCGAAGTATCCGCAACTGGCCGGCAAGAGCTTTATCTACGGCAACCTGGACCCCGCCGCCACCGAGAAGATCAGCCTGTACACGGGCAATGACAACCGCCCCCGGTTCCTCAGCTCCATCGGCATGACACAGGCTCCCGTGGTGGACCAGAACTCCAATGGCTCCAAGGAGTTCTACATCCCGTGGTCCGCCGAGAAGGCCAACGAACTCGACTCGGACATCTTCGTGACCTGGGTCGCCGACGCAGCCGCAGCCGCAGCCGTCCAGGCCGACCCGCTGATGGCGCAGATCCCTGCGGTCAAGAACCGCGCGCTCGTCGCGGACACGGACAACACCCTCACGCTGTCCATCTCCGCGTCCTCGCCGCTGAGCCTGCCGTGGTCCCTGGACACCTTCCTGCCGAACCTCGCCGCGGCAGTGGACAAGGCAGCGAAGTAGCCACCTCGCCATGAGCCCACTTACGACGACGGCGGCCCCCGCAGCCGCCCGGCCCGCCCCGAAGCCCGCCACGGCTTCGGCCACACCTGCCCGGGGCCGCCGTGCGCTGTGGCTGCTGGCCGCCGTCGTCGTCCTTGCGCTCGTGACAGCGTCGTCGCTCGCGGTCGGCGCCCGGGGCCTGGCCCTGGAAACCGTCTGGCAGGCGCTGACCGGGTTCGATCCGGCCAACGGCGACCACGCCGTGGTCCATGCCCGGATCCCGCGCACCGGCCTTGGCCTGCTGGCCGGCGGCGCCCTCGGGCTCGCCGGTGCGGCCATGCAGGGCGTGGCGCGCAACCCCCTCGCGGACCCGGGCATCATCGGCATCAACGCCGGGGCCGCGCTGGCTGTCGTCACCGGAATCTACGTGTTCGGTGTGTCCTCGCTGACTGGCTATATCTGGTTCGCGTTCATCGGCGCCGCGGCCGCCGCCGTGCTCGTCTACCTGATCGCGTCGCTCGGCCGGGACGGGGCGACGCCGGTGAAGCTCGCCCTCGCGGGCGCCGCCCTGAGCGCTGGACTCTTTTCGCTGATGAACGTCATCCTGGTGTCCAGCCGAGACACCCTGGACCGCTTTCGGTTCTGGCAGGTGGGCGGAATCGCCGGCCGGGACTGGTCCGTGATCCTCCCGGCCCTGCCGTTCCTGCTGCTGGGAGCCGCGACATTGCTCGCCACCGGCCGGATCCTCAACAATCTGGCCCTCGGCGACGACGCCGCGCGCGGCCTGGGACAGCGTGTGGGGGCCGCCCGCGGCATCACCGCCCTGGGAATCGTCCTGCTCTGCGGATCCGCCACGGCGCTGGCCGGGCCGATCGGCTTCGTGGGCCTCATCATTCCGCACGCCGTCCGCTTCCTGACCGGTCCCGACTACCGCTGGATCCTCCCGTTCTCGCTGATCCTGGCCCCGGCCCTGCTGCTGGCCGCCGACGTGATCGGCCGGGTCATCCTGCTTCCGGGCGAAGTCCCCGCCGGGATCATGACTGCGCTCATCGGGGCCCCGGTGTTCGTCTGGCTGGTCCGGCGCGGCAAGGGGGCCGGGCTGTGACACTCGCCGAAGCCAAAACCCCCGTTGACCTATCACTTACGGTCGCCAAAACCGTTGCTGAGCGACCAAAACTGATAGTGCAACACTGGCGGACCGGCGTCCTGGCCCTCGCCGTCGTGGCGGTCTTCGCCGCGAGCGTGCTCCTAGGCAGCTACACCGTCACCATCCCCGACTTCTTCCGGATCCTGGGCGCGCACCTTACCGGCGGAGAGAGGATCCCGGGCGCCAGCTTCATTGTGATGGAGCACAAGCTGCCGCGGGCCGTCGTGGGAACGCTGATCGGCGCCGCGTTCGGGCTGTCCGGCGCACTGTTCCAGACCATGCTCCGCAATCCCCTGGCCAGCCCCGATGTCATCGGCATCAGCTACGGTGCCAGCGCCGCGGCGGTGACGGCAATCGTCGTCTTCGGCGCCACCGGCGCCGTCGTTTCGGGTGCGGCCTTCGCCGGCGCGCTGGGCGTGGCCACCCTCATCTACGCCATCTCCCGCAGCGGATCCCTTGGGTCCGGCGGGCAACGCGGCGACGCCGCGGGCAGCCGGCTGATCCTGGCCGGCGTGGGCGTCGCGGCGGCCCTCCACGCCGTGGTCAGCTTCCTGCTGACGAGGACGGACATCCGCACGGCCGCCGACGTCCTGGTCTGGCTCAACGGCTCGCTCAACTCTGCAAACTGGGACCGGGCCGGGGTCCTCGGCACCGCACTGCTGGTGCTGGTGCCCGCCGTCGTACTCCTCGCGGGACCGCTGCGCATCCTCGAACTCGGCGACGACACCGCCGCGGGCCTCGGCGTCCGGGTGGGCGCGGCGCGGCTGGCGATCGTGATCACCGCCGTCGGACTCGCCGCGGCGGCGACGGCGGCAGCCGGGCCGGTGGCGTTCGTCGCGTTCCTCGCTGGTCCGATTGCGCGCCGGTTCGTCCGCAAGGCAAGCCTGCCGGCGTCGGCCCTGACCGGCGTGCTGATCGTCCTGAGCGCCGACTACATCGCTGCCAATATCGCACCGCTGCTGCTCGACGGAACGGTCCTGCCGGTCGGTGTCATCACCGGCGCCCTTGGTGCCCCGTTCCTGCTCTGGCTGCTCGTCACTTCCAACCGAAAGGACGCCTGAGATGGCAACCCTTCAGACCTCAGGGCTGACGCTGAAATACGATCAGCGGACCGTGATCGAGGGGCTCAGCACGGAGATCCCCGAGGGCAAGGTGACCATGATTGTCGGCGCCAACGCCTGCGGAAAATCCACCCTGCTCCGAGGCCTAGCCCGGCTGCTCAAGCCCGCGGCCGGCAGCGTCACCCTGGACGGCCGGGACCTCCACAGCCGCCCGGCCCGCGAAGTGGCCCGCACCCTGGGCCTCCTCCCGCAGCACCCCACCGCGCCGGACGGCATCACCGTCCGGGACCTCGTGGGCCGCGGCCGCTACCCGCACCAGGGCTTCTTCCGGTCCCGGCCGGCAGGCGGTTCGAAAGAGGACGAACGCGCCGTGCAGCAGGCGATGGCCGCCACCGAAACACTGGAACTCGCGGGGCGGAACGTCGACGAACTCTCCGGCGGGCAGCGGCAGCGCGTGTGGATCGCGATGGCCCTGGCCCAGGAAACCGAAGTGCTGCTGCTGGATGAGCCCACCACTTATCTGGACCTCACCCACCAGGTGGAGGTCCTGGACCTCATCACAGACCTCAACCGGCAGCGCGGCACCACCGTGGCGATCGTCCTGCACGACCTCAACCTCGCGGCCCGGTACGCGGACCACATCATCGCCATGAAGGGCGGACGGATCGTGGCCGAAGGAAACGCCCGCACCGTGGTCACCGAGGACATGGTCCGCGACGTCTTCGGCCTCGAGTCCCGGGTGCTCCCCGACCCGGTATCCGGCGCGCCCCTGATCATCCCGCTGGGCCGCCACCACGCCGATTCCCCGCACACCACAACCCTGGAGCTGGTCCCATGACTGCCAAGACCCCCGCAATGGAACATGCCCCGGCGGCCCTCAGGACCGCACCCGCCACCGAACCCATGACCCTGGCCTTCGAAGTCCAGGTCACGGCGGTCCAGCAGCTCGGCCCCAACTTCCGGCGGATCACCTTCGGCGGCTATTCGCTGCGGGACTTCGGCGTCAGCGGCAGCACCCTGGACCTGCGCATCAAACTCATGATTCCGTCGCTGGCCGCGGACGGCACCGCCCTGCCGTTGCCGGAGTTCCGTATGGAACAGACCGGCTGGTACCGCGAATGGCTGGCCATGGATCCCGCGACCCGCGGCTCCATGCGCACCTACACCGTGCGGCAGGAACGCCTTGACGCCGTCTACCCGGAACTCGACGTCGACTTCGTGCTGCATTTTGACGACGCCGGCCACGGCGGGCCGGCGGCCAACTGGGCCCTGAACGCCAAACCGGGTGACACCCTGACCCTGATCGGGCCCAACAACCGGGCCGCGCACTGCGTCACGGCCGAAACCTACTCGGGGATCGAATGGCGTCCGGGCCTGGCCCAGCGGGTCCTCCTGGCCGGAGACGAGACCGCCGTCCCCGCCATCAGCGCCATCCTCGAGAGCCTGCCGCCGTACGTGAGCGGTCACGCCATCTTGGAGGTCCCGGAGGCCGGCGACTTCCAGGGCATCACAACAGCCGCCGACATAGAGATCACCTGGCTTGCGCGCGGTGCGGCGATCGGCCGGTCGCGTCCGCACGGCGAACTGCTGCAGGAGGCGGTCCGGGCCGCCGTCACGCGCCCGGGCTGGGTAGGGCTCCGCTCAACGCCGGAACCGGCCGCCGGCCCCGAGCCCGAGGACGTCAACGTGGACCGCGACATCCTGTGGGAGATCCCGGCCCGGATGGATGCCGCGGCGATCAGCGCCAGCCGGAATCCGGACAAGCCCGCCGGGGCGATGCCGTTCTACGCCTGGATCGCCGGTGAAGCGGGCGTGGTCAAGGAGATGCGCCGTTACTTGGTGCGGGACGTGGGGATTGACCGGAAGCAGGTCGCGTTTATGGGGTACTGGCGGCAGGGGAAGGCCGAGCTCTAGGCGACGCTCCCGCAGTAGTTGCCGTTTTCCCGCCGACGCTTCAGCAGATCCTGCCGGGCTTTCGGCCGCAACCGCTGCTTTGCCGTCGCTTAGACACCTCCCGCGGCCGCGGGCGGCCTTGGTCGGCGATGCGCTCCTTCGCAAAGCACCGGCAGCGGCCTTGTGGTCAACTCACCTCTTGTGCGCTTCCGTCACCTGCAACGCGGGGTCATTTAGCGCCCATAATCCCCGCCGGGATGGGCCGTAGGTGACCCCGCGTTGTTTCTCTGGAGGCCTCCCTCGGCAGTCGTGCGGTTCGCTCGGCATTGTGTTCCTCCCGTTTACCCCGCTGTTCCTTGTTGGCCGGGTGTGCTGGATACCGTGGGGCCATGGCTGAGAATCTTCTTGCCCCGGGCGCTCATGGGCGGCGGGTCTATGTTGCCCTGGGGGACTCCTTCACCGAGGGGGTGGGGGACTACAGTGCGCGGCTGCCCAATGGGGTTCGGGGCTGGGCGGACCGGGTGGCGGAGCGGTTGGCCAGGGCGGATCCGGGGTGGGAGTATGCCAACCTCGCGATACGGAGCAAGAGGCTGCGGCACGTCATCGCGGAACAGCTGGAACCTGCGCTGGCCATGGAACCGACACTGGTCACCTTGTACGCCGGCGGGAACGACGTCCTGGATATCGGGACCGACATCCACGCCTTGATGAAGGACTACGAGTTCCTCGTCGCCAGGCTGGCCGCCAGCGGGGCCACGGTGGTGCTGTTCACGGGTTTCGACGTCCGGGTCTCGGCGCTGCTGGAACCCCTCAAGAGGCGGAACGCCGTCTACAACCAGCGCGTCCGCGAGATCGCGGCGAGGTATGAGGCCGTGCTGGTGGATTACTGGTGCTTCGACGCCTTCTACGATCCGCGGATGTGGGATACAGACCGTCTGCACATGTCCAAGGCAGGCCACAAGTATCTCGCCGGCCAGGTCCTGGACCAGCTCGGGGTTCCGCACAAGGTGAAGCCCAGGGACTGGGAGCCGCCGGCGAAACTGGGCCTCCGCGACTGGGAACGCCGGCAGCGGCGCTGGGTCCATGACTGGGTGGTGCCGCTCTTCGGGCGCAAGCTGAGGGGCGTCACACTGGGGGACGAGCTCAGCCCGCGTTGGCCGGAGCCGGTCAGGGTCCCCCCGAAGGCCGGACTGAAGAAGCTGACCGCCAAGATCCCCGCGGCCTGAACTGTGCGCTTCCGCTCGTTTCCGCCGGAGGCGGGCTCAGCTGTCCAGCAGGTTTTCGTAGCCCGGGGCCACCCTGCTCGCGTGGAACTCCTCGACGTCGAATTCGGCCACTCCGTTGACGTAGAACGGATCCTTGGCCAGCGAGGCATCCAGGGCGCCGCGCTCGGCGTTGGACAGCAGCAGCGCCCCAGTGCGGGGGATCTTCCGCCCTGCGACCAGGAAGATGCCCTGGTCGAAGGCATCCTGCAGCCACGTGACGTGCGCCGGGAGATGGAAGTCAACGATCTCTTCGGGGACCTTGTAGGTCAAGGAGACTACATACATACGGTCAGCCTACCGCCTGCCCTCAGGGCACAGACGGGAAATTTTTGTCACGGAATACCGCGAAGTTGAACCGTCAATCTTCAAGTCTCCTAGACTGTATCCATGACTGAAACGCGCTGGCTGAATGCCGACGAACGCCGGGCCTGGCTGGCCCAGGTAAGCATCAACACTCTCCTTCCGGCAGCCTTGGACACGCAGCTGCACCACGCGCGCAAGCTCTCCCTCTTCGACTACAACGTCTTGGCGATGCTCTCCGAGGCCGACGGCCGGTTTTTGCCCATGAGTGAACTGGCTGCGCGCACCAGCGCCTCCCTGTCGAGGCTCTCCCATGTGGTCACCAAGCTGCAGACCCGCGGCTGGGTGGAGCGCCGTCCGCACCCGGGGGACGCCCGCGTCACGACGGCGCATCTCACTGACGCCGGGATGGAGACCATTGTGGAGCTCGCTCCGGGCCACGTCGAGGCCGTCCGCTCGCTGTTCCTCGACGCACTGAGCGAGGACGACGTCGCCGACCTCGCCCGGATCGGCGAGAAGATCGTGGGCCGCCTGGACAAGGACCACTGGATCCTGCGGGAAAACAAGCAGTCCTAGGGGCCGCCCCAACGCCCCGCCCACGGTCCCGCCCACCGTCCCGCCCACCAGGGCGTCGCCTAGTGTTGGCCCTATGGAATCGCCGATCGACAGCTACCTCCGCCAGATCCACGCCGAGATCGCCCAGCTCAAGGACGGCAAGCCCTACAGCACCATCCCGGCCATGGCCAACGTGGACCCGGAGAACTTCGGCATCGCCCTCGCCACCGTGGACGGCAAGGTCTACGAAATCGGGGACACCCGCGAGGAATTCACCATCCAGTCCATCTCCAAGCCCTTTACTTACGGGCTGGCCCTCGAGGACCTCGGCAACGAGGCAGTCGACGCCAAAGTGGACGTCGAACCGTCCGGGGATTCCTTCAACGAAATCTCCCTGGCCGAAGGAACAGGCCGGCCCGCCAATGCGATGATCAACGCGGGCGCCCTCACTGCCACCTCACTGATCAGCGGGTCCGGCGGGCAGTCCGGTTTCAAGCGGATCCTCAGCACGTACTCCGCTTTTGCGGGCCGTCAGCTCTCGGTCAGCGAGAGCGTCTTCGAGTCCGAACTCAAGCACGGGCACCGCAACACGGCGCTCGCGTACCTGCTGCGCTCGTTTAACATCATTGAAGATGACCCGGCGCCGGTCCTGGAGGACTACTTCCGCCAGTGCTCCGTCCTCGTGAACTGCTTCGACCTGTCGATCATGGCCGCCACGCTCGCCAACGGCGGCCGGAATCCGCTCAGCGGCAGGCAGGTGCTGGGGATCGGCCCGGTGGAGCGCGTGCTGTCCGTCATGATGACGTCCGGCATGTACGACGACGCCGGTGCCTGGATCAGCAGCGTGGGCATGCCGGGAAAGAGCGGTGTGGCCGGCGGGATCATCGCAGTGCTGCCCGGTCAGGTGGGCCTGGCCGTCTATTCGCCGCCGCTGGATGAGCACGGCAGCAGCGTCCGCGGCCTCGCCGCCGCCCAGCGCCTCTCCCGGGACATGGAACTGCATTTCGTCCGCGCCGCCCGTACTGGCAGGTCCGCGATCCTCGCCGCATACGACGTGACCGAGACACCCTCGGGCATCCGCCGCAATGACGAGGCCGCGGACGTCCTCCGCGGCCACGGCCACCGTGCCCGCGTGATCGAGCTCAACGGCGACCTGCTCTTCGCCGGAACCGAGTCCATGGTCCGGGAGCTCAGCAGCCTGGAGGACGACGTCGAACTGGTGGTCCTGGACCTGCGCCGCACCGACCAGGTGAGCGAGGTTGCCCTGCGCATGCTGGAATCGGCGCGGGAGGGGCTCTCCGCCGCCGGCCGGGAGCTCGTGCTGATCGAGGCGGACGGGTCCGTCTCGGAAGCCCTGGGGCCGTCCGCGCAGCGTCCGGTGGCGTCCTTCTCGAGCCGGAACGCCGCCGTCGAATACTGCGAAAACCGCCTGCTGGAACGCTACGGGATCCGGCTGCTGCTGCCGGACCACGTGCCCGTCACCGCGTCGCCCGCCCTGTCGCCACTGGACGCGGCGGACGCCGCCGCGCTGGAAGCCCTCATGACCCCAAAGTCATTCGACGACGGCGACGTCATCCGACGGGTCGGGCTGCGGTTCGGCGGGGTCTACTTCATCACCTCCGGCAAGGTCAGCAGCACCTCCCCGGGGCCGAGTACGGAGCGGGTCCAGCTCAATACCCTCAGCGCCGGGATGACGTTTGGCGAGCTGGCCCTGGGCAGCGGCAGCCGGCAGGAAACCACGGTCCGGGCCGTCGGGCCGGTGGAGCTCATGGTGCTCAGCGCGGAGGCCATTGCCGAGCTGGAAAGCACCAAGCCGCGCCTTGCCATCGCGCTCTGGAAGGCCCTGACCCGGGACGCTTACACCCGGGTGGAGCAGTACCTGCGTGAATCGGCGGTGCGGATCCGCGAGTAGCGGTCGGCCACTTTGTTGCCCTGCGTTGATTGACCCCGCTTTGTTTGCTTGGGGCAACTGCTGGCAGACTGGAACCATGGATTTCACGTCCCGTTATGTAGCCCTTGGAGACTCCTTCACGGAAGGCGTCGGCGACGACGACCCCACCCGCCCCAACGGCGTCCGGGGCTGGGCTGACAGGGTGGCCGAGCAGCTTGGCGCGGCCGATCCGGGCTTCGGGTACGCGAACCTCGCCATCCGCGGCCGGAAAATCCGCCAGATCCTGGCCGAACAGGTCGATGCCGCCGTCGCACTGAAACCCACCGTCGTAAGCATTTACGCCGGGGCCAACGACATCCTCCGGCCCAAGGTCGACATCGATGACCTGCTGGTGGACTACGACGCCGGGATCCGCAAGCTCAAGGCCACCGGCGCAACCATTGTGATGTTCACCGGTTTCGACTCCCGCGGCTCGAAGATCTTCGGCACGACGCGCGGCCGCACCGCCATCTACAACGAACTGGTCCGCGGAATCGCCGGTGACCACGGCGCCCTCCTAGTGGACTACTGGCGTTTCAGCGAATACTACGACTGGGGGATGTGGGCGACCGACCGGATGCACATGTCTCCCGCGGGCCATGCCAACATGGCCAAGCGCGTCCTCACCGTCCTGGAGCACGACCACTCGATCGACGTCCCGCCCATGACCCCTGTACCGGAGCTCGGCCGCGCCGAGGCACTCCGCGCCAACGCCCGCTGGGTCCGCGAGTTCGCCGGGCCGTGGGTGGTCCGTCGGGTCACGGGGAAGTCGTCCGGGGACGGCCTGACGCCGCGTTACCCCCGGCTCACGCACCTCTAGGCTCGGAACCCCGGCGTCGCGAGCAGTTCCCCGCTGCCCAGGATGGCAAGCACTTCGATGTCCCAGCTGTCCGTGGCCCAGTTCAGCATGGGCCTCCCGCCCGCGACGATGGCCGTCGCCAGCACGTCCGCGGTGACGATGTCCAGGGCTGCCACCGACGCCTGGCGGAACTCGGAGCGGCGGAATTCCGTGCGCCCCACTCCGGCCCGCCAAATGTGGTCACCGCGCTCCGCGGTCCCGGACGTCGCCAGGGCGGCGAAGCGGCCCGTGCCACCCAAGGGGAAACCCGAGAGCAGCGCCCCGCGATCATGCGGGTCCACAACGCCGGCCAGCCACGGGGACCCGGTTCCCGGTGCCGGCGAACCGCTCACCAGCACGTCGCCCCCGGCGTTCAGGCACCAGTCCTCGACGCCGATGTCCTGCAGTGCCGTCGCTGCCTGGTCGATCGCGTAACCCTTGATGATTCCGGAGAGGTCCAGCACGCCGTCGGGCCGCTCGGGGGTGAAGAACCCCTCGGTCAGGAGCCCCCACGCGGTGGCGTCCGCAAAGCGGGCGCGGAAGGGCGCCGAGGCCTCCCGGAGCGTGACCTCGCCCCTGGCCAGCCGGCTCGCTTCGGAATCGGGACGGTAGAGGCTGAACATCGCGTCCAGGCCGGCAAACACACGTTCGACGGCGTCCGTGGCACCTTCCAGTCGCTGGCCCTCGTCCAGCGACGCTTCGCCGGCCGGCAGGGCGAGGCTGATGACGGTCCCCATGCACTGGAACGTCCTGCTTTTCAGGGCCGGGAGGCCGGGGGCGCTGCGGGCCGGGTGCTCGGCGGGCGAAGGCCTAAAGGTTGGCTGCATCGAGGGCGCCCTGAAGAGAAGTTAGGTAGGCGGCACTGGTGACTGTGGCGCCGCTGATCGTCTGCACCTGGGCGGACTGGGCTTTGAGGACAGCGGCACGCAGCAGCGGCGCGGCCCGGTTGCTGATCTGCACGGACTTGCGGTCATCGTCGGTCAGCTGCAGCGCGGTGACATCCGTGATCACACCGGCTTTCACGGTGATCTGCACCTGCACGGCGCCGAAACGGGTCTGGACCGCGCTGCCGGCGAAGGTTCCGGCGGCCTGCGCCGCGGCCCCTGAGCTGCCGGTCGTTCCCGAGAAGCCAGAGGATCCGCTGGCGGAACCGGAACCGGAAGATCCGCTGGTGCTGCTCCCTCCCGCCCCGGTCGACGAGCCGGACGAAGTGGCGGCTGACGTGGCCGCCGCCGTGCTCCCGGTCTCTGCGACGTGGGCGCCGGACTGCCAGCCGGCCAGAAGGATCCCGGCGGAGGCAAGTGCTGCTGAAACCGCTGCTCGTATTCTCACCAGTCGAACCTTTCGTAGTGGAGTTGTTCTTCGCGGGCACCGGCCCCGCGGGCTGCACTGATCACGCTGCGTGCCCAGGCGTCCGGACCGCAGATGTAGACGTCGGAGTCGGCGATCTCCGGGGCGTAGCTGGCCAGCCGGTGCCCTGAATGAACGGCCGATTCCGGCAGCCAGCTGTGTTCGCCTGTGGTCCGGGGGCCGGTGAGGTGGAACAGGGTGGCGCCGCGGCGGCGGCAAAGCTCCAGGACGTCGTCCCCCAGATAGAGTTCCTCCTCGCTGTGGCCGCGGAGGATCACGGTTGCGTTGCCCGGTTCGAAGGGGGTGCGCTCCAGCAGGGCGCGGAGCGGGGTGATGCCGATGCCCGCTCCGATCATCACCACGCGGTTCCGGCTGCGGGCCGCCGTGCTGAAGAGTCCGTAGGGTCCCTCGATGGCGACCCTGGTCCCAGTTTTCACCCGTGCCAGCTGCGCCGAGCCCCGGCCGAGATTGCGCACGGTGATCCGCAGCAGGCCCCGGCCGGAGGAATCGAACAATACGGGTTCGGCGGAGAGGCTGAACGGGTGCGGATGCCACCACATCCCCGGGGCGAGGAATCTCCAGATGAAAAACCGGCCGCCGCTGCCCGCCAGTTCGTCGAGGTGGCGGCCGGTGAGTTCAATGCTGACGACGCCGGGGGCCTCCGTGACGACGCGGCTCACAATCAGCTGGTGCCGGACAGTGGCTACCAGCGGCTCCAGCACGCGGTAGTGGGCGAGGGCAGCGCCGGTGGCGATGCAGATCGCGAGCCAGTACCAGCGCTGCCAGGTGCCTTCGGCGAAGAGACCGCCGACGCTGAACTGGTGCGGGATCGCGGTCAGCACCGCCGCATAGGTCAACAGGTGGACGACGTACCAGAACTCGTACGGCAGCCGGCGCCGGACCGTCACCACGGAGGTGACCACGACGGCGATGAACAACCCGATGGACACGACGGCGAGCCACATATCAGGGACCAGGGCCCAGAGTGCCACGAGTTCACTGACCGGATCGAGCCCCTCGGCCAGGCCGTAGCCGATCGCGATCAGGATGCCGTGCGCGAGCAGCAGGTAAAGCGACGGTTTGCCGAGTTTCCGGTGAAATTCGAGGGCCCGGTCGTGCCCGACAGCGCCGTCGATCAGCGGAGTGCGTGCCACGAGCAGCAGCATCAGCAGCAACAGGTCCATGCCGGCAAGTCCGGCAACGATCCCCAGGGCCGTGAAGGAACCGGCCGGCGTCGAGAATCCGGTAGCGCCGCCGTCGGCCAGCCACAGGGCGACGGCAAAGGACACCGACGCCCACGCCATCACGGTCAGCAGATCAGCCCGGAGCAAGCGCCTCCGGGACTGGCGGCGGAACCGCTCCACGGGAGCCCGGCTTGGCGTGGCCGGCGCAGCCCGCTGGAGTGAGGATTTCATGACTCCACGGTGCGCCCGGCGCCTATCAATTGGCTGTGAAACCGCTAGGGTGCCGATGTGACTTCGCTCCGGACCAGGTGGCGCCCCTTATACACCGCCGAATACCGGATTGGCCTTTAATTCGTCAAGCTCGTAGACTTGGTAGGCGCTAGGTGGCGCGGAGCGTGTGCAATTGCTCCGGTTGGCGGGATTTGTCTGCGGTATCGACAGTCCCGCGGGCCGGTAGTTAGGGGCTCAAGTTGCGTGCACTCCTGTATTCGCCCGGCATCCCGGTACTTCGCAGTGGCCTTCCGAAAGGTTCCGCCGCCCGGTGACCGTGGCCCACAATCTTCGCCGCAGTGTTGAAGGCAGTCGGTTTACGCCGTCTGCCTGCATACTGCGGAACTACCGAAACCTGTGGGTGCTGGATGCGGACGCCGCCTGTCGCACGGTTACGCGGGAACTCCGCAACCGTTTCATTTATTTTTGAGGAGAGTCGTCATGGCAGCACACTGCCAGGTGACCGGAGCCGAGCCGGGCTTTGGACACAGCATTTCGCACTCGCACCGACGCAACAAGCGCCGGTTCGACCCGAACATCCAGAAGAAGCGCTACTGGGTTCCGTCCCTGCGCCGTAATGTCACCCTGCAGGTCTCTGCACGTGGCATCAAGACCATCGACGTGCGTGGCATCGACGTAGTCGTAGCCGCCATCCTGGCACGAGGAGTGAAGCTCTAATGGCTAAGGACAAGGACGTACGTCCGATCATCAAGCTCAAGTCGACCGCGGGCACGGGTTACACCTACGTGACGCGCAAGAACCGTCGTAACGACCCGGACCGTATGGTCCTGAAGAAGTACGACCCCCGCATCCGCAAGCACGTCGAATTCCGAGAGGAGCGCTAAACACATGGCTAAGAAGTCAATGATCGCTAAGAACGAACAGCGTAAAGTCATCGTCGAGCGTTACGCTGCAAAGCGCCTCGAACTGAAGAAGGCTCTGGTTGACCCCAACTCGACCGACGAAGTTCGCGAAGCCGCTCGCCTCGGCCTGCAGAAGCTGCCCCGCAACGCCTCACCGGTACGTCTGCGTAACCGCGACATCATCGATGGCCGCCCGCGCGGTACCTTCCAGAAGTTCGGCATCTCCCGTGTTCGCTTCCGCGACATGGCTCACCGCGGTGAGCTCCCGGGCATCACGAAGTCTTCCTGGTAATTCAGTACCCCTGAAGCCAGTGGCTTGAGGAAGGGCCGGCGACCAATTGGTTGCCGGCCCTTCTTGCGTTTAACGTCCGACGGCGGGCCGCCGGGCCTGTTGTTGCGGGGCGGCAGGTGTGCGGTCCGGACAGGTGACGCACCGCACACAAGCCCGGTGTCCTTGTTTTGGCCGGGGGGAGGTGTGGTTGGGTGCTGGTTTCGGTGTGGTGGCGGGGTTTTTGGGGGTGTGGGGTGGGGTGTGGGGGTGGATTTGTGTGGGGTGCTGGTGGCGTGTATTGTTGTTCGAGTCGCCGCCGCTGATGCGGAAAGATAGCGACCGACCCCCTTCTGAACGGCCTGCAATATGGTGCGGTTTTTACGCGCTGATTATTGGGTGGGGATCCTGCTTGTGGAGTTGTGAGTCGCGGAAACGTTGATTTGCTTAGGTTCCCGGGTTCGGGTAAGTTAGATAAGTTGCTCCGGAGCGATCCACGGCTGAGGTTGTGGTGGTGCCGGGTGTGTCTGTTGTTTGAGAACTCAATAGTGTGCCAAGTTTGTTGATACCAATTTATTGTATTGAATTGGTTGAATTGACCGGGTTGTCCACCCCGTGGATGGTCTGGTTTTTACAGCTGGTTTCAAATTTTGTGCATTGTGTGCATCCCGTTTTCCCGGGGGCGCATGGTGTGTCTGTTTTACTTCAACGGAGAGTTTGATCCTGGCTCAGGATGAACGCTGGCGGCGTGCTTAACACATGCAAGTCGAACGATGATCCCAGCTTGCTGGGGGATTAGTGGCGAACGGGTGAGTAACACGTGAGTAACCTGCCCTTAACTCTGGGATAAGCCTGGGAAACTGGGTCTAATACCGGATATGACTCCTCATCGCATGGTGGGGGGTGGAAAGCTTTATTGTGGTTTTGGATGGACTCGCGGCCTATCAGCTTGTTGGTGAGGTAATGGCTCACCAAGGCGACGACGGGTAGCCGGCCTGAGAGGGTGACCGGCCACACTGGGACTGAGACACGGCCCAGACTCCTACGGGAGGCAGCAGTGGGGAATATTGCACAATGGGCGAAAGCCTGATGCAGCGACGCCGCGTGAGGGATGACGGCCTTCGGGTTGTAAACCTCTTTCAGTAGGGAAGAAGCGAAAGTGACGGTACCTGCAGAAGAAGCGCCGGCTAACTACGTGCCAGCAGCCGCGGTAATACGTAGGGCGCAAGCGTTATCCGGAATTATTGGGCGTAAAGAGCTCGTAGGCGGTTTGTCGCGTCTGCCGTGAAAGTCCGGGGCTCAACTCCGGATCTGCGGTGGGTACGGGCAGACTAGAGTGATGTAGGGGAGACTGGAATTCCTGGTGTAGCGGTGAAATGCGCAGATATCAGGAGGAACACCGATGGCGAAGGCAGGTCTCTGGGCATTAACTGACGCTGAGGAGCGAAAGCATGGGGAGCGAACAGGATTAGATACCCTGGTAGTCCATGCCGTAAACGTTGGGCACTAGGTGTGGGGGACATTCCACGTTTTCCGCGCCGTAGCTAACGCATTAAGTGCCCCGCCTGGGGAGTACGGCCGCAAGGCTAAAACTCAAAGGAATTGACGGGGGCCCGCACAAGCGGCGGAGCATGCGGATTAATTCGATGCAACGCGAAGAACCTTACCAAGGCTTGACATGAACCGGAAACACCTGGAAACAGGTGCCCCGCTTGCGGTCGGTTTACAGGTGGTGCATGGTTGTCGTCAGCTCGTGTCGTGAGATGTTGGGTTAAGTCCCGCAACGAGCGCAACCCTCGTTCTATGTTGCCAGCGCGTTATGGCGGGGACTCATAGGAGACTGCCGGGGTCAACTCGGAGGAAGGTGGGGACGACGTCAAATCATCATGCCCCTTATGTCTTGGGCTTCACGCATGCTACAATGGCCGGTACAAAGGGTTGCGATACTGTGAGGTGGAGCTAATCCCAAAAAGCCGGTCTCAGTTCGGATTGGGGTCTGCAACTCGACCCCATGAAGTCGGAGTCGCTAGTAATCGCAGATCAGCAACGCTGCGGTGAATACGTTCCCGGGCCTTGTACACACCGCCCGTCAAGTCACGAAAGTTGGTAACACCCGAAGCCGGTGGCCTAACCCCTTGTGGGAGGGAGCTGTCGAAGGTGGGACTGGCGATTGGGACTAAGTCGTAACAAGGTAGCCGTACCGGAAGGTGCGGCTGGATCACCTCCTTTCTAAGGAGCACCTACAACCACCTTGCCTCATGCATTTGAGTGTGGAGGGGTTGTCAGGAGTATATGCCCGTTGCGCAGACGCTAGTTCTGCGGCGGGTGCTCACGGGTGGAATATCAACAAATAGGTGCCTGGCGGCACATGCCGGCGGCAAGTACGGACCCTGCGTCCTCCTTTGGGAGTGCGGTGGTCCTGGAACGCGGCCGGAATGATTCGCTGGGTAGTGTTTGGCACACTGTTGGGTCCTGAGACAACAGGACCATGGTCTGTGCTTCGCCCTTTGGGGTGGGGTGCGGGGTGTGGGACTTGTGTTTCTGGTTTCCTGGCTGCACCGAGCGCGCACGTGAGTGTGTGGGGTGTGTGGTACGGGGTTGTTGTTTGAGAACTACATAGTGGACGCGAGCATCTTTTATAAGAAGCAATTTCCAAGAATATGAACCTGGATCTGGCCCGGGCGCCCTTTGGGGTGTGTGGGTTGGTTTTCGTGGTTCTCTCGAAAATTAGCGTTTTTGATCTTTTGTGGTCAAGTTTTTAAGAGCACACGGTGGATGCCTTGGCATTAGGAGCCGAAGAAGGACGTAGGAATCTGCGATAAGCCTGGGGGAGTCGATAACCGGACTGTGATCCCAGGGTGTCCGAATGGGGAAACCCCGCCAGGGGCGCGAGTTACCTGGTGACCCGCATCTGAACACATAGGGTGCGTGGAGGGAACGCGGGGAAGTGAAACATCTCAGTACCCGCAGGAAGAGAAAACAATAGTGATTCCGTCAGTAGTGGCGAGCGAACGCGGATCAGGCTAAACCGTTCCATGTGTGATAGCCGGCGGGCGTTGCATGGTCGGGGTTGTGGGACTTCCCATTCTGTCTCTGCCGGGGCAGTGGGGTGAGTAGTACAGGCATAGGTGAACGGTCTTGAAAGGCCGGCCAGAGAGGGTGTGAGCCCCGTAACCGAAATGTTGTGTACCGCCCGGTGAAGTATCCCAAGTAGCACGGGGCCCGAGAAATCCCGTGCGAATCTGTCAGGACCACCTGATAAGCCTAAATACTCCCTAATGACCGATAGCGGACCAGTACCGTGAGGGAAAGGTGAAAAGTACCCCGGGAGGGGAGTGAAACAGTACCTGAAACCGTGTGCTTACAATCCGTCGGAGCAACCTTGTAGTTGTGACGGCGTGCCTTTTGAAGAATGAGCCTGCGAGTTAGTGTTACGTCGCGAGGTTAACCCGTGTGGGGAAGCCGTAGCGAAAGCGAGTCTGAATAGGGCGTTGCAGTGGCGTGATCTAGACCCGAAGCGAAGTGATCTACCCATGGCCAGGTTGAAGCGACGGTAAGACGTCGTGGAGGACCGAACCCACTTCAGTTGAAAATGGAGGGGATGAGCTGTGGGTAGGGGTGAAAGGCCAATCAAACTTCGTGATAGCTGGTTCTCCCCGAAATGCATTTAGGTGCAGCGTTGCGTGTTTCTTACCGGAGGTAGAGCTACTGGATGGCTAATGGGCCCTACAAGGTTACTGACGTCAGCCAAACTCCGAATGCCGGTAAGTGAGAGCGCAGCAGTGAGACTGTGGGGGATAAGCTTCATAGTCGAGAGGGAAACAGCCCAGACCACCAACTAAGGCCCCTAAGCGTGTGCTAAGTGGGAAAGGATGTGGAGTTGCGAAGACAACCAGGAGGTTGGCTTAGAAGCAGCCATCCTTAAAAGAGTGCGTAATAGCTCACTGGTCAAGTGATTCCGCGCCGACAATGTAGCGGGGCTCAAGTACACCGCCGAAGTTGTGGATTTCAGATATTAGCTAAGCCGCCCCCTTGCGGGGTTGGTTCAGGCGTCTGGAGTGGTAGGGGAGCGTCGTGTGGGCAGTGAAGTCGCGGTGTAAACCAGCGGTGGAGCCTACACGAGTGAGAATGCAGGCATGAGTAGCGAAAGACGGGTGAGAAACCCGTCCGCCGAATGATCAAGGGTTCCAGGGTCAAGCTAATCTGCCCTGGGTAAGTCGGGACCTAAGGCGAGGCCGACAGGCGTAGTCGATGGACAACGGGTTGATATTCCCGTACCGGCGAAAAACCGCCCATGCTGAACAGGGGATACTAACCGCCCGAAACCTGCCCGATCGCCCTTGTGGCGACCCGGGTTTTGGTGGAGCGCGGGACCTGATCCTGGGAGGCAAGCGTATTAACAGGTGTGACGCAGGAAGGTAGCCGAGCCGGGCGATGGTTGTCCCGGTCTAAGGATGTAGGGCGAACGGTAGGCAAATCCGCCGTTCATGATGCCTGAGACCCGATGGGACCCCCGTATGGGGGGATTCGGTGATCCTATGCTGCCGAGAAAAGCATCGACGCGAGGTTTTAGCCGCCCGTACCCCAAACCGACACAGGTGATCAGGTAGAGAATACTAAGGCGATCGAGAGAATTATGGTTAAGGAACTCGGCAAAATGCCCCCGTAACTTCGGGAGAAGGGGGGCCCCCATCGTGATGGACACTTGCTGTCCGGAGCGTGCAGGGGCCGCAGAGACCAGGGGGAAGCGACTGTTTACTAAAAACACAGGTCCGTGCGAAGTCGCAAGACGATGTATACGGACTGACTCCTGCCCGGTGCTGGAAGGTTAAGAGGACCGGTTAGCCGCAAGGCGAAGCTGAGAATTTAAGCCCCAGTAAACGGCGGTGGTAACTATAACCATCCTAAGGTAGCGAAATTCCTTGTCGGGTAAGTTCCGACCTGCACGAATGGAGTAACGACTTCCCCGCTGTCTCAACCATAAACTCGGCGAAATTGCAGTACGAGTAAAGATGCTCGTTACGCGCAGCAGGACGGAAAGACCCCGAGACCTTTACTATAGTTTGGTATTGGTGTTCGGAGTGGCTTGTGTAGGATAGGTGGGAGACGTTGAAGCCCGGACGCCAGTTCGGGTGGAGTCATCGTTGAAATACCACTCTGGTCACTTTGGACATCTAACTTCGGCCCGTAATCCGGGTCAGGGACAGTGCCTGATGGGTAGTTTAACTGGGGCGGTTGCCTCCTAAAAAGTAACGGAGGCGCCCAAAGGTTCCCTCAGCCTGGTTGGCAATCAGGTGTCGAGTGTAAGTGCACAAGGGAGCTTGACTGTGAGAGAGACATCTCGAGCAGGGACGAAAGTCGGGACTAGTGATCCGGCGGTACATTGTGGAATGGCCGTCGCTCAACGGATAAAAGGTACCTCGGGGATAACAGGCTGATCTTGCCCAAGAGTCCATATCGACGGCATGGTTTGGCACCTCGATGTCGGCTCGTCGCATCCTGGGGCTGGAGTAGGTCCCAAGGGTTGGGCTGTTCGCCCATTAAAGCGGTACGCGAGCTGGGTTTAGAACGTCGTGAGACAGTTCGGTCCCTATCCGCTGCGCGCGCAGGAAATTTGAGAAGGGCTGTCCTTAGTACGAGAGGACCGGGACGGACGAACCTCTGGTGTGTCAGTTGTACTGCCAAGTGCACCGCTGATTAGCTACGTTCGGATGGGATAACCGCTGAAAGCATCTAAGCGGGAAGCTCGCTTCGAGATGAGATTTCCATACACCTTGTGTGTGAGAGGCCCCCAGCCAGACCACTGGGTTGATAGGCCGGATGTGGAAGCGAGGACTAAAGACTCGTGAAGCTGACCGGTACTAATAGGCCGATAACTTACACCACACACCACCTGGGTAAACCAAACCTTCAAAAGAGGTTTACCCGCCAAGGGTGGTAAAAAGAAACAAGACTGCTTGCGTCCACTATGTGGTTCCCAACCAACAAACCCGTTGCTTGAGAACCGACAACAAAATAACAACACCACAACTGCACCCAAAAAGTGCAGGAAGTATGTTGTAACCACAAGATTTCCCACCACCACCCCCAGGGGCGGAACGGTACGGGAGCAAGGGTTACGGCGGTCATAGCGTGGGGGAAACGCCCGGTCCCATTCCGAACCCGGAAGCTAAGACCCACAGCGCCGATGGTACTGCACCCGGGAGGGTGTGGGAGAGTAGGTCACCGCCGGAACATCATTACACGGTCGAGAGCCCCAACCACCAGGTTGGGGCTCTCCCGCATTTAACCCCCACACCACAAAACGGCGCCGCTCAGCGGGGGAATTTCCTGCCGTGGATCCAGGCCAGGAGCTCGAGGGCGAGCCCGCCGGCAACCGCGGCCACGAGCGCTGCCCGCAACAAATCCGCCGGCGGCCAGGTCAAATGGAAGAACTCCTGGGCCAGCGGCAGGTTGAGCAGGATGACGAGGCTGGCGCACATCGCCAGCACCACCGCCAACTTCTTCGCGTCGAGCGGGCGGGAGACCACCGTGAGGATCCACAACCCGACCACAGACAGGGTCAGGACCGAGGCGGACTGCAGCGACTCCGGTCCGGACGCGGCAGCTCCGCCGGAAGCCGCGTACAGGTTCAGGCCCAGCAGTGCACCCGTGACGATGAGCCCGGCGGGGATGGCGAAGGACAGGGACCGCCGCAGGAACCCCGGCCGGTAGCGGCGGGTATTGGCCATCAGCGCCAGGAAGAAGGAGGGAATGCCGATCGTCAGGCCGTCCGTGAAGGATAGCTGGCGCGGCAGGAAGGGAAACTGCAGGTTGAGAAGTCCGAAGCTCACTGCGATCGCGATCGAGTACGCAGTCTTGCTGAGGAACAGCCTGGACACCCGCTCAATGTTGGCAATCACGCGGCGGCCCTCGGCCACCACCCCGGGCAGCCGGTCAAAGCGTCCGTCCAGCAGGACCAGCCGGGCCACGGCCTTCGTGGCCGGTGCGGCCGAGTTCATGGCTATTCCAAGGTCCGCCTCCTTCAGCGCCAGGACGTCATTGACGCCGTCGCCGGTCATAGCGACCGTGTGCCCCCGGCGCTGAAGTGCTGCCACCATGTCCTTCTTCTGGTGCGGACCCACCCGGCCGAAGACCGTATGGTCGCCCATGACCTCTTCAAGCAGCAGGGGGTCCGCCGGGAGTTTCCGGGCATCGTACCCGTCCCCGATATCCAGGCCCACGCTGCGTGCAATCGCCGCGACGGTCCGGGGGTCGTCTCCCGAGATGATCTTCAGCTCGACGCCCTGATCACGGAAGTAGTCGAGCGTTTGCCGGGCATCGGGGCGGATCTGTTCCCGGAACGTCAGCACAACCACGGGATTCACATCTGCCGGCAGTGTTGGGTCCTTAACGGTGATGGTCTTGCCGTCCGCGAAGGCGAGCACGACCGTCCGCAGTCCGGAGGCGGCGAGCCGGCCGGCCCTGTCCAGGACGGCGACCGCGGCCGGACCCGTTTCAGCGCCGCCAGGCCTGGCCCCGAGCACTACTTCAGGTGCGCCGAGGATCCAAGAACCCTGCTGTGGACCTCCGCCGTCGAACGTCACGGAACTCCACTTCCGGGCGGAAGAGAACGGAACCGACGAGATTGCCGGGCTGCCGCCGTCGTGCTCAAAATCCGACTCAAGGCAACGCGACGTGGCGTTTGCCTCGGGATCCGCGGCGAACCACCCCAACGCGTGCTCCCAACCGGGCTTGGCCGGTTCGGACAGCTCATGCACACCGTCAAAGATGATTTGTCCTTCGGTGAGTGTCCCGGTTTTGTCCAGGCAGAGGACATCCACGCGGGCCAGACCCTCGACCGCGGCCAGCTCCTGGATGAGAACCTTGTTCCCGGCCAGCCGGACCCCACCCACAGCGAAAGCCACGCTTGAGAGCAGGACCAGCCCCAGCGGGACCATGGCGATGACGCTTGCAATCACTCCCACCATGGCGGATGTCCAGGTGCCGCTCGTGATGGCCTGCTCCCAGCCGCCCCTCGACTGCATCTCACCGTTGGCAACGATCAGGGCGACCGGCAGCAGCGCCCAAGTGAGCCAGCGCAGGATCCGGTTGAGGCTGTTGCGGATCTCCGAGTTCACCAACGAGAACCGTTTCGCGTCAGCGGCGAGCTTGCTCGAAAAGGATTCAGCGCCCACCCGGACCACTCGGGCGGTGCCCCGGCCGGCGACAATGATCGAACCGGAGAGCACCTCAGTCCCCGCTTCCTTATCCACGGGATCCGACTCCCCGGTGAGGAGGGATTCATCGGATTCCAGTCCTCCGCTCTCAAGGACGGAGGCATCGGCCGTGACCTGGTCGCCGGCCCGCAGAACCAGGACATCGTCAAGCACGACGTCGGCGGTCGGGATCTCCTGCACGGACCCGTCACGCAGAACCCGGGCAAGCGGGGCCTCGAGGACGGCGAGGCGGTCCAGGGAGCGCTTGGCGCGGTACTCCTGCACGACGCCGATGACGGCGTTGCCGATGGCTGCCAGGCCAAAGAGCGCGTCCTGCCAGCTGCCCAGCAGGAGCAGGAAGATAAAGCTCGTGCCCACGATCGCGTTGAACAGAGTCAAGACGTTGGCGCGGACGATCTCCCAGAGGCTGCGGCTGGTTGCGTCCGGCACGCGGTTGTCCAGGCCGCTGCTCATCCGGGAAGCGACGTCGCCACGGGACAGACCGCCGGCGGCAGGTCCGGACACACGCCGATGGAGCAGCTCTGGTCTATGACGCCGGTGTTCTGCCATCACCTCCTGATGGTAACGGGAGGCGCTCCGGAATGCAGGTGATGCAGCCCACAGGGTTGACTTTCCGGGTTTCGCGGGCGCAGGGGCTCCCCTGGGCCCTTGGTTTCGGTGTGGTGGCGGGGTTTTTGGGGGTGTGGGGTGGGGTGTGGGGGTGGATTTGTGTGGGGTCGGTGTCGCGTGTATTGTTGTTCGAGTCGCCGCCGCTGATGCGGAAAGATAGCGACCGACCCCCTTCTGAACGGCCTGGAATATGGTGCGGTTTTTACGCGCTGATTATTGGGTGGGGATCCTGCTTGTGGAGTTGTGAGTCGCGGAAACGTTGATTTGCTTAGGTTCCCGGGTTCGGGTAAGTTAGATAAGTTGCTCCGGATCGATCCACGGCTGAGGTTGTGGTGGTGCCGGGTGTGTCTGTTGTTTGAGAACTCAATAGTGTGCCAAGTTTGTTGATACCAATTTATTGTATTGAATTGGTTGAATTGACCGGGTTGTCCACCCCGTGGATGGTCTGGTTTTTACAGCTGGTTTCAAATTTTGTGCATTGTGTGCATCCCGTTTTCCCGGGGGCGCATGGTGTGTCTGTTTTACTTCAACGGAGAGTTTGATCCTGGCTCAGGATGAACGCTGGCGGCGTGCTTAACACATGCAAGTCGAACGATGATCCCAGCTTGCTGGGGGATTAGTGGCGAACGGGTGAGTAACACGTGAGTAACCTGCCCTTAACTCTGGGATAAGCCTGGGAAACTGGGTCTAATACCGGATATGACTCCTCATCGCATGGTGGGGGGTGGAAAGCTTTATTGTGGTTTTGGATGGACTCGCGGCCTATCAGCTTGTTGGTGAGGTAATGGCTCACCAAGGCGACGACGGGTAGCCGGCCTGAGAGGGTGACCGGCCACACTGGGACTGAGACACGGCCCAGACTCCTACGGGAGGCAGCAGTGGGGAATATTGCACAATGGGCGAAAGCCTGATGCAGCGACGCCGCGTGAGGGATGACGGCCTTCGGGTTGTAAACCTCTTTCAGTAGGGAAGAAGCGAAAGTGACGGTACCTGCAGAAGAAGCGCCGGCTAACTACGTGCCAGCAGCCGCGGTAATACGTAGGGCGCAAGCGTTATCCGGAATTATTGGGCGTAAAGAGCTCGTAGGCGGTTTGTCGCGTCTGCCGTGAAAGTCCGGGGCTCAACTCCGGATCTGCGGTGGGTACGGGCAGACTAGAGTGATGTAGGGGAGACTGGAATTCCTGGTGTAGCGGTGAAATGCGCAGATATCAGGAGGAACACCGATGGCGAAGGCAGGTCTCTGGGCATTAACTGACGCTGAGGAGCGAAAGCATGGGGAGCGAACAGGATTAGATACCCTGGTAGTCCATGCCGTAAACGTTGGGCACTAGGTGTGGGGGACATTCCACGTTTTCCGCGCCGTAGCTAACGCATTAAGTGCCCCGCCTGGGGAGTACGGCCGCAAGGCTAAAACTCAAAGGAATTGACGGGGGCCCGCACAAGCGGCGGAGCATGCGGATTAATTCGATGCAACGCGAAGAACCTTACCAAGGCTTGACATGAACCGGAAACACCTGGAAACAGGTGCCCCGCTTGCGGTCGGTTTACAGGTGGTGCATGGTTGTCGTCAGCTCGTGTCGTGAGATGTTGGGTTAAGTCCCGCAACGAGCGCAACCCTCGTTCTATGTTGCCAGCGCGTTATGGCGGGGACTCATAGGAGACTGCCGGGGTCAACTCGGAGGAAGGTGGGGACGACGTCAAATCATCATGCCCCTTATGTCTTGGGCTTCACGCATGCTACAATGGCCGGTACAAAGGGTTGCGATACTGTGAGGTGGAGCTAATCCCAAAAAGCCGGTCTCAGTTCGGATTGGGGTCTGCAACTCGACCCCATGAAGTCGGAGTCGCTAGTAATCGCAGATCAGCAACGCTGCGGTGAATACGTTCCCGGGCCTTGTACACACCGCCCGTCAAGTCACGAAAGTTGGTAACACCCGAAGCCGGTGGCCTAACCCCTTGTGGGAGGGAGCTGTCGAAGGTGGGACTGGCGATTGGGACTAAGTCGTAACAAGGTAGCCGTACCGGAAGGTGCGGCTGGATCACCTCCTTTCTAAGGAGCACCTACAACCACCTTGCCTCATGCATTTGAGTGTGGAGGGGTTGTCAGGAGTATATGCCCGTTGCGCAGACGCTAGTTCTGCGGCGGGTGCTCACGGGTGGAATATCAACAAATAGGTGCCTGGCGGCACATGCCGGCGGCAAGTACGGACCCTGCGTCCTCCTTTGGGAGTGCGGTGGTCCTGGAACGCGGCCGGAATGATTCGCTGGGTAGTGTTTGGCACACTGTTGGGTCCTGAGACAACAGGACCATGGTCTGTGCTTCGCCCTTTGGGGTGGGGTGCGGGGTGTGGGACTTGTGTTTCTGGTTTCCTGGCTGCACCGAGCGCGCACGTGAGTGTGTGGGGTGTGTGGTACGGGGTTGTTGTTTGAGAACTACATAGTGGACGCGAGCATCTTTTATAAGAAGCAATTTCCAAGAATATGAACCTGGATCTGGCCCGGGCGCCCTTTGGGGTGTGTGGGTTGGTTTTCGTGGTTCTCTCGAAAATTAGCGTTTTTGATCTTTTGTGGTCAAGTTTTTAAGAGCACACGGTGGATGCCTTGGCATTAGGAGCCGAAGAAGGACGTAGGAATCTGCGATAAGCCTGGGGGAGTCGATAACCGGACTGTGATCCCAGGGTGTCCGAATGGGGAAACCCCGCCAGGGGCGCGAGTTACCTGGTGACCCGCATCTGAACACATAGGGTGCGTGGAGGGAACGCGGGGAAGTGAAACATCTCAGTACCCGCAGGAAGAGAAAACAATAGTGATTCCGTCAGTAGTGGCGAGCGAACGCGGATCAGGCTAAACCGTTCCATGTGTGATAGCCGGCGGGCGTTGCATGGTCGGGGTTGTGGGACTTCCCATTCTGTCTCTGCCGGGGCA
Organism: Arthrobacter sp. NicSoilB4; assembly: GCF_019977335.1. Lineage (NCBI taxonomy): Bacteria > Bacillati > Actinomycetota > Actinomycetes > Micrococcales > Micrococcaceae > Arthrobacter > Arthrobacter sp. NicSoilB4. The sequence continues at coordinate 3,726,091 of NZ_AP024653.1, read as the reverse complement.
GTGGGGTGAGTAGTACAGGCATAGGTGAACGGTCTTGAAAGGCCGGCCAGAGAGGGTGTGAGCCCCGTAACCGAAATGTTGTGTACCGCCCGGTGAAGTATCCCAAGTAGCACGGGGCCCGAGAAATCCCGTGCGAATCTGTCAGGACCACCTGATAAGCCTAAATACTCCCTAATGACCGATAGCGGACCAGTACCGTGAGGGAAAGGTGAAAAGTACCCCGGGAGGGGAGTGAAACAGTACCTGAAACCGTGTGCTTACAATCCGTCGGAGCAACCTTGTAGTTGTGACGGCGTGCCTTTTGAAGAATGAGCCTGCGAGTTAGTGTTACGTCGCGAGGTTAACCCGTGTGGGGAAGCCGTAGCGAAAGCGAGTCTGAATAGGGCGTTGCAGTGGCGTGATCTAGACCCGAAGCGAAGTGATCTACCCATGGCCAGGTTGAAGCGACGGTAAGACGTCGTGGAGGACCGAACCCACTTCAGTTGAAAATGGAGGGGATGAGCTGTGGGTAGGGGTGAAAGGCCAATCAAACTTCGTGATAGCTGGTTCTCCCCGAAATGCATTTAGGTGCAGCGTTGCGTGTTTCTTACCGGAGGTAGAGCTACTGGATGGCTAATGGGCCCTACAAGGTTACTGACGTCAGCCAAACTCCGAATGCCGGTAAGTGAGAGCGCAGCAGTGAGACTGTGGGGGATAAGCTTCATAGTCGAGAGGGAAACAGCCCAGACCACCAACTAAGGCCCCTAAGCGTGTGCTAAGTGGGAAAGGATGTGGAGTTGCGAAGACAACCAGGAGGTTGGCTTAGAAGCAGCCATCCTTAAAAGAGTGCGTAATAGCTCACTGGTCAAGTGATTCCGCGCCGACAATGTAGCGGGGCTCAAGTACACCGCCGAAGTTGTGGATTTCAGATATTAGCTAAGCCGCCCCCTTGCGGGGTTGGTTCAGGCGTCTGGAGTGGTAGGGGAGCGTCGTGTGGGCAGTGAAGTCGCGGTGTAAACCAGCGGTGGAGCCTACACGAGTGAGAATGCAGGCATGAGTAGCGAAAGACGGGTGAGAAACCCGTCCGCCGAATGATCAAGGGTTCCAGGGTCAAGCTAATCTGCCCTGGGTAAGTCGGGACCTAAGGCGAGGCCGACAGGCGTAGTCGATGGACAACGGGTTGATATTCCCGTACCGGCGAAAAACCGCCCATGCTGAACAGGGGATACTAACCGCCCGAAACCTGCCCGATCGCCCTTGTGGCGACCCGGGTTTTGGTGGAGCGCGGGACCTGATCCTGGGAGGCAAGCGTATTAACAGGTGTGACGCAGGAAGGTAGCCGAGCCGGGCGATGGTTGTCCCGGTCTAAGGATGTAGGGCGAACGGTAGGCAAATCCGCCGTTCATGATGCCTGAGACCCGATGGGACCCCCGTAGGGGGGGATTCGGTGATCCTATGCTGCCGAGAAAAGCATCGACGCGAGGTTTTAGCCGCCCGTACCCCAAACCGACACAGGTGATCAGGTAGAGAATACTAAGGCGATCGAGAGAATTATGGTTAAGGAACTCGGCAAAATGCCCCCGTAACTTCGGGAGAAGGGGGGCCCCCATCGTGATGGACACTTGCTGTCCGGAGCGTGCAGGGGCCGCAGAGACCAGGGGGAAGCGACTGTTTACTAAAAACACAGGTCCGTGCGAAGTCGCAAGACGATGTATACGGACTGACTCCTGCCCGGTGCTGGAAGGTTAAGAGGACCGGTTAGCCGCAAGGCGAAGCTGAGAATTTAAGCCCCAGTAAACGGCGGTGGTAACTATAACCATCCTAAGGTAGCGAAATTCCTTGTCGGGTAAGTTCCGACCTGCACGAATGGAGTAACGACTTCCCCGCTGTCTCAACCATAAACTCGGCGAAATTGCAGTACGAGTAAAGATGCTCGTTACGCGCAGCAGGACGGAAAGACCCCGAGACCTTTACTATAGTTTGGTATTGGTGTTCGGAGTGGCTTGTGTAGGATAGGTGGGAGACGTTGAAGCCCGGACGCCAGTTCGGGTGGAGTCATCGTTGAAATACCACTCTGGTCACTTTGGACATCTAACTTCGGCCCGTAATCCGGGTCAGGGACAGTGCCTGATGGGTAGTTTAACTGGGGCGGTTGCCTCCTAAAAAGTAACGGAGGCGCCCAAAGGTTCCCTCAGCCTGGTTGGCAATCAGGTGTCGAGTGTAAGTGCACAAGGGAGCTTGACTGTGAGAGAGACATCTCGAGCAGGGACGAAAGTCGGGACTAGTGATCCGGCGGTACATTGTGGAATGGCCGTCGCTCAACGGATAAAAGGTACCTCGGGGATAACAGGCTGATCTTGCCCAAGAGTCCATATCGACGGCATGGTTTGGCACCTCGATGTCGGCTCGTCGCATCCTGGGGCTGGAGTAGGTCCCAAGGGTTGGGCTGTTCGCCCATTAAAGCGGTACGCGAGCTGGGTTTAGAACGTCGTGAGACAGTTCGGTCCCTATCCGCTGCGCGCGCAGGAAATTTGAGAAGGGCTGTCCTTAGTACGAGAGGACCGGGACGGACGAACCTCTGGTGTGTCAGTTGTACTGCCAAGTGCACCGCTGATTAGCTACGTTCGGATGGGATAACCGCTGAAAGCATCTAAGCGGGAAGCTCGCTTCGAGATGAGATTTCCATACACCTTGTGTGTGAGAGGCCCCCAGCCAGACCACTGGGTTGATAGGCCGGATGTGGAAGCGAGGACTAAAGACTCGTGAAGCTGACCGGTACTAATAGGCCGATAACTTACACCACACACCACCTGGGTAAACCAAACCTTCAAAAGAGGTTTACCCGCCAAGGGTGGTAAAAAGAAACAAGACTGCTTGCGTCCACTATGTGGTTCCCAACCAACAAACCCGTTGCTTGAGAACCGACAACAAAATAACAACACCACAACTGCACCCAAAAAGTGCAGGAAGTATGTTGTAACCACAAGATTTCCCACCACCACCCCCAGGGGCGGAACGGTACGGGAGCAAGGGTTACGGCGGTCATAGCGTGGGGGAAACGCCCGGTCCCATTCCGAACCCGGAAGCTAAGACCCACAGCGCCGATGGTACTGCACCCGGGAGGGTGTGGGAGAGTAGGTCACCGCCGGAACATCATTACACGGTCGAGAGCCCCAACCACCAGGTTGGGGCTCTCCCGCATTTAACCACCACCACACAACAAGGCACCCCAGGCCACGGCCGGCCGGCACAGCCAGGTCGTCCGTCTCTTCCTGGCTGCCACGGCACCCGCAGCACCTCCTGCCACAGCCCACTGCCACCGCCGGCACCCCCACTGCTGGTTGCCGCAGCCGAACTACACGTGACAGGCCCGCAGTGGCCGGATGCCGCCGTCGTCGGCCCTTCCGGGAGGAGCGCCGGAGCGTTGCCCCGGAAGGCGCCGGATCTGCGGGAACATCGGGCGGGCCGTGCCGGAGCTGACGAGCTTCCGCTGATGGCGAAATAATGCCTCGAAAGGCGCCGATTCGCGGGTTTTTCCTCAAAAAAGGCCGAAAACACGCGGAATTTGCCACCTCGGCGGCGGCAAGCTGGTAAGTTTTCGGACAGTGGCTTGTGCGCATGCCGTGTGCAGGCTCCAGAAATCATGACCGTCCAGGAGGACATAAATGGCTAAGAACCGTAGTGAACTTGTTGCAGAGGTAGCAGGCAAGGCCGGCACCAGCCAGGCAGCCGTCAACTCCGTGCTGGATGCACTGTTCGAGGTCTTCGAGACCTCTGTCGCCGCGGGCGAAAAGATCACCATCCCGGGCTGGCTCGCAGTTGAGCGCACCGACCGTGCAGCTCGCACCGGCCGCAACCCGCAGACCGGCGAGACCATTCAGATCGCCGCGGGCCACAGCGTCAAGCTGACCGCCGGCTCCAAGCTGAAGGCTGCGGTCTCCAAGAAGAAGTAGTCTTCTTGAATGCTTGAAAGGAGCGGCGACCCACTGGGTCGCCGCTCCTTTTTCGTTAAGCGCGGCTCCCGGCAACGGCGCCAGGGCGTTCGCGGGCGGCTCCCGATTCGGTGAGCAGGCCGGGCGTGGCGGACAATGGACTTGTGCCTTCCGCAGCAAATCCCCGTGCCACAGCAACCACTCCCACCCCCACCGGGGGAGGGAGGGGCCCTGCCGCGGGTTCCGCCGGAATCTCCCGGCCGTGGCTGTTCGCAGGGCTGGCCGCCTTGTTCCTGGGACTTGTTGCCGCCCTGCTGTTCTCGGGCGCAGCAGCAGCCCGGGAGGTCTCCGACCCGGGCGCGCTGGTCCGCTGGGGTCTTCCGGTCAGCAAAGCCGTCCACAACGTCGCACTGGCCACCGTGATCGGCGGGCTCATCTTCGCCGTCGGAATCCTTCCCCGCTCGCTGACCGGCTCGCGGTCCAAGGCCAAGGACGCCCCGGAGCATCCGGCCTTCACCCGCGCTCTGGCAGTCGCAGCCGCGGCCGGCGCCGTCTGGACGCTGTCAGCGATTGCCGTCCTGGTGCTGAGCTATTCGGACATCGCCGGGCAGGGCATCTCCGGGGACCCGGAATTCACCCGTTCCCTGGTCTACTTCATGACCGACATCGAGACCGGCCGCGCCTGGCTGTCCGTCGTCATCATCGCCGCCGTCGTCACCACCGCGCTCTTCGGTGTCCGCTCCGCGGGCGGCCTCGCGGCAACGCTGGTGCTCGCACTCATCGGGTTGGTCCCCTCGGCGCTGATCGGCCACTCCGCCAGCTCCGCCGACCACGAAGGCGCCATCAACTCGCTCGGTCTGCACCTGGTGGGCGTATCGGCCTGGGTCGGCGGCATCATCGTGCTCGCGCTGCTCTCCGGCCTGCTGGGAGCCGCTGCCTCCGGCTCGAAGACCGGCGGCCGGCCGGATATCACCGAACCGACGCTGCGGCGCTTTTCTGCCCTGGCCGGCTTCGCCTTCATCCTCGTCTTCGCCTCCGGCGTGATCAATTCCACCATCCGCCTCACCTCCTGGGCCGACCTCCTCGGCTCGACGTACGGGCAGCTGATCCTGGCGAAGGCGGCGGCGACCCTGGTCCTCGGCGGCATCGGCCTAATGCACCGGCGCTGGGTCATACCGCAGCTGGCCAGCCAAACCGGCGGACTGTCCGCCCGCCGCGTGCTCTGGCAGCTCGTCGCCGTCGAACTGCTCGTGATGGGAGCGACGTCGGGCGTCGCCGTCGCGCTCGGCCGCTCGGCACCGCCGCAGGGTGAGTCCCTGGCCCCCGACGCCACCCCGGCCTTCATCATCTCCGGCTACGAGCTGCCGCCGGAGCTGACCCCGGAGCGCTGGCTGACCGAATGGCGCCCCGACTGGCTGTGGGTCGCCGTCGCGGTCTTTGGCCTGGTGGCCTACATCCTCGGCATGCGGAAAGTTCTCCGGCGCGGGGACTCCTGGTCCTGGTTCCGGGCCGTCAACTGGGTGATCGGGCTCGGGGTCCTGACGTACGTGACGTCCGGCCCGCCCGCGGTCTACGGCCGGGTGCTGTTCTCGGCGCACATGGTGGACCACATGGCCCTGACCATGGTGGCCCCCATCTTCCTCGTCCTCGGTGCACCCGTGACCCTGGCCCTGCGCGCGCTCTCACCGCGGCGGGACAGCTCCCGCGGCCCCCGGGAGTGGCTGCTGATCTTCATCCACTCGAAGTTCTCCCAGCTCGTCACGCACCCGCTGTTCGCCGCAGCCAACTTCGCGGGCTCGATCGTGCTGTTCTACTACTCGGACGCGTTCGGGTATGCGATGCGGGACCACGTGGGCCATGAGCTGATGAACCTGCACTTCGCCCTGACGGGCTACATCTTCGTACTGACCATGATCGGCACCGACCCGCTGCCCCGCCGGGCTCCGTACCCCATGCGGCTGCTGCTCCTGCTGGCCACGATGGGCTTCCACGCCTTCTTCGGGGTCGCGATCATGGGCGGCACCGGGCTGCTGGCCGCGGACTACTTCGGCAACCTCGGCCGGACCTGGGGCGAATCGGCACTGCTGGACCAACAGCTGGGCGGCGCGGTGGCCTGGGGCATCGGCGAAGTGCCCACACTGCTGGTGGCGATTGGCGTCGCCGTCCAGTGGTCCCGTTCCGATGCGCGCGAATCCAAACGCACAGACCGGGCGGCGGACAGGAATAACGACGCCGATCTCACCGCTTACAACGATATGTTTGCCAAGCTGGCCGAGCGCGATGCCCGGCTGGCCGAACGCAGCTCAAAGCTGGAAGGACGCTCATGACCGAAACCGTACGCACCCACCTCCGGGTCCGGGCCTCCGAGCTGGTGGGCCGCAACTGGCTCAACACCGGCGGCAAGTCCCTGGACCTGGAATCCCTGCGCGGCAAGATCGTGCTGCTGGACTTCTGGACCTTCTGCTGCATCAACTGCCTGCACGTGCTGGATGAGCTCCGCCCGCTCGAGCAGCAGTACTCCGACGTGCTTGTCACGGTCGGGGTGCACTCACCCAAGTTCGAGCACGAGGCTGATCCGGTGGCGCTGGCCGCCGCCGTCGAACGCTACGAGATCCGCCACCCGGTCCTGGACGATCCCGAGCTGGACACCTGGAAGGCCTACACGGCGCGGGCCTGGCCCACGTTGGTGGTCATCGATCCCGAGGGCTACATCGTGGCGCACCTCTCCGGCGAAGGCCACGCCGACGGCCTCGCCGTGCTCATCCCGGAGCTGATCGCCGAGCACGAAGCCAAGGGCACCCTGCACCGCGGCGACGGGCCGTATGTGGCGCCGGAGCCGACGTCGGGCACCCTGCGGTTCCCCGGCAAGGCGCTGTTCCTTCCGGAAGGCCGCGGCGTCGGAAGCGCGTCGGAAGCCGGCTCCTGGCTGGTCACCGACACCGGGCACCACCGCCTCGTGGAGCTTTCCACCGACTTCCAGACCGTGCTGGCCACCTACGGCTCCGGTGACAAGGGCCATGCCGACGGCAACGCCGCCACAGCGCGCTTCAACGAACCCCAGGGCCTGGTGCTGCTGCCGGTTGACGTCGCCGCGGAGACCGGCTACGACGTCGTGATAGCGGACTCCGTGAACCACCGGCTCCGCGGACTGTCCCTCGCGGGCGGTACCGTCAGCACCCTGGCCGGCAACGGCGTGCAGCGGCTACTCGAGACGGGACCGGCCCGGGTGGACGAGGAAGGCGCCGCCTACGGCTCCCGACTGGAGGCGGACCCGCTGCGGGTTTCCCTCAGCTCGCCCTGGGACGTGGTCTGGTCCACCAAGCTGAACGCCGTCGTGGTGGCGATGGCCGGCGTGCACCAGATCTTCAGTTTCGACCCGCGCTCCGGCGCCGTGTCCATCATCGCCGGCAACGGCCTCGAGGGCCTGCTGGACGGCCCGGCCGAGGAAGCCTGGTTTGCCCAGTCTTCCGGCCTCGCCGAGGACGCCGACGGCAACATCTGGGTAGCGGACTCCGAGACTTCGGCGCTGCGCAAACTCGTGATCGGCGACGGCGGGACGGTCACCGTCGAATCGGCCGTCGGCAAGGGCCTGTTCGACTTCGGCTTCCGCGATGGTCCCGCCGCTGAGGCGCGGCTGCAGCACCCGCTGGGTGTGACGGTACTCCCGGACGGATCGGTGGCGATCGCGGACACTTACAACGGCGCCGTCCGCCGCTACGACCCGTCCTCCGGCACGGTCTCCACGCTGGCGCGCGGCCTGTCCGAGCCCTCCGATGTGATCGTGGACCACACCCAAGTGGCCGGCGCGGAGCCGCTCCTGGTGGTGGTCGAGGCGAACAAGCACCAGCTGGTCTACGTGCCAATCCCCAAGGAAGCGCAGCAGGTGGACGAGGGCGCGGCCCAGACCCACCGGCCCAAGAGCCCCGTGGCCCCCGGACCGCTGGAGCTGGCCGTCCGCTTCACCGCGCCGACCGGCCAGAAACTCGACGACCGCTGGGGCGACCCGACCCAGCTGAAGATCTCCTCCACCCCGCCGGAGCTGCTCGTGTCCGGCGGCGGGACGTCCGTGGGACTGCTCCGCACCCTGGAGCTGTCCTCCGAGGTTTCCGAGGGCGTGCTGCACATTACCGCCCGCGCGGCGGCCTGCGACGGTCCCGAGGACGCGGACGGCGAAATCCCGGACCACGCGGCCTGCCACCTGTACCAGCAGGACTGGGGCATTCCGGTGCTGCTGACGGCCGACGGCGACACCGAGCTGGTGCTGGACCTGCGCGGAATGGACTGACCTCCGCCGCAGTGGCCCGGTTTTGGCTGCTGTCCGTGACCTTGGTGTCACGGACAGCAGCCTTTTGGCTTTAATGGGGCCCAGGACCGCGGAACCCCGGGGTTTCGACGCCGTGGCGGCCGCAAAAGGCTGCTACCGGTGACGTGAAGATGTCCACATAGGGGGTTCCGGGGGATGCCGGCGCCGCGTGGGCGGGAAACGATGGTCCCATGGATGTCTTGCGGGCCTTGGCCATCTGTGGGGGCGCGGCCCGGCGGCCCGCGCTGGCCCGCTTGGGGATCGACGACGCCGCACTTCGGCGGGCGGTGAGGGCCGGCGTCCTACAGCCGCACCGTGGAATCTATGCCCTCCCGACGGCGGCCCCGGACCATGTGGCGCTGCTGCAGCACAGGCAGTTGCTCACGTGTAGCAGCGCGGCCCCCTTCTACGGTCTCTGGTCCCTGGAGCCGACCGGTCCCGTCCATGTTCAGCACCGGCGCGGGGAAGCCGTCGAGGGGCAGATCGGCCACTCCGGCCTGCTCCTGGAGCCGCATCCGCACCGGCCGGTTGCTGCCCTGGGCGACGTGCTCATCCACGCGCTGAGATGCCTGCCGTTCACTGAAGCCCTGGTTTTGGTGGACTGCGCCGTTGGCCGGGGCGATATGACGGTCGGGTTCCTGCGGGAGCGACTCCCCGGGAAGCGCAATGGCCGCGCCCGCCAGGTGCTGGACTGGGTGGACCGTGGTGCCGAATCCATGCTGGAGACCCTTGCGAGGACGTATTTCCGCCAGGCGGGCATCAGCGTGGAAACTCAAGTCCACATAGACGGCGTCGGATACGTGGATCTCCTGCTGGAGGGCCGGCTGATTGTGGAGCTGGACGGGCGCCATCACGGTGAGTGGACCCAGGTCAAGAAGGACCAGCGGCGCAACAACGCATCCGTAGTGCGGGGATACTCCGTGCTCCGGTACTACTACGACGACGTCGTGCACCACCCGGAGCGGATGCTGGCCGAGGTCCGGGCCGTCCTCGCCGGGGCTAATCTGGTCTAGGCGTCACGGCCGGCAGGTTCTTGGCCCCCGGGAGCTGCGATTTTCGCGGAGTGCCGGGTTGGAGTGCGGCAGGCGGGCCCAAAAGACTGCCCTGCGTGACAGCCGGCGTGCCGCTGCCGGGCCATTCCCGCCGGGGCCGGGGCCTAGTAGCTCAGGAGCGGGGTGACCTTGACGGTGTCCGCGTCGATGTCCAGGCGCGTGGTGAAGCTGAAATCGTGGACTGCGTTGAGTTCCGTCACGGCCCCGGTGAACAGGTCCACCTGCCGGGCCTTGATCTGCGCCTTGCCGTTCAGGGGCGCCACCACCCAGCGTCCGCCGAAGGGCTCGATGCTGACGGTCGGGTACTCGGTGATGCTCCAGTCGATGGTGCCGTCGACGACGCGGTTGTTGGTGGTGTGGTAGAACGGGCAGTCTGGCTGGAGCTTTTGCTGCTTGTCGGCGGTGTCGGCGCAGGTGTCAAGGAACTCCTTCACCTTGCTGCCCACCGCGTCCTTCAGTCCGTTTGTGGCTTCGGTCATCAGATTCAGCGGGGCCGCGGGGACATCCCGGCCGGACAGCGTGGCCTTGGTGGGCGGGGCGGAGAAGTACTCGCCGGCCAGTGAGGCCTCGTATTCGCCCGGGTAGAAGACGGCGAAGGAGTTGCGGCCGTTGGGCATGTTCACCGGAACCCCGTTGAGGGTGGCCTCATTGGAGTTGACCACAGTGACGTCCAGGACCGGCAGGGCGGCCGGAACCATGGCCCACCTGTGGAAGAACAGCCACTCCGTGCTGGACTTTTCCAGCAGAAACTCGGTCCGCAGTGCGCTGCCGTCGATCGTGTAGTCAACCGGGACCATGACCCGGTTGCCACCGCGGTCCTCCGCCTCGCCATACTTCACGCCGCTGATCCGCGCCGTGGCGGTCTGCAGCGCCGTCCCGTCCAGCATGGCCGCGTTGCTTTGGGGCACGGTGGCGTGCAACAGGCCGAGGGCTTTCTCGCCCTCGCCCTTCTGCAGGGCGTCGAGATATTCGCGGACAGGCTGCTGCGGGCTCGCAATGGAGTCGTTCACGATGTTGATCGCGACGACGCCGGCGGCCACGGCAAGCATCAGGCCCAGCAGCCACCCGGCTGCGGTCCTGACCAACGCCTGACTCATTTGCACTTACCTTACGTTACCTGCACCCCACAGGAATCCTCTTGTCACAAGGGCCTCATGTGACAAGATCCGCTCAGCGGCGGCGCTTGGGCGCAGTGCCGAAAACGCCGCGGAGCAGCTCGCGCCCGAGCTGGGTCCCCAGCGACCGGGCCATGCTTTTGAGCCCGCCGCCGAGGGCGCCGCCCAAGGCACCAGCGAGGTCCCCGGCCATGCCGCCGTCGTTCGCGGGCTGGCGCTGGGACTGGCGGGGTGCCTCGCGGGTTTCTTGAGATGAGGGGGCCGGTGCGGGCCGGCTGCTGGGACGGCCCAGTATGTCCTCCTCGATCCGCCGCGCCTCGGCATCGACGCTGGAAGTGCCGCCGTCGGACGCCCCGTCGCCGCGAGCCGCTGGCTCCGCGGCAGCGCCGCTGCCCTCCGACGCCTTGCCGGAGATCTTCTCGTAGGCGGAGACGTTGTCGACGGCGGTGCCGTACTTGGGCAGCAACGCGGAGCCGGCCACGGTGCTCGAGATCAGGGCGTCGGCGCTGGGACCCATCACGGATTCGGGCGCGCGCAGTCGGGTGAGCGCCACCGGCGTCGGGGCGCCCTTCTCGTTCATCACGGTGATGACCGCCTCGCCGATGCCGGCTGACGTAAGGGTTTCCTCAAGGTCGTAATCGCTCATCGGGAAGGTCGAGACAGTGGCTTTGAGTGCCTTGGCGTCCTCCGGCGTGTAGGCCCGGAGGGCGTGCTGCACCCGGTTGGCGAGCTGCCCCAGGACCTCCGCGGGGACATCCTTGGGGGTCTGGGTGACAAAGAAAATGCCAACGCCCTTGGACCGGATCAGGCGCACGGTGGTGGTGATGGCGTCCAGGAATGCCTTCGAGGCGCCGTTGAACAGCAGGTGTGCCTCGTCCAGGAAGAACACCAGCTTCGGCTTGTCCAGGTCGCCGGCCTCGGGCAGGTCCTCGAACAGGTCGGCCAGCAGCCACATCAGGAACGTGGAAAACAGCATCGGCTTGGTCTGCAGGGTGGGCAGCTCCAGGCAGGTGATGACACCGCGCCCGTCAGGGGCGGTGCGCATCAGTTCGGCGGTGTCGAACTCGGGCTCGCCGAAGAACTTCTCCATCCCCTGCGCCTCGAGCGTGATGAGTTCACGGAGGATCACACCGGCCGTCGCCTTCGACAGCCCGCCGAGTTGCTCGAGCTCGTCCTTGCCTTCGGCGGAGGTGAGGAACTGGATGACGGCGCGCAGGTCCTTCAGGTCGATCAGTTCGAGGTTGTTCTTGTCGGCGAAGTGGAAGACCAGCTGCAGGCTCGATTCCTGCGTGTCGTTGAGCTCCATGATGCGGGAGAGCAGGATGGGGCCGAAGGACGTGATCGTGGCGCGCACCGGGATGCCGTTGCCGTCGCCGCCCAGGGCAAGGAACTCCACCGGGAACGTCTTGCCGGACCAGGGCTGGCCGATCCCTGCCGTGCGTGCCATCAGTTTTTCGCTGCCCGTGGCGGCGGTGGCCAGCCCGGACAGGTCGCCCTTGATATCCGCCAGGAACACCGGGACGCCGGCGGCGGAGAGCTGCTCGGCCATCATGTGCAGCGTAACGGTCTTGCCCGTGCCGGTTGCCCCGGCCACCAGTCCGTGGCGGTTCATCATCGAGAGCGGCAGCCGGACGGGCGCATCCTTGTGGACTTCGCCGTCGATGATCGCGGCGCCGAGCTCAATCGTGGGGCCCTCGAGGGTGTACCCCTTCTGGATGGTGGCGACTTTATCTGCGGTGGATTTGATGGCCATGCGGACAGCTTAGCCGGGCCCGGCAACCCGGACCCGGCTTCGGCCGGTGTTCTTTCGGCGGTGTTACCCGGCGAGGGCCTTGAGGACTTCCTGTGCCACGGCCTCGCTGGATTGCGGGTTCTGGCCGCTGATCAGATTGCCGTCGCGCACCACATGGGAGCTCCAGGCGGCGGCGTTCTCGACGACGGCGCCCTTGTCCCGCAGCACGTCCTCCACGAACCACGGCGTGTTCGGCCCGGTGCCGCCGCCCAGTTCCTCCTCGTTGGTGAACACCGTGAGGCGGCGACCCGCGAAGGCGAACGCTCCGGCGTCGTCGGTGGCGCTCAGCAGGCCGGCCGGGCCGTGGCAGAACGGCGCGATGATCTTGCCGGCAGTGTTGGCCGCAACCAGGATTTTGCCGAGGTCCGCGTCCTGGTAAAGATCCGTCATGGGGCCGTGGCCGCCGGGCAGGACGATCGCGTCGTAGCCGGACGGGTCGACGTCGGCCAGCGCGAGCGGCGCGGACAGCTCGGCGTCGATCCCGGCGAGGTACGTGCGGAAGGCATCGGCGCGGTCCTGGCCGCCCGCGGACTCGGCTGCGAGGCTCACTTCGTCCACCGTCGGCTTCGCGCCTCCCGGCGTGGCGATGTGGACGCTGTGGCCGGCGTTGCTGAGGGCCTGGTGCGAAACCACGAGTTCCTCGGCCCAGTAGCCGGTGGGATGTTCGCTGCCGTCCCGCATCGTAAGGGAATCGGCGGCGGATACGACCATCAGAATGCTCGCCATGTGGGGCTCCTGTTCTGCCGGCCACGCGGCCGGCGGTGGAATGTAAAAGGACTTAGGGGCGGCAACTCCCTCAGTCCGCTGAGTATTCCAACCGCCAACGCGCACGGCGGATTTCCCCTGCCCGGACAGGGACCCGACGTAGACTGGGGCATGGCTACCCGGGTATTGACGAAGCTTGTTTCCGCCGCCATGGCTCTTGGCCTTGTCCTGTTGGGTGGTGGAACGGCCAGTGCGGCCCCGCCCCGAAATGCCGAGCCGGTGGGCATTGACGTTTCCTGGCCCCAGTGCGGCAAGACCCTCCCCAAACAGCCGGCGTTCGCCATCGTCGGGGTGAACAACGGCCTCGCCAACACCACTAACCCGTGCCTGGCAGCCCAACTCGCCTGGGCAAACACCGCCCCGTCCCCGGCACTCACCGCTCAGCCGAGGGTGGCGCTCTACGTCAATACGGCCAACCCGGGCCTGCAGGGTTCGTGGTGGCCCAGCTCCAACCGCTACGGCGGCGTGGACGTGGCCAACCCGTACGGTGTGTGCGGCAGCGGCGAGGGCGATTTCCGGGCCTGCTCCTACATGTACGGCTATGCGAAGGCCTACGACGACGCCACCATCCGCGGAGTCGACAACCCGGCGAAGTACGTGTGGTGGCTGGACGTCGAAACCGGGAACAGTTGGCAGACGGACAAGGTCGCCAATGTCGCGGACCTCGAAGGCATGACCGCCTACTTCACCAGCATCAACGCCAAGGTCGGCCTGTATTCCACCGGCTACCAGTGGAACCAGATCGCCGGGACGGTTCCGGCAAGCAGTCCGCTCGCCGGCCTGCCGAGCTGGCTCGCCGGGGCGCGGTCCCTCACCGGGGCCAAGTCCAACTGCTCATCGCCGGCGCTCACCCCCGGCAGCCGCGTCGCCCTGACGCAGTACATCTCCGCGGGGCTGGACTACAACTATTCGTGCCCCTGACCTCGGGGGGAACGGACGTTTTTCCCCTGATTTCGGGCAAAAAAGCCAGACCAAGTAGTCTCCGCCGGAAAAGCGAGTACACCCCCGCAAAAGACACGTAGAACCAGCGAAAACACGAGTGGCGACGGCCCTCCGCGCTGCGTATTTCCGCGCATAGCATCGGGACTACAAAAGGCGGCCACAGCGGGCCGCATTTTTCCGTGTCTCGCCTGGGGGTCTCAAATGCTCAATCTTTCGCACAACTCTGTCTTCACCCGGCGGCTCGCCGCCGCCGTCGTCGTCCCCGGCGTGCTGACCAGCATGCTGCTCTTTGCCCCGCAGGCGACCGCTGCCACCGGATCCGTCAACGGTGTCTGCAACGGGGTGGTCAACCAGCTGGCACACCGGGGCGCCGTCCAGGAGAACCTGCTCAAGGCCTCGGCGAAAAAGAACGCCGACATCATCGCGCGGCTTCAGTCCGAACGCTCTGTCCTGCAGGCCAGCGCTTCGGCCCTGACCGCGGAAATCGATGCGGTAACGGCATCCATCGCCGCCCTCGACGCGGCCCAGCTGGCCCTCGATGGTGAGATCGCTGCGGCGCAGGACGACCTCGCGTCTCTTGAGGCTGAACGGTCCAGCACCGAGGCGGCAATACTCGAATCGCGGCGGAACCTGGCGGGACTCGAGGCGGAGAAGGCAACGGCCCAGAACCAGCTTGCACCCCTGCAGGAGCAGGAAGCGCTGGCGGTGGCCGCCGCGGACGAGTTGAAAGGCCGCGCCGCCGACGTCGAGGCCGAGATCACGGCCACGAACACCCAGCTCAGTGCTGCCCGGGCCGAACAGGAGACGCTTGCGGCCGCGGCCGCCGCCGCCGAGGCAGCACTTGCCGGCAAGAACGCCGAGATTGCTGCTGCCGAGGACCAGCTCACAGCCCTCACAGCCGCGGCCGCCGCCGCCGCTGAGGCCGTGGCAACTGCCGGTAACGCCGTCACCGGGGCCGAGTCGGAGCTGCAGGGCCTTGAGGCTACGGGTACCGCCGCCCAGGCTGAGCTTGACGACCAGTTGGCCAAGATCGACGCCGCGAAGGCGACGCTGGCCGGCCTCCAGGGTGCCGCCACCGCAGCAGCGAACGCCGTCACGGCGCAGAACACCGCGATCGCAACAGCGCAGGGCGAACTCGCCTCGCGGCAGGCCGCTGCCCAGGCCGCGGCCGACGCTCTCACCGCGAAAAACGCCGCGATCACCACGGCCCAGGCAGAGCTCACCACTTTGCAGGCGACCGCCCGGAGCGCGGCCACAGCCCTCGCCGCCAACAGCAACAGGATCGCTGCGGTGGGGGCAGAGATCGCAACGCTGCAGCAGCAGATCACTGCGAAGAACGCGGAAATCACGGCCAAGCAGGCCCAGATCACCACCGCGCAGAACGAGCTCGCCCCGCTGCAGGCCTCCAAGGTGAACCTGGAAACGCAGATCGCGGCTCTCACTGTGCAGATTGATTCGATCAACGGCAATTCCAAAGCCAAGCGCGACCTCATCGCGTTGCGGGAGCTCAAGCAGGGCGAGCTCACCACTGTCACCGGCCAGATCAGCGCGAAGACCGCCACCATTGCCGGCTACCAGGGAGACCTGACCGCCCTCCAAACGGCAGTCACCGGCCTCAACGCACAGCTGACGGCCAAGCAGACGGAGAGCAGCACGCTGCAGCAGCAGGCCGCCCCGCTCCAGGCCTCACTGACCGCAGCCAACGACGCCGTCGCCCTCAAGGAAAGCGAGATCGCAGCGCTGAAGGCGCAGATCCCGGCGCTCCAGTCGGCTGTCACCGGCACCAACGGCGCGGTGGCCAGCAAGCAGGCAGAGCTCACGGCCCTGCAGGGCCAACTCCCCGCACTCCAGACCGCTGCCGCCACTGCAGCCAGCGCGGCCGCCGCGCAGGAGCAACTGGTGGCGGACCTGGAGGCAGCCGTGCCGGCGCTGACCGCCAACGTCACGCAGAGCCAGGACGCGATCGCCGCGCAGAAGCTCGTGCTGGAGCAGCTGAAGGGCGAACTGGCCGCCGCCAACTCCGCCCTCACGGCCGCCCAGGCGGCCGCGGCGGCCAAGGGTTCCGAGCTGGCCGGGCTGCAGTCCCAGCTGCCGGCCCTGACCAAGGCTCTGCAGGATGCCACCGCGGCGGTCAGCACGAAGCAGGCCGAGGTGGCAGCATTGAACACCCAGCTGGACACCCTCGTCGCCCAGGTCACCACGCTGAACGCCCAGATAGCCGCCAAGGAACGCGAGATCCTCAACCTCCAGGCCCAGGTTGCCCCTCTGATGGCGCAGCTTGACGGGCTGAACGGCGAGATCAGCGCCACCGAAACGAAGCTGAAGGAGCTCCAGGCACAGCTCACGGGACTCGACCAGAAGCTGACCGATGCCAACACCACGCTCGCCAACTTGCAGGCCAAGAAGGGCGCCAACAAGGATTCCGTCGCCGCGCAGAAGAAGACGGTGACGGGTCTCCAGGACCAGCTGGGCAGCATCCAGAACCAGATCCGGGCAATAGACGGACAGATTGCCCTGGGTGGTTGCGTCGCCTGACCCTAATAACCAGGCACTGAAAATCCGGAGCAACCGGCGAGCGGACGGGACCGGCCCCAGCGGCCGGTCCCGTCCAGCGTCCACTCCGGTGAAGCACACCGGTGAGGCCCGGCGGGTGCTGGCGACGGGAACCGCCCCACGGGGAGCGTCACAACTGAAGCAGAAATAAGCCGGGGCCCGGCGTCGTTGTCCACAGTGTGCGTGCCGGGATCCGGTGCGGCGCCTGAGACTTCCCGCTACGAAAGGCCGGCTTTTCCGTGACTGTTCCGCTTTCCATCCTTGACCTGGCAACCATCGGCAAGGGCCAGACGGCGGCAGAAAGCCTCGCGGGGAGCGTCGCCATGGCGCAGCTTGCCGAGAAGCTGGGGTACCGGCGGGTCTGGTACGCCGAGCACCACAACATGTCCGCCATCGCTTCGTCGGCCACCAGCGTCCTGATCGCCCATGTCGCCGCGCAGACGGAGAGCATCCGCCTCGGCGCCGGCGGCGTGATGCTGCCCAACCACTCGCCGCTGACCATCGCCGAGCAGTTCGGCACGCTTGAGACCCTGCACCCGGGGCGCATCGACCTGGGCCTGGGCCGCGCGCCCGGCAGCGACCAGAACACGCTGCGGGCCCTGCGCCGGGACCCGATGTCCTCGGACAGCTTCCCGCAGGACGTGCTCGAACTCCAGGGCTACCTCAGCGGCCCCACCCGCATTCCGGGCGTGGAGGCGACCCCGGGCAAGGGCACCGACGTGCCGCTGTACATCCTGGGATCCTCGCTGTTTGGCGCCAAGCTCGCCGCGCAGCTTGGCCTGCCGTATGCCTTCGCCTCGCACTTCGCGCCCAACGCTTTGCAGGACGCCGTCGCCATCTACCGCCGGGACTTCCGGCCCTCCGCGCAACTGGACGCCCCGCACGTGATCGCCGGCGTCAACGTGATCGCCGCGGATTCCGCGGCCGCGGCGCAGGAGATGTTCCAGGCCACCAAACGCGCCCGCGTCTCGCTGTTCTTCGGCAACGGCCGCGTTTTCAGCGACGACGAGGCGGACATGATCCTGGACTCCCCGCAGGGCCAGCACGTGGCCCAGATGATGAAGTACTCCGCCGTGGGGACCCCGGACGCGGTGCTCGAGTACCTCGACGAGTTCACGGCCCACGCCGACGCCGACGAGCTCATCGTCGCGCACCAGAGCACCGCCACGGAGGCCCGGCTGCGCTCGGTGCAACTCCTCGCCGACGTCGCCGGACTGGTCCGGGTCTAACCGCAGGGGCCGGGTTCCGGGCCGCCGTCGGGCCCGTCGTCGGGGTCCCCCGTCACGCACAGCAGGTTAGTGCAAGGTTCGACGCCGCCCAGCCGCGGATTGGCGCGGCGAGGCGGCTTCCCGGACGCCGGTAACCCACACTGCGTGACGCGCGCCGGCGGATGTTACACAGCCGCAACCGCCGGGACACCCGCGGGAAATCGAGCCGGGAGGATACTGGGAGTACGTCCTCAGGGGCGCTTCTCACGCAGGCATTGGGGACGACTCGAAGGACTCCGCGCATGCCCACTCCGCTCAACCAGTCCCTGGCCGAGTCTGCCCTCCTGACAAAGTCCCTGCCGCTGGGCCTGCTCCGCGCCTTTGTGCAGACCAACGCCGCCGACGACGGGCTGACGCCGCAGCTGCTGGCCGAACTCAAGATCCTGGCCCGGACACCGGGACTGCTCGTGGCCTGCAATTATGGCGGGACATTGTGCGAGGCGGAGGGCATCTCCACCGAGACCCTGCCGCTGGGCAGTGCGGCGATTGCCCTCCGGGCTCTGGCCGCCCTCCCGAACACCCACGCGGCCGTCATCTCGGGGCGTTCCCTGCGTGACCTGGCCGCCGTCTCGCGGCTCCCGGCGGAGGTGCACCTCGTCGGTTCGCACGGCGCCGAGTTCGACATGGGCTTCGCCCACGGGTTGTCCCTGGCCACCGAATCCGTGCTGCAGCAGGCAAGCCAGGCGCTCGCCGAAACCGTGGGCGCCTACCGAGGCATCACCATCGAGCGCAAGCCCGTCGCCGTGTCCGTGCACACCCGCCCGGCCTCCCCCGAGGTCGTCGCGCTGGCCACCCAGCAAGCGGAGGAGATCGCCCGCGTGCACGGGCTTTCCTTCATCGTCGACGGCTCCGTCCTGGACCTGTCCGTGGTGGAACCGTCCAAGGCCGCAGCCATGGAGCACCTGCGCTCCATGCTCGGGGTCAGCGCCGCCCTCTATGCCGGGGACGCCTCCAGCGACGAAGCCGCCATGGCCACCCTGCGCGGCCCGGACCTGGGCCTGCGCGTCGGCCCGGGACCAACGGCCGCGGGGCACCGGCTCCGGGACCCGGAGTCCTTCGCGCGGGTCCTGGGCATCCTCTTTGAACTCCGCCGGGCCTGGCTGTTCGGGGAGGACGCCGTCGGCCTGGAACGGCACTCGATGATCGGCAACGGCTCCTCCACCGCACTCATCACCCCGGACGCCAGAATCTGCTGGATGAGCCATCCCCTGCCGGACTCGGGATCCCTTTTTGCCCACCTTCTCGGCGGCGACGCCGCGGGCCACTTCTCCGTGGAACCGGTGAAGGCCTCCCAGGTCCTGGGCCAGCGCTATGTGGACAGCACCATGATCGTGGAAACCCGCTGGGCAGACGTCACCGTCACGGACTACCTGGAACCGGCGCCGGACGGCATCACCAGCCTGGTCCGCGTCCTCTCCGGCACGGGAACGGCGCGGATTGTCTTTGCGCCCCGCCCGGACTACGCCAACGCGCCCTTCAGCATGGAGGCCCGCGGCACGGAGCTGCACGTCGTGGGGACCGCGGACCCGATCATCCTGCTCGCCCCCGGCGTCGGCTTCACGATCACCTCGGACGGCCGCCATGCCACCGCCACGGCCGACGTCGAGCTGCGGCACGGCCCGGTGGTGCTGAACCTGCGCTGCGGCGACACGGAACCCCAAAGGGCGGAACCGCCGGAGGAGAACTCACGCCGCGCCGCCGTCGCGCATCATTCCCGGCGCTGGGTGCAGGCGCTGCAGCTGCCGGCCGTGAAACCCTCCCTGGTCCGCCGGTCAGCCCTGGTGCTCCGCGCCCTGGTCCATGAGCCCACCGGCGCCGTGCTTGCCGCGCCCACCACCTCGCTGCCGGAAGGGATCGGCGGCACGCGGAACTGGGACTACCGGTACTGCTGGCTGCGGGACGGCTCCATGACGGTCAACGCGCTGGTGGACCTCGGCTCCACCGCGGAGGCGGAGGGATTCCTGGCCTGGCTGGGCCGGATCCTGGCCCACGCCCCCGGCCCGGAGTGGCTGCACCCGCTGTATTCGGTCACTGGGGCGCCGCTGTCCACCGAAGCCATCATCGAAAGCCTCCCCGGCTATGCGGGCTCCCGGCCGGTGCGGATCGGCAACGCCGCGGACCACCAGGTGCAGCTGGATGTCTTCGGGCCGATCGCCGAACTGATCGACGCCCTCAGCGCGCGGCAGGGAACACTGGCCGACGCGCACTGGGAGCTGATGGTCCAGATGGCCTCGGCCGTGCTGGCCCGCTGGCACGAGGCCGACCACGGGATCTGGGAAGCCCGGCGGGCGCCCCGGCACCACATCTATACCAAGGTGATGTGCTGGGTGGCGCTGGACCGGGCCCTGCGCACCGCCGCACGGCACGGCCGCACGCCGCTGCCCGAGTGGGAGCCGACGGCCGCGACCATCCGGGAGGAAGTCCTGCGCGAGGGCTGGGACGAGAGCTCGGAGTCCTACACTGTGGCCTATGACAGCCCGGACCTGGACGCCGCGGTGCTGCACATCGGCCTCTCAGGGCTGTTGGACGTCGCGGACCAGCGCTTCCTGGACACCGTCACGGCGGTGGAACGGGAACTGCGGGTGGGGCCCACCGTGTTCCGGTACCGGTACGACGACGGGCTGCCGGGACTGGAGGGCGGCTTCCACATCTGCACGACGTGGCTGATCGAGGCCTACGTTGCGGTGGGCCGGATCGAGGAGGCCTGGGACCTGTTCGACCAGCTGGTCAACCTGTTCGGCCCCACCGGGCTGCTGCCGGAGGAGTACGACCCGGGCACGGAAACCCACCTGGGGAACCACCCGCAGGCGTACTCGCACCTTGGTTTCATCCGCTGCGCCCGGCTGCTGGACGCGCTGCCGAAGAATTAGCGGTTTACCGGGCCCGCATCTCGTTGATCCGGTGGCCCCGCTATTCGCAGGCGACGCCGTCGCGGTCGCCGTCCATCTTCTCGCGGTAGCCCGGCTGGCCGGCCCGCAGCGGAGCGGCGCCGGCGGCACGGGCGGCGGCGCAGTTCGCGTAATACACATCAGCGGGAGCCGGGGCCGCGGGGGCCGGCGCGGCTGCAGGCGCCGGCAGGGACTGCACAGGCTGGGGTTGCGCCGGGGGAGTCGCCGGGGCTGCCTGGTTGGTGGGGGCAGCCGTGTCCGGGCAGTCCCCGAGCACGCGCGCCATCGCATCGTGCTCGGCCCTGGTGACCCACAGCCCGTAGCTGGCCTTGACCGAGATCTGGCGGGCCACGTAGTCGCAGCGGTAGGACTTGTTCGGCGGCAGCCAGGTGGCGGCGTCGCCGTCACTCTTTTGCTGGTTGGCGGGGCCGTCCACCGCGAGCAGGTTCAGCGGATCGTTGGCGAACGCGAGCCGCTGGGCCTCGGTGAGTTGCTGGGCACCCTTCTGCCAGGCGTCGCTGAGGGCCACCACATGGTCAATCTGCACCGCAGAACTGGTGCTGCTGCCGCGAAGGAAATTGACCAGGGTTGCCGTGTACGGGTCGGCCAGGACGCCGGAGAGGACAACGCAGTCCCGCGTGCCGGGCTTGAGGGCGAGGCCGCTGAGGTCCCGGCGGAGCATGTCGTTGCGGGTGTCGCAGCCGTTGCGGTCAACGTCGGCCCAGGCCTGGCCGAACTGGTCGCGCGAGTAACCCGTCTTGGGCGCGCGGCCCTTGACCGGGATCGTGGCCAGCACTTCCAGGGCCTTGCTGGCGAAGGCCGGCTGCTGGTGCGGCGCACTTGAACCGTCGCCGGCGCCGGGAGGTTTCTCGGGGTCCAGCGGGGCGCCCTCGGCGGTGGGCGCCGGGCTTTTGACGGCCGGCGCGGAGCTTTCGATGGCGGGCGGGGCGGCAGCCGGAGCCGTCCCGGGGCTGGCGCAGGCCGTGGCGGAAACCAGCAGCAACCCTGCCAGCCCGGCCGCGATCCAGTCGACGGCGCCCGACCTTGCTTTAACGGATCCGGCGGTGACGGGTGCTTTGTCCCCGCGCTTGTCGTCCTCCCGCATATTGTCCCTGTGCAATTCTTCCCCAATTCGTGCTGTTGCCCCGGGTTTCCGAGGGGCGGCTTAAGACCGGACCCAGACTACCGGTGCCGGACGACAACGCGGGGTCACATCGCGCCCATGCCGGGGGCCGGGATGGGCGCGATCTGACCCCGCGTTGCTTCTATACCGGCCAGAGGGTCAGCGGGACGCCGAGAAGATGGCCGGCGCACTGCCTTCGCCGGTGGCGAGGTCGGCGAGGATCCGCCCGACGACGGGGGTGAATTTGAACCCGTGGCCGGAGAAGCCCGCGCCGATCACCAGCGGCCCGATACGGTCGAGGATGAAGTTCTCGTCCACGGTGGTGGTGTAGGTGCAGCTGATATCCGTGAGGGAGTCGGCATCCACTCCGGGGAGCCAGGTCCGGGCGTAGCGTTGCAGCGCGGCCATTTGGGCAGGCTCCGGCGTGAACGACCTCCGGTCCGGGTCCACGACCGGTCCCACCCCGTGCCACCCTGCCTTGATGCCTTCCCCGGGCGTCTGCATCCCGTAGACCGGCGAGTACCAGTCCGCGAACTCCGGGCCGTGGCCCGGGACGTGGTTGAACCCGGGCCAGACTGCGCCCTCGTCCGTGATGGCGAAGTGAGCAGGCTGTTCCTGCGTCACGGTGAGCCGGGGGATTGGCGCCAGCCCGCCGAGCAGCTTCGAGGTCCACGCGCCGGCGGTGACCACGGCCTGCCGGGCGGTCAGCACCTCGGTGCGGCCGCCGGCGTCGACCGTCAGCCTGACGCCGGAGTCCTTCACTGAGAGCTCCAGCACCTTGACCCGGTGCCGGATGTCGGCCCCGCGGCCGGCGGCGAGGCGCTGCAGCACCGGCAGCGCGGCGTCGGGATTCAGCTGCCCGCCGTCGGGCATGTGCAGCACCTCCTGGTCGAACCGGATGCCGCGCCAGCGTTCGGCCGCCTCCGCGGCAACCAGGAACTCGGCCCGAAGGCCGGCCCCGTGGAGGGCGTTCCGCACGTCGTTCAGCCGGGGATCGGTCCCGTGGTTCACGACGCCGGTGCGCGCCAGCAGGCGCTCGCCGCCGTCGGCCTCGAGCTCGGCCCACAAGCGGACCGCTTCGGCCAGCATCGCGACGTAGTCCGGATCGGCGTACCCGGGGTTGAAGTTCCGCGTGGCGCCGTGCGATGCGCCGTTGCGGTGCCCCGGGCCGAACTGCTCCAGCAGGGTGACATCCCGGCCGCGGCTGGCCAGGGCCCAGGCGGCCGCCGAGCCCATGGCGCCGCCCCCGATCACGACGGTGTCCAGATGGGTGGTGTTCAATGGGTCCTCCGGATGGTGTTGGTGCGGGAAAGCGGGCAGGGCAGGGCAGGCGTCAGGTGAGGAGCAGGGCCACGACGATCATGGCCGGCACGGCCACCACGGTTGTGATCAGCACGGTGTCCTTGGCCACGGCCAGGCCGGTCCGGTAGCGGCTCGCGATGACAAAGACGTTCTGCGCGGTGGGCAGGGCGGACGTGACCACCACGGCGAACAGTGCCTGGTCCTCCAGATGCAGGGCGAAGCGGGCGAAGAGGTAGGCCAGGAGCGGATGGACAACGAGCTTGAAGCCGCAGGCCAGCAGGGTGTCGGCCCGGCGCCCGGCCGCGGCCTGCACCGGACGGGAGCCGTTCAGGCTCATCCCGAAGGCGAGCAGCATGGCCGGAATGGCAGCCCCGCCGATCAGGTGGATCGGCTCGAGCAGCAGGGGAGGGACCTGCCATCCGGTCGCGGCCACCGTCAGGCCCAGCCCTGAGCCGACGATGATGGGATTCCGCAGGATCATCAGCACAAAGCTCAGCGGTGTGGTCCGGTGCGTGCTGGTGGTGGCGTCCAGGGCCATCAGGAACAGGGGAGTGAAGAACGCCAGCTGGAAGATCAGCAGCGGCGCCACGTAGCTGGCATCGCCCAGGACGTATACGGCGATGGGGATGCCGAGGTTGGCGGAATTGGCCAGTGAAGCGCTCATGGAGGACATCAGGGATTCCGCCAGGGAGCGTTTGAGCAGGAACCGGACGATGAGGAAGAAGAGCCCCGCCGTCGCGATGGCGCCGACCGCCGCCACCAGCAGCGGGGCCGCGAAGATGGCGTGGACATTGGCCTTGCTGAGGGTGTCGAACAGCAGGGCCGGGCTGGCGACGAAGAAGGTCAGCGAACTGAGCACGGAGCGGGCGTTCTCGCCCAGGATTCCGCGCCGGCCGACGAACATGCCCACCAGGATGATGCACCAGACCACGAAGAATCCGGCGAGTACGCCTAACACGCGGCGGTCCGCGGTGTGTTGGGCGGGGAAAGGGCGGCGGTCACCCTTCCAGAGTAATCAGCTTTATTAGTGCCGGGTGCCTGTTACGGCGCAAGGCGCCGGTGCCGTCAGTTCAGTCTGCCGTCAGTTCAGGGTGGCGTTGTTCAGCGCAAACGGCGGGCGCATGATCCCGGGCGTATGACCCTCCGCGGGATCGTTGCCGATCTGGACAATCTTGTTGTCCTTATCCACATGGACCACCTTGGGGCTGTAGGCCTTGGCCTCATCCGTGGTCATCTGGGCATAGGTGATCAGGATGATGATGTCGTTCTCGTGCATGAGGTGCGCGGCGGCACCGTTGATCCCGATCACCCCGGAACCGCGCTCACCGGCGATGGTGTACGTCTCCAGCCGGGCCCCGTTGGTGACGTCGACGATGGACACCAGCTCGCCGGGGAGGATGTCGGCCGCTTCCAGCAGATCCAGGTCCACGGTGACCGAACCGACATAGTGGAGGTCCGCGTGCGTGACCGTGGCGCGGTGGATCTTGGACTTGAATATTGTGCGATTCATAACGGGTCCAGTCTAGCGCCGGGCCGCCGGGAGCGCTGTGATCCAGCGAACACCCGACGGGTCAGGGGCCGGCGGGCGGGATGGAGGCGGCCGTCTCGGCCAGGATCTCCCTGGCGGCCAGGATCGCCGGGCGCGTGGCGCTGGAGCGCCGCACCGACGTGAAGATCGTCCGGTGCGGGTCGCCCGGAAGGGTGATCAGCTGCGACGTCGTGCCCCGCCCCGTCCAGACGAGGTCCGGCATGAGGGCCACGGCGTTCCCGGATTCGATCAGCCGGATCTGGGCCTGCAGGTCGGCCGTCTCGAAGCGGACGTCGGGCTCGAACCCTGCGCTGCGGCAGGCCTGCTCGGCCCAGTGCCTGGACGCTGCTCCGCGCGGCTCCATCACCCAGGCCAGCCCGGCGGTATCCGTGAGGGACGTGATGTCCGGCCGGCCGGGGCCGGGCGGAGGAACGGCTAGGCGGATCGCGTCACTTGTGAGGCGGAGGCGGTCGAGTTCGGCATACCGGGGTGCCGCGTGTCCGGGGTACTGCTCGGCAATCACCAGGTCGAAGTCCCGCGCCCAGGTCTCATGCAGGGCCGTCTCGGGTTCCCGCTGGGTCATTTCAATCCGCACCTCGGGATAGCTCGACGCCATCCGCGTAAGGGCGTCCGGCATCAGGGCCAGTGCCGCGGACTGGAAGACCGCGATGCGGACCGTGCCGGTAACGGTGGTCAAGGAGGCGGCCAGGTCCGCCTCGGCCTGCTCCAGCGTTTCCAGCAGTTGGGCTGTGTGGGCCACCAGGACTTCGGCCTGTGGGGTGAGTTGGACCCGGCGCCCGGTCTTGCGAAGAAGTTCGACGCCGGCCTCCTTTTCCAGGAGGGTCAGCTGCTGCGAGACCGAGGAGGGGCTGTACTGGAGCGCCTCGGCGACCTCCGCCAGGGTGCCCCGGATCTTCAGTTCGCGCAGCAGGCGCAACCGCCGGACATCCAGCATCGCTATTCCTTTGTGAATTCTAATGGTTATTGATTAGGAGAATTCACTTTATCTAATGCAATCCCGGTTGCATACTGTTGTCGTTATGTAACACCCATCACAGGGTGGATTGATGGGCGCCACACCTAAATGCGGGAGACCCTGATGGCTACAAAAGACATAGACAGGTCGATCATGCGGCGCAAGCCGATCGACGACATCGAGGAAGAAAACCTGCACAGCGGCCTGATGAAGAGCCTCGGGCTCTGGCAACTGACGGCCATCGGCGTCGGCGGCATCATCGGCGTCGGAATCTTCTCCCTGGCGGGGCTCGTCGCCCACGGCAGCGAGACCGAGCCCGGCGTCGGACCGGCGGTGCTGTTCTCGTTCCTGATCGCGGGCCTGGCCTCCGCGGCCGCAGCCCTGTCCTACGCGGAGTTCGCCGGCATGATCCCGCGCGCGGGTTCGGCCTACACCTATGGCTACGTCGCGCTCGGGGAAATCATCGGCTGGTTTATCGGCTGGGACCTGCTGCTGGAATACATCGCGATCGTGGCCGTCGTGGCCATCGGCATCTCCGGCTACTTCGACGCGTTCCTCTCCGGCATCGGCGTCCAGATGCCGGCCTGGATGACCTCGACGCCGGATGAAGGGCTGGGCGGCATCGTGAACATCCCGGCCATCGCGGTCTGCCTCCTGGTCACCTGGATCCTGTCCCGCGGCGCCAAGACCTTCGGACGTTTCGAGCTCATCGCGGTGGGCTTCAAGGTCGTCCTTATCCTTTTCATCATCGGCCTGGGCATCTTCTATATCGATACCGGAAACTACAACCCGTTTATGCCCAGCGGCTTCGGCCCGGTCGTTGCGGGTGCGGCCACGGTGTTCTTCGCCGTGTTCGGTTACGACGCGATGAGCACCGCGGCGGAAGAAGCCACGGACGGCAAGAAGCACATGCCCAAGGCGATCATCTACTCCCTCATCATCGCGATGCTCCTCTACGTGGCGGCGACCCTGGTCCTCACCGGCATGCAGAACTACCAGGACATCGACCCCAAGGCCGGGTTCGCTTCCGCGTTCAACGGCGTGGGCCTGCCGGTGGTCGCCACGATCATCTCCGTCTTTGCGGTGATGTCCATCCTGACCGTGATGCTCACCTTCCTGCTGGGCGTGACCCGGGTCTGGTTCTCGATGAGCCGGGACGGGCTGCTCCCCGGCTGGTTCGCCAAGACGGACCACCACGGCACCCCGCAGCGCGTCACCTGGATCGCCGGGATCGGCTCTGCCCTGCTGGCGGGCGTCTTCCCGATCAAGGCGGTCGCGGACCTCACCAACATCGGCATCCTGGCGGCGTTCGTCGTCGTCTGTTTGTCGGTCATCGTGTTCCGCTACACGAAACCAGACGCGCCGCGGACCTTCCGCCTGCCGTGGATGCCGGTGGTTCCAGCGTTCGGCGTGCTGGCATCGGCGTTCCTGATGCTTCAGCTGCACTGGGAGACCTGGGCCCGCTTCGGCATCTGGCTCGTCATCGGCCTGATCATCTACTTCGGCTACGGCCGCAAGCACTCTCTGATGAACCCGGACAGCCCGCGGCATGAGGAGCTCGTGGAGATGCACCGCCACATCGACTAGCCGCGCCCACCCGAGTTGCGCTGTCACCTTTGGCTCCCATCGACGCCCTTTGGGAGCCAGAGATGATAGCGCATTCGTGTGTCCGGGAGCGGTTCCGCCCGGCCCGCAACCCTTCGATTTTTCTAACCAGTATTGCTTAGAAAACATCGCTTTATCTTATGAAAATCGGGTCGCATACTAAATCAAGAAGGGTCCATATTTTGAGAAAGAACGAGTACCAGCCATGACCAACATTTCAACGGAGTCCGATGTGAACACAGGCAACGCCGCCGACCACGCACCCGTCTCGGAAGGCTCCCCGGTCCTTGAAGCCGCAGCCCTCGCCGAGGAGACCATCGGGCTGGTCCGGCACTGGCTCACCGAGGCGTCGAAGTTCCCCGTCGATGCCTCCGCCGAGCAGCTCGCCGGCGTCCTGAAGGACCCCAACGGCCTCGACTTCACCGTGGGATTCGTCGACGGCGTCGTCCGTCCCGAGGACCTTCAGGTCGCCGCCCGGAACCTCGCCGCGCTGGCGCCGAAGGTCCCCACCTTCCTGCCCTGGTACATGCGCAGCGCCGTCCGCCTTGGCGGCACCATGGCCCCGGCCCTGCCGCGGGTGGTCATCCCGGTCGCCCGCCGTGTGCTCCGCGAAATGGTCGGCCACCTGATCGTCGACGCCACCGAAGCCAAGCTCGGCCCCGCCATCGCCAAGATCCGCAAGGACGGCATCAAACTCAACGTCAATCTCCTCGGCGAGGCCGTGCTCGGCGAACATGAGGCGTCGCGCCGCCTGGAGGGAACCCACAAGCTCCTGTCCCGCCCCGACGTCGACTACGTCTCCATCAAGGTCTCCTCCACCGTGGCCCCGCACTCGGCCTGGGCCTTCGACGAGGCCGTGGAGCACGTCGTCGAGAAGCTCACCCCGCTCTTCACCCGCGCCGCGTCCTTCGCCGCCGGCGGACAGAAGGCCAAGTTCATCAACCTGGACATGGAGGAGTACAAGGACCTGGACATGACCATCGCGGTCTTCACCCGGATCCTGGACAAGCCGGAATTCAAGGACCTCGAGGCCGGCATCGTGCTGCAGGCCTACCTCCCGGATGCCCTCGCCGCCATGATCCGGCTGCAGGACTGGGCCGCCGCCCGCCGCGCCGACGGCGGCGCCGCGATCAAGGTCCGCGTCGTCAAGGGCGCCAACCTGCCGATGGAACAGGTCGAGGCGTCCCTGCACGACTGGCCGCTCGCCACCTGGAACACCAAGCAGGACTCGGACACCAACTACAAGCGCGTCATCAACTACTCGCTGCACCCGGACCGGATCCGCAACATCCGGATCGGCGTCGCCGGCCACAACCTCTTCGACATCGCCTTCGCCTGGCTCCTCGCCAAGCAGCGCGGAGTAGAGTCCGGCATCGAATTCGAGATGCTGCTCGGCATGGCCCAGGGCCAGGCCGAAGCCGTCAAGAAAGACGTCGGCTCGCTCCTGCTCTACACCCCGGTGGTCCACCCCGCCGAGTTCGACGTCGCGATCGCCTACCTGATCCGCCGGCTCGAAGAAGGCGCCAGCCAGGACAACTTCATGTCCGCGGTCTTCGAACTCAGTGAGAACGAATCCCTCTTCGAGCGCGAGAAGCAGCGCTTCCTCGCCTCCCTCGCCAAGCTCGACGACGAGGTCCCGCTGCCGAACCGGCGGCAGAACCGCAGCCTTCCGGCCGAGCCGATGCCGCACGACTCCTTCGAGAACACCGCCGACACCGACCCCTCGCTGCCGGCCAACCGCGACTGGGGCCGTGCCATCCTGGCCCGCGTCGCGACGTCGACCCTCGGCAACGCCGCCGTCGAGGCCGCCACGATCAACGATGCCGCGACGCTCAACACGGTGATCGACACCGCGGTGGAGAAGGGCAAGGCCTGGGGTGCCCTCTCCGGGGCCGAGCGCGCCGCGATCCTGCACCGCGCCGGCGACGTCCTGGAGGCCCGCCGCGCCGAACTGCTCGAGGTCATGGCCAGCGAGACCGGCAAGACGATTGACCAGGGTGATCCGGAAGTCAGCGAGGCCGTTGACTTCGCGCACTACTACGCCGAGTCCGCCCGCAAGCTCGACGACGTCGACGGCGCCACCTTCGTGCCCGCCAAGCTCACCGTGGTGACCCCGCCGTGGAACTTCCCAGTGGCCATCCCGGCCGGCTCCACCCTGGCCGCGCTCGCCGCCGGTTCCGCCGTCGTGATCAAGCCTGCCAAGCAGGCCCGCCGCAGCGGCGCCGTGATGATCGAGGCACTCTGGGAAGCCGGCGTTCCGCGGGAAGTGCTGACCATGGTCCAGCTGGGCGAGCGCGAGCTCGGCCGGCAGCTGATCTCCCACCCCGCCGTGGACCGCGTCATCCTCACCGGCGGCTACGAGACCGCAGAGCTGTTCCGGTCCTTCCGCCAGGACCTGCCGCTGCTGGCCGAGACCAGCGGCAAGAACGCCATCATCGTGACCCCGAGTGCCGACCTTGACCTCGCGGCCAAGGACGTTGCTTACTCCGCCTTCGGCCACGCCGGCCAGAAGTGCTCCGCGGCCTCACTGGTGATCCTGGTCGGATCGGTGGCCACGTCCAAGCGCTTCCACAACCAGCTGATCGACGCCGTCACCTCGCTGAAGGTCGGCTACCCGGAGGACCCCGCCAGCCAGATGGGCCCGATCATCGAACCCGCCAACGGCAAGCTCCTCAGCGCCCTGACTACCCTCGGCGAAGGTGAAAGCTGGGCTGTCGAGCCGAAGAAGCTGGACGGGACGGGCAAGCTCTGGAGCCCGGGCGTCCGCTACGGTGTGCGCCGCGGATCCTACTTCCACCTCACCGAGTTCTTCGGCCCAGTCCTGGGTGTGATGACCGCGGCGACCCTTGAGGACGCCATCGCCATCCAGAACCAGATCGAGTACGGACTCACCTCCGGTCTGCACTCGCTGAACCCGGCGGAAGTGGGTCTTTGGCTCGACACCGTCCAGGCCGGCAACCTCTACGTCAACCGCGGCATCACCGGCGCAATCGTGCAGCGCCAGCCGTTCGGCGGCTGGAAGAAATCCGCCGTCGGCGCCGGCACCAAGGCCGGCGGGCCCAACTACCTCGTCGGACTCGGCGAATGGGTAAGCAAGGCCAGCACCGCGGCCGGAGCCCCGGCCGCCGTGTCTCACGCGGGCGTCCGACGGATCGAACAGGCGGCCACGGACTTCCTGGACGCCGGCGAGCTGGGCGCGCTGCAGCGTGCCCTGGCCTCCGACGCCGTTGCGTGGGCCGAGGAGTTCGGCACGGCCAAGGACGTCTCCGGACTGAGCGCCGAGCGGAACATCTTCCGCTACCGCGCACTGCCGGTCACGGTGCGGCTCTCCGAGGGCGAGCCCCTTGCCCGACTGGTCCGGACAGTGGCGGCCGGCGTGCTGGCGGGCTCGGCACTGACGGTGTCCACCGCCGTCGAGCTCCCCGCCCAGCTGCGCACCGTGCTCTCCGGCCTGGGCATCGACGTCGCCGTTCAGAACGACGCCGACTGGCTGGCCTCCGCGGGCAAGCTGGCCGGAACGGCCAGGCTCGCCACCTCACGGATCCGGCTTATCGGCGGCGACGCCAAGGCCCTTGCCGAGGCGACCGGCGGACGCCCCGACCTGGCGCTCTACTTCCACCCGGTCACTGAGGCCGGACGCGTTGAGCTGCTGCCGTTCCTGCACGAGCAGGCCATCAGCATCACGGCGCACCGCTTTGGTACGCCCAACTTCATCTCGGACGGTCTGATCTAGGGCCGGCCACCCCGGCCCGCCTCCATAGGGCAGGCACAAACGAGCCGGGCAGCCACCCTCCAATGGTGGCTGCCCGGCTCGTGGTCTGTAGGCGTGCCCGGCGCCGGCGGACTCAGCCGAAGTACCAGCCGGGCGGAACCCAAGAGGCGGGCACCGCGTGCGCGGAGAAGTCGTCGCAACCCGAGCAGAAGTACGTGACCTCGCCGAGTTTGTTGATGGAGCCGTCCCGGTGATGGGTCGCAGGGACAAAAGTCTCAAGGTAGATGAACTCGTCGGTCCCGCAGCGCTCGCAATACGGGCTGCCGACATATTCGGCCTCAACCAGTGTGGTGGGATGCGGGTCCAGGCGTCCGCGGCTGGGGTGTTTGGCGGCGGCGCCGCGGTGCACTGCCTGGGAAAACGTGCCCACGGGCTTGAGGCTGTGGGCTGTCGATGCGGAGGGGGAGTGTGGGCGGTTAATGGCTGGCGTCACTGTCGGCCTATCCCGAACGCCTCCCATGGCCGCCGCACGGCAGACACAAAGGACAACGTTCGTCATTTCGAATCGTTGTCATAGGCCTCTGCTTGACCTGCAACACACTCAGGATATGCCACGAATCCGAGTGGATCAATGGTATGCGTAAGTACGCAATCCGAGTAGGTACATAAGCGTGTACGC
Source organism: Arthrobacter sp. NicSoilB4 (assembly GCF_019977335.1). Taxonomy (NCBI): domain Bacteria; kingdom Bacillati; phylum Actinomycetota; class Actinomycetes; order Micrococcales; family Micrococcaceae; genus Arthrobacter; species Arthrobacter sp. NicSoilB4. The sequence continues at coordinate 3,694,577 of NZ_AP024653.1, read as the reverse complement.
AGGCCGTGAAAACAGTGATTTCCGCTGCGGCGCCGGTGGCGGCTCAGGCGGGGCGCTTCAGCGTCCGGCCCGCGATCGTCTGGGTCAGCGCCTCGATCACCTCGGTGTTGGCCAGGGGGTTGCGGATCAGGGTGAAATCGACGTCGCCCACCGGCGGCAGGTCGAAGCGCCGCGTGATGATCTTCAGGTCCTCCGGCACCAGCGAAGCCGGCATGACCGCCACGCCGATGCCGGCCCGGACGGCCGCCAGCACGCCGCTGATCTGCCGGGTGGTGCAGGTGATGCGCCAGGTCCGTCCGGCGGCTTCGAGGGCATCGATGGCAAGCTTCCGGCTCAGGCTGGGGGAGGGATAGGCAATGAGCGGCACCGGCTCGGCCGGGTCCAGCGAGGTCTGTTCCAGGCCCACCCAGGCGAAGGAGTCCTGCTGCACCACGGTGCCATCCTTGGCCCCGGCCACCCATTTGACGAAGACGAGGTCCAGCTGGCCGGCGTTGAGCCTCTTGTAGAGCTGGTCGCTTTGGCCCACGGTCAGTTCCAGGTTGATCTGCGGGTAGACCTGCCGGAACTCCCGCAGGATTCTCGGCAGGCCGGTGATTGCGAGGTCGTCCGCCGTGCCGAAGCGCAGCCGGCCGCGCATGGCCGATCCGGAGAAGTAGCGGGAGGCGGCGTCGTGGGCGGACAGGATGCTGCGGGCGAAGCCGGCCATGGCGTCCCCGTTGTCGGTCAGGCGCACGTCCCTGGTGTCCCGTGCCACCAGGACGCGCTTCGCGGCGGTCTCGAGCTTGCGCACGTGCTGGCTGACCGTCGGCTGGGCCAGGCCCAGCCGTTCGGCCGCCTTGGTGAAGCTCAAGGTTTCGGCCACGGCAAGGAAAGACCGCAGCTGGGCCGGTTCGAACATGCGGGCTCCTGACCTGCGGCGAACTCGCGCCACATTGCGTTCCGTAATGCTAGTTATGCGGTGAATAATCTTCCACAATCCGCTGCGGCCAGCTTAGCGTTAAGGCATCCCAGCTCACCCGCTCCTTTGAGGACTTTCCGTGGCACCCCCTCCGCCTTTAGAGGCCAACATAACCGCACTGCCCGACACCACCACCGCGCCCCTCGCCGTCGTCAACGCGCCGCTGCCCTGGCGCCACACCTTCATCTCGCTGAAAGTCCGCAATTTCCGCATCTTCGCGATCGGGCACTTTATCGCCGTCATCGCCCTGTGGATGCAACGGATTGCCCAGGACTGGCTGGTGCTCCAGCTCTCCGGCTCCGTCACCGCCGTCGGAATCACGGTGGCGCTGCAGTTCCTGCCCTCGCTGTTCCTGGGCCCGTGGGCCGGCATGATGGCAGACCGCTTCGCGAAGCGCAGGATCCTGATGCTCTGCCAGTCGGTGGCCGCGGTGCTGGCGGCCATCCTCGCGGTGCTGGCGCTGAGCCAGCGGATCGAGGTCTGGCACGTCTACGTGATCGCGCTCGCACTGGGCCTGGTCACCGTGCTGGACCAGCCCGCTCGGCAGGTCTTCGTCAATGAGCTCGTGGGGCCGGCCTACCTCCGGAACGCCATCAGCGTGAATTCCACGACATTCCAGCTTGGCGGCCTGATCGGGCCGGCGCTCGCCGGGCTGCTGCTCACGGCGGTGGGCGCCGGGTGGGCGTTCGCCGCGAACGCCGTCGCCTGCTGCTTCACGGTCGCGATGCTGCTCACCCTGCGGAAGGACCAGCTGCACCTCAGCGCCCCGGTGCCAAAGCGCAGGGGGATGCTCCGCGAAGGGCTGAACTACGCCCTGAGCAAGCCCACCATCTACTGGCCCTGGCTGATGGCCGGCTTTGTCGCAGTCTTCGCGATGAGCCTGCCGGTGCTGCTTGCAGCCTTCGCGGACCACGTGTACGACGTCGGCGCCGGCGGCTACGGACTGCTGAACGCGCTCGTGGCCCTCGGTGCGCTGGCCGGGGCGATCACCTCGGCCCGCCGGCGTGAACTACGGCTGCGCTCGGTGATGCTCGGTGCCGGAATGTACGGGCTGATGCTCTGCCTGGCCTCGCTGGCGCCGTCCATGGTGTGGTTCGGGGCGGCGATGGTGCTGGCCGGGTTCTGGTGCCTGATGTTCCTGACCGCGGCGAACCAGCTGGTCCAGATCAGCTCCAACATGGCCATCCGCGGACGCGTCATGAGCCTTTACATCATGGTGCTGATCGGCGGGCAGGCGATTGGCGGGCCGATGATCGGCTGGCTGGCCGAACACGTGGATCCGCACACGGCCATCCTCGTCTCCGGCGGGGTGCCGGCGGTCGCCGCGGCGACGGTCGCCGTCGTGCTGGCACGCCGGGACCAGCTGATGCTCAAGGTGGACCTGAAAGACCGGCGCAAGCTCCTGAGGATTGTCCGGACAGCGTAGCTTTCCGCGCCGTTTTCGGACAGCCGCTGCGTGGATCCACGCAGCGGCTGTCCGTTTCCACAGCGGAAACCGGGTGCTAGTCCGCGACGGGCAGGTGCGGGTACTCCGGACCCCGCTGCTGGAATTGCAGCACATCCGGGTTGAGGACCACGCCGTCGCGGATTTCGATCGCGCGGCGGATGGTCTCGTTCTCGGTCCAGGCCGCGGGCCCGGTGATCACGGTTTCCAGGAACGGCAGCAGCGCCTCGCTGATTTCCCAGCTGGCAGAGTTCCACAGGTAGGACGGGCTGTGGTCCACCGCGTAGTAATCGATATGGTCCCCGACCTTGAACATCGGCTCGGTGAACGTGGTGGTTTTCGCCCAGCTGAAGCCCATGCCCTCGTCGCAGGACACATCCACGATCAGGCTGCCGGGCCGGAACTTGTCGAGGTCCTCGGTGCGCAGGTACGTCAGCGGCGCGTTCGGGTCCTGCAGGGTGCAGTTGACCACGATGTCGCTCTCGGCGAGGAACGGTGCCAGCGGCACGCGGCCGCGTTCGGTGATGACCTCGCTGAGGAACGGCGCCTTGTGGTCGTGGTCGAACTGCGCGATGCGGACGGAATGGATAGGGGAACCCACCGCCGCGACGCCGCGGTTGGTCAGCACCTGGACGTCATGGATGCCGTGGGCGTTGAGGGCCGTCACCGCACCGCGGGCCGTGGCTCCGAAGCCGATGACGACGGCGCTCAGGCGGCGGCCATAGTCGCCCGTGGAACCGGTCAGCGCCAGGGCGTGCAGCACGGAGCAGTAGCCGGCCAGCTCGTTGTTCTTGTGGAACACGTGGAGACCGAAGCCGCCGTCGCTGGCCCAGTGGTTCATCGCCTCGAAGGCGATGAGCGTGAGCTTCTTGTCGATCGCCAGCTGGGTGATGGCCCGGTCCTGGACGCAGTGCGGCCAGCCCCAGAGGACCTGCCCGTCGCGCAGTTCGGCGAGGTCTTCGGGCTGCGGCTTGGGCAGGAGGACGACGTCGGCCTCGGCCAGCAGTTCCGCACGGGGGGCGATGCGCCCCACGAGCGGCGCCAGGTGGGCGTCCGAGACGCCGAAACGCTCGCCGTAGCCTTCCTCCAGGATGAGCTGCTGCCGGAGTTCCGGGGCGATGCGGTCCAAGTGGAGGGGGTGGATCGGGAGGCGCCGTTCGTCCGGCTTCCGCGTGGTGGCCAGGACTCCGAGGGTGAGGTGGCTCATGGTGCCGCTCACTTCTTTTTGGCACCTGCCGGCTTGGAGCTGGTGGCCTTGTCCAGGGAGCTGGGCGGGGCTGCGGCGTCCCGCTTCTCGGCGCGCTTTTCCTTGATGGATTTAGCGGATTTCTTGGATGCTGCTTGACGGGGGGACTTGTCAGCCATGATCGCTCCTGTAGCGGAACCGAAGAGGTTCCTGACTTCGAACGATACAGGTAGCGACCTAACGGCCCCCGGGCCGCCTGCTGGAGAGAGTCCTGCAGGGGGAATGGAGCGGCTGACGGGAATCGAACCCGCGTATCAAGCTTGGGAAGCTAGCGCTCTACCATTGAGCTACAGCCGCAGTGGGACTGGCCAGAATGCTGGACCTGGTCCCGGGGAACAACGAGATTTACCTTACCCCAGCCGGGCGGCATCTCAGAACACCCGTGCCGGTTCTGGCCGCTCCAATCGTTCCCGCAGCCATCCGAGGCATGCTGCCCCTTCCGCCTGCTGGAAAGCGCGCAAGGTAGGAAGTCCCGGCGGGGACGGCCTGCGGGCGTTGTCGAGGAAATAGCCGGCCAGTGCCGCGAGCACCGAATCCACCTGCTCAGGCGCGGCGGACGTGAACACGAGGTGCTCCCGGAGGGCTGCCTCCGTGTCGCACGCCGGGTCGTTGACCCGCGCATCGACGAGGAGGGTGAGGGCGTCGAACCACGACGCTCCGTGTGCCGCCCAGGGCCAGTCCACAATGACGGCCCGCCCGCCGCCGTCGATCAGGACGTTGTCGGCCCGAAGGTCAACGTGCGCGAGCCGATCCCCGCCCACGTTGTCTGCCGCGGCGGCGGACAGCGACTCCAGCAGGGCGTGGTGCCCTGCCGCCCACGGGTCCAGTCCGGGGTGCGGGTCGTTGCGCAGCCTCGCCCAGCCCTCGAAAATACCCCGTACCTCGTCTGTCAGCGAGGGCAGGATCTCAAGTGCCTCCGGTTGCAGGGGGCGTGCGGAGATTGCGTCCACGGCATCAAGGACAGCGTGAAGGTCGGGGCCTGACAGTTGCGGGTGACGTCCGTCAACGTCGCTGAACACCAGGGCGACCCATTCGCCGTCGTCGTGGGTGCCGACAAGTTGCGGGATGGGAAGCCCGGCAGGGAGCAGGTTCATGATCCGGGCCTCCCTGCGATGCAGCTGCGGCGACTCGGAGTTCAATGAGCCGGTAACCGCCTTCACGAAAAAGCGGGTTCCTTTGGCTGTAACCACCCGGTCCGCACTGCCGGGGGAGTAGCCCCCGGGCTGGGTGTGGGCGGCGATGACGGGACTGCCCACCATGTCCTCGACGGCGGAGCGGACGGAATCGGGAAGGTCAGCCCACCCGATGCGCGGACGGCGTTCCGGCGTGGCCGGACTGGAGGCAGCGGCGCGGGGTTCGGCCCCGCCGGCGTCGTCGTCCGTGTCGGTGGTCTGCTTCGGCGGAGGGTCGCTCATGGAGTAACAGTAGCGGCGAGCCTGCGGGGACGTTGGGAAGCCCGCGGTCCTGCGCTGCCGGCACAGCCCCGACCGGCGCAGTCCGGAACGGTTGGCGGAGCGTCACGGCCATCGCGGCGCGCAGACCTCTATAGCCTAGATCCATGACTGTTCTCCCGATCAATGGCCGGCGGTGGTAATGGACCCCGCGCCGGCGCTGGACGCCCAGCCGGACCCCGGACCGGACGCTTCGCCCGCAGGCGGATCCGCCGTTCCCCGGCAAACCCCGCGGCACCAGCAGCTGATCGTCACGATCTACGGCCTGTACGGGCGTGCCAACGGCGGCGCGCTGCCCGTCTCGGTGCTGATTTCCATGCTCGATGATCTCGGCGTCGAGTCTTCCGGCGTGCGCTCGTCCGTGTCCCGGCTCAAGCGCCGCGGCGTGCTGGAAAGCGTCAGGGAGGGCGGGGTGGCCGCCTACCGGCTGGCCCCCAACCTGGAGGATGTCTTCCAGGAAGGCGACCGCCGCATCTTTTCGCCCCGGCGTGCGACGGCGGCCGACCGCTGGCTCCTCATCGCCTTCTCCGTCCCGGAGTCCCAGCGCCACCTCCGCCACCAGCTGCGCAGCATGCTGACCCGGATGGGCTTCGGTTCCGTGACGCCGGGGCTCTGGATTGCCCCGGGCAACACCTTCGAGGACATCAGCCACCAGCTCGAGCGGGCCGGGCTGACCGAATATGTGGAATTCTTCAAGGCCGAGCACCTGACCGCCGGGGACGTCAAGGACAAAGTCTCCCGCTGGTGGGACCTGCCGGCCCTTGAATCGCTCTACGCGGAGTTCATCGAACGATTCGCACCTGTGCTGGAACGCTGGGAACCGGCGGGGGCGCCGGCACCCGGGCCCGACGCCGACCGGGCGGCCTTCGCTGACTACGTCCAGCTGCTCACCCAGTGGCGCCGGCTGCCGTACCTGGATCCGGGCCTCCCGGAGGAGTTCCTGCCGCCGGGCTGGCGCGGGCTGACCGCGGAGCGGATCTTCGCGGAGCTGCACCGCCTCCTGAACGGCCCGGCCCGCCAGCACGCCGAGCGGCTGCTGGGGGCCACGGGCAGTTCCGGGACTGCGTAGCGTTAACCTGCCCGCTTAGCCCTGGCCCGACACGACGGCGACGGCCTGGATCTCGATCAGCGCCTCGGCCTGCCAGAGCCGCGTGACGCCGACGCCGGCCATCGCGGGATAGTCGGTGCCCGCCATCTCCCGCCAGATGCGCCCGATTTCGCGGCCGTTCTTCTGGTAGTCCTCGACGTCGGTCAGGTAAATGGTGACGTTGACCAGGTCCGAGGGCATGCCCCCGGCCTCAGCCAGCGTGGTGAGGACGTTGGAGAAACACTGGCGGAACTGCTCCACGATGCCGCCGGGAACGATGTCGCCGTTGCTGTCCATGGCCGTCTGGCCGCCCAGGTAAACGGTGTTTCCGGCCAGGACGCCGTGGGCGAAACCGGAGGGCTTGGCCAGGGCTGCGGGGTTGATGACCTTGTGGTTCATGGTGGCTCCTCATTGAGTCGGCGGTGCTGGTGAAAGTCCGGGGGGTGGTAACTGCGAACGGACGGATCCGGCACATCTGCCGGTCTATCCAAACCGGTGAATTCGTGTTAACTTGAGCATATGTGACGACCGTAAAAATGTCGACATACCCCGTCGGGGGATGGCACAGTTAGCACGTCACGGGAATCGGCAAAGGGGCCGGTTCCGCCGTCGAACCGGAAGTGAAGAATCATGCGCCTTGCGACCGTCATTACGGCAGCCCGCGACGCCAGCGGTGGCCCGGCTACCCGCGCCGCTGTGCAGTCGGGGGACCGTTTTGTGCTTCTTGCCGCACGGGACCTCAGCGAACTGCTGGAGACTGCCGGCTGGCGGGAGCAGGCGGCTGCCGCCGCCGCGGGGGCGGCCGGCGGAGTTCGGCACGAGTCCATCCCCGTCGACGCCGCCCGGTTCGCCACCGTGCTGCCGCGCCCGTCCAAGGTCATCTGCTGCGGACTGAACTACGCCGACCACATAGCTGAAATGGGCCGGGAGCTGCCTGAATTCCCCACCCTGTTCGCCAAGTATGCGGACACCCTGATCGGCGACGGCGAGGTCATCGACGCCGCCGGCCACGGCGCCAAGGTTGACTGGGAAGCGGAACTGGCGGTCGTCGTCGGCGCCCCGCTCAAGAATGCCTCGCCGGAAGAGGCCGCCGCCGCGATCGCCGGCTACACCGTGGCGAACGACATTTCCCTGCGCGACTGGCAGAGTCGCACCCTGCAGTGGTTTCAGGGCAAGGCCTTCGACCGCACCACCCCGCTGGGTCCCGTGCTGGTGACCCCGGACGAATGCGACCCTGAAGCCGGCGTCCGGGTCCGTTGCCTGGTCAACGGCGAAGAGGTCCAGAACGGCAACACCAAAACGCTGGTCTTCACCGCGGCCGCCCTGCTGTCCTACATCTCCACCTTCACGCAGCTGCGCCCCGGCGACGTCGTCCTTACCGGCACCCCCGGGGGTGTCGGCATGGGCGCCACGCCGCCGCGCTACCTGCGCGACGGCGACGTCGTCACCACCGAGGTCGAGGGCATCGGGACGCTCACCAACACCGTCCGGCTCTAAGCACCAACCCACCCTGCAGACCCGCCAAAAGAGAGGTACCACCATGACAGAACAGATCACAGACCAGGTTGTCCCCGTCGTTACCCGCAAGGGTGCCGAGCACCGCGACACTGGCCAGTCCGGTGGCGCCGTCCGGATCTCCGGCGTCAGCACACAGCACACCCCTGCTACAAAGATTTGGTACGGCCAGGTCAGCAACGAACCCGGCTACCGCTCCTTCCCGCACCACCACGGCGAAGCCGAGACCGGCGGCTACGTGCTGCGCGGCCACGGCCGGATCTACTTCGGCGAGGACTACAAGGAGTTCATTGACATGACCGAGGGCGACTGGGTCTTCGTTCCGCCGTACATGCCGCACGTGGAGGCCAACATGAGCATCACCGAGGAACTCGTCTGGCTCACGGCGCGCACGCCGGAGAACATCGTGGTGAACCTCGACGACGTCGACGACTCCACGCTCGAAGGATACCGCCGGGTATGAATCCGACGTCGGAGATCCTCCTGTCCGCCCTCGAGTTGACGCCGGTCGAGCCGGACTTCCTCGACGAGGCCTACACCGCCACGACGCAGTACGTGCCGTGGCCCAAGGCCTACGGCGGGGACATGGTGGCGCAGGCCGCGGCCGCGGCGATGCGTTCGGTGGGGGATGACCGCTCGCTGCACTCGATGCACAGCTACTTCATGCGGCCGGCGGACATCGGTGCCGAGGTCCGGTACGAGGTGGAGCGGCTCCGCGACGGGCGGGGCTACTCCACCCGGCAGGTCCGCGCCTACCAGGGCGGCAAGACCGTCTACGTGGCCATGGCCTCCTTCCACGCGGAGGAACCCGGTGAGGAATTCGCCCGGGCAATGCCGGCCGGGATCCCGGATCCGGAGTCGCTGCCGTCCTCCGCCGACGTGCTCGACGGCGTCGACGGCGACGCCGCGGCCTACTGGTCCGGCGGACGCAGCTTCGACATGCGCCATGTGCCCGGCGCCGTCTACCTCAGCGTCGAGGGGGAGCAGGTGCCGCACCAGGCGGTCTGGGTGAAGGCCTTCGACCGGCTCCCGGACGACCCGGACCTGCAGCGGGCCGCCCTGGCCTACGTCTGCGACTACACCATCCTGGAACCGGTGCTCCGGGTGCACGGCTACGCCTGGGGCGACCCGGGCCTGGTCACGGCCAGCTTGGACCACGCCATGTGGTTCCACCGCGAAGGCCGGGTGGACGACTGGCTGCTCTACGTCCAGGAAGCCGTTTCGGCGCAGGCCAGCCGCGGCCTGGCGCAGGGGCACTTCTACGACCGGCAGGGCAGGCTCCTCGCCACGGTGGTCCAGGAAGGCATGATCCGGAAGTCGGCTGCTCCGTAAGTGCCCTTTTGGCCCGTCACAACGGCCGTTTCGGAGCACCCGATGATCGCTCCCCCTCCTATCAACGACGATACGAAAGGCTTGCCATGGATCTGACGCCCTCGGCGCACCAGGACACCTTTGCGCGCGACCACCTGCCCCCGGCAGAGCAGTGGCCCGCGCTCGAGTTCACGCTCCCGGAACTGCAGTACCCGCAGCAGCTCAACGCCGCCACCGTGCTGATTGACGACGCCGTCCGCAGCTTCGGCGCCGACCGCCCCGCCCTGCTCACCCCGGACGGCGGGTCCTGGAGCTACGGGGAGCTGCAGCGCCACGCCAACCAGGTGGCCCAGGTCCTCGTTGAGGACTTCGGGATCGTCCCCGGGAACCGCGTTATGCTGCGCTCGCCGAACAACCCGTGGCTGGTCGCCGCCTGGCTCGGCGTGCTCAAGGCCGGCGCCGTCGTCGTCACCATCATGCCGGCGCTGCGCGCTAACGAGATCCGGACCCTGCTGGAACTGACCCGGCCGGCCGCCGCCCTGTGCGACAGCCGGTTCCTGGACGATCTGGCCGAGGCCGCCGGAAACGACGTGCCGGTGCTGGCCATGGGGGGCAGCACCGGCGCGGACCTCCTGGCACGCTGTGCCGCCAAGAGCGGCGAGTTCACCGACGTCCCGACGGCGGCTGACGACGTCGCGCTGCTTGGCCCGACGTCCGGCACCACCGGGACGCCGAAGATCACCATGCATTTCCACCGGGATATCCTCGCCAACGCGGACACCTTCGCCCGGCACATCCTGGCGCCGACGCCTGAGGACGTCTTCGCCGGGTCCCCGCCGCTGGCCTTCACCTTCGGACTCGGCGGACTGGTGGTCTTCCCGCTGCGCTTTGGCTCCGCGGCGCTCCTGACCGAACGCGCCACCCCGCTCGAACTGGCGCAGGCCGTGCACGCCGCGAAGGCCACCATCCTGTTCACCGCGCCGACGGCCTACAAGGCCATCCTCAAGGAAGGCGCCGAGGGCCTTCTGGCCACGCTCCGCACCGCCGTCTCCGCCGGCGAGCACCTGCCCGCCGAAACCTGGCGCGCCGTCCATGAACGCACCGGCCTGAAGCTGGTCAACGGGATCGGCGCCACCGAAATGCTGCACGTCTTCATCTCCGCGGCAGGGGACGACATCCGTACCGGCGCCACCGGCACCGCCGTCCCCGGCTACCGGGCCGCCATCCTTGACGACGACGGCCGGGAACTTGGCCCGGACGCCGTCGGACGCCTCGCCGTGATCGGCCCCACCGGCTGCCGCTACCTCAACGACTCCCGCCAGGCGGACTACGTCGTCAACGGCTGGAACGTCACCGGCGACACCTTCAGCCGGGACAGCGACGGCTACTTCTACTACCAGGCCCGCTCCGACAACATGATCGTGTCCTCCGGCTACAACATCGGCGCCCCCGAGGTCGAAGCCGCGATCGACCAGCACCCGGACGTGATGGAAAACGCCGTCGTCGGCCGGCCCGACCCGGACCGCGGCAGCGTCGTCTGCGCCTTCATCGTGCTGCGCGAGGGCGTCGATGCCGACGACGCGAAACGCAAGGAAATCCAGGACTTCGTGAAGCAGGCCATCGCCCCGTACAAGTACCCGCGCCAGGTGCATTTCGTTGACGGCCTGCCCCGCAACCCCAGCGGCAAACTCCAGCATTTCCGGCTGCGCGAGCAGCTGGCCGCTGACACCGCCACCCCCGAACACCAGAACGCTTGAGAGGCACCACATGAAAATCGCAATCATCGGCGGCGGTCCGGGCGGACTCTACTTCGCCGCCCTCATGAAGCAGCTGGACCCGAACCACGAGGTCACCGTCTGGGAACGCAACGCCGCGTCCGACACCTTCGGCTTCGGCGTCGTCTTCAGCGACGAAACCCTCGGCGGCATCGGCAACGCGGACACCGTGATCGCCGAGTACATGTCCGAGCGTTTCGCCCGCTGGACCGACATCGATATCCACTTCAAGGACGCGCAGCACACGGTCGGCGGGCAGGGCTTCGCCGCCATGAGCCGCAAGGAGCTGCTCGAGCTGCTGCAGCGCCGCTGCGCCGAACTCGGCGTCGACCTGCGCTTCAGCACCCTGGCGCCGGACGTCGGGGAACTCAGCCGGGACTACGACCTGGTCCTCGCCGCGGACGGCCTGAACTCCGCCGTCCGCTCCCGCTACGCCGACGTGTTCCGGCCCAGCCTGGACGTCCGCAGGTCCAAGTACATGTGGCTCGGCACCGACCTCGTCTTTGAGGCGTTCAAGTTCTTCGTCAAGGACACCGAGCACGGCGTCATGCAGATCCACGGCTACCCCTACTCGGACGAGGGCAGCACCTTCATCGTCGAAATGCACGAGGACGTCTGGCGCAGCGCCGGTTTCGACGCCACCGAGCACCAGGCGTTCCTGCCCGGCGAAAGCGACGAGGCGGCCGTGGCCGCCATCCGAACCATCTTCGCCGAGGAGCTTGAGGGCCACGAGGTCCTGGTCAACAACTCCAAGTGGATCAACTTCACCACCGTCCGCAACGAGTCCTGGCGGCACGGCAACATCGTGCTCCTCGGCGACGCCGCCCACACCGCGCACTTCTCCATCGGCTCCGGCACCAAGCTGGCCATGGAGGACTCCCTCGCCCTGGCCGCCTGCCTGCACGAGCACTCCGAGCTCGAAACAGCCCTGGAAGCCTACGAAACGGAACGCCGGCCGGTGGTCGAGTCCACCCAGCGCGCCGCGCAGGCCTCGCTCGAATGGTTCGAGAACATCGGCATGTACAAGGACCAGAACCCGGTGCAGTTCTGCTTCAACCTGCTCACCCGCAGCCGCCGGATCACCTACGACAACCTCAAGCTGCGCGACCCCGAGTTCGCGGCCCGGGTGGACGAGGAATTCGCCCGCACCCAGGGCATCGCCGGCAGCGCCCCCGCCATGTTCCAGCCATACCGGATCGGCGGGCTGGAACTGAAGAACCGGATCGTCGTCTCACCGATGGACATGTACTCCGCCACCGACGGCGTCCCGGGCAACTTCCACCTCGTCCACCTCGGCAGCAAGGCCCTCGGCGGCGCCGGCCTGGTCATGACCGAGATGGTCTGCGTGTCCGAGACCGGCCGCATCACGCCGGGCTGCAGCGGCCTCTACACCGACGCCCAGCAGGAGAGCTGGCGGGAGATCGTCGACTTCGTGCACAGCCGTTCGACGGCGGCCATCGGCGTCCAGCTGGGACACTCCGGCCGCAAAGGCTCCACCAAACTCATGTGGGAAGGCATCGACGAGCCGCTGCCCGAGGGCGGCTGGGAACCGGTGGGCCCCTCGGCCATACCGTACGGCCCCGGCAGCCCGGCACCCCGCGAAATCAGCCGGGCTGAAATGGAGCAGGTCCGCGACGAGTTTGTCGCCGCCACCGTCCGTGCGGCCGCCGCCGGATTCGACCTGCTGGAGCTGCACTGCGCGCACGGCTACCTGCTCTCCTCGTTCCTCTCGCCGCTGGCCAACCTGCGCACCGACGAATACGGCGGATCGCTGGAGAACCGGCTCCGCTACCCGCTGGAAGTCTTCGACGCCGTCCGCGCCGCGTGGCCCGCGGACAAGCCGTTGACCGTGCGGCTTTCGGCCACCGACTGGGCTCCCGGCGGCAACGACGAACACGACGCCGTCGCGATTGCCCGGGCCTTCGTCGAACACGGCGCCGACGGCGTGGACGTCTCCTCCGGCCAGGTGGTCAAGGAGGAGAAGCCCGCCTACGGCCGCAGCTACCAGACCCCGTTCGCGGACCGCATCCGGCAGGAAGTGGCCCACAAGGCAGGCGTGGCGGTGATCGCCGTCGGGGCGGTGTCCTCCTACGACGACGTCAACTCGATCCTGCTGGCCGGGCGGGCGGACCTGTGCGCCCTCGGCCGCACCCACCTGTTTGATCCGCAGTGGACCCTGCATGCGGCGATCGAGCAGGACTACCGCGGGCCGGGCGCCGACTGGCCGCAGCAGTTCCGTGCCGGCAGCCGCAAGCCGCCGGCGGCCCGCACCGACGCGGTCCGGCCCCGGCTCGCGCTCGTGCGGGAGCCGGAGATCGCCGAACTGCCCACCCACCTGCGCTGGACGCCGGCGAAGGTGCCGGCGTCGGTCTAGGGTCGGTACGGAATCGCCGCCCGGCGCGACTGCTGCAAGGCACCGCAAGGGCGCGGTGCCGGGCAGCGGCCGGGCGGGCTAGTCCTGGCTTTGCGCCGCGCGGGCGGTGACTTTGGCCGCCAGGTCCGCCGGCCACGGGCTGGCGGCCGCGGCGCCCTGGGCGACATGCGCCGTGACGAAGGATCCGTGCGCGGCGAGGACCCGGGGTTCGCCCCGGAACTCCTCGCCCCACACCTCAAAGCTGAACGTCAAGGACGTGCGGCCGATTTTCTCCACTACTACGGTGGTGGTGACCCGCTGGCCGAAGTACAACTTTGCCCGGTAGTTGAGCTCGTGGCGAACCCGCGGTGCCGACGGAAAGTACCCCGGCAGATCCATGTCCCGGAACAACTTGGCCTCGCAGGCCTCGACAAAGCGGAGCACCGCCGAATTGTGCTGGTGCCCCGCGGCATCCGTATCCACCCATTCAATGGTCCGTTCCAGGGTTGCCGTCGCGGCAATGCAGGGGAGGGACTGGGTGGGGTTCATGGATGCCGCCTGAAAGTTCGAAGAGCAATACGAGTGCATTACTGAGTGGGAGGTAAGTCCATGCTAGTAGTTTCACAAAGTTCACTGGACGCGCTGGTGCAGGCCGTCGATGCCCCGCAGGAGACTGTTCCGGCGACCGTGGCCCGGCTCGTCGGCCGGACCCTGGCGGAGCTCGGCGTCGGGCATGTCTTCGGCGTCGTCGGCAGCGGCAACTTCGAGGTGACCAATGCCCTGCGCCTCGCCGGAGTGCCCTTCACCGCGGCCCGGCACGAGGGCGGCGCGGCCACGATGGCCGATGCCTACTCCCGGATGTCCGGGCGGGTGGGCGTCGTCAGTACCCACCAGGGCTGCGGGCTGAGCAACGCGATCACCGGGATCGGCGAAGCTGCCAAGAGCCGCACGCCGCTGATCGTGCTGACGGCCGACACTCAGGCCTCCGCGGTCCGGTCCAACTTCAAGATCGACCAGGATGCCCTCGCCCGCAGCGTCGGGGCCGTGAGCGAGCGGATCCATTCCCCGGCAACCGCCGTCGCGGACACCCTCCGGGCCTTCCGCACGGCACGGAACGAACGCCGCACCGTAGTTCTCAACCTGCCCCTCGACGTCCAGTCCGCCCCTGCCCCCGCCGCGCACCCGGGCGGGCACCCGGCCGTGGTTGCCGACGCCCAGCCGGTCCGCCCCTCCGCCGCCAGCGTCCGGCGCCTGGCGCACCTGATTAACGCCGCAGAGCGCCCGGTCTTTGTGGCAGGACGCGGCGCACGGACCGCCGGGGAGCAACTGCGGGCCCTGGCAGCCCACGCCGGCGCGCTCGTGGCCACATCGGCGGTGGCGAACGGGCTGTTCCAGGACGAGGACTTCAACCTCGGGATCTCCGGCGGGTTCTCGTCGCCGCTCAGCGCCGGGCTGATCCAGGGCGCCGACCTGATTATCGGCTGGGGCTGCGCGCTGAACATGTGGACCATGCGGCATGGCCACCTGATCTCGGACGGGACCGCCGTGGTGCAGGTCGACGTCGAGGACTCCGCGCTCGGCGCCAACCGGCCCGTCGACCTGGGCGTGGTGGGTGATGCCGCGCTGACCGCGGCGGATGTCCTCTCGGAGCTGCGGACGCTCCAGCCGGAACCGGCCGGGAAGTACCGCACCGCGGAGAACGCGGCCGCCATCGCAGAACGCTCGCGCTGGAACGGCGTCGAAACGCCGGACCTCTCCGGCGGCGGGCGGATCGATCCCCGCGTGCTGAGCCGCGAACTGGACGCCATCCTGCCCGCGGACCGGATTGTCTCGATCGACTCCGGCAACTTCATGGGCTACCCCAGCACCTACCTGAGGGTCCCCGACGAGTTCGGCTTCTGTTTCACCCAGGCCTTCCAGTCGATCGGCCTGGGCCTCTCCACGGCGATCGGAGCCGCGATGGCCAGGCCGGACCGGCTGCCGGTACTCGGCGCCGGGGACGGCGGGTTCCTGATGGGCATCAGCGAACTGGAGACCGCCGTCCGCCTGGAGCTGCCCCTGGTCTGCATCATCTACAACGACGCCGGCTACGGTGCGGAAGTCCACCACTTCGGCGCCGGCGGCACGGATGAGGGCGGCGCCGACGTCGGCCCTGCCGTCGATCTCAGTACCGTCACCTTCCCCGACACGGACATCGCCGCGATCGCCCGTGGCTTCGGCGCGGACGCCGTGACGGTCCGCAGCGTGGCGGACCTCAAAGAGGTCCGCGCCTGGGTGCGGGAGCGTCCCGCCCGTCCGCTGGTCATCGATGCCAAGATCGCGTCCGACGGCGGCGCGTGGTGGCTGGCCGAGGCATTCAAGGGGCACTGACACCCGCCCCCGGCAATCGATGACGATCGTTACGAAAACGATATATGCTGATTTGTTTACTGTCGGAATCAATGCGTGACACAGTGGGCACAGCATGTGAGCTACCACACAAATCCCCAATGAAATCTCAACGAGAGGTACATCCATGACGCAGTCAATGTCGACTGAGTTGCGCAACGAGGCCACACCTCGCTGGAAGGGCCACGCGGTCCTCATCCTGTGCTTCGTGGCCATCGTCTTTGATGGCTATGACCTGGTGGTCTACGGTTCCACCGTCCCCACGATCCTGAAGTTCCAGGAATGGGGTGTCACCCCCGCGCAGGCAGGCCTGATCGGCAGCCTGGCCCTGGTCGGGATGCTGGTCGGCACGCTCTCCGTCGGCATCCTGACCGACAAACTGGGCCGCCGCCGCATCATGCTGGCCTGCATCGCCTGGTTCTCCACCTGCATGCTGCTCACGGCCTTCGCTCCGACCGCCGAGGTCTTCGGCTTCCTGCGGTTCCTGACCGGCCTGGGCCTGGGTGGCATCGTGCCGACCTGCATTGCGCTGACCGTCGAGTACGCCCGCAAGGAGCGCCGCCAGATCGCCAACGCCGTCATGTTCAGCGGCTACTCGGTGGGCGGCGTCGGCGCATCGCTGCTCGCCATCAACCTCCTGCAGCACATCGACTTCCGCTGGATGTACGCCATCGGCGCCCTGCCCCTGGTCACCCTGCTCCCCATCGCCTGGAAGCTCCTGCCCGAATCGGTGGCGTACCTGGCCCGCAAGCAGCGCATCGAAGAAGCCAGAGCCACCGCGGACCGGTACGGCCTGGTCTACTCGGACATCGTCACGGCCGAGGACGTCAAGACAGGCGCCGAAGCACCCAAATCAGCCATGAAGACCTTGTTCACCCGCAAATGGGTCCGCTCCACGGTCCTGTTCGCGCTCGCCAACTTCTGCGGCCTGCTGCTGGTCTACGGGCTGAACACCTGGCTCCCGCAGATCATGCGCCAGGCCGGCTTCCAGCTCGGGGATGCCCTGACGTTCCTGCTGGTCCTCAACGCCGGCGCGATCGTGGGCTCCATCAGCGCCTCCGTGCTGGCGGACAAGATCGGCATCCGCAAGGTAGTGACGGCGTCCTTCCTCCTCGCCTTCGTCGCCATCCTGATGCTGAGCCTCCAGCTCCCGCTGGCGATGCTGCTCGTGATCGTCGCCTTCGCCGGCCTCGGCTCCGTGGGAACCCAGATTCTGGTGGGCGGCTACTGCGCCACCCACTACCCGCAGTCCCTGAGTGCCACCGCCCTCAGCTGGTCCCTTGGCATCGGGCGCATCGGCGCCATCTGCGGGCCGCTGATCGGCGGGCTGATCGCCGGCATGGCCTTCGGCTGGCAGCTTAACTTCTACATGTTCGCGGCCTTCGCCGTGGTCGGCGCCATTGTGGTGTTCTCGGTGCCGAAGCTGACCGAAAAGTAGCCCCTGGATCAGCCGCTGCGAAGGAGTCACGGACCAGTACACAGTCCGGAGGCCCATAACTCTTCGATAAAGGCCCGCCCCCGCAGCCGCGCGGGGCGGGCCTTGCTGTCTATCCTGAAGGGGTTAGCTGCAGTTCCGGGGAAGCGGGCTACGCCCATCAGCTGTCCGCCGAGCAAGGATTTCCGTGGCAATCGCAGAGTACGACGTCGTCATCCAACGGGATGCCATGAGCGTGTATGACTTCCTGCTGGACGCCCGCAACCTGCCCAGCTGGCGTGCAGGCGTCCGCAGCATTGAGCTGGAGTCCGGCGCCGCAGGGACGAAGGGCGCCGTGTACCGGCAGACCATCGCGGGCCCCGGCGGGCGCACCCTCAGCGGAGATTTTGAGATCACCGAGGCGCGGCCCGGGGCTGAGATCCAGTACAGGGCCCTGGCCGGGCTGGAGCGGATGCACGGCGGCTACTACCTGAGCACGGAAGGCGGCAGCACCCGCGTCCGTTTTGCCCTCGAGCGGGAGCCCCAGGGAATCATGGCCCGGCTGAGGTCCCCCTTCCGCCGGCGGATGAAGGCTGAAGTCTGCCAGCTGGAGCAGCTCAAATCGGTGCTGGAAGACCAACTGGAAGAACAGTCCGGGCCGTAACGGCAGTGCCGTAACACTGGCCCCGCGCACATTTGTTCCCCGCGGGTACGGTAATTTTGAGACTGTGCTGATCTCAGACCGCGACATTCGTGCCGAAATTGATTCCCAACGGATCGTTCTGGAGCCGTTCGACCCCGCCATGGTCCAGCCATCGTCGGTGGACGTCCGGATCGACAAGTTCTTCCGGCTCTTCGACAACCACAAGTACGCCCACATCGACCCGGCCGAGGAACAGCCCGAGCTGACCCGCCTGGTCG
Organism: Arthrobacter sp. NicSoilB4; assembly: GCF_019977335.1. Lineage (NCBI taxonomy): Bacteria > Bacillati > Actinomycetota > Actinomycetes > Micrococcales > Micrococcaceae > Arthrobacter > Arthrobacter sp. NicSoilB4. The sequence continues at coordinate 3,676,714 of NZ_AP024653.1, read as the reverse complement.
AGGTCGAGGCCGGCGAACCCTTCATCCTCCACCCCGGGGAATTTGTTCTGGGTTCCACGTACGAGACGGTGACGCTCCCCGACGATATCGCCGCCCGGCTCGAGGGCAAGTCCTCGCTGGGCAGGCTTGGCCTGCTCACGCACTCGACCGCCGGATTCATCGATCCTGGCTTCTCCGGCCACGTGACCCTGGAGTTGTCCAACATGGCGACGCTGCCGATCAAGCTGTGGCCGGGCATGAAGATCGGCCAGTTCTGCTTCTTCCGGCTCACCTCGGCCGCCGAACACCCGTACGGCTCCGGCGAGTACGGCAACCGCTACCAGGGCCAGCGCGGCCCGACGGCCAGCCGCAGCCACCTGAACTTCCACCGCACGGACGTCTGAGAACGCAACCGCGGGACGCGGTACTGACGGGCTGTGCGGCGCAGGCCTGCAGTGCGGTCAGATCCCGTCGGCCGTCCGGACCGCGGGCGGCTTTGCCGGGCGGCGCAGCATCGCCACGACCGGCTCCACGAACCGGGCCGCGAGCGGGCCCGTCACGGCCATAATCAGCACGTAGGCCGTCGCCAGCGCCGCGAGCTCCGCGGGGACGACGCCGGAGGCCACCGCGAGCCCGGCGATCACGATCGAGAACTCTCCGCGGGCGATCAGCGCGGCGCCGGCACGGAAGCGGCCCGGCACGCCGATCCCGGCGCGCTTCGCCGCCCAAATCCCGGTGAGCATTTTGGTGGTCGCCGTGACAATGGCCAGGAGCAGGGCCCAGCCAAGAACTGGCGGGATGGTGGAGGGGTCCGTGTTGAGGCCGAAGACCACAAAAAAGATCGCCGCGAAGAGATCCCGCAGCGGCTCCAGGATCCGCGTTGCGTTATGCGCGGTGGCACCTGAAATCGCAATTCCGAGCATAAAGGCGCCCACCGCCGCGGACACCTGCATGGCCGCGGCGAGACCGGCCACCAGCAGCGCCGCCCCAAGCAGATTGAGCAGGAACACCTCGGAGTTTTCGCTGTGCACGGCCTTGGATACGTGATGGCCGTGCCGCAGCGCGACCAGCAGGACCACAGTGACGACGGCGAGTGAGATCCCGACGGTCTGCAGCCCCACAACGAAGCTGACCCCGGCCAGGGTCGCCGTCAGGATCGGCAGGTAGATGGCCATGGCCAGATCCTCAAACACCAGGATCGAGAGCACCACCGGAGTTTCGCGGTTGCCGATCCGGCCAAGGTCCGTGATCACCTTGGCCGCGATCCCCGACGAGGAAATGTACGTGACGCCGCCCATCACCATCGCTCCGACCACGCCCCAGCCCAGCAGGATCGCGAGCAGGGCGCCCGGCAGGAAGTTCAGCACCAGGTCCAGGACGCCGGCCTGCCACGAGCGGCGCAGCCCGGTGACCAGTTCGGCGGCCGTATATTCCAATCCGAGCATAAGCAGGAGGAGGATGACGCCGATCTCGCTTGAGAGATGTGCGAATTCGTGCATACCTTCGAGCTTCACAACGCCGCCGGCCCCGAAGAACAGGCCGCCGATGAGGTACAACGGGATAGGGGACATGCCGATCCGCCCGGCCAGCCTCGCCAACATGCCGAGGCAAAAGACGACGGCCCCGAGTTCAATCAGGGTCAGTGCGAGCGGATCCATGCCGTCAGCCGTTGCGGAGGATGCCGGCCGCCGTGTCGAGGCCTTCTTGCGTCCCTACCGCAACCAGGAGATCGCCCGGGTGCAGGACGACGTCGGGTCCCGGTGAGGGGACCACCTCGCCCTCGCGCATGATCGCGACGATTGAGACGCCGCTGCGGGTCCGGATAGCGGCTTTGCCCATCGGCTGGTTCTGGAACGGGGAGCCGGCGGCGATGGAGAACTGCCGGGTGACGATCCCGGGAACCTCGCGGTGGGCTTCCGAAAGCTGCATGGCCAGGCGCTGGCCGCCCAGCAGGTTACCCAGTGCAGCGGCCTCGTCGGCCGTCAGCGGGATGGACGCCTGGCAGGTGTCCGGATCGTCCCACGTGGAGACGATCAGTTCGGTTTGGCCCTCGCGGTACTCCACGACGCCGATCCGCCGCCCGGAGGCGGTCATGAAGTCCTTGCGCCGGCCCAGTCCCGGGAGGTCTGTTTCATCCACGTTCATTCCTCCAGCCTAGTGCGCCGCATGGCTTTTCGGGCAGCGTCAGGAGGCGGGGACGATCGCGATTTCCGTCTTGTCCGGAGCCTTGACGGGGAGCAGGAGCAGCAGCCCGGCGAGGAGCACCACCATGATGCCAAGGATGCCCCAGCGCTGCGCCTCGCCCGGCTCCACCAACGGGGCGGCAACCGCGATGCACAGCGTGAAAAGGGCGGGGGCGAGGAAACTGACGGCCCGGCCCGTGGTGGCGTAGAGGCCAAACAGTTCTCCGGTTTCCCCGTGCGGGGCGAGCCGGGCCAGATAGGCCCGCGAGGAGGACTGCGCCGGCCCCACGAAGAGGCACAGGAACAACCCGAAAATCCAGAAGGTGGTGGTGCCGGCCCAAGCCATGCCGAAGATGGAATGGTTGTCGTTGCCGAGGACCAGGATCGCGGTGCCGGCGGTCAGCAGCCCGGCCAGCGAACCGGTGATCACCGCCTTCGGCCCGATCCGGTCGTCGAGGAAGCCTCCCAGGATGGCGCCCGCTGCGGCCACGACGTTCCCGAAGATGGCGAAGAAGATGACTTCTTTGAGCTCGAAGCCGAAGGTGCCCGCGGCGATGATGCCGCCGAAGGTGAACACGGCGGCCAGCCCGTCCCTGAACACGGCGCTGGCCAGCAGGAAGTAGATGGTGTGCGGGCTGGTCCGGTAGATCGCCTTGATCCGACGCCCCAGCAGGCCGTAGGAGGCCAGGAACCCGAGGCTGGCACCCTGCCTGGACCGGGGAAGCTCCGGGACGGCGAACAGGACGGGCAGCGCGAAGATGAAGAACCACAGCGCGGAGAACACTGCGACCAGGCGGATGTTCAGGCCATCCGCCGTCGAGGCGCCGAACCACTCGAAGCTGGGCTGGACAAAAAGCTGGAGCACCACCAGCAGCGCCACAATGCCGCCGAGGTAGCCCATGCCCCAGCCAAAGCCGCTGACCTTGCCGATGTTCTGCGGGGTGGAGATCTGGGTGAGCATGGCGTTGTAGTTCACGCCGGCAAACTCGAAGAATACGTTCGCCAGTGCAATCAGGGTCACGCCGAGCAGCAGGAACTCCGGCCGGGGGAACACAAAGAAGCACAGTGCGGTCAGGAGCGCGACGGCGGCGGTGTTGACCCCGAGCCAGAGCTTGCGGCGTCCGCCCGTATCGGAGCGCTGCCCGGTGACGGGGGCGAGCAGGGCGATGGCGGCGCCCGCGACGGCGAGTGCGCCGCCCAGGACAGCGGAGGCCTGGTCCTCGCCGCCGAAGGCATTGGAGGTCAGGTAGACGGTGAAGACGAAGGTGGTCATGACCGCGTTGAACGCGGCAGAGCCCCAGTCCCAGGCAGCCCAGGCGAGGATGCGGCCTTTGCGGGAGACCTGGCTTCCGGATTCCAGTTCCGAGGCGGGACGCATGGCCTCTTGGGCGGCGGCGGAGTTCATAGCTCGAATATTATCCGCACCGGGCACACGGCCCGGCGCACCCTGCGGAAAGAATTTGTCAACGCTTGGTAAACTGTCCGGACCGAACCTAACCAATGCCCCGCCTGCTCCAACTTTTGACAATCGAATTCCTGACGTTGCGGAGATACCAGTGATCACAGTCCTTGCCGTGCACTTTGCGGTGGCTGCTGTGGCGCCGTTTCTCTTCCGGAAGTTCGGCCGGAATTCGTTCTTCGCCCTCGCGGCGGTGCCCGCGGGCTCGTTCGTCTGGCTGATCCTCCAGCACGGCGCCGTCTATTCCGGTGAAAACCTGACCGGCGCTGCCGGCACTGCCGGCCCCGGCGTGTCCGAGGTCCTGCCGTGGATCCCCGAGCTGAGGATTGAGCTCGCCTTCCGGATGGACGCCCTGGCCTGGGTCATGTCCCTGCTGGTCCTCGGCGTGGGGGCGCTGGTCCTGGTCTACTGCGCCCGGTATTTCAAGGACAAGGACGACTACCTCGGCGGGTTTGGCGCCCAGCTGCTGGCCTTCGCCGGGGCCATGTTCGGCCTGGTTACGGCAGATGACCTGCTCCTCATGTTCATCTTCTGGGAACTGACCACCGTCCTGTCCTACCTGCTGATCGGCTACGCACGGACCCGGCTGTCAGCACGGCGCTCCGCGTTGCAGGCCCTCGTGGTGACCACCGCCGGGGGCCTGGCCATGCTGGTGGGCCTGATCATCCTCGGCTTCAACGCCGGGACCTACCGGATCTCCGCGATCCTCGACCAGGCGCCGGCCCTCGTCGCCGGGCCGGCCGCCGGAGCCGTGACGGCCGCCGTCGTTCTCATCCTGATTGGCGCGATCACCAAATCCGCGCTGATCCCGTTCCACTTCTGGCTCCCCGGCGCCATGGCTGCCCCCACCCCGGTGAGCGCCTACCTGCACGCCGCGGCCATGGTGAAAGCCGGCATCTACCTTGTGGCGCGGCTGGCGCCCGGATTCGCGGACACCACTTTTTGGCTGCCGGTGGTGCTAGGCCTGGGCCTGGCCACGATGCTGGTCGGCGGCTACCGGGCGCTGCGGCAGACCGATATCAAGCTCATCCTGGCGTACGGCACAGTCAGCCAGCTCGGCTTCATGACCATGGTGGTAGGCCTCGGCACCCCCGACGCGGCCCTCGCCGGCATCGCGCTGCTCCTCGCGCACGGCCTCTTCAAGGCCACCCTCTTCCTGGTGGTGGGCATCATCGACCACCAGGCCGGAACCCGGGACATCCGCAAGCTCTCCGGTGTCTACCGGTCCTCCCGTGCCCTTGCGATCGTGGCCGCGATCGGCGCCGCCTCGATGGCCGGCATCCCGCCGCTGGCCGGTTTCGTCGCGAAGGAATCGGTCTTCGAAGCCTTCGTCCACTACGCCTCAGACCCTGCCGCCGGCCTGTGGGGGCCGGTGGTCCTGGCCGGCCTGGTCGTGGGGTCCATCCTGACCTTCGCGTACAGTGCACGGTTCATGTGGGGCGCCTTCGCCGTCAAGTCCGGCGTCGACGCCACCCCCTTCAAGCCGATCCAACCGGCCTTCCTGGCCGCCCCCGCCATTCTCAGCCTCCTGACCATCGTCTACGGACTGTGGCCGGCTCCGGTGGACGGCTGGATCCAGCCGTACGCGGCACTGTTCGTGCCCGCCGGGGAGGACGTGGCAGCCGCCGCCGGCCACCTGGCGCTCTGGCACGGCCTGACCCCCGCCCTGGGGCTGACCGCCATTTCCTTCGCACTCGGCCTGGCCATGTTCTACGGCCGCAACACCGTCGCCCGGCTCCAGGGACTGGTCCCGGGCTGGATCGACGGCGACCGCACCTACCAGCTGACCATCGGCGCTCTCGACGACGTCGCCGTTTGGATCACCGGGCGGACACAGCGCGGTTCGCTGTACTTCTACCTGTCCGTCATCCTGACCGTCGCGTTCGTCCTGCCGCTCACCGCGCTGGTGCTGGCCAACAAGCCGCTGCCCGGTGACCTCTACTTCATCGACCCCAACTCACCGCTGCAGATCGTCGTGGGTGCGGGGATCGTGATCGGCGCGCTGGCCGCCGTGCGCGCCAACAAGCGCTTCCTGGCCGTCCTCATGGTGTCCGTTACCGGCTACGGCATCGCCTTGATGTTCGCGCTGCAGGGCGCCCCGGACCTCGCGCTGACCCAGATGCTGGTGGAGACCATCATCCTGGTGGCCTTCGTCCTCGCCATGCGCAGCCTGCCCGCCGAACTGCGGGACCGCACCGGCGGACGGTACCGGGTGGTCCGCGTGATCATCGGGGCCGCCTTCGGCGTCACGATGGTGTTCGCCGCCATCTACGCCCTCGGCGCCCGCGTGGCAGCGCCCGTCTCGCTCGAATTCCCGCAGCTGGCGTACGAAGGTGGCGGCGGACTGAACATCGTCAACGTGACCCTCGTTGACATCCGTGCCTGGGACACCTTCGGCGAGATCTCCGTGCTGGCACTGGCGGCCACCGGCGTCGCCAGCCTCATCTTCGTCCGTGGCCGCGGCGACCGGAGCCCTGCGTCGTCGAGCGTCGCGGAGGGCACTGTCGGACGGCGGAAGCCCGGCGCCCCGGGCAGGGGCAACACCCGCGACGACGCCGCGCTTGCCATGAGCCGCCGTTTTGCCGCCTCCAGCCGCGACGCGTGGCTCGTTGCGGGGCGGACCCTGGCGCCGGAACGCCGCTCGATCATCTTCGAAGTGGTCACGCGGCTGATCTTCCACTCGATGATCGTCTTCTCGATCTACCTCCTGCTGGCCGGCCACAACCTCCCCGGCGGAGGCTTCGCCGGGGGCCTCACCGCCGGGCTTGCACTCACCATCCGCTACCTGGCCGGCGGCCGTTTCGAGCTGCGCGAAGCCACCCCGGTCAGTGCCGGCGCGCTGCTGGGCATAGGCCTAGCCACGGCCGCGGCCTCCGGCGTCGCGCCGCTGCTGCTGGGCGGCCAGGTATTCCAGTCCGCCATTCTCGAGTTCTGGCTGCCGGTCTTTGGCGACGTCAAGTTCGTCACCTCCACCATCTTCGACATCGGCGTGTACATCGTGGTCGTCGGGCTGGCGCTGGATGTCCTGCGCAGCCTGGGCGCCGAGATCGACGAGCATTTCGAGGAGCACCCGGCGGAACCGTCCGAAGACCAGGAAGCCGGCGATGTCCCGGCCGAAACCACAGCCAAGGGGAAAGCATGAGCGTTAACCTGACCCTGCTGACGGTCATGGGGGCACTGTATGCCTGCGGCATTTACCTCATCCTGGAACGCAGCCTCACCCGGGTCCTGCTGGGCCTGATGATGCTGACCAACGCCACCAACCTGCTGATCCTCACCACGGGCGGCTATGCGGGCCTGGCGCCGTTGTTCAGCCAGGGCACCGGTCCCGGCGAGTACAACGATCCGCTGCCCCAGGCCCTGATCCTCACGTCGATCGTGATCTCCTTCGCCGTCACGGCGTTTATGCTCGGGCTCATCTACCGCACCTGGGTGCTGGCCCGCGAGGATGAGATCCAGGACGACGCCGAGGACCGGCGCGTCGCCAAGACCCCCAGCTTCGACGTCGAGGACGACTCCGTGATCCCGGTGGAAACGTCCGAATTCCCGTTGACGATGATCGGCGGGGACGGCGACGCGATATCCAACACCCCCGCCGGGGCCGCCGGGGCCTCCGGCGCCACCGTGAAGGTGGGCGACCACAAGCTCGAGGCCGCCGAGACGGCGTCGGAAGAACAGCCCGGCTCCCTCAACGTGGCAGCACCCAAGCAGGAAGGAGGCCGACAGTGAACATTGCCAGTTTCGCCCCGCTCGCCGTCCTCTTTCCCATCCTCGGCGCTGCCCTGACATTCCTGCTGATCCGGCACACGAGGGCCCAGCGGACCGTAAGCATCGCCGTCCTTTCCGTAACGCTGCTGCTCGAATGCTGGCTGCTTGCCTCCGTCTGGGACGGCGGCACAGCGGCGGTCAATATCGGCGGCTGGCTCCCGCCCTGGGGCATCGTGATGGTGGTGGACCAGTTCTCCTCGCTGATGCTCGTAGTGTCCTCCTCCGTGAGCCTGGCCGTGTTGGTCTACGCCACCGGGCAGGGCATGGCCGACGGCGACCAGGACGCGCCGGTCTCGATCTTCCACCCCACCTACCTGATCCTGGTGGCTGGAGTGTCCAACGCCTTCCTCTCCGGGGACCTGTTCAACCTCTATGTGGGCTTCGAGATCCTGCTGACCGCGAGTTACGTGCTGATGACACTCGGCGGGACCGGTCCGCGGATCCGGGCCGGAGTGACCTACGTTGTGGTCTCGGTGGTATCGTCCGTGCTCTTCCTGATCGCGATTGCCATGATCTACGGGGCCACGGGGACCATCAACATGGCCGACCTCGCCATCAAGCTCGCGGAGCTGGATCCGGGCACCCGGAACCTGCTGCACGTCATGCTGCTCGTGGCGTTCGGGATCAAGGCCGCGGTGTTCCCGCTGTCCTTCTGGCTGCCCGACTCCTACCCAACGGCGCCGGCCCCGGTCACAGCCGTGTTCGCCGGCCTGCTGACCAAGGTGGGCGTTTACGCCATGGTCCGGACAGAAACGCTGCTGTTCCCGGGAGACACGTTCAATACGCCGCTGATGGTCGCCGCCCTGCTGACCATGGTGGTCGGGATCCTCGGCGCCCTGGCCCAGAGCGACATCAAACGACTCCTGTCCTTCACCCTGGTCAGCCACATCGGCTACATGGTGTTCGGCCTGGCTATGTCCTCGGTGGCCGGGCTGGGCGCCGCCGTGTTCTACGTCGCCCACCACATCACCATCCAGACCAGCTTGTTCCTGGTGACGGGCCTGATCGAACGCCGCGGCGGCAGTTCCTCGATGGACCGCGTCGCCGGCCTGGCCAAGCTGTCCCCATTGCTGGCGGTGCTGTTCTTCGTCCCCGCCATGAACCTGGCGGGCATCCCGCCGTTCTCCGGTTTCCTGGGCAAACTAGGCCTGCTGCAGGCCGGCGTCCAGCTCGGCACCCCGCTGGCCTATGCGCTGGTGATCGGCGGTGTGCTGACCAGCCTGCTGACACTGCTGGCCATCGCCAGGGTCTGGAACCGCGCCTTCTGGCGAAAGCCTGAGGATGCCGAACACCCCGACCCGGTGCTGCTGGCGGATCCCGCCGACTCGGCCAGGGGCGACCGGGCCGGAAAGACGAATGTCACCCTCCTGCCGCGGACGATGGTGGGTTCCACGCTGGGGCTGGTCCTCTTCGGCGTCGGGCTGACGGTCTTTGCCGGGCCGCTGTTCCGGGTGGCGGACCAGTCCGCCGTCGACATGCTGGACCGGACCTCGTATATCCAGGCTGTCCTCGGCGAGGGAACACCCGTTCCGGCGCTCTCCCAGCCTCGACCGGACCCCGCCGGCGTTCCGCCGGCCAGCGGGGAGGAGCGCAAATGAGCCGGAAACGGATATCCCTGCGCCAGGAACTGCCGCTGCTGGTCTGGCTCGTGATTGTCTGGGCCGCACTGTGGCAGGACTTCAGTCCGGGCAACCTGCTCTTCGGCGCCCTCATTGCGGTGCTGGTGGCCCGGCTGTTCTACCTGCCCCCGGTGGAACTCGGCGGACGCTTCAACGTGCTGCGCGCCGTTCCGTTCGCCCTGATGTTCCTGGCCAGGGTCGTGGTGGCGAGCTTCCAGGTCCTGTTCCTGGCCGTGGCAAAAGGCCCCAACGTCGTCAGCGCCGTGGTCGCCGTCCCGCTGCGGAGCCACTCCGACCTGCTGGTCACCGCCACGGGGCATGTGACCGCGTTGATCCCCGGATCGCTGGTGGTGGAAGTCGACCGCTCCACGTCCACGCTCTACATCCACGGCATCAACGTCCGCAGCGCCGAAGATGCCGCGCAGCTGCGCGCGGACGTCCGCAACACCGAAGCCGGTTTGATCAGGATCATGGGCACCAAAGCCGAACTGTCCGCCCTCAACCAGGAGCTGGTGCCATGATGCAGCTTGTCCTGACTGTCACCGCCGTCGTGCTGTCCCTGGCCGCCGGGGGAGCGATCATCCGGATCGCCAGGGGTCCGTCGCTGCTGGACCGTGTGCTCGCCGCTGACGTGCTGCTGGCCATCCTGGGAGCTGCGTTGTGTATCGACATGGCCGTGAACCGGCACCTGAACAACCTCATGCTGCTCGTGGCGGTGTCCCTGATCGGGTTTGTCGGCTCAGTGACGGTGGCCCGGTTCGTCGCCGACCGAAGGGAGCAGCCCCGTGAATCCTGAGACGTTTTCCGGCGATGCCGTGATCGACGCCGTCTCGGCCGTTTTCCTGGTGGTCGGCGCGCTGATGTCCCTTGCCGCGGCGGTGGGGCTGCTGCGGTTCCCGGACCTCATGACCCGGATGCACGCGGCCACCAAGCCGCAGGTGCTGGGGCTGTTCCTGCTGCTGTGCGCGCTGGGGCTTCAAATGCGCACCTGGTGGGTCTGGCCCGTGCTGGTGGTGGCCTGGATCTTCCAGCTGCTGACGGTGCCGGTGTCGGCGCACATGGTGGGCCGGGCCGGTTACCGCACCAAGCACCTGCACCCGGAGCTGCTCAGCACCGACGAACTGGAAGCCGTGGTGCAGCAGGCGGCCGGAACGCGCGGTTTCACGGACGACGACGGCGACGAGGTTACCGGCGGGCGGTGATGGCTGGTGCGCCCTAAACGAGGCGCTTTAGACGATGTCCTGGGTCTTGGCGAAGCGCGTGATTGCGCGCTGCGTGCCGCGGTTGGCGAGGACCTGGATGATGGCGCTGACGGACGCTGAGATCAGCGCGAAGGTCAGTGCGTGGCGCAGTGTGGTGGGGACGTCGTCGTCTTGGCCCTTGGGCGGCTTGCTGCCCGTGGACTTCTCCCAGACGGTGTCGACGAGTTTGGTGCCAGCGAAGCCGGCCAGCAGGCTGACGCCGGTGCCGAGCAACTTGATGAGGATGTTCATTCTGCGGACTCCTTGGAGGCGGGAACTGGGCTTCCCCTAGCGTAGCGTTCTTGGCCCGGCGGTCCAGCCAGGCAGGCAGGGGGCGGGACAGGTCAGCCTGAGGTACCCGCGCGGCCGAGGATGTCCGACAGGGCCTCGACCACCAGTTCATGGTCGGCTTTCTGCGGCAGACCCGACACCGTGACGGTGCCTACCATCCCGGTTCCGCGCACGTAGATGGGGAAGGCCCCGCCGTGGGCGGCAAATTCCTTCTCATCGAACCAGGCGTTGTCCTCGATCATCCGCCCCGCGGCCCGGGCCCGGAGTCCCACCAGCAGCGACGGGACCTCGTACCGCACGGCCGTGCGCTGCTTGGCCCTGATCCAGCGCTCGTTGTCCGGGGTGGCGCCCTCCAGCGCCGCATGGAAAAGCACCTGCTCGCCCTTGGTGATGTCGATGGCGATCGGGTGGGAGCGCTGCCTGCCCAGTTCCACCAGGCGGAGCCCCAGATCCAGGGCGTCGTCCTTGCTGAAAGACCGGAACTGCAGTTCGTCCATTTCCGCCAGGATGCTGCCGATGAGTGCCGCCAGGGAGCCGTGCGGCTGCGGTTCGGCGGAGTCCGGATCGTAGCCGGGTGAAGGAACTGGTGAGGTGGTCACGTGATTCAGCTTCCGTTGGTTGGCCGCCGTCGGGTAGCCAAACGGCCGCGGCGGTGTCCGGTGTTCCATGCCCTGCCGACTCTACCAAGCAAGGGTCCGCAGGTCACCGGCGGCCAAGCCGGCGGATTGTGACGGACGGGCCCGGAAAACAACCTCTTCCGGGTGTAAACTGGGCCACGCCCACAAGGGCTATTTTCAATACGACAGGGGAGCGCCGCCGTCGGGCATCACCGGGGAAATCCGGGGAAACCACAGGTGGGCGCTGAGAGTGCGGACAGCCGCAGACCCTCGAACCTGATCCGGTTAGTACCGGCGCAAGGGAGTCGAGTTCTCGGAGTGCCCGGAGCGGTGGCAGAAGCCGCGGCCCGGGGCACTCTCCCCTCCTGTTCCTCAGGAGGACGATATGACTGATACATCTGCTGCATCTGTGAAACAAACGCGCACCCGACTCAACTACAACTGGCGTGTAGTGGACATTGTGGTGGCCGCGTTGATCGCGGTGGCGGGCGGCGTGATCTTCTGGGCCTGGTCCCAGGGCGCCAACCTCATTTCCGCCCCCGTCAACGCCTTCTACCCGCCACTCACCGGGCTCTACGCCGGCGGCTGGATGATCCCGGCGGTGCTGGGCATGCTCATCATCCGCAAGCCGGGCGCCGCACTGTTCTGCGAAGCGGTGGCCGCCACGGGCGAGCTGATCATGGGCTCGCAGTACGGCACCACGGTGCTGATCTCCGGGATCCTGCAGGGCCTCGGCGCGGAACTGGTGTTCGCCGCGTTCATCTACAAGAAGTTCAACCTGCCGGTGTCCCTGCTGGCCGGGGCCGGCGCGGGCCTGTTCTGCGGGCTGAACGATGCGTTTATGCCCTGGGGCTGGAACATTGCCTACGCAGGCGGTGACAAGCTTGCCTACATCATCTTCACCGCCATCTCCGGCGCTGTGATCGCCGGCGGCCTGTCCTGGCTCGCCACCCGGGGACTGGCCAGGACCGGCGTGCTGAGCTCCTTTGCCTCCCGCAAGGCGGCTACGGAGCCCGTCTTCTCCTGATGCCTGCCTTAGAGGGGGTCCGCCCGGCCTCGATCACCGCTCGCGGCTGGGGCTGGCGGCACGCCGGCCGGTCCCGGCCCGCCGTCAGCGGCCTGGACCTGGACATCCGGCCCGGGGAGCGCGTGCTGCTGCTGGGGCCCTCGGGCGCCGGCAAGTCCACGCTGCTCCACGCCCTGGCCGGGGTGCTGGGCGACAGCTCCGCCGGTGACGCCGGCCGTACGGCCGGCACCGCGCCGGCTGACAGCGAGGACGCAGACGAGACCGGCAGCCTGCTGATCGACAGCGCCCCGCCCCGGGCCCGGCGTGGCCGTGCCGGGCTGATGCAGCAGGACCCGGAGACCCAGGTGGTGCTCTCGCGCCTTGGCGACGACGTCGCTTTCGGCGCGGAAAACCTGTCCGTACCCCCGGCGGACATCTGGCCACGCGTGGCGGAAGCGCTCGACGACGTCGGGCTGGGCCGGCTGCCGCTGGACCACCCGACGTCGGCCCTCTCCGGCGGCCAGAAGCAGCGGCTGGCACTGGCCGGCATCCTCGCGATGCGCCCCGGGTTGATCCTGCTTGACGAACCGACCGCCAACCTGGACCCCGACGGCGTCCTGGAAGTCCGGGACGCCGTCGGGCGCTGCCTGGACAAAACCGGGGCCACCCTGGTGGTGGTGGAACACCGCGTCTCGGTCTGGAAAGACCTCGTGGACAGGATTGTGGTGCTGCAGCCGGGATCCGCCACGGACTCCGCCGTGCTGATCGACGGGCCGCCGGACCAGGTCCTGGCGCAGGCGCGGGACATGCTCACCGCGGCCGGGGTCTGGGTACCCGGCTACGTGCCGGAGACCCGGGCACGCGGATCACGGACCCCCGGCCAGGAAGCCGCGGCCGGCACTTCGGGGCAGCTGCTGCTGGCCGCGGAGGATCTGGCGGTCTCGCGGGAACGGCAGCGGCGGGCGGGACTCCGAGGCGGCTTCCGTCCCATTCCGCCGGAGCCTGTGCAGTCCGGCATCTCGGCCCAGGTCCGCGCCGGCGAGGCGCTCACCATCACGGGACCGAATGGTTCGGGGAAGTCCACCTTCGCCCTGACCCTGGCCGGCCTGCTTGCGCCGGTCTCCGGCCGGGTGTCCGCCACCCTGGCACTCAGCGCCGGCGCCGGGATCGATCCGTACCGGTGGAAGGCCCAGCAGCTGATCGCCAGGATCGGCACCGTGTTCCAGGAACCCGAACACCAGTTCGTCACCGGACGCGTCCTGGATGAGCTGATGTTCGGCCCCCGGCACCTGGGCCGCGGCGGGGAACGCGTCGACGAGCTGCTGGAGCGGCTGCGGCTGACCGAGCTGGTGGACGCCAACCCGTACACGCTCTCGGGCGGCGAAAAGCGGCGCCTGTCCGTGGCCACTGTCCTCGCCGCGCACCCCCAGGTGCTGGTCCTGGACGAACCCACCTTCGGCCAGGACGCCAACACCTGGGCCGAACTCGCCTCGTTCCTGTCCGAATTGCTCGACGGCGGCACTGCCGTCGTCTCAGTGACGCACGACGCCGAATTCAGCGAGGTCCTCGGCGGCACCAGATTGAGCCTCCACGCCCCGGAACACGGGGAACCGGGCCGGGAGCCCGGGCCACAGGAGCCTGAACGCCGGGAGCCTGAACGCCGGGAACCGGGGAAGGTCCAAGCACCATGAGGCAGGAACTGACTCTGCGCGGCAACCATGCGCTGCTGACGCGCGCAAACCCGCTGGCGAAGTTCGCCGCCGTTATGCTCATCACGATGGTGCTGGCGCTGTCCATCGACTGGGTGTCAGCCTCGGTGGCGCTCGCCTTCGAACTGGCACTGCTGCCGCTGGCCGGGCTGACCCTCGGCGTGCTCTGGCAGCGGGGCTGGCCCCTGGTCCTCGCCGCTGCGCTGGGCGGCTGGAGCACAACGATTCTGGCACCGGACAGCGGGAGCATCCTGCTCGACGCCAGGATCTGGTCGATCAGCGAAGGGTCCCTGGAGCTGGGGCTCGGATTTATGATCCGCGGCCTGGCCATCGCGCTGCCGGCAGTATTGCTGATGAGCTGCACCGATCCCACGGACCTGGCCGACGCCCTCGCGCAGAAGGCGAAACTGCCGCACCGCTTCGTCCTCGGCACCCTGGCGGCGCTGCGCCTTGTGGGACTGATGGCCGAGGAATGGCAGACCATCGGCATGGCCCGCCGCGCCCGCGGCGTGGGCTCCCACGGGAACCCGCTGCAGCGGCTGCGGGCCACCCTGGGGCAGAGTTTCGGGCTGCTGGTGCAGGCCGTCCGGCGCGCCTCCCGGCTGGCTGTCACCATGGAGGCCCGCGGCTTCGGCAGCGCACAACGGACCTGGGCCCGGACGTCGGTCTTCAGCGGCCTGGACGCCTGGGTGTTCCTGGGCGGGCTGCTGATTGCCGGAGCCGCCGTCGCCTCCGCCCTGGCTGCGGGGACTTGGAACATGGTCTTCCTGGCGAGGCAATAGCGCCAGTTATCGCACAGTGCGGGTAGCACTGTGAGATTAACGGCATTCCGGCGGGTTTTCCCGGAGTTAATAAATCATGCGTGATATTTTCGGGGGATGACTCAAGAGACTGCTGAACACGTCGGAGCCCTGCTTCGCGCCGCCCGCGGCCAGAAGGGCTGGACCCAGGGGCAGCTCGCTGCCGAGCTGGGAACCAGCCAGAGCGCCATCGCCCGCATGGAACAAGGCAAGCAGAACCTGAGCCTGAAAATGATCCAGCGGCTCGAGTCCATCTTGGGCCGGAGCATCGTGAAGGTGGGGCGGCCCGCCATGACGCACCTCCGGGTCGAGGGCGGCCGCACCCTGTCCGGCGCCGTCGACGTCAACAGCAGCAAGAACGCCGGCGTCGCGCTGCTGTGCGCCAGCCTGATCAACCGCGGCACCACCACGCTGCGGCGGCTCGCCCGGATCGAGGAGGTCAACCGGATCGTCGAGGTGCTGACCAGCATCGGCGTCGAATGCACCTGGCTCAACGCCAACGACCTTCAGATCCGGCGCCCCGCCGTGCTGGACCTCGACTCGATGGACGTCGAGGCCGCCCGCCGGACCCGCAGCGTCATCATGCTGCTGGGCCCGCTCCTGGACGAATCCAGTGAGTACCGGCTGCCCTACGCGGGCGGCTGCGACCTCGGCACGCGCACCGTGCAGCCGCACATGCAGGCGCTGCGCCAGTTCGGCCTCAGCGTCGACGCCAAATCCGGCTTCTACGCGGTGCAGGCCCCGCCGTCGGACGGGCACGACCGCTCCTTCGTGCTCAGCGAACGCGGCGACACCGTCACCGAAAACGCCATCATGGCCGCCGCCCACCGTCGCGGCCGCACCATCATCCGCAACGCCAGCCCCAATTACATGGTGCAGGACCTCTGCTTTTACCTGCAGATGCTCGGGGTGGAGATCGAGGGCGTGGGCACCACCACCCTGAAGATCACCGGCCGCCCCTCGATCGACGTCGACATCGAGTATTTCCCGTCCGAGGACCCCATCGAGGCGATGAGCCTCATCACCGCCGGAATTGTCACGGACTCGGAAGTCACCATCCGCCGCGTTCCGATCGAATTCATGGAAATCGAACTCGCGACGCTGGAGCAGATGGGCCAGCGGCTCGAGGTGTCCGGGGAGTACCTTGCCCGCAACGGGCGGACCCGGCTGGTGGATGTCACCACCAAGCCCTCGGAGCTGAGCGCCCCCGAGGACAAGATCCACCCCATGCCGTTCCCCGGGCTGAACATCGACAACCTGCCGTTCTTCGCGGTCATCGCCGCGAACGCCACGGGCCAGACGATGATCCACGACTGGGTTTATGACAACCGTGCGATCTACCTGACCGAGCTGAACAAGCTCGGCGCCCAGGTGCAGCTGCTGGACCCGCACCGGATCTACGTCAACGGGCCAACCAAATGGCGCGCGGCCGAGGTTGGCTGCCCGCCGGCCCTGCGCCCCGCGGCCTGCCTGCTGCTGGCGATGCTCGCCGCCCGCGGCGTCTCGGAACTGCGCAACATCTACGTGATCGAGCGCGGCTACGAGGACCTGGCCGAGCGGCTCAACACCATCGGCGCGAAGATCGAGTACTTCCAAGACTGAATGCGCCGAATGTACCGGCCGGCTCCCAGCAACGCGGGGTCAGATCGGACCCATCCGGAGGATCAGCATGGGCCCGGAGTGACCCGCGTTAAGGTAGGGGCGTTTCGGGGGTTCCTGCCGCACAATAGATTTATGCGCACCTTCGGCGTGGAGGAAGAACTGCTCATAGTGGATCCCGAAACGGGGATGCTGCTTGCCCTGGCCGATGCCATGCTGCCCGTCCTGGTGCCGCCGAAGCAGGACGCCGCCCTGATTCTCCCGGGGCAGCAGCCGGTCCACGACGACGGCGCCGACTTCAGCTACGAGCTCAAGCTCGAGCAGATTGAAACCCAGACGCGGCCTTGCCTTGACTACCCGGAGCTGCTCCGGCAGCTCAGGCAGGGCCGTGGCCTTGCGGACCGCGCCGCCCGGGCGCACGGCGGCCGCGTCGCTGCCCTCGCCACGTCCCCCCAGGGCGCCGCCACCCACTTGACGCCGAAGCAGCGCTACATGACCATGCAGCAGCGCTTCGGGCTCACGGTCCGGAACCAGCTGACCTGCGGGCTTCACGTCCACACCTTCGTCGAGTCCCCGGAGGAAGGCGTGGCGGTGATGGACCGGATCCGCGACAAGCTCGCCGTGCTGATAGCCCTCAGCGCAAACTCCCCGTACTGGAATGGCGCCGAGACAGGGTTTGAAAGCTACCGCACCCAGGCGTGGAACCGCTGGCCCGGGTCCGGCCCCACGATGATCTTCGGCAGCCTGCCCGTCTACCGCAGGGTGGTGACCCGGCTCGTGGAAAGCGGCGTCCTGATGGACGAGGGGATGGTCTACTTCGACGCCCGGCTGGCCCGGTTGCATCCCACTGTGGAGATCCGCGTCGCCGACGTCTGCCTGCGGGCCGAGGACGCGGCGCTGATCGCAGTGATCGTGCGCGCCCTCGTCGAGTCGGCGTCCCGGGAATGGAACGACGGCGTCGATCCAGCCCCGGTGCCCACGCTGCTGCTGCGGATGGCCGCGTGGCAAGCCAGCAACTGCGGACTGCGCGGGCAGCTGCTGGACTTCGGAACCTTCACCCCTGCCCCTGCCGCGGAAGTGGTCCATGCCCTGGTGGACTTCGTGGCCCCCGTGCTGGAGGAGCAGGGCGAGCTGGACCTGGTCCGCGAGGGCGTCGGCCGGATCCTGGCGGAGGGCTCGGGCTCGCAGCTGCAGCGCGAGCCGTTCCACACGGGCGGGCTGGCCGCCGTCGTCGCCCGGGCGGTCGAGGTGACCACAGAGGGGACCGCCGCCAACCAGGCTGACCAGGGGCCGTCGCTGGGACGGGTCCGCCAGGGCTGACGGGAGCGGCCTAGACCTGCTTGAGCGCCTGGCCCAGGTCGCGGACCAGGTCCTCGATGTCCTCGAGTCCCACGGAGAGGCGCACCACGCCGTCGCTCAGCCCGATCGCCGCGCGGCCCTCCGGCCCCATGGCGCGGTGCGTCGTGGTGGCGGGATGGGTGATGAGGGACTTCGAATCGCCCAGGTTGTTGGAAATGTCGATGATCCTCAGGGCGTCCAGCAGCGCGAAGGCGGCCTCCTTCGCGGAACGCCCGGCGGACGGGGAGAGCTCGAAGGTCAGCACGGTGCCTCCGGCCTCCATCTGCCGTGCGGCCAGTGCGTACTGCGGATGGGACGCCAGCAGCGGGTACTTGACCCAGCTGACCGCGGGCTGCTCCTCGAGCCATCCGGCCAGCCGCAGGGCGGAGGCGGAGGAGTGGTTGACCCGCAGGGCCATGGTCTCCAGCCCCTTGGTCAGCACCCACGCGTTGAAGGCGGAGAGCGCCGGGCCGGTGTGGCGCATGAGCTGCTTGACCGGGCCGTCGATGAACTCCTTGGTGCCCAGGATCGCGCCGCCGAGCACCCGGCCCTGGCCATCGATGTGCTTGGTGCCGGAGTAGACGATCACGTCCGCGCCCAGCTCCCCGCAGCGCTGCAGCAGGGGAGTGGCAAAGACATTGTCGACGACGACCGTGGCCCCGGCGGCGTGCGCCAGCCCGCTCACGGCGGCGATGTCCACGATTTCCTGCATCGGGTTCGACGGCGACTCGAAGAAGACCGCCGTCGTGGGTTCCGACAGTGCGGCGCGCCACTGCTCCAGGTCCGGGCCGTCCACGAAGACCGTTTCCACACCCCAGCGCGGAAGGATCTCGTTGAGGATTACGAAGCACGAGCCGAACAGCGAGCGGGCCGCGACCACCCGGTCGCCCGCGGCCAGCAGGGCGCCGAGGGCCGTGAAGACGGCTGACATGCCCGAGGCGGTGGCGAAGCAGGCCTCGGTGCCTTCGAGCAGCCGGAGCCGTTCCTGGAAGGTGGCCACCGAGGGGTTGCCGTAGCGGGAGTAGACGAAGCGCTCGTCCTCGCCGGTGAAGGCGCGCTCCGCGGCGGCCGCGGATTCGTAGACGAAGCCGGAGTTCAGGAAGATCGGCTCGGAGGTTTCCTGGAAGCCGGTGCGGTCGAGTCCGCCGCGGACAGCCTGGGTATCCGGGCTCCAGCCGGCGGCGTCAGGATTGAAGGCCAACTTAGTGCTTTCCGGCGTTTGTGGGCAGGCCGCGGTTCTTCCAGCCGTTGACAGTGCGCTCACCGTGGCGGTCCGGTTCGCCTTCAAAGCCCTCAAGGACGTTGTACGACGTGTAGCCGGCCTCGGTCGCGGCGATCGCGGCGGCGATGGAGCGGGCGCCGGACCGGCACAGGAAGACCAGTTCGGTGCCCTGCCCGGCGGGGGCCTGGCCCTTCAGCTGCTGCTTCAGCTGTTCTATGAACCGCGCGTTGGGGAGCCCGCCTGCGAGGTTCCACTGGATGAACAGCGGATCATTGCGCGATCCGCCCGCCGACGCAGTGTCCGGAATGCCGATGTGGGCCCATTCGCCCTCGGTGCGCACGTCCACCAGGATGGCGCCGTCCTCGAGCTTGGCCCAGGCCTCCTGCGGGCTGAGGTCCCCGGCGTAGCTCACGCGTGGCCCTCGCCGTCGAACTCCAGGTCGTCCACGGCATTGGCGACGGCCGCATCGGCACTGGCGATCGCCGCCGGCAGCACCACGGCCTGGGCCACGATGACGCTGCCGCCGTTGGACGTGGCGGCCGGGCCCCCGTGCAGCACATAGCCCTCGGCCAGGGCGGCCGAGACGCGCTCGCAGAAGGCGCGGTCATCGGGGCCGGTGAACAGGCGGTAGGCCAGTCTCTCCCCGCCGGCCCCGGGGACGGCGGGGGCGGCGGGGCCCGGGGCGGGCACTGTACGGGTTGCTGTCTCGGGGACAGCGGGGGCGGACGCGTCAGGCACGACGGATCTCCTTCTTTCACGCTTGCAGCTCGAATGGTCGATATGCCGAGTATTCACCTGAGGCACCCCGCCGCGAAAGGGAGGGTTGCCGACCGGCCAGTCAGGGCTTGGCGCCGGTTCTCATTACTCACCAAAAACGTAACACCCGCGACGCCGGCCGGCACCGCCGCCGTCGTCATGTTAAGTAACGGAATCCGCCGGACCGCGGGGACCCAATCGGCGGTCCCGGGAGGATAATGACGGGAGGTGAAGTCCCTTTACGCCGGATGAAATCAGGTGGCCGTGAACGCCTCGGATGCTCCTACAGTCGCTCCCATGCTGCATTTTGGGTGGTTTGTGGGCCACGGCTTCGGAGTCCAGGGCTGGGGTACCCCCGGTTACGGGATCGGCTACGACTGGAAGAAGCCGGCGCTGTACCAGGACGCGGTGCGGGCCTTTGAACGGTCCGGGCTGGACCTGTTCATCATCGAGGATTCCCTCACCGTCCCGGACACCTACGGCGGCACCGCGGAAGTCTCCCTGGCGCAGGCGTCGTTCGCGCCCAAACACGATCCGCTGGCCCTCGTGCCGTATCTGTTCTCCGCCACGACGCACCTGGGCATCGTGCCGACGATCAGCGCATCCTTCTACCCGCCGTTCACCGCGGCGCGGCTGCTGGCCACCCTGCAGCACTTCTCGAACGGGCAGCTGGGCTGGAACGTGGTGACCTCCGGCAGCGACCTCGCCGCCCAGAACTACGGCCTGGACCAGCAGATCGAACACGACCGGCGCTACGAGAAGGCCGAGGAATTCGTGGACGTGGTCCGCCGGCTCTGGCGAAGCTGGGAACCGGACGCCATCCGGGAGGACGCCGAAGGGGGCGTTTTCGCAGACCACACCAAGGTCCACCCGATCCACCACGACGGCGAATTCTTCAAGGTCCGGGGGCCGCTGAACACTGCACCCATGCCGGAGGAACCTGTGCTGGTGCAGGCGGGCGCCTCCCCCCGGGGCAAGGCCTTCGCCGGGGGCAACGCCGACGTCGCGATTGCCCTCGCCAGGGGAGCGGACGGGATGAAGGCGTACCGGGACTCCATCCGGGCGGAGGCCGCCGCCGCGGGCAGGAACCCGGACGACGTTAAGGTGCTGTTTGTCCTCAAGCCCACGGTGGCCGGCTCGCGGGCGGAGGCGGAGGAACTGCGGGCCCGCCGCCGGGAGCTGACGCAGCGGGACATCGACAGCCAGCTCAACTCCATCTCGTATCTTTCCGTCATCGATTTCCGGCAGTTCGACCTCGACGCCCCGCTGCCGGAACTGCACACGAACAGCAACCAGGGCACACTCGACCACTTCACCAAGGCCGGCCCGCCGGGATCTACGCTGCGCCAGCTCCTCCAGGCCCGCAGCGGCGGCGCCGGGGACAGCATCATCGGAACCGCCGAGGAGATCGCTGACTACCTCGAGGACACCGGGGCGCAGGTGGGCGGCGACGGCTTCCTGTTCTCCGGGTTCGTCGACCCGGTGACCGTCCACGGCGTCCTGGACAGGCTGACCCCCGTGCTGCGCCGCCGGGGCTTGTTGCGGACCAGCTACGGCGACGGCGGCTTCCGCCGGAACCTGCTGGACTTCTAGCGCCATGCCCGCCCGGCCGGCCGCGCCAGCGTCGTTCCTCATCGGCACAGCCCGGCTGCATGCCCGGGACGTCGCCGCGGCGGCCGCCGACCCCTCCGTGCGGGTGGTCCTGAGCGAACAGGCCCTCGGAGTGCTGGGCCGCTCCCGGGAAGTCGTCCAGCGGGCCATCGAGTCCGGGCACAAGGTCTACGGCCTCAACACGCTGCTGGGGTCCGGCCGCGACACGGCAGTCGCGGAGGAATCCATCCTCGCCTACCAGGTCCAGGTGGTCCGCTATCACGACAGCGGCGTCGGCGGGTTGCTGGACGCCGCCGAAGCCCGCGCCACAGTCCTCGCCAGGCTGATCGGCTTCAGCCGCGGAGGCTCGGGAGTGCGCCCCGAGACGGCCCGTTTCTACGCCCGGCTGCTCAACCGCGGCGTGCTTCCCGCCATCCCGCGCGACGGCTCCGTGGGATCCTCGGACCTGACCCAGCTCGCCGCCGTCGCCGCCGTCGCCATCGGGGAGGGACAGGTCCTTTCTCCGGACGGGCCGCCCGTCCCCGGCGCGCAGGCGCTCGCCGCCGCCGGGCTTGAGCCCCTGGCCCTGGGGCCGGGGGAGGCCCTGGCCCTGGTCAGCGCGAACTCCTACTCGATCGGCGTGGGTGCGCTCCTGCTGGGGCGGCTCCTGCGCCTGGCCGACCTGGCCGACACCGCGCTGGCGCTGTCGCTGGAAGCGACAGCACGGTACGACGGCGGCGGTAACCTCAGCCCCTTCTCCGCGGCCGTGCAGGCGGCCAAGGCCGTCGACGGGCAGGCCGTCTCCGCCGGCAACGTCCGCCGGCTGGTCCGCGGGGGGTGGCTGGAGCAGGACGGCCGCGAGGCCTCGGTGCAGGACGCCCTGTCTTTCCGCGCTGCCCCGCAGACCCACGGCGCCTTTCGCTGGCAGCTCAGCGCCCTCGAGGAAGCACTCGAAGTGGAACTCAACGGACAGGGCGACAACCCCCTGACCGATCTGGCCTCGGGGCGGATGGTGTCCGGCGGGAACTTCCAGCCCATGCAGCTGGCCCTGGCCTTCGAAGCCCTCCGCGTGGGCCTGGCACACCTGGGGATCAGCAGCGAACGCCGGATCGCCAAACTCTATCCGCCGCAGCGCCGGATCCGGCAGCAGCACCTAGCCGCGGCGAGGGACGGCGCCGCGCTGGAACGCGAGGAACTCCCGGGCCTGCTCTGGTACTCGGCGGCCGGTCTGCTGGCCGAGCTGAAGACCCTTGCGGCACCGGCCACCCTGGGGGCTCCCACCCTTTCCGCCGACCTCGAGGACCACTCCACCCTGGCGCCGCTGGCCCTGCAGCAGCTCGAGCGCTCCGCTGACGCCGCCGAGAAGCTCTTCACCATCGAGGCGCTGACGGCGGCCTACCTGCTGTCCCGGGCCGGTGACAGTGCCGGTGACATTGCCGGTGCCGGAGACGCTGATACCGACCAGGGGGCGGCGGGGCCCGGAGCGCGGCCCCTCGGGGCTGGGACGGGTGCCATCCAGGCGCGCCTTGCACACGTCCTGGCCCAGGGCGCGGCCGGCGGCTTGACGGCGTCCGCACTGCTGGACGCGGCGCGCGATGATCTGCACTCCGCCCTCGCGGAACGTGCCACAGGGGAGGGGGAAAGCCATGACGGGGAAGCACACGGTCGCGGAGAAGCTGCCCAATGACGCGGATGCCGTCCTGGCCCGGGTGGGCAACACCCCGCTGGTGCGGCTGGGAACGATCAGCAGGGGCCTGGCCAGCGCGGTCTACGTCAAACTCGAATCGGAAAACCCGGGCGGGTCAATCAAGGACAGGACAGCCCTGAGCATGGTCCGGGCCGCCGAGCGCAGCGGGGCGCTGCAGCCCGGCGCCACGATCGTGGAGAGCACCTCGGGGAACACCGGAATCGGACTTGCCCTGATCGGGGCACTGACCGGCCATCCGGTGGTTGTGGTCACGGGTGACTCGATTTCGGCCGAGAAGCTGGCCGCCCTGCACCGTTACGGCGCGCGGGTGGTGATCACGGACTGGGACGCACCGTCCGGATCGCCGGAGAACGCGCGGGCGGTGGCGGCACGGATCACGGCGGAGACGCCGGGGGCGTGGCGTCCGCTGCAGTTCGACAACCCTGCCAACCCGCAGGCGCACTATGACACCACGGCGCCGGAGATCTGGGAGCAGACCGGCGGCACGGTCACCCATTTTGTCGCGGGTGTGGGCACCGGAGGCACCATCAGCGGCACCGGCCGCTACCTCAAGGAAAAATCGGCAGGCCACGTCGAGGTGATCGGCGCCGATCCATTCGGCTCGGTCTACAGCGGCGGGCATGCGGGGCAGATCCTGGTGGATGGGGTGGGGAACACCTGGCCGGAGGCCGACTGGCCGAAAGCCTTCAACCGTTCCACGGTGGACCGCTTCCTGCGCATTCCGAACGACGAGGTCTACACAACGGCGCACCGGCTGCTGAACGATGAGGGACTGTCGCTGGGACCGTCCTCCGGACTCGCGGTGGCGGCCGCCCTTCGGGTGGCGCTCGCCGCGCCGCACGGCTCGGTGGTGGTGGCCATCGCCCCCGACGCCGGCAGCAACTACCTGAGCAAGGCCTTCAATCCGGTGTGGCTGGCCGAGAACCATATCCGGCTGGCGTCAGACGTCGTGGAGGACTTGGTGGAACCGAGTACCGGCCGCCGAACCTGAGTACCCGGCAGACGGGCGGCGGTGCCGGCCCCGCGCAATTCCGAGTACCCGCTACTCGGGTTTTCCGGGAGACCCCCCGTTTTTACTGAAGGGGCACGTCCAGCAGTGCCCAGAAGGTCTCATGCGCCACGAAAATCGCCGGGGGGCAATTTCACATGATGTCGATCCACGTTCCGCGCTCAACCATCATTGGTAGTGCACCGCCGGCAAGCCGCCGGGCCGCCGGTTACCGCCCTGCCTGCCGGCGGGGCCGGGGAAAGGGGCGGGCATGAAGCCCCGGGTCCTGCTCACCGGCGCCGGCGGCCCGGCGGGCCGGGCCCTGGCCGCCCAGCTAAAATCCCGCGGCATCCCCGTCCTCGGCACTGACACCCGCGAGCTTCCCGCCGGTGCCGGCATCACCGTGGTGCCGGTGCCGGCGGCCACCGACCCGGAGTTGGTCTCGGCACTCCGCCGCCTCGTCATCCGCGAGGGCATCAACCTGGTCATCCCGACGGTGAGCGCGGAACTTCCTCTTCTGGCGGCGTACCGGGCAGCGTTCGGCTCCGGTGTGCGCGTCATCATCGGCGAACCCGGGCCCGTGTCGGTCGCCCATGACAAGCTCTTCACCGCCTGGCAGCTGCAGTCCGCGGGCATCCCTGTTCCGCGCTTCGGCGTGCCCAATGACTTCGCCGACGCGGACGCCGCGATGGCGGCGCTGGGAGGCCCCGTTGTGGTCCGGCCCCGGCAATCCCGCGGGGAGCACCCCGCCGTGGTCATCGACCCAAGCTCAGAGGTCGACTGGCACAGGCTGCCGGAGGGCCAGATTGTCCAGGAGTTCATCCCCGGTGCGGGGTACGGACCCATGGTCTTCGGCAGTCCGGCGCACAACGGATGCGAGCCGTTCGCCGTCGTCGTGGAAAAGACCGGACTGGACCGCGGCGCCGTGGGCAAAGCAGTCGCGACGCGGCGGGTGGAAGTGGACGAGGCCACGGACGTGGGCACTGTGGCCATGGCCGCCGTGCGCTCGCTGGGACTGACAGGGCCGGCGGATGTCGATGTCCGCCGCCGCGCCGACGGGACCCCGGTGGTCCTTGACGTGAACGCCCGTTTCGGCGCGAACAGCTGGCGTGCCCCGGAACTGCTCGACGCCGTTCTGGCCTGCTGCGCGCTGCCGTCCTTCAACCCGGCGTCGTTTACGGGGGCCACGGGAGGGTGCGCCAGTGTCCTGGTCTGACCCGCGCCGCGGGGTGAGCACACTGTGGGACCAATGGCCCAGCGTGTCCATCATTGTCCCGGCCTGCAACGCGGAGGCCAGCATCGCCGCGTGTGTCCGGTCCATCCAGCTCACCCGCTATGAGCGCTGGGAACTTGTCCTCGTCGACGACGGCTCCACGGACACCACCGCGGAACTCATGGCGGCGCTGGCCGCAGCGGACCCGCGGATCAAAGTCGTCCGGCAGCCCCGCGCGGGGAGGGCCGCGGCGCTGAACCTCGGCAGCCACCATTCCGCCGGAGACGTCCTCATTTTCGTGGACCCGGAGGCCACTATCTCCCGGCGGACCGTAGACCGGCTCCTTCAGGGCTTCGATGACGAAAGCACGGGAGCCGTCGTCGGCGATAACCGGCCGCCGGGCGGCGCTCCGGGGCCGGTCTGGGCGCTGCCCGGGAGCGGCCATGCGGTCCGCAGTCTGGTCCGGCAGGCACTCAGTGCGGCCGGGCTGGTCCCCGCCAGCCGAATCGTGGCCATGCCCAGCCGGGTCCTCGCGGACGTGGGCCCGTTTCCGGAGGGCGCGCAGAACGAGGTCCTTGCCCTGGCCTGGCGGGTGCGCAAAGCCGGCCGCCGGGTCGGGTTCGTTCCCCAGGCCTGGTCCTAGGCGGGGCCCCGGACGGGCCTACTGAATCGTGGCGTAGAGCGCGTTGAGCTCGGCAGTGAGCTGCCGGCGCAGTTCCGGGGTGCCGATTTCCTTGCCGTCGATGTGGTTCACGGGCGCCAGCAGCCGGATGCTCGAGATCAGCCAGACGGCGTCGGCGTCGTACAGGTCGTGGGGCTCCAGCGGGCCGTAGCCCAGCTCCCAGCCGGCGGCCCTGGCCGCGGTGAACAAGGCGCCCTGCGAGGTGCCGGGCAGGATCCCGCTGTCGAGCTGGGGGGTGATGAGGCGGCGGATGGTGCGGACCCCGCCGGCCCCGTCGTCGGTGGTCTCCAGATGCGCCAGCAGAACGGTCGACGTCGGGCCCTCCAGGACCCGGCCGTCCGCGGACGTGAAGATGACGTCGTCGGCGCCCTGGGCGTGGGCGTAGCGGAGCGCTGCCATGTTGACGGCGTAGGAGAGCGTCTTGGCGCCCATAAGCAGCCACGGGGCCCGTTCCCCGACTTCGCTGTCGTAGCCGCGGTCCAGCAGGATCACATCGACCCCGGTCTCGCGCTGCCGCCGCCCGGCGGGGCCCGGGGCGGACGCCTGGACCCAGCAGGTGGGCGTCCCCGCGCCTTCGACGCCGCGGGTCACCAGGAGCTTGACCACGAGTTCGTCGTCGGTAATGGCCCCGTGCCCCGGCAGGTGCAGGCTCCGGTACTCGCTGATTGCCGACGAGATGGCCCGGCGCCAGGCTTCCTCCGCCGGGATGTCCAGCTCCAGGAGCCGGGCGGACCCGGCCAGCCGGTCCAGGTGCGCCTGGAGCTTGCGGGGCTGCCCGCCCACGGCCAGCAGCGATTCGAAAACCCCGTCGCCGCGGGTGGCGCCCTGGTCCGTCGCCATCAGCTGCGGCTTGGACGCATCGGCCAGCCGGCCGTCCTCGAAGGCGGGGTCGAGGAAGACCAGCACCGTGGCGGGGGAGGGAGCGGCAGCAGGAGAAGTCATGGCTTCAGCTTAGTGCGGCGGGCTACGGGATAGGATTTGACCGTTGCCCGTTCCGGAACTGTTCCGCGGGTCTGGAACCTGAGGGGTACGCCTGTGCTGTGGCCGTTTTCGCTGGCGGGATCGCTCCCGTCCTGGGTGATCCTGATCCTGACCGTGGTGGACCTCGCCATCCGAGTGCTTGCCCTCGGCATCATCCCGGGAAACCGCCGTCCAACCACGGCCATGGCCTGGCTGCTGATCATCTTCTTCGTCCCAGCCGTGGGCCTGGTCCTGTTCCTGCTCTTCGGCAACTTCCGGCTCTCCCGCAAACGCCGTGCGCAGCAGGACGCGGTGAACACCCGGGTCCGCGCCGGCACGTCCGAGCTTGCGATGCTCGAAAGCGGCTACGACGGCCCGGAATGGGTGTCCTCCGCGGCGGAACTGAACAAGACGCTGGGCTCGCTGCCGATGGTGGACGGCAACCACGTGGAACTCCTGCCGGGCTACCCGGACTCGATCAAGGCGATGGCGGCCGCAGTCCGGAAAGCGGAGTCCTTCGTCAATGCCGAGTTCTACATTCTGAGCTCGGACCACGTCACCGACGATCTGCTGACCGCGATGGAAGAGGCCGCCGAGCGCGGCGTCGAAGTCCGCCTCCTGTTCGACCACCTGGGAACCCTGCGCATCAAGGGCTACCGCAAGCTGATCGCCCGGCTCAAGGCCGGCAAGATCCGCTGGCGGCCCATGCTGCCGCTGAACCCGCTGCACGGGCAGTGGCGCCGGCCGGACCTGCGCAACCACCGCAAGATCATGGTGATCGACGGCGAGGTGGCTTTCACCGGTTCGCAGAACCTGATCGAGCCCTCCTACAACAACCCCCGCCACCGCAAGATCGGCCGCGAATGGGTCGAGCTGATGGCCTGCCTGCGCGGGCCGATCGTCACGACCCTCAACGTCGTCTTCGCCACCGACTGGCTCAGTGAGACCGACGAGTCGCTCGAGGGTCAGCTCGCGCACCGGCCCGAACTGCACGCCGGCAACATCACGGCCCAGGTGGTGCCCAGCGGCCCCGGCTTCATCACGGAAAACAACCTGCGGCTCTTTAACACGCTCATCTACTCGGCGCAGCACAAGATCTCGATCTGCAGCCCCTACTTCGTCCCGGACGACTCGCTGCTGTACGCGGTGACGACGGCGGCGCAGCGCGGCGTCGACGTCGAACTCTTCGTCTCGGAAAAAGGCGACCAGTTGCTCGTCCACCACGCCCAGCAGTCCTACTACGAGGCGCTCCTGGAGGCCGGGGTGCGGATCTACCTGTACAAGGCCCCGTTCGTCCTCCACGCCAAGCACTTCACCATCGACAACGAGGTGGCCGTGCTGGGTTCGAGCAACATGGACATGCGCTCCTTCTCGCTGAACCTTGAGGTGTCGGTGATGCTCCTGGGCGAGGACATCGTGCGGCGGATCAGCGCGGTGGAGGACACCTACCGGGGCATTTCGCGCGAACTGACCCTCGACGACTGGATGAAGCGGCCGATGGGGGTCAAATACGTGGACAACGTGGCCCGGCTGACGGCCACGCTGCAGTAGTCCGCCCGGCCTCAGTCCTGCGGGAACTCCGCACCGAGCGCCGAGAGCACGCCGAAGGCCTTGGTCCGGATCTCCTCGTACTCCTCCTGCGGCGATGAATCCGCCGTAATCGCGCCGCCCACGCCGAGGCTGAGTCCGGTGCCGCCTCCGGTCTGCCCGCTCAGCACCAGGGTCCGGATCGCGACGGCCAGGTCGGTGGCGCCGTTTAGTGAGAAGTAGCCGATCGCGCCGGAGTAGACGCCGCGGGGCGCGCCCTCGAGCCGGTCCAGGATGGCCATGGTGCTGACCTTCGGGGCGCCGGTCATGGAGCCCGCGGGGAAGCAGGCCGCGACGGCCTCGGCCCGGGGCATGCCGGGCCGGAGCCTGGCATCGATCGTGCTCACCATCTGGTGGACCGTGGCGTAGCTTTCGATCGCGCAGAGCCGGCTGACCGACACCGAGCCGGGCACGGCGAAATGGCTGAGATCGTTGCGGAGCAGGTCAACGATCATGATGTTCTCGGCACGGTCCTTCGGGGAGGATTCGAGTTCCTGCCGTAGCCGTTCGTCCTGCACGGGGTCCGCGTCCCGGTGCCGGGTGCCCTTGATCGGCTCGGCGCGCATCCCGCCGTCGGCCGCGATCCGCAGGAACCGTTCGGGCGAGGTGCTGGCCACGGTGAGGTCTCCGAAGCGCAGGTAGCTGGCGAATGGGGCCGGATTCCGCCGGCGGAGCGCCAGGTAGGCCTGCCGCGGGTCCAGCGCCGAGCTGGGCAGCTCCGCCGTCAGGGCTGTGGTCAGGCAGACCTCGTAGGTGTTGCCCTCGGCAATCTCGAACTGGGCCTCGGTGATCTTTGACTTGTAGGCCACTTCCGAGTCCCGTGCGGTGAAGTCCAGCGGGGCGGCGCCGGCGCCGGCGCCGCCGCTGACTCCGTCCAGCCCGGATGCAGCGTGCCCGGGTGCCGCCAAGGCAGCGGCCGCGCGGGCCCTTTCGAGCCAGTCCCCGGCGTCCGCGGCGTCCAGGGTGAGCAGCCAGACGGTGCGCTCCACATGGTCCAGCACCACGGCGCGGCCGGCGAACAGCAGGCAGGCGTCGGGGGATTCGGCCCTCACATCACTGCCGCCGGTCTCGCGTTTAAGTTCGTAGCCGAGGTAGCCGAGCCAGCCCAGGATGAACTCACAGGGGTAGCCCTCGGGCCCGCGGAGGGCGCGCCGGCCCCAGACCCCGTCGAGCCAGCGGAAGAAGGGGCCCTCGGTCCGGACACTGGCGTTGCCGATGCTCACCCGGGTGCTGCCCGAACTGTGCCGGACCGACTGGCCGAAGGGGCCGCCGTCGTCCGCCAGGATGCTGAAGCGGCTCCGTTCCGCCGCGGCGTTGCCCTCCGGCGCCAGTGAGGAGTCGAGCCAGACGGCATTGGCCGAGCTGCCGAAGAGGGACTCGAACAGCCGGGCAGGGTCCGGGGCGCCGTCGATCCGTTCGGCGCGGAGTTCGAGGCCGCGGCGGGCGGCAAGCTCAGGGACCAGCACCGGGGAAAGCGCCGGGAGGTACTGGAGTGCCTGGAGCACTTCCGCCGGGGCGGCGCCGTCGGCAAGGTTGTGCACCAGGACGTCGGCATGGGACGGGACGTCGTCCTGGGCCAGCCACTCCTGCTCCTGCGCGGCCCACTCATCCCAGTAGGGTTCATAGCTGTCGCCGTCCCGGGCCAGGGCCCTGCTGCGCCGGTCCTGTTCGGGGGAATCGGCCCAGATGACTGCCGACAGGTAGGGGCGGGCTGCCTCAGCGGCCGCGCCCACGCCTTCCACCAGGACGATCTCGGCGGGGAGGGTGGTGCGGGTGTCGCCGTCGTAGTGCGCGTTCCAGTCCCAGCTGACCCACTCGGCCGGTTCGCCGCGGTGCAACGGGGCCAGGACGGTCGACGCGTAGCGCTCAATGCCGGCCGCGAGCCCGTTCCAGCCGGGGTAGATGTCCTCAAGGTGGAAGAGCGACACCTTGTGGTGCTCGCGGAGCCGTGCCGCCAGTTCGATCGCCAGGGTGGTCTTGCCGGCGCCGGAGCGTCCGTCGATGGCGATGATGACGGGTGCGGGACTCATGAAATAGAGCGTAGCGGCTGCTGTGCATTGGGTTGATCACTGCCGGGATGCTGCCTGTTCGGCTGGCGGCGCATTGCGAGCTCCGTCCGGATGTGGGCCACGATCCCGGGGAGCGCCGCGTGGATCAGGTTCCAGGTGACGTCGAAGTCCGCGTGGCCGCCGTACCAGGGGTCTTCGATGCCCTGGTCGAGGGGGTCCTTGCCCGCGACGGCCGGATCGAAGCTGCGCAGCATCCTGATTTTGGACAGGGACTCGCGGTCCGGTGCCGCCTGCTGCAGCCAGCCGAAGTGGTCCACGTCCAGGGCCAGGATGAGATCGCGGCTCCGGAACCAGTCTGCCCGCCATTCGCGCGCCACATGACGGTCCGAGGGGATGCTGTGGGCGGTGAGCTTGCGGGCGGCGCGCGGGTCAATCGGCCGGCCCACCTCATAGGCCGTGATTCCTGCCGAATCCACGACGGCGCCGGCCAGGCCCTCGGCTGCGATGGCCTCCGCGAGCATCAGTTCGGCCATCGGCGACCGGCAGATGTTCCCGGTGCAGACCGTGATGATCCGGTACTGGCTCGACATTGAGGTCATAGTGCAAGCATGAATCATGCTGGTCCTCTTGGCTAGTTGCCCGGCGGCGGGTATTACAAAGCTAGTCACACTTGTATTCCGCACTGTCATGTGCGGGTCTGCGGCCTGCCGGGCGCCCGCCGGCCGCGGGCGTCAACGCGGGAGGTCCGTCAGTGGATCAGGGCCAGCATGACGCCGACGGCCATGAACAGTACGCCGAACGTCTGGTTGAGGATCCGCTGCCCGCGGGCATCGTGCGTGAAGCGCTGGAAGGACTTGGCCGCGGCCGCGAAGAATAACCACATGACCAGGATGTCGATCACCACCACGGTGGCGGCCAGGATCAGGTACTGCGGCAGGAGCGGGTCCCCCGGGCGGATGAACTGCGGCATAAAGGCCAGGAAGAACACGATGGCCTTGGGGTTCAGCAGGTTGACCCACAGGCCGCGGCGGAACATGGAGGCGGCCGGCTCGTTGCGCAGTGCTGCGGCCTTTTCCTGGTCCAGGTCGGGCTTGTGCCGGAACTGCTGGATGCCCAGATAGACCAGGTACGCCGCGCCGGCGTAGCGGATCACGTTGAACGCAACCGGCGAGCTGGCCACCAGGACTCCGACGCCCAGGGCCACGATCACGACGTGCACGATCAGTGCGGCCTGCTGGCCGAGGATTCCCCAGATGGAGCGCCGGAAACCGGAGTTCAGCGAGTTGCTCATGGTGTTGATGGCGCCCGCGCCGGGCGTGAAGCTGATCAGGACGCCGGCGCCCGCCAGGGCCAGCCACAGGGAGGGTTGCACTGATCCAGCTTACGGCCGCGGACGGGCCCGCCCGGCCGCAGCTTCACAACGCCGTCACACACCGTGTGCTGCCGGCCGTCGGGAGGCCGCAGGGCGCTTGACTCTCCCCCTCAGCTGCGGCGCAGGCCGTAGCTCAGAATCATGTTGCCCTTGCTGGTCTGCTGGGATGACTGCAGCTCAAGCCGCGTCAGGGGATCGCCGTCGTTGAAGAGCCGCCGGCCACTGCCGGCCACCACAGGATGGACGATCAGCATCAGGCTGTCCAAGAGCCCGGCGAAGAACAGTTGGCGGACCAACGAGATGCTACTGAAAACGCCGATATCGCCGCCGTCGCCTTCCTTCAGGCCCGCGACGAAATCCTCCAGCGGCCCCGCGATCAGTTGCGAGTTCTGCCACGCCAGATCGCCGGTCAGGGTGCGGGACGCCACATATTTGGGCAGCGGATTGATGAACGCGCCGAAGTCGGCGTCGGCTTCTGCGTTCGGCCAGTACTCCGCCCATTGCTGGTACCCAACGCGGCCCAGGAGCCCTGTATCGATCCGGCCCATCATCTCGTTCATCCCCGCGCCGAGTTCCTCATCGAAGCTGTCGAATTGCCAAAGGAAAGGGTCTTCCACCACGCCGTCCACGGAACTGAAAAGTCCGGCCGTCACGTTGCGCATGCTTCCTCCTCGTCACAGTGTGTCTGAGTGCACCCTAGCGGCAGATCCGCCGGCGGGGAATGGCTGTCGTATACCCGCTCCCGTCTCCCTGTCCGCCGGCGGCCCGCGGGTGGAGACAGCGCGGGCGCGGGACGCTACGATGCTCTCAACCGCGGCATCAGCGCTGCAGCCAGGCTTGGGGGAGTCGATGGACAGGATTGTCGGAACAATGGTTGCCGGTGCCGTCCTGCTGACCGCGTCGTCCTGCGCGCTGCCGGGGGCCGAACAGCCGTCCGCAGCCGCCACCCAGGCCGCCGCCACGGCAGCCGCAACGCCCGGGACTGCAGTCACGCCGTTCCTGCCGGATCCCGGAAGCACCGCGGGCCCGGCCGCCGCGGCCCTGCCCGAAGCGAAGTTCGCCAACCCCGACTACTACGCCATGCCCGGCCAGACCATCAACTTCGACGTCTCGGAATCGCTGCCCCGCGGGGTCAACATCGCGCAGTACGAATGGGACTTCGACGGCGACGGCGGCATTGACCAGGCGGGGCCGATCCCCGTGGCGACCCACAGCTACCCCGCGGCATTCGAGGGCACCGCGACGGTGCGGATCACCCATGCCGCCGGAGGATTGTCGACGGCATCAACCGGAGTCCACATCGGGCGCGGGCCCCGGGACGGGCTCCCCGTGGCCCCCGTCAACGTGAGCGTTCTGGTGACCGCCCACTCAGATGGCATCAGCATCGTCCAGGTCTCCTGGGAACCAGGCGGGCTGGAGCCCTACCGCTGGGGTGTCGCCGTGGACGGCATTCCTGCGGGGGTCGTGGAAGGCAAGGCGCGAACCGCGACCATAACGGATGTCCGCCGGACCAGGGACTTGGAAATCGGTGTGGTGGGCTTCACCGAGAACCAGGCCATGGGGACCCTCGCCAGCGTGATTCTTCCCGCGCTGAGCGAATAGGCGCCGCGCTCCGGCACCGAATCAGGCCCTGGCGATGACTTCGCCGTTGGGGATCAGGAACCAGCCGTCGTCCGTGGAGCCCCACCGGTGCCAGCCCGCGGAGATCCGGGCCAGATCGGCGGCATTGGCGAAGCCGTACTCGAGCGCCTGGTCCGCGAAGGCCGAATGCAGCACCCGTTCGCCCCACACCCGTGCCTGCCAGCGGCGCTGCTGGCCGGTGGCGTAGAGCCAGTTGCTGCTGGACGGTGCGACGTCGGTGAAACCGGCGGACTGCGCCCAGGACACCAGGCGGCGGCCGGCGTCGGGCTCTGCCCCGTTGCGGCGGGCGATCCGCTGGTACAGCTCCATCCACTCATCCAGCTCGGGGACGGCCGGGAACCAGCTCATGCCGTGGAAATCGGCGTCGCGCACCGCCACGATCCCGCCGGGTTTGGCGACGCGGCGCATTTCCCGCAGGGCAGCGACCGGGTCGGTGAGGTGCTGCAGCACCTGGTGGGCGTGGACGACGTCGAACGTTTCATCCTCGAAGTCGAGGTCGTAGATATTTCCGGCGACAAACTCGACGTTCTGCACGCCGCGCTCGGCTGCAAGGGCAGCCGCCTGGCCGATCACGTCCGGCGAGCGGTCCAGCCCGGTGACCTTCCCGGGGGAGACGAGCCCGGCGAAGTCGCAGGTGATGCTGCCGGGGCCGCAGCCGACGTCGAGCACCGAGACCCCCGGGGTCAGGTGCGGGATCACAAACGCCGCGGAGTTCTCCGCCGTCCGCGAGGCGTGGGCGCGGACCACGGACTCGTGGTGGCCGTGGCTGTACACATCTTCAGGCTGCTGCGCACTCATAATGAAACGCTACCGCCGCGGGCCGGAAAATCCGCGAAAGCCGGGGACCGCAGTTGGGAAGCAGTTGGAAAGCAGCCGGGAAGACGGCAGGATTTCGCGCGTGCCCGTCAGTTTTGCCGCTTCTTCCCCGGGCCGTTCCGCGGATGATTAGAGGAGTGAACATCAACAGCAGCAAGCAGGCAGGGCTCGGCCTGTTCCGTGCCACCGGGATCTATGTCGGGGCGATCCTGGGGTCCGGCATCCTGGTCCTCCCGGCGATCGCCGCCAAGGAAGCCGGGCCGGCGTCGCTCCTGGCCTGGACCCTGCTGCTCGTGTTCTGCACACCGGTGGCCTTCAGCTTCGCGGAGATGAGCCGGCAGCAGCCCGACGCCGGCGGGATCGCCCACTTCGTGACGCGCGCCTACGGGCGCCGCGCCTCGGCCGCGGCCGGCTACCTCTTCTACTTCGCCATTCCGTTCGGCGCTCCGGCGACGGCCGTCATCGGCGGCAACTACATCGCCCACGCCCTGGGCGGCGGACGCGCGACGGCGTTGGTGGCAGCCGCTCTGCTGCTGGCCGCCGCGTTCGCGAGCAACGCCGTCGGGATCCGGATGTCCAGCGGCATCCAGCTGGTGCTGATGGTGCTGCTGGTCGGGCTGCTGGCGTTGGCGGTCGCCCTCGCCGCGCCGTTCGCCAAGGCGGAGAACTTCGAGCCGTTCGCCCCGCACGGCTACTGGGCCGTGGGCGGGGTGGCCAGCCTGCTCTTCTTCTGCTTCGCAGGCTGGGAGGCGGTCACACATCTCGCCGGCGAATTCCGCCACCCGGAAAGGGACCTCAGGCGGGCCACGTGGCTCACCCTGATTGTGGTCGGCGTGGTGTACATCGGCGTCGTCGCGGCCTCGATCGCCGTTCTGGGCCCGGCTCTCCCCGGAAGCGACGTGCCGATCGCGCAACTGCTCGAAAAAGGACTGGGCGGACTCGCCGCCCCGCTGACAGCCATTGCCGCCGCGGTGCTGACCTTCGGCCCGATTAACACCTTCGTGGCCGGTGCCAGCCGGCTGGGTGCGAGCCTCGCGTCCGACGGCGTGCTGCCGCGGTCCCTCGCGCGGGGCGCCGGGCCGGGCCGGGTGCCCGCGGCCAGCCTTGGACTGCTGGCGGCGATGACGTTCCTGTCCTTCGGGGCGGCCGTGGCCGGACTGAGCAACATGCAGTTCCAGATCGCGGCGGCGTCGGCGTGTTTCACCGCAGTGACGGCGTTCGGCCTGGTTGCCGGGATCCGTTTGCTGCCTGCGGGGACGACGGCCTGGTACGGCGTTATTGTGGCCGCCGTTGTCATGCTGGCCGTGCTGCTCTTCAGCGGCTGGGCTCTTGTGGTCCCGCTGGGCCTGGCCGCGGGGGCGTTGTGGGCGGCCCGCCCGGCCCGTACGGCGGGTTCGCCGGGCCGGAGGCCGGCGGGCTGGAGCATACTGCCGGCGCGGCGACCGAAAACGGCAGCTACCGCGGGTCAGCTGCTGGAGGCGGTACCGGCTGCTGCGCCGCCTCCTGCCCGGCCCTGACTGTCGCGTCGATCATCGAGGTCATGAACCGCGTGGCGATCTCCAGTTCCTCCGGAGTGAACTGGGCCATTGCGGCGTCCATATGGCGGGCCAGCGGCATGAACATGGCGCTTCCGTCGCGGTATGCCTTGGGGGTCATCCGGAGCTGGACCTGGCGGCGGTCCGTGCCCTGCCGTTCGCGGACCACGTGCCCGGAGTTGTACAGCCGGTCCACCAGCGCCGTCGTGGCGGGCGAGCTGAGATGGAGTTCCTTGCGGAGCACCCCCGGCGTGACGATCTGGTTCCGCGCGGTGTGCTGCATGATCACGGCCAGTGCGTTGAGGTCCGTGCGGTGCATGTCATTGCGTCCGCCGGCTGAATCCACGTAGCGGTTGGCCTCGAGGCTGAACTCCTGAAGCAGGCGGACCAGCGGCGGCGGACCGGAGGAATCGGGGCGCCCCGAGGAATCAGCTGTCACGGTGCACCTCCCCTCTTCCGTTGGCCGGTCCGCAGTTGCTCCGAGGACAGCGCCCTCCGGAGTTTACTTCAGCAGGCGACGCATCGGACCGGACCGGAATGATTCCCAACTTTTTGGATTCCATGGTTTATCTCCATCGTGGAGATAGTCTATGATTGAGTCAATTCTACTCCTCCGAGGAACGCACGAGAAGGATCCATGAAAACCACCCCACTGCACAGTGCCCGTGTCCCCTTTTGGCTGCGCTGGCTGGTTCCGGTCCTGCTCGTCGTCACCTGGCTGGCCATCGCCGGAATCGGCGGACCCACCTTCGGCCGGCTGGACGAGGTCTCCTCGAACGACCAGGCGTCCTTCCTGCCGGCCGGGGCCGAAGCCACTGCGGCCCAGGACTGGCAGGCCAAGTTCCGCGACTCCAACGAGATTCCCGCCGTCATCGTCATCGAAAGCGACTCCGCCTTCACCCCTGCCCAGCTCGGCGAGGCGGCAGCCCTCAAGGGCAACCTGGAGGCCGTCGGCGCCGGAAGTACCGTCGTCGGCCCCATCCCGTCAGAGGATGCCAAAGCCGTGCAGTTTGTGGTCCCGATCGATTCGGCCGGCGAAGTCAAGGTAACGGTGAAGGAACTGCGCGAGGCGGTGCAGGAATCGGCGCCGGAGGGCATGCAGACCTTCGTCACCGGCCCGGCCGGGCTCACCGCGGACCTCGTTAGTGCCTTCGCCGGGATCGACGGCATCCTGCTGCTGGTGGCCCTCGGCGCGGTGTTCCTGATCCTGCTGATCGTCTACCGCTCGCTGCTGCTGCCGATCGCCGTTTTGTTCACCTCGGTCTTCGCCCTCTGCGCCGCCATCCTGCTGGTCTTCGGCATGGCCAAACTGGGGTGGATCCAGCTCAACGGCCAGAGCCAGGGCATTCTGTCCATCCTGGTGATCGGCGCCGCCACGGACTACGCGCTGCTCTATGTGGCGCGCTTCCGTGAGGCCCTGACGCACAACACCAACCGCACGGCCGCCGCGCTCACCGCGTGGAAAAACTCGTGGGAACCCATCGCAGCCTCCGGGGCCACGGTCATCATCGCCCTGCTGTGCCTGCTGTTCTCCGACCTCAACTCCAACAAGGCCCTCGGCCCGGTGGCGGCCGCGGGCATCCTGTGCTCGCTCTTCGCCGCACTGACCCTGCTCCCGGCGCTGATGGCGCTGCTGGGCCGCGCCGCGTTCTGGCCGTTCCGCCCCAAGCTGCTCCCGGAGACCGGACGCGAGCCCGATCTCGTCACCGGCCTCGAGGGGCAGAAGGGTGTGTGGCGGGCCACCGGTTCCCTGGTTTCCCGCCGGCCCCGGACCGTCTGGATCGCCTCCGTGCTGCTGCTCCTCGTCGCCTCGGCCGGCGTCCTGCAGCTCAAAGCCAACGGCGTCCCGCAGACGGACGTCATCCTCACCGCCTCCAACGCCGTCGACGGCCAGAAGGCCCTGGCCCGGCACTTCGACGCCGGTTCCGGCAGCCCCGCCGTGATCGTCGCCGACGAGGCCAATGCCCAGGCCGTGCTGGCGAAGACCCAGGCGACCGGCGGCGTCGGGGACGCCTACCTGCTGGCCGAGGGCGGCGCGCCGATCATGGCGGGTGCCACGGCTGCCCCTGGCGCCCCCGCCCCCGCGTCTCCCGCAGTGCGCGACGGCAAGGTGCTGATCAACGCAACACTGAATTTCGCGGCGGACTCCAACGAGGCCGAAAACGTTGTTGTGGACCTCCGCCGGGATCTGAAGAAGATCGACGCCGGCGCACTCGTCGGCGGCGTGACCGCGACAGCCCTGGACACGAACACCACCGCCCAGCGTGACCTCGTCACCATCATTCCGGTGGTCCTCGCCGTCATCCTCGTGATCCTTATGCTGCTGCTGCGCTCGGTGCTCGCGCCGGTCCTGCTGGTCGCCTCCGTGGTCCTGTCCTACGGCGCCGCCATGGGTGTCTCCGCCTTCGTGTTCAATAACGTCTTCGGATTCCCGGGCGCCGATGCCACGGTTCCGCTGTTCGGCTTCGTCTTCCTCGTCGCACTGGGCGTGGACTACAACATCTTCCTGATGAGCCGGGTCCGGGAGGAATCTTTGAAGCACGGCACCCGGCCCGGCATCCTGCGCGGTCTCGGCGTCACGGGCGGGGTGATCACCTCCGCTGGCGTGGTGCTCGCGGCCACCTTCGCGGCCCTGGGCGTTATCCCCATCATGTTCCTGGTGCAGCTCGCGTTCATCGTGGCCTTCGGGGTGCTGCTGGACACCGTCCTGGTCCGCTCCCTGCTGGTCCCCGCCCTGGCCTACGACATCGGGCCGCGGATCTGGTGGCCGGGCAAGCTGGGACGCCCCGAGGCGGACGCCGCCGCCCGCACCCTGCCCGCCGCCCCGGAGCCGGAGCCCGCAGAGGCCGGGAGCCGCTAAACGGAACGCCGCTGGCCGAACCCCGCCCGTCGGGACTCAGACCGCAGCCGCCGTCACCGTGCCTGGTCCCCCCACCAGGCAACCGTGGCGGCGGCTGCATCCGTCAGCGGGGTCGGCGCCACGCCCAGGGCGGACTGGCTCGCAGTCGAATCCATCACGAACGGGCGCTCGAACTGGTACAGCGTCTCGGCGATTTCCCGCATGTCAGGGGAGAACACCGTCATCGCCTTCAGCGCCCATCCCGGTATCGCCGAGACACGCGGGGCCCGGGCGCCGGCTGCCCTGGCGAATGCCCCCGCAAGCTCGCGCTGGGTCAGCGCAGGTCCGGTAGGCGCATGCCACACCCGGTTCCAGGTGTTCGGCTTGTCCGCCGCGGCGATCATGGCGGCCGCGAGGTCGGGAACGTACGTGAAGGAATGCGGCTGGTCCGCCCGGCCGACCACCTGCATTGGCTTGCCGGCCGTGACGGGACGGACCATGCGCTCGCCGGCGTGCGACATGCGGACCCGCGGCCCGAAGAAATCGCCCGCCACCACGCTCACGGTGTCCGTTGCGGACGCCGCCCGGGCCTTCAGCAGCGCGGTGCGGACACCACGCTTGCCGCCCTGCGCCTCGCGCGGACCCTCCTCGGTCATCGGCCGGTCAGGCTCGCTGTACGAGTACAGGCTCTCAGGGAAGACGACGACGGCGCCCGCCTCGCCGGCCGCGGCCAGCACAGCCTGCTCGGCGCCGGGCAGTTCCGCCGCCCAGGCCTTCGCGCTGTACCTGGAACCGTGGATGCAGTGGAACACGGCAGTGGCGCCGCGAAACAGCCCGCCGAGCTGCGCCGCGTCGGACACATCCACGGCCCTCTTCTCGATGAGCGGGTGCTCCGGCCCGCTGCCGGAACGGGTGAGCACACGCACCCGGCGGCCCGCAGCGGCGAGCTGCTCGGCAACCGTCCAGCCAACCGGCCCGGCTCCGGTGACCACAAACAAAGCCGGGGGCGGGGCCTCCGGGGACTCGGGCTGGGACACTGTGTGCTTCCTTTCGTTGGATTCGCCGCTCCGTGAGAGCAGCGCTCTCTGAAACAGGATGCGTCCGCCGTTGAAGAAAGTCAAGAGCAGTGCTCACATTTGTTGACACTGCTCTGTTTTGTGGAATGCTGGAGCCGTGCCACAGACCACCAGCGCCCCTTCGGAGAAGCCGCCCACACCCCGCGAGCGGGCCCGGGCCCGGACCATTGAGGACATTGTGCGCCTCGGCCGGGAGCACCTGGCCCTGCATGGGGCCGCAGCACTGTCGCTGCGCGCCGTGGCCAGGGATCTCGGCGTCGTCTCCTCCGCGGTCTACCGGTATGTGGAGAACCGCGAAGAGCTGCTGACCCTGCTGCTCGTCGATGCGTACAACGAACTCGGCGACGAGGTGGACGCCGCCGTGGCCAGCCTGCCCGCGGACGATTTTGCCGGCCGGTTCAGCGCCCTGGGAGGCGCGGTGCGGCGTTGGGCCCTGCGCGAACCGGCCCGCTACGGGCTCCTTTTCGGCAGTCCCGTGCCCGGCTACCGGGCGCCTGCCGAGCGGACTACCGGCCCGGGCACGCGGGTCATCTACGCGCTCATGGCGCTCCTCGACGGAGCCTTCCGCGCCGGCCGGCTGACCGCGCCCGGCGGTCCGGCTGCCGTCGCCGCACCGCTGGCCGCCGACCTGGAGCACATCCGGGCCGGGATGGGACTAGCCGTGCCGGACAGCCTGCTGGCGCGCGGCGCGCTCGTCTGGACCTCGCTGTTCGGCGCCATCAGCTTCGAGGTCTTCGGCCAGTACGGCGCGGACACCTTCGCTGCCCCGGATGAACTCTTCGCCCATCACATGGCCGCGCTGGCGGACCTCGCAGGTCTTGGCCCCTCGGCGGGCGCTTCCGGCGGGCGGGCTGCCGTCCAGCCGGCGTAGCGTCACGGATGTAGTTCCCTTTCCCCCTGCGCCCCCTGTTGCCTCCCGGCGGCGCTCGATAGACTGCCACTGCGCCTGCCTGGGCGCGCCGAAGCTTCCAGGAGGGATCCCACCATGTCCGAAAACAACGAGTTTGACCGCAAGCCAGTAGAGCCCGAAGCAGAGGCCGCCGAAGGCCAGTACGTCGAGGGGGACTACGGCACCGCGGGCGCTGCCGGGGAGAATCCGGCTGAGGCCGCCGAGGGCGAATACGCCACCGGAGACTATGGTTCGGCGGGCGTCGCCGGCACCACCGCCGTCGGCGCCGAAGAAGGCGACTACCCCGAGGGTGACTACGGGGCGGCAGGTGGCACCCGCCCGACGCCGGCCGCCGGCGAAGAGGGGGAGTATCCCGAAGGCGACTACGGCGCCGCCGGCGCCCGGACGGCCAGTGGCCGTGCCGCCGAAACTGCCCCCGCAAGGGACGAGACTGACGGCGAGGAGGGCCGCGGCGAACGCTAGGCGGCGGCTTCGCGCACAGCGAACAGCGCGGCCTCGGTGCCGGGGCTGTCCGGGCGCGCCCCGGAATTCCGGGGAAACCTGCCCCTGAAGAGTCCTTCTGTCGTGCCAAAAACATCAAGTTGAGCGCCCTGCGCTCAACTTTGAATTGACTTTGAAACGGCCCTGAGTAAAGTTGAGTGCAGATCGCTCAATAAGGCTCGGGTCCGGCGAATCGATACGTCGCGGGCCGCAGCCATCCCAGCAAGTTTCCAAGGAAAGAAGGAAGCAACACATGTCACGTGCAGTAGGTATTGACCTCGGAACAACCAACTCCGTCGTCTCCGTTCTCGAAGGCGGCGAGCCCACCGTCATTGCCAACGCCGAGGGTGGCCGCACCACGCCGTCGGTTGTTGCGTTCTCCAAGTCCGGCGAAGTGCTGGTCGGCGAGATCGCCAAGCGCCAGGCCGTCAACAACATTGACCGCACCATCGCTTCCGTCAAGCGCCACATGGGCACCGAGTGGTCCGTCGCAATTGACGACAAGAAGTACACGGCGCAGGAAATCTCCGCCCGTATCCTCATGAAGCTCAAGAACGACGCCGAGTCGTACCTCGGTGAAAAGGTCACGGACGCCGTGATCACCGTTCCCGCGTACTTCAACGACGCCGAGCGCCAGGCCACCAAGGAGGCCGGCGAAATCGCGGGCCTGAAGGTCCTGCGCATCGTCAATGAGCCCACCGCGGCCGCACTGGCCTACGGCCTGGACAAGGGCAAGGAAGACGAACTCATCCTCGTCTTCGACCTCGGCGGCGGAACTTTCGACGTCTCCCTCCTCGAAGTGGGCAAGGACGAAGACAACTTCTCCACCATCCAGGTCCGCTCCACTGCCGGCGACAACCGCCTCGGCGGCGACGACTGGGACCAGCGCGTGGTCAACTACCTGCTGAACCAGCTCAAGGTCAAGGGCATCGACCTGTCCAAGGACAAGATCGCCCTGCAGCGCCTGCGTGAGGCAGCCGAGCAGGCCAAGAAGGAACTCTCCTCCTCCACCAGCACTAATGTCTCCCTCCAGTACCTCTCCGTCACCCCCGACGGCCCGGTGCACCTGGACGAGCAGCTGACCCGCGCCAAGTTCCAGGACCTCACCAAGGACCTCCTCGAGCGCACCAAGAAGCCGTTCCACGACGTCATCAAGGAAGCCGGCATCCAGCTTTCCCAGATCGACCACATCGTGCTCGTCGGCGGTTCCACCCGTATGCCGGCCGTCTATGACCTGGTCAAGGAACTCGCCGGCGGCAAGGAGCCGAACAAGGGCGTGAACCCGGATGAGGTCGTCGCCGTCGGCGCCGCACTGCAGGCCGGTGTCCTGAAGGGCGAGCGCAAGGACGTTCTCCTGATCGACGTCACCCCGCTCTCCCTCGGCATCGAAACCAAGGGCGGCATCATGACGCACCTGATCGAGCGCAACACGGCCATCCCGACCAAGCGCTCCGAGACCTTCACCACGGCGGATGACAACCAGCCGTCCGTGGCCATCCAGGTCTTCCAGGGCGAACGTGAGTTCACCCGCGACAACAAGCCGCTGGGCACGTTCGAGCTGACCGGTATCGCTCCGGCCCCGCGCGGCGTCCCGCAGGTCGAGGTCACCTTCGACATCGACGCCAACGGCATTGTGCACGTGTCCGCCAAGGACAAGGGCACCGGCAAGGAACAGTCCATGACCATCACGGGCGGTTCCAGCCTCTCCAAGGAAGACATTGACCGCATGGTCAAGGACGCCGAGGAGCACGCAGCAGAGGACAAGGCCCGCCGCGAGGCAGCCGACACCCGCAACACCGCCGAGCAGCTCGCCTACTCCGTGGACAAGCTGATCGCCGACAACGCCGACAAGCTGCCGGAAGAGGTCAAGACCGAGGTTCAGGCCGACGTCGACGCCCTCAAGGCAGCACTCGAAGGCACTGATGACGCCGCCGTGAAGACCGCGTTTGAGAAGCTGCAGGCTTCCCAGGGCAAGCTCGGCGAGGCCATCTACGCCCAGGCAGGGTCCCCGGACGGCGCCACCGGCGCCCAGGGTGCACCGGCCGGCGAGCCGGCAGCCGGCACCGACGAGGACATCGTCGACGCCGAGATCGTTGACGAAGACGAGAAGAAGTAGCCATGCCGCACCACGGTAACGAAGAAGAGCACGGTTCTTCCGAGAGCCGTCGCGACGCTGAGCAGCGGGAGAACGAGCCGCAGAAGCCGATCATCCACGACAACCGCAAGGTTGATCCGAAGACCGGCCAGGCCCGCCACCCCGACCAGGAGCACACCGATGCTGCGGACTCCCGTTCCGGGGATGCGCTGTCCCAGGCGGAGGACATCCTCAACAGTGTTGAGGTGCCGGCCGCGGAGTCAGTGGCCCAGGGTGCCGACGGGGCCGAAGCGGAGGAGCTCAGGAATGATCTTCGCCGCCTGCAGGCCGAGTACGTCAACTACCGCAAGCGCGTCGAACGCGACCGTGCCGTGGCAGGGGAGATGGCCGTCATCGGCGTCCTGAACTCCCTGCTCCCGGTCCTGGACGACGTCGACGCCGCCCGCCAGCATGGTGACCTCACGGACGGACCGTTCGCCGCGATCGCCGCCAAGCTGGAGAACGCGCTGAAGACGTACGGCCTGGTGCGCATCGATGAGACCGGCGTGGAGTTCGACCCCACGATCCACGAGGCCCTCATCCAGCAGCCCGGCCCGGACGTCGAGATCGACACCGTCAGCCAGGTCCTGCGCTCCGGCTACAAGTCCGGCGACCGCGTGCTCCGCGCAGCACAGGTCATCGTGGCTGTACCGGCGTAGTGACCTTCGCGGAATGAGACAAGGGGCCCCGCCCCTTCGCGTGGTGGCTCGGTCCTGACGGACCAAGCCACCACGCTCCGGCAGCGGATATTGGCCTTCCCAACACTCGCAAGCTCGTGTCGGGGCCCTCGGCCAGATCCTTAGATGCCACTCCCGGGCCCCTTGTCTCACTCCGCTCAGCGGTAGTCTCGCCTTATCTCTTTGTATTTTGAAAGGAAACGCCATTGGCTAGCCAGGACTGGGTGGACAAGGACTTTTATAAGATCCTTGGAGTCGCCAAGGACGCTTCCGACGCCGACATCAAGAAGGCTTACCGGAAGCTCGCGCGGCAGCACCACCCGGACACCAACGCGGGCGACACGGCTTCGGAGAAGAAGTTCAAGGACATCTCCGAGGCCTACTCCGTGCTTTCCGATCCCGACGAGCGCCAGCAGTATGACGCCATCCGGGCCATGGGCGGCGCACGGTTCGCCCCCGGTGGCGGCGGCGGTGCAGCCGGCGGCGGGGCTGGCTTCGAGGACCTCTTTGGCGGCCTGTTCACCGGCGGCGGGGGACGCCACTCCGGCGG
Organism: Arthrobacter sp. NicSoilB4; assembly: GCF_019977335.1. Taxonomy (NCBI): domain Bacteria; kingdom Bacillati; phylum Actinomycetota; class Actinomycetes; order Micrococcales; family Micrococcaceae; genus Arthrobacter; species Arthrobacter sp. NicSoilB4. The sequence goes on along the minus strand of NZ_AP024653.1, from coordinate 3,632,360 downwards.
CTACAGCACGGCTGGCGGCATTCCGCCGGAATTCGCCGACCTCTTCGGCGGGGGCGGCGGATTCGGCGGGGGCGGCCAGTCGTTCCAGCGTGCACCGCAGAAGGGCGCGGACCGCACGGCGTCCACCTCCATTTCCTTCGCCGGGTCAATCCGTGGCACCACCATCGGCCTGCGTGAACCTGACGGCGAAGTCATCGACGTGCGTATCCCGGCCGGCATCAAGGACGGCCAGAAGGTCCGTGTCCGCGGCAAGGGCCAGTACGGTCCGGCCGGCTACGGGGACCTCATGGTCAGCGTCTCGGTGAAGCCGCACGATTTCTACGTCCGCGACGGCGACAACCTGCGCATCCACGTCCCGGTCACGTTCCCGGAGGCGGCCCTGGGCGCCGACATCGAGGTTCCCACCATCGACGGCGACAAGGTCAAGGTACGCGTCCCGGCCGGCACGCCGTCGGGCCGTACCCTCCGGGTCAAGGGGCGCGGCGTCAAACACGCCAAGGCCACGGGGGACTTGCTGGTGACGATCGACGTCGCCGTCCCGCGGAAGCTGAACAAGGACGCCGAAGCGGCCGTGAAGGCCTTTTCCGCGGCTACCGCCGGCGAAGACGTCCGCGCTGAACTGGCAGCCAAGGCCCGGCTCTAGGAACGGGTGCCTGCCATGGCCATCGACTACGAGCAGCCGATCTTCGTCATCTCCGTCGCCGCGGAGCTGGCGGACATGCACCCCCAGACGCTGCGGCAGTACGACCGGCTGGGGATCGTCTCGCCCAGCCGAGCCCCCGGCAAGTCCCGGCGGTATTCGCAGCGGGACATCACCATGCTCCGCGAGGTGCAGCGGCTCTCCCAGGAGGGCGTTTCGCTCGAAGGCATCAAGCGGATCCTGCAACTGGAAAACCAGGTTGCCGCCCTGCAGCGGCGCGTCACCGAACTGAGCGAGGAACTCGAACGACGCCCGCGCGCCCTCGATTCCCGCATCTTTGCCGCCGGAGCCGCGGGCGACGTGGTCAGCCTGGCCCGCGGCAAGCGCCCCCGCGCCCGCTCGCAGGCCGTTGTGGTGTGGCGGCCGCGGAACAGCGAATGACGGAGCCACCTGCCGGTTCCTCTTCCCTCCGCCCCCATCCCTCCACGTAGTCAACGCCGCAGGGTGAGTACTGGCGCCCGGGTACCGGGTAGCCGCCGCTCGTAAAGACGGGTACAGCGTTCACGTGACTTCCGGGCCGTCCGGCCGTTTGAATTGTCCAAGGCAGGAACCTGGCGTTACAGCCAGTGAAACAGCGAGGACAGCCGGGGGGCACCGCATGTTTGATCCATCTTGGCCGGGTAAATCGGCACCTGGACCCGCACTGATCGCGGGCAGGTCATGAACTCCGGGCTCCAGGTCCTGGCCATGTTCGCGGGCTCCCTGCCGGGCTCGATCCTGCTGTCCTTGGGCCAGACCGTCGTCGTCGTCTGTGTCTGCTTCGACATGGTCCGCGCCCTTTCGGTGCCGCGGTCCCACCGCCGCTACGTGGCCAACACCGTCTTCGCGACGCTGGCCTGGCCCTCGATCCTGATCAGCGCGGTCACCGTGCTGATCGATGCCGCCAGCGGTACGTGGCAGGATGTTGCGGCCGGAGTCTTCGTGATGGTCATGGTGGTCTTCCGGTGGCGCCACGGCGGCGACGAGGACAGCTGGTGGAAGGGCAAGGGCAAGAAACTGGCCACCTGGTTCCGCGACCAGACGGCCTCCCGGTCCGCGGCTGCCCCGGCAGCCGCCTGACCCCAACAACGCGGGGTCACTCCGCGCCCATCCCAACGGGTCTTACCGGCGCGACGTGACCCCGCGTTCAGTAGCTGGCGGCGGGACGGGCAGGCCCGCTCACCGGGCCCGGCGGGACGTAGTCGGCGGCGAGAGCCTCGGAGCCGCGTGCCAGCAGCGCCACGTCGGCGCCCACGAGCACGAACGCCGCACCGGCTGCCAGGTAGGCGCGGGCCGTTTCCGGGTTGAAGGCGTTCACCCCGGCGGGTTTGCCGGCCGCTTTGGCGGCGGCAAGGCAGTGTTCGACGGCGGCGCGCACCTGCGGGTGTTCCTGCTGGCCCAGCAGCCCCAGGGAGGCGGCGAGGTCGGAGGGGCCCAGGAAGATCGCATCCACTCCGTCCACGGCCAGGATGTCCTCTACCGCTTCGACGGCCGCGGAGGATTCGATCTGAACGGTGACGCTGACGGTGTCGGAAGCCCGGGCGAGGTAGTCGGGGACCCGGTTCCAGCGCGCGGCCCGGGCCAGGGCGGAGCCCACGCCCCGCACTCCGTGGGGCGGGTAACGGGTGGCGGCCACCGCAGCACGCGCCTCGGCGGCCGAGTTCACCATGGGGACCAGCAGGTTCTGGACGCCCAGGTCCAGGTACTGCTTGATCAGCACCGAGTCGTTGACCGGCGGCCGGACCATCACCTGGACCGGATAGCCGTTCACGGCCTGGAGCTGGGCGAGGATGGATTCGAGCCCGTTGGGGCTGTGCTCGGCGTCGATCAGCAGCCAGTCCAGCCCGGAGCCGGCGCAGAGCTCCGCCACCAGGGGGCTGCCCGAGCAAACCCACATCCCGGCCAACGGACGGCCGGCAGCACCGGTTTGGTTGCGCAGGGCGTCCCGGAAAGTTGCGTCTGGTTCTACTCGAAGCGGCATGTGATGCTCCCCAATGGTCCGTAGTCGGCGTGGACCGTATCACCCTTGTACACCCACATCGGCCGGGTGAAGGAGCCCGCCAGGATGATGTCGCCCGCCTTCATGCTGTCCCCGTGCGCGGCGATCTTGTTGGCCAGCCAGTGCACCCCGTTCGCCGGGTGGTCAAGGACCCCGGCGGCAACGCCGGTTTCCTCCACGGTCTGGTTCTTGTAGAGGATGGCGGAGACCCAGCGCAGGTCCACGGCATCGGGCTTCACCGGGTTGCCGCCGATCACCATGGCACCCATCGCGGCGTTGTCCGAGATGGTGTCCACGATGGTCCGGCCCTCCATCTCGATCCGGGAATCCAGGATCTCAAGGGCCGGAACCACGTAATCGGTAGCCCGCAGGACATCAAAGATGGTGCAGCCGGGGCCCTTGAGCGCGTCTTTCAGCACGAACGCAAGTTCCACCTCCACCCGGGGATGGGTATAGCGGTCCCACTCCACGGAGCAGCCGGTCTCGAGCACCATGTCATCGAAGATGGCGCCGTAGTCCGGTTCGGTGATGCCCGTGGCGGCCTGCATGGCCCTGGACGTGAGGCCGATCTTGCGGCCCACCAGCTTCCGGCCGGCGTCCTCGTTGCGCCGCCGCCACAGCTGCTGCACGGCGTAGGAGTCCTCCACCGTCATGTTCGGGTAGCGGGCCGTCAGCCGGGGGACCGGTGTCCGGCTGCGGCCGGCTTCCAGCAGTTCGTCGGCGATGGCCTCGATCGTCTTGGCATCCAGCATGGCTACAGCTGCGCCCCGAGCTTGAAACCCTCGGCTTCAGAGCCCTCCTTGCGGGTGTAGGAGAACCCGTCGGCCCCCACGGTCACGGCCATTTCAGAGGCTTCGGTGCGTTCGATGACGGGCTGGGGGTTGCCGTCGAGGTCAAGGACCAGGGAGGCCTCGGTGTACCAGGACGGGACCACCGGGTTGCCCCACCAGTCGCGGCGCTGGTTGTCGTGCACGTCCCAGGTGATGGTCGGGTTGTCCGGGTCGCCGGTGTAGTAGTCCTGCGTGTAGATCTCCACGCGGTGGCCGTCCGGGTCCAGGATGTAGAGGTAGAAGGCGTTGGAGACACCGTGCCGGCCGGGGCCGCGTTCGATCCGGTCGCTGATGCGCAGGGCGCCCATCTTGTCGCAGATCTGGATGATGTTGTGCTTCTCGTGGGTGGCGAACGCGACGTGGTGCATGCGCGGGCCGTTGCCGCCGGTCAGGGCGGTGTCGTGCACGGTCTGCTTGCGGTGCATCCACGCGGCGTACGTGACGCCGTCGGAGTCCTGGATGTCCTCGGAGACGCGGAAGCCGAGGTCCTCGAGGTATTTGCGGCCGCGCGGGACGTCCGGGGTGACCTGGTTGAAGTGGTCCAGCCGGACCAGCTCGCCGGCGGAGTAGAGGTCGTAGCGCTGGGTGAGGCGTTCCACGTGCTCCACCTCGTAGAAGAACTCGTAGGGGAAGCCCAGCGGGTCCTCCACCCGGACTGCGTCGCCGATGCCCTTGGTGAAGCCGTCCTTGCGGCGCTCCACCCGGCAGCCCAGTTCCTTGTAGTACGCCTCGGCGGCGTCCACCTCGGCGGGGGACTTCACCCGGTAGGCGAAGGCCGCGACGGCGGCGATGGGTCCCTTGCGGAGCACCAGGTTGTGGTGGATGAACTCCTCCAGGGACCGGAGGTAGATGTTGTTTTCGTCTTCTTCGGTGACGTGCAGGCCCAGGAGGTCCACGTAGAAGGCGCGGGACTTGGCCAGGTCGGTGACGACGATCTCCATGTAGGCGCAGCGGACGATGTCCGGAGCCGGGACCGTGGGGGTGGGGACGAAGTTGGTCATGGGATTCTCTCTTCTTTGAAAGTTGGTCTGGTTGGCGCTGGCTGGAATTAGGCGCCGAATTTGGGGGTATGGACCGTGCCGAGGGTGATGTGGACGGCCTGCTGGTCGGTGTAGAAGTCGATGGAGCGGTAGCCGCCCTCATGGCCGAGTCCGGAGGCCTTGACGCCGCCGAACGGGGTGCGGAGGTCGCGGACGTTGTGGCTGTTGAGCCACACCATGCCGGCTTCCACGTTCTGCGAGAAGTTGTGCGCGCGGGTCAGGTTCTGGGTCCAGATGTAGGCGGCGAGGCCGTACCTGGTGTTGTTCGCCAGGGCGAGGGCCTCGTCGTCGGTGTCGAACGGGGTGATGGCCACCACGGGGCCGAAGATCTCCTCCTGGAAGATCCGCGCGTCCGGTGCGACGTCGGCGAACACGGTCGGGGCGATGTAGTTGCTGTTGTTGAGCCCGGCGGGCAAATTCTCCGGGCGGCCGCCGCCGGCGAGCAGCCGGCCCTCAGTCTTGCCGATCTCCACGTAGGAGGCCACCTTGGCGTAGTGCTCCGGGTGGACCAGGGCGCCCACCTCGGTCTTGGGGTCGTGCGGGTCGCCGACCACGATCTTCTTGGCGCGGGCGGCGTACTTCTCGCAGAATTCCTCGTACACGGCGCGCTCCACCAGGATCCGGGAGCCCGCGGTGCAGCGTTCGCCGTTGAGCGAGAAGACGCCGAAGAGGGCGGAGTCGATCGCGGCGTCGAGGTCGGCGTCGGCGAACACGACGCACGGGGACTTGCCGCCGAGCTCCATGGACAGGCCCTTGAGGTTGGCCGCGGCGTTGCGGAAGATCGTCTGGCCGGTGGTGGTCTCGCCGGTGAAGGAGATCAGCGGGACGTCCGGGTGCTTCACCAGCGCGTCGCCAGCTTCCTCGCCGAGGCCGTTGACCAGGTTGAAGACGCCGTCGGGCAGGCCGGCGTCCTTGAAGATCTGCGCCCACAGGGAGGCGGACAGGGGAGTGAATTCGGCCGGCTTGAGCACCACGGTGTTTCCCGTGGCCAGTGCGGGGGCGAGCTTCCAGGACTCGAGCATGAAGGGCGTGTTCCACGGCGTGATGAGGCCTGCGACGCCGATCGGCTTGCGGTTGACGTAGTTGATCTGGGCGCCGGGGACCTTCATGGCGTCGTCGAACTGGGCCACGATCAGGTCCGCGAAGAAGCGGAAGTTCTCCGCCGCGCGCAGCGCCTGGCCCTTCGCCTGGGTGATGGGCAGGCCGGTGTCGAAGGTCTCCAGCTCGGCGAGCCGGGCCTCCTGGGCTTCGACGGCGTCGGCGATCCGGTTCAGGACGCGGGCCCGCTCGCGGGGCTTCATCTTCGGCCACGGGCCGTTGACGAACGCCTCGCGGGCGGCGGCGACGGCGAGGTCGATGTCCTCTTTCTGGCCGGCGGCCGCAGTGGCGTAATTCGTGTTGGAGACCGGGTCCAGGACGTCGAACGTCTTGCCGCCCACGGAATCAACGAATTCGCCGTTGATGTAGTGCTGGATGTGGGTGGGAAGGTCCTGCGGAACGTAGTGGGTGGTGGCAGCAGGTGCAGTAAACGTCATTGTTGTCTTCCTAACTAACTGATGGTGCAACGCGGGGTCACTTACGGCCCATGTCAAGGGCCTTAATGGGCGCTAAGTGACCCCGCGTTGCTTTGGGCAAGGTACGCGTCCAGGGTGGCGGAGCGATGCAGCCGGGCTGCTTTTTCGATGGCGTCCGCGCCGGCCCCGGACTCGATGAGCTTCAGGAGCGCCTCGTGTTCGTCCACGGACTCGTGGGCACGGCCCGGGACGAAGCGGAAAGTGGAGGACCGCAGCGAGGCGAGCCGGTTCCAGCCCCGGTGGACGAGGTTCAGGATGTGCGGATTGGGGCAGTGCTCGAACAGGACGCTGTGGAAGTCGCGGTTCAGCGCGGTAAAGCGGACGGGGTCGAAGTGCTGCAGGCAGTCCCGCATCTCGGCGTTCACCGCACGTGCGCGCGCAATGTCCGCCGGCCCGATCAACGGGGCCGACAGGGCCGTGGCCGCACCTTCGATGATGCTCAGCGTCTGCATCGTGTAGAGGTATTCGGTGGGGTCGATGCCCGCCACTGTGGCGCCGACGTTCCGCTCGAACGTGACCAGGCCCTCGGCTTCGAGCCGGCGGATGGCTTCCCGGACCGGGACCACGCTGACGCCCAGGTCCTCGGCGATCTTGGCCAGCACCAGCCGGTAACCGGGGGAATAGCTCCCGTCCACGATCCGGGCCTTGACGGCCGCGTAGGCCCGCTCGGACTTGCTGGCTGTTGCCGCCGCAGCGATCGTGGCAGCGGCTGCGGCCCTGGCGGTCGCTGTCATTGGGTGTTCCCCGCTTCCCATTCCGTGTACTTGGCGCGCCATTCGGCGTTCAGCGGGTAGAGGCCGTCCACGCTGTGGCCCTGCCGCACCATCTCGGTGATGAACGTTTCCTCACGTTCCTGCGCGATGGAGTCGTCCGCGAGCTCTTCGGCGAGGGCCGGCGGGATCACCAGGATGCCGTCCGAATCCGCCACGATGATGTCCCCGGGCTGCACGGTGGTGCCGCCGCAGGCGATGGTGATGTCGGTGTCCCACGGGATGTGCCGACGTCCCAGGACTGCGGGGTGCGGGTTGGAATAGTACGTGGGCATCTCCATGGCGGCCACGGCCGAGAAGTCACGGACACCGCCGTCGGTGATGATGGCCGCGGCGCCGCGGACCTGGGCGCGCAGGGCCAGGATGTCGCCGATGGTGCCGGTGCCCTTTTCGCCGCGGGCCTCCATGACCAGGATCTCGCCCTCGTTGACGGAATCGATCGCCTTCTTCTGGGCGTTGAAGCCGCCGCCGTGGGTTTTGAAGAGGTCCTCGCGGTTGGGCACGTAGCGCAGGGTCCGGGCGAGGCCCACGATCCGCTTCTCCGGCCGGGTGGAGCTGAGGCCGTCGATGCTGACGTTGTTCAGGCCGCGCTTGCGCAGCTGGGAGGACAGGGTGGCCGTGCAGACGCTTTCCAGCTTCGACTTCAGCTCCGGGGTCAGGACATGCCCGACGTCGGCAGTCGCCGCCGCTGGTGCCTGAAGCGTGAGCCCCGCCGCTTCGCGTGAGCCGTAGGCTTCCTCCCGCTGGAGATCATCGGTCTTCGGCCGGGCGCCGAAGTCGGCGAACGGCGTCGAACCTTCCGTCACCCGGGTGGCCAGCCGGCCGGTGCTGGCGTCTGTTCCGCCCGGCGTCGTGCTGACTTCAACCTCGACGACGTCGCCCGGCTGGGCGACGGAGGCGCCGGCCGGGGTGCCGGTGAGGATGATGTCTCCCTCCTCGAGGGTGAGCAGCTGGGACAGGTCGGCGATAAGGCGGGCGAACGGGAAGAGCAGGTCTTCGGTGGTGTCGTCCTGCACCAGTTCGCCGTTGTGCCAGGTGCGGATCCGCAGCTTGGCGGGGTCGACGGTGTCCGCGGCGATGAGTCCGGGGCCCACGGGGGTGAAGCCGTCGCCGCCCTTGGACCGGAGGTTGGAGCCCTTGTCGGCGTAGCGGAGGTCGTAGACGCCGAGGTCGTTGCTGGCCGTGACCCACTCGACATGGCGCCAGGCGTCCTCGATGCCGACCCTGCGGGCGGGCTTGCCGATGATCAGGGCGATCTCGCCTTCGAAGCCGAGGAGTTCGCAGCCCGCCGGGCGCTCCACCAATGAGGGGGATTCGGCCGAGCCGGATGCCAGGGAAGAGGAAGGCTTCAGGAAGTAGGAGGGCTGCTCCGGCGTGCGGCCGCGCTGGGCTGCCCGGCTGGGGTAATTGATATGCACCGCGATGACCTTGCGGGCCGCTGCCAGGAGGTGGTCGGTGACCTGTTCCAAGTGTTACTCCTCATCGAGTACGAAATCGTATACGAAAACTATTGCGCGGGGAGCGGGGAACGTCAACCCCGGCGCGGGAGATTTCCCGGGCGCTTGTAACCCACGTCATACCTGCCGTAGAGTTTTGGAACACCACAAGTTTCAATTATCGAACGCGGCGTTCAAATAACGAACAGCTGTGACTGTGACAGACCGCCACACAATGAAGTGAGGAAAGCCCGTGCAGTTCCACCACCACGGTTACGTATCCGGTGACCCGCGAATCCAGCCGGCCTCCGGCGTCGGCATCGACCGGCCCGCACAACTTCCCGATGAGGTTGACGTGCTCATTGTGGGCAGCGGACCCGCGGGCATGCTCGCGGCCGCGCAGCTGTCCCAGTTCCCTGGCATTACGACGCGGATCGTGGAGCGCCGCGGCGGCAGGCTCGCCATCGGCCAGGCCGACGGCATCCAGGCCCGGAGTGTCGAGACCTTCCAGGCCTTCGGCTTCGCGGAGCGGATCATCGCCGAGGCGTACCGGATCACCGAGATGGCCTTCTGGAAGCCGGACCCCGCGGACCCCTCCCGGATCGTCCGCAGCGCCCGCGCCGTCGACGACACGACGGGCATCAGCGAATTCCCGCACCTGATCGTCAACCAGGCCCGCGTGCTGGATTACTTCGGCGAGTTCATGGCGAACGCTCCCACACGGATGTCGCCCGACTACGGCTATGAGTTCCGCAGCCTCGAGGTCGGCGAGGGGGAGTACCCCGTCGCCGTCACGCTACAGCACTCGGCCGGCCCCGACGAAGGCCGGGAGCGCATTGTCCGGGCCAAGTACGTCGTCGGCGCGGACGGCGCTCGGAGCAAGGTGCGGGACTCGATCGGCTGCACGCTCGCCGGCGACCAGGCCAACCACGCCTGGGGCGTTATGGACGTCCTCGCCGTCACGGACTTCCCGGACATCCGCACGAAGTGCGCGATCCAGTCCGGCTCGGGCGGCAGCATCCTCCTGATTCCCCGCGAAGGCGGCCATCTCTTCCGCATGTACGTCGACCTCGGCGAGGTCCCGCAGGGCGACGCCGGCGCCGTCCGCAGCACCACCATCGAGCAGATCATCGGCAAGGCGAACGCGATCCTCCACCCCTACACGCTCGACGTGCGCAACGTCGCCTGGCACAGCGTGTACGAGGTGGGCCACCGCCTCACCGACCGGTTCGACGACGTCCTCCCGGACCAGCGCGGCACCCGCACCCCGCGCGTGTTCATCACCGGCGACGCCTGCCATACGCACAGCGCGAAGGCGGGACAGGGCATGAACGTCTCCATGCAGGACGGCTTCAACCTGGGCTGGAAGCTCGGACACGTCCTCGAGGGCCGCAGCCCGGAAAGCCTGCTGTCCACGTACTCGGCCGAGCGCCAGGTCATCGCGAAAAACCTCATCGACTTCGACAAGGAGTGGTCGACGCTCATGGCGAAGAAGCCGGAGGAGTTCGAAAGCCCCTCCGAGCTCGAGGACTTTTACGTCAGCACCGCCGAATTCCCGGCCGGGTTCATGACCCAGTACGCCCCCTCCATGCTCATCGGCGGCCCGGCGCACCAGGACCTGGCCACCGGCTTCACCATCGGCAAGCGCTTCAAGTCCGCGCCCGTGGTGCGGGTCTGCGACACCAATCCGCTGCACCTGGGCCACCAGGCCATGGCGGACGGCCGGTGGCGCATCTACGTCTTCGCCGACGGGGCCGCGGCGGGAGCACCGTCGCCGACCACTGACCTGGCCGCGTGGCTGGCCGGCGCGCCGGACTCACCGCTCGCGGCCACCCCCGAGGGCGCCGACCGTGACGCGTGGTTCGACGTGAAGGTGATCTACCAGCAGGAGCACACCAGCGTGGACATCGGCGCGGTGCCGTCGGTGTTCAAGCCGCAGGTGGGACCGTTCAAGCTCAACTACCTTGAGAAGGTCTACGCCACCGATCCGGCGGCGGACATTTTCGAGCTGCGCGGCATCGACCGCGGCGGCGCTGTGGTGGTGGTGCGCCCGGACCAGTACGTGGCCAACGTCCTGCCCCTGACGGCGACGGCAGAGCTCGCCGCGTTCTTCGCGCCCCTTCTGCAGGCGGGCCACCGTGCCCCCGAATTCCAGGACCACGCGGGCTAAGCTCCTGGTTCGGTGACGCTCCTGCCCAGTTAATGCCTCCTGCACCTCAACTCGCGCCCAGGTTTCCGCGGAATCCCGGGGGTTCCCGGGCGTTGAGAATGGGGTGCGGCACCGAGTAACTGGGCAGGATCGTCGCCGCTCGGGACTGCCCCTCCGCGCGCAGGTTGATCACCGCAACGCGGGGTCAGATCCGGCCCATCTCCGGGGGCCTTACCGGCGCTATGTGACCCCGCGTTGCTGGTTGGATCAACCGCATCAGTCGGTGAACAGGCCGGCCAGGTCCTCGGCGGTGAGCGCCCCGCCGGACAGCGCGTCGCCCGCCATGACGTCGGCAAACAGCTGGGATTTCCGTGCCTTGAGCGCCATGACCTTTTCCTCGATGGTGTCCTTGGCGACGAGCCGGTAGACCATCACGTTGCGGGCCTGGCCGATCCGGTGTGTGCGGTCCACGGCCTGCGCCTCCGAGGCCGGGTTCCACCACGGGTCCAGCAGGAACACGTAGTCCGCCTCCGTCAGGTTCAGGCCGAACCCGCCGGCCTTGAGGCTGATCAGGAACACCGGGGCGGCGCCGTTCTTGAACTCATTAACGACGTCGGTGCGGTTGCGGGTGCTGCCGTCGAGGTAGCAGAACTCTATGTTCTCCTCGATCAGCCGTTCCCGGACCTTGCCCAGGAAGCCGGTGAACTGGCTGAAAATGAGGGCCCGGTGGCCTTCCGCCACGAGGTCCTCCAGCTGCTCGAACAGCACATCGAGCTTGCTGGACCGCACACCGGAGAGCGAGGGATCGATCAGCGACGGGTCCAGGCTGAGCTGCCGCAGCAGCGTGAGGGACTGGAAGATGGTGAAGCGGTTCTTGTTGACGTCGTCGATCAGGCCGAGGATCTTCTGGCGCTCCCGCTGCAGGTGCGTCTGGTAGACCTTCTGGTGCCGCGGGTTCAGCACCACTTCGAGGATCTGCTCCTGCTTCGGCGGCAGGTCGTGGATGACCTGCTCCTTGGTGCGCCGCATCATCAGCGGACGGACCCGACGCCGGAGCTTGTCCAGTTGCGCCTTGTCGCCGTTCTTTTCCACCGGCTTCTGGTAGTACTCGGCGAACCGCTTCGGGCTGGAGAAGAGCCCCGGCGCGACAATCGAGGTGAGCGCCCAGAACTCCATCAGGTTGTTCTCCAGCGGCGTGCCGGTGATGGCCAGTTTGAACACGGCCGGAAGCTTCCGGGCGCACTGGTAGGCCTTGGACTGGTGGTTCTTGACGAATTGGGCCTCGTCCAGGACCAGTCCCGCCCATTCCTTGGCGGCGTAGGCATCGTAGTCGATCCGGAACAGGGCGTAGGAGGTGATGACGATGTCCGCACCGGCCATCGCCTCTGCGGGGTTCGAGCCGCTCTTGGCAAACGTTTCGCCGATGGCCCGCACCGTGAGGCCCGGGGCGAACCGTGCAGTCTCGGCCTCCCAGTTGCCCACGACGCTCGTGGGGGCGACGACGAGGAAAGGTGCGGCGGGCGCATTGGGGCCCGCGCCGGGCGCCGGGCTGGCGGCAGCACCGCCGTCGGACGCTTCCGTCCCCACTGCCGCGTCTTTGGCGGCGCAGATCAGCGCCAGCGCCTGCACCGTCTTGCCCAGGCCCATGTCATCGGCCAGCACCCCGCCCAGTCCGTGACGGTAGAGGAAGCTCAGCCAGTTGAAGCCCTCCAGCTGGTACGGGCGGAGCTCGGCGTTGAGGGTTGCTGGCAGTGGCAGTCCCTGCACGCCGCCTTCCAGCAGCCCGCCGACAGCCTCGCGCCAGGCCGTGGCCTGCTGGTCCACGATGCCGAGCTGGGCCAGTTCGTCCCAGAGCCCTGCCTGGAAGCGGCTGATCTGCAGAGGCGCGTCCTTGTTGTCCTGGAGTTCCCGGGCCTCTTCAATCAAAGCCCGGAGCTGGTGCAGTTCGGGCAGGTCCAAGGAGAAGTAGGCCCCGCTGGGGAGCAGCATCTTGGTCTGGCCGGCCGCCAGGGCTGAGAAAACGGCTGCGAAGGACACCGGCTGGCCCTCCAGGGAAATCTGGATGCCCAGGTCGAACCAGTCACGCTGCTCCGTGGCCTTGGTGGAGATGGACACCACCGGGGCCTCTTCGGCCTCCCGGTAGTCGGCGATTTCCCCGGCCGTGTCCACGGAAACGCCGGGGACCTCGCGGAGCCGGGGGAGCAGCTCCTCGGTGAAGGCCAGGGTGTCGAGGCCGCTGAGTTCAGCCGAGGCCGCCAGCCGCGGCGTTCCCCAGCCGCCGGTGGCCGACTCGCCAAGGGCCGGCACCACGTCCCAGGGCTGCCCGACTGCCTCGAGGATCCGGGCCTCGGCGGGGTCGTCCCGGTAGCCGTGATCGCCGGGGTGGCGCCACAACGGCTGGGCTGTGACGAGCTTGCCGGACTTGTAGTGCCACTCCCAGTGCAGCCGGACGCGGTGGCCGGCGCCGTAGTTCGCCAGCAGCGACAGGGTGGGAACGGCCAGCTGGGGCAGTTCCACGGACTCATCGGTGGCCGTGACCCGGGCGCTCTGCTTGAGCTTGGGGTAGAAACCGGTCAGGAACCGGCTCTCATCGCGGGCCGGAATGTGCAGCGTGGTTCCGGCCGTGACGAAGGTCAGGAGCTCCTCGCTGAGGCCGCTCTCTAGCGGGGCGAGCGTGATGACGGAGTCCGCGGGGGCGACGCCGGGCAGGGCGTCCGCCCCGGAGGTCAGGAAGATCCCGTGGGCCGGACGCCCGATCGTGCCGACTGATGCCGGATCAACAATCTCCCCCTCCACCGTGATGGTGGGGGCGAGCGACAGGCCGCCGGCGTCCCCGCCGGCGGCCGGCTCGACGGCGTCGGTTCCCTCGGCCGGTGCGGTCCCGTACCGGGTCAGGTTGAGTCCGACGGCGGCCGGCTGCTCAACGAGCCGCACCGGCTCGGAACCCCGGCTGTGGACGAGGGCGACGCCGACCTTCCGGGCCTGGGCCAGCAGGCTCCACAGGTTCTTGCCGGCATAGGTGTTCAAACCCAGCCACAGCCCGGTCCCGGCGTGCTGGCGGTTGGCCTGGGCGGTGTGCGCGGCGAGGAACTCCTGCATCCACTCGACGTGGGCCTCGTTGCATTCGCGCCGGTAGCTCAGGTAGCTCAGGGTGTTCCACGAGACATCGCCCCGGATCCATTTGCCCTTGGCGCCCATGATGACGGGACGCGCCTTCAGTTGCCGGACGCTGCGCAGCGGATCGCGGCGGCCGGTGTAGGAGAAGTGCGGGGCGGGTTCCTCGATCTCGAACTGGAGGGCCAGCGGAATGCCGTTGGTGGACTGGGTGATCCCTGGCTGGGCGATCAGAGGGCTGAGGGCCTGTTCCCAGTCCGGGACATCCAGCACCGGGACCTGCCGGGACAGCCGGCTCACATCGGCGGGGGCGAGCAGTTGGACCCGGATGGCCGGGTTGTCCTCGGCAGAGAACAGCAGGGCGGCCACATGCTTGCAGTCTTTCCGGACCGGGCAGCTGCAGACCCCAACGGTGCAGCTCCAGCCGCCCGCCTTCCGGACCAGCTTCGCCGTCGTCGAATACGGCACGTCGGCGCCGCCCCGCACCTTGCCAAGCATGAGGCCGGTGGCGGCATCGAAGGAAATCCCGGAAACGCGGCTCCCCATGGCGTAGGCGAGCCCGGCCGCGAGTGAGCGGTCGTTGATTGCGGGAGTCTGTATTGCCAGTGCCGCACTCTCGTCCGGATGGGATGGCATGTGCGCACTACTTTCAGCAGTTGGTCATCTGATCCATCTTAGCGAGCCGGGCGGGCCCCTCGAACTCAGGGGGCGGCCAGGGACGTGAGGACGACGGCGCGTGGCACGGTTCCGAAGGCTGCCTGGCGGCTGTCACAGGCAACGGACCACACGGACGCGGAAGGAAGCGCGGATGCCGGGGGCCGGCTGGACGGGTTCTTCCCTGCGGCTAGGCCGCCAACGCTGTGTCGAAGAGGCGCTCGGCCAGCCGGAGCAGGTGTGCAGGCGCATCAGCTTCGTCGCCGTTGTTTCCGTGTCCGAGGAAAACCACCGTTCCGCTGACGGTCTCCTCAAGATGTAGGCCTGCTTCGCGGATCAGCACTTCGGCCCGGGCGTTCAGTGGCAGGGGGATGAAGTCTGCCTCGTCGTTCAGATAGATGTGCCACCCGGTGCCAGTGATTGCTCCGACGTTTCCTTCAACCAGGGCCTGCCGTGTGGCCAGGGACGTGTCGATCTCTTCGACGCGAACGGGGTGGCTAAGGCGGGCCGGAATAATGAGGGCTCTATTTGTCTGGAGCATGACCGGGTCTTTCTCTGTCTGAACGATCAATAATTTCCACAGGTTTTGAAAATGGGGCGCACCCGGGAATCACCTGGTGCCCGGGGCAAGAAATGTTAAGCGCCGGACAACGTTCTGTGGTGTAAATTGTTTCGTCAGTACGAATTTGAACGTTTTCGTCCGGCTGCCCGCGGTTCTCCCTGCACGAAGGGCCCCGCCCCGAGGGGTGTTGCGCGGGGCCATCCGCCTGTGACCGTGCCCCGCTGCACTTAGTGCGTCAGGGCCGGGGTGTCACCTCTGGTTTTTACGCGGCTTTGCGAACAGAATTTCGCTGGATTCGTTTTTTGCCTTCTTTTCGGCCCTTTTTTCGAGAATCGATTTTCCCGTTTTCTTGGCATTGATGGTTCTGGGGGATTTTCCTGACAATGGAATCACGCCTTTCTAAACGCTATCTACCCATCACCATACCTACTTATATTTTAAATGCCAGTCCGCGGGTTGGGGGGAAATTAGGGGCCGGACGCTGACGCAAAAAGAGACCCGACAAGTGCCGTCCGGACGGAGGCGCCACTTGACGTTCTTTCGCGGCTCCCGCCGCCATCCCCGCCCGTCCCGGGTCACCCAAACTTCGCCAGACGTTCAGCTCCGGCTCAACCACAGCGCCGGAGGTGCAACGTACGTTGAAAGGGTTCGGAGCGGCACCCGCCTAAGCAGTGAGGATTTTCCATGAGCAACGGCCTTTCCACCACCCTTCCCGCCACCGGATACGCGACGGTCCTGCCGCGGGAGAGCATCAACGGCAGCGACGCGGACGTCGTCGACGCGAACGTGAACGTGGTCAACATGATGTACGCGGAGTTGCTCGACATCGAGGAAATTGCTCCGAACGCCCTGGGCAGCTACTACGTTGACTTCTACCTGACGCAGTGTCTGGGCGGCGGGTTCGCCCAGTACGTGTTCTCCGCGCCCGAGCGCGCGGAGATCGACGCCTGCGTCCGGGCAGGGCTGGAAGGCATGGGGGCAGCCGCGCACCTTGACCTCTTCAACCGCAGCGTGGCTGCCTTCGACTCCCTCACCGAGGAGGAGGCCGACGCGTACCTTGACGGGGATACGGACCTGGAAGGCGACGCCGACGGCGGTGTGCCGGACGCCGTGCGCCTCCTCGAAGAGCTCGACGGCGAGTTCGAAACCCTGCTGCAAACCGAAGACATCATCGCGCTCAACGCCGCCTGGCTCAGGAGCCAGGCAGACCTCCTCGTCCTGGACGATGAGGAGCTCGACCGTCACATCGCCGAGCGTGTGTCCCGGATCCCCAACCTTGCGGAACGCCAGGCCGAGGCCGCCGAGGATGAGCTGCTGGACACCCCGGAATTCGAGATGATCATCCGCGAGCTGTGCTCCGTGGCCGGGCACACGCTCCTGAAGATCACTATGGGCGACCCCAACTATGAGCACGAGGGCCAGACCGCCCTGGCCTGGCATTTCACCACGGACCAGGGCGAGTTCCTTATGCTGGACGATGAGCGCGAAGCAGTCATGATCCACCCGGACACCAAGGAGATCCTGGCCGCCGTCGAGTTCGAGGAAGAGGACGACTGAGCCGAAGTTTCGGCCGCCGGGGACAGCCCAGCTGCAGGTCAGTACCCGGCGGCGGCGGTGATCATGTCACCGGAGGGCGCGACGAGATACCAGACGCCCCCGACGCCCTGGCCTGTAATGTCCCCCGCCGCAAGATCCTTGGCGTAGTAGTACACGGGCATCCCGTTGATGGTCAGCTGCTTCTTGCCGTCGGGGGTGGCAATCGTGCCCACGGTGCCGGTGACGCCGTCGACGGTCGGTGTGTCAGACGTGGCGAGGACCGGAGGCCAGGCCTCGAGGCAGCCGCCGGTGCAGGCGCTCTTCCCGGAGTCCTTGACGTCCTTCGTGTAGTAATAGACGCTCATGCCCTTGCCGCCCACCACGATCTTGCCGGCGGAGGAATCCGCGACCAAGAGGTCCGCTGCGGCTGCGGCCGGAGCCGACGTCGAAACGGGGCCCGACGTTGAAGGAGCCGTTGCGCTGGTTGGCGGCGCCGCCGTCGTCGCGTAAGGGTTGCTTCCGCCGCCGCCGCCGGCACAGCCGGAGAGTAGTGCGGCGAGGGCTAAAGCGGACAGGCCGATGCTGAAGTGGGTTTTCATCTGCTGCTCCTTGACTCGAATGCCTTGACTCGAATTGCTCCGTTGCTCGAACCGGCGAACGGGTCCGGCCGGCGCTAACCGTTACGACGCCGCCGGGGTAAGAATGGTTCACAACGGGCCCCGGATGCCGCCCCGGAACCGGAGCGCGTGAACTTTTCCGGCGCTCTGCACGTCGTAGGGGCAGAAACGCGGGAACCGAAGGGCGGAACCGAAGGGCAGAAGCGCGGGGCGGAACCGCAGAGAGGGGAGGGCCGTCATGCCGCTGGACGAAGACGTGGTGGCTGCGATCTACCGCGACCACGGAGCGGCGCTCAGGCGCTTTGTCCTCAGTGCCTGCCGGGATCCTCAACTGGCGGATGACATCGTGCAGGAGACCGTGCTGCGGGTCTGGCAGCAGGCTCCGCACATCACCGGAAGCATGCGCAGCTACCTGTTCCGGACCGCCCGAAACATCATGATTGACAACTACCGCAAGGCCCAGCGCCGGCCCCGCGAGACGACGGACCGGGAGCTGGCCGACCCGGCCGGCGGCGCGGAACGCGTCGACGAACTCCTCAACCGTGTCCTGATGGAAGAGGCGTTGCTGCGGCTCAGCGCGGAGCACCGCGACGTCCTCGTGGCCCTCCATTACCGCCGCTATACCGTCCAGGAGGCATCGGTCAGTTTGAATATCCCGAGTGGAACAGTGAAGTCCCGGGCGTTCTACGCCGTACGGGCCCTCCGGACGATCCTTGATGAAATGGGGGTGCAACGGTGAGTGCTGCAGACCCGCACCAGCTGCTCGGCGCCTACCTGCTGGGTGGCCTCGCGCCTGACGATGCCGCCGCTTTTGAGCAGCACTTGGCCCGTTGCACGGACTGCCGGCAGGAGCTGGACGAATTGGCCAGCCTCCCGGCGCTGCTGGACGCGCTCCCGGTGCCCGACGCCGTCGCCCTCGGCAAGGTGGCCGGGCGGGAACCGGCGGTGTCGGTTCCCGCGCCGGCTTCCGTGCCGCGGCGGCTGCTCGATGAGCTGTCCTCGCGGCGCCGGAAGGCACGGCTCCGGTGGTCCGCGGCGCTGGCCGCGGTGGCGGCGGCGTGCCTCGCCGCAGGGGTTCTGGGCGCGCCGCTGGTCAACCCGCCGCCCAAACCGGACGCCAGCTACTCCGTCCAGGCCAGCAATGGACTGCAGATCACGGTGGGCATGGTCAAGAAAACCTGGGGCACTGAGCTCGCGGTCGATGGCCGGAGCCTGCCGGTGGACGGCACCTTATCCGTCTGGGTGAAGGACAGCGGCGGCGGCGAAGAGCGCGCCTGCGCGTGGACGGCCACGCCCAGCGGAAGGGTCAGGATCACCGGGGCCACGCCCGTGCAGCTGGCGAATATCGCCAGCGTGGAGATGCGGAACGGGGAGCAACAGACGATGGCCGTCATCGCCGTGCCCCGCGGTTAGCGACGGCGGCGAGCCCCGCCTGCCTATTCCGTCACACCCCTCTGCTCTACTCAGGGTGGGAGAGCTGTCGGCTTCTCCACCACCTGCGGCATGGACGTCCGCACCTGCGAATGGGGATTCGTTATGGAACAGGCTTATGTGGTTGTCACGTCAGGGAAAGAACTCGCGCTGCGCCTGACGGGGGCCGGACGGACCAGACCGGCGGCCGTCATTTCCTGGCATCCGGAGCAGCGGGACAACCGAATCGACGTGGAACACATCGCCCGGGAGATTGGCGACCTGGCCGAGGTCTATTGGCTGGAAAACGGCCCGGAAAGCTATGCCTTTGGTGACAGCCTGCCGGCCGGGGCGCACGTGTTCGGGAATGCGGCGCGCGTCTATTCGGAGGATCTCCGCTGGATGAAGGACGTGCACCGCAGCCCGCTCCGGACGGCGCGGGACCGCCAGGCGGCTGTCCGCGCGGCCGAGGACATCATTGAAGACGTGCTGAACCTGATCACCGTGGTTCCGCCGAAGGCTGCGCCGGTCCGGACGGCGCCCCGGCGCGTCAGTGGCATCGTCAAGGCGTTCGCCAGCGCGGGTTCCCGCGCTATCGTCGAACTCGTCGACGGCAGCTGCTGCACCATCCAGCGCGAACACGTTTCCCCGCCGGTCCGCCTCGACTGGATGCTGGAGCTCGGGCAGCCCGTCGACGGCGACCTCAACGACGAGGACAAGACGCTTGACATCAAGGACCTGCGAAAAACTCCCCGGCTCGCGGAGCTCTACTGCTCCGGCGACCTCGTCCTCGCCCTGGCCGAAGAGGTCTGCGCCAACAGCGCGAAGCTCACCCTCTACCCCGGCTCCAGCTGGTCCGTTGAACGGGCCCGCGTCTCCTCCAATCCCCTCGACGCCGTGGACAGCCTGGTGACGGAGGGTGAAGTGGTGGTGGCGCGGTTCCTGAGGGAATGCGGAAGGGTGGTCTTGTCCCTGCTGGACGTCGATGATGACGCCGACGTCCTGGACGCGCCCGCGCTCCTGACTGGCGGTACCCCTTGGCTGCAGTCCGGCCGGCACCTCACGGAGCAGTCGGTCTCGGGACGGACATTTCCCGCCGAAGCCGCAGGCGTCCCCGGAACGGGAGCCGTTGGCGCGGAGGAGGACGGTGGTTCCGCGGCGGCGGCGGTGCCCGATGCCAGGCCGCCGGTTGCGCTGATGACCGTCCAGCTCCAGCTGGAAGCCGAACGGAGGAAGGTCGCGGCTTTGCAGGAACTGGTCTCCGCCGCCAGCCAGTCCGGCGCCGGACTCGTCAGCCTCCAGCGGGAACTTGATGCCCTCCGGGCGGAACTGGCAGCGGAACAACACATCGCGGAGGCAGCCCGGGCGACGCTGCAAGGCACGGCCGTCCGGCTTGCCCGGCAGCAGGAGGAACTCCTCGACCTACGCGCCTACAAGCGCAGGGCGCAGCCCGCTCTCAAGCGCGCGCTGACTGCCGATTCTGAGGGGTTGTTCGCGGCTGACGAGGAACGGCTGACGCATGACGTTTATCTCGCGTGGGCAAAGAACGTTCCGGCGTCCGACAAGGCGCGGCAGGCGCTGCCTTCGGACTGGACGGCCAGTCCCGGGTTTGCGGCATCACTATACGGCTTCACCGAGCCCGGGGTCGTGGCCAAGGCGCTGAAGGCCACGGTCGAGGTCTTGACCGGGGCGGCGGAGCGGAACGCTGCGCGGGAAGTCCATGCGCTCCGGGCAAACTCGGGCGGCGACGCAGCCCAGACGGTGCGTGAGGACGGGGCGAAATGTTTCCGCGCTGCGATCGAGCAGAACGTGGCGTCGGCCCGGCGGCTTCACTACTGGCGCCTGCAGGACGGCACGATTGAGCTGTCCCGCGTCGTGGTCCACGACGACTTCAAACCCTAAGGCACGGGGCAGTGCGGACCCATCATGAAGCACTGCGAACCCCACCAGGAATACGACGGCGGCGACCACACGATCGTGGCCGCCGCCATCCGCTCCCTCAGTGCAGGCTAAGCCCGCAGCGGAGCCAGGCCGTCCGCCTTCACCGTTGCTGCTGCCGACAGATCGCTGAAGGCACCGCGGTACCGGGTTGCGGGGTGGGTCGGCTCGAGCTTCGGGCCACGGCCGAAAACCTTCTCGCGCAGGGTGCCCGGCGCGTACTCCGTCTGGGCCAGGCCCCGGCGCTGCAACTCGGGCAGCACGCCCTGGATGAAGTCGGTGTAGGACCCGGGGATGATCTGGTTGATGATGTTCACACCATCGATCCCGGCATCCTGCCACCGTTCCAGTTCGTCCACGATCTGTTCCGGCGTACCGGCGATCTGCTGGGCCTTGGCCCGGTATCGCGCCAAGTCACCAATGGTCGGCTTGCCGCCGGGCACGGACGCGATGGCCGCCTGAAGAACGCCCTGGGCACCCTCGGTCTCGATCTCGCCCAGCGGGGTATCGAGCGGGAGACCACCGAAATCGACGCCGATCCCGCCGCCGATATGCGCGATGATCGTGTGGAGGTCCAGGTAGTCGTCGTATTCGGCCTGCTTGCGGGCGACCTCTGCTTCGGTGCCGCCGATCACGAAGGACAGTCCGCCGAAGATCTTGACGTCGCCGGCGGCCCGGCCTGCCGCGGCCTCGAGGGCCCGGATCGAGGCAGTCTGCTTCTTGACGTAGTCAACGTTGGGCGCAAAGAGGAAGGTTGCCTCCGCGTTCTCTGCGGCGAATTTCTTGCCGCGGGAGGAGCTCCCCGCCTGGAACAGGAAGGGGGTGCGCTGCGGGCTGGGCGCGACCAGGTGCGGACCGTCAATGGAGTAACGGGACCCCCGGTGGTTGATTTTGTGGACCTTGGCCGGGTCCGCGTGGATGCCGCGGACCTTGTCGGCCAGCAGCGCGTCGTCGTCCCAGGAACCCTCCCAGAGCTTGTAGGCAGCCTCGGTGTATTCCTCGGCCCAGTCGTACCGGTCGTCGTGCGGAGTGAGCCCGGCGTTGCCGAAGTTCCGGTGGGCGTTCTCCAGCACGCTGGTAACGATGTTCCAGGCGACACGGCCATTGGAAATGTGGTCAAGTGTCGACAGCTGACGGGCCAGCTGGAACGGATCCGACTGGATCACCGAGCTCGTCATGGCGAGGCCAATATCCTTGGTCACGGCGGCCAGCGCGGAGCAGAGTACTAACGGATCGTTCGAGGGGACCTGCAGCCCCCGCTCCACCAGCGAGGCCCAGCCGCCCTCGTGGTCACCGTACAGCCCCACTACGTCGGCGAAGAACATCGCATCGAACTTTGCGTCCTCCAGCTCGCGGGCCAGGTCGACCCACAGCTGCAGCTCGTTGAAGCGGTGCTGCTGCGCCTCCGGATGCCGCCATTGACCGCCCAGGATGTGAGTGGTCGTGTTCATCACGAAGGCGCTCAGGAGCAGCCGGGGACGTTCGTCAAAGGTTCCCATCAGGAATCACTCCCCTGGATGTGCTGGGTTGCCTGAACCGCATCTCCGATGCTGTGGAGGCCCGTGGGAATGGTTCCGTTGATGTGATAGTCGCCGACGGACCGCGCCTTGAACACCGCCGGGTTGTGGGTGGCTACCGTGCGGGCGTTGCGCCAGTGCCGGTCAAGGCCCTTGCCCCGGCTGGTCGACGAAGCGCCCGTGACATCGAACAGCTCATTGGCAGCGGCCAGGACCAGGCCGGGGACCGTCACATGGGCCTGCTGCACTCCGAGCTCGGCCCGGACGAAGGCGGCGTCCGCATCAAGTCCGAGGGAAGCGTCGACGGCAGCATCCAGATCGCGTGCGGCCGCCACCACGATGGACCGGGCGGCGTACACGCCGGCGGCGATCTGGCCAACGCGTTCCTGGATCAGCGGATCGTTCCGGAACAGCGAACCTGACCCGGTATTGAAGGTGCGGGTGCGGTCGCGGACCAGCGTGCTGGCGTCGCGAAGCGCCGCCTGGCCGATTCCGACGAGCACGGCCAACAGTACGAGCTGGAAGAAAGCCGGTTCCAGCGTGCTGGTGACCTTGCGCTGGATGATGTCCCCGGCGTCGACCTCCACGTCCTCAAAGATGGCCGTTCCGGTGCCGGTGAGCGGCTGCCCGAACCCGTCCCAGTCGTCAAGGATCGTGACTTTGGGGTCGTCCACCCGGACCAAAGCGTACTGGCGGCCCTCGCGGCCCTCCGTGCTCGCCATGACCACGACCCAGTCGGCGAAGATGCTGCCGGTTGTGTAGTACTTTTCGCCCTTCAGCAGCCAGCGGCCCCCTTCCTCGCGAAGCTTGGTCTGGGTGGTGCCCAGCGCGTTGCCGGAGCGTTCCGTCGCAGCGTTGCCGAAGATCTCCCCGGCGAGGACCCGCGGAAACCAGCGGTTACGGAACTCGACCGGCTGCAGGGCAATCGTTTCCACGAACGAGAAGTGCGATCGCAACAGGTGTGAAACGTTGGAGTCCGCGGCGGCGAGTTCGATCAGCAGCCGGCTCAGGTGCTCGTAGCTGACGGGCTCCCCGCCGTGCTCGGCGGGGACACGGATGGTGGTGAAGCCGCTTTCCTTCAGCCAGGCGACGGGCTCGAACGGCAGGACGCGGTTGGACTCGCGTTCCAGGGCGCCTTCTGCGATCCGCGCGAAGACATCCTGGAAGCGCGCGGACAGCGCAGCGTAGCGGGCCTCCTCGCTGAGTTCTCTTACTTCTATCGAGACAGTCATCATGTTCCTAACGTTGAAGGGGTACTGACGTTCTTAGTTGCCGGTCGCCGCGACGAGTTCGCGCAGCCGGTGGCCGGGGTTCGAATCGAGCAACAGGCGGGTGTATTCGCTTTGCGGGGTGGAGAAGACCTGCGCAGTCGGGCCGACTTCGCGCAGCTGGCCCCGGCTCATCACGCCGACGTCATGGGCGAAGCGTTCAACAACGTGCAGGTCGTGGGAAATGAACAGGTAGGACAGTCCCAGGTCGCGTTGCAGGTCTTCGAGCAGAACCAGGATCTGGGCCTGCGTCAGGACGTCCAGGGCGGAGAGGGCCTCGTCCAGCACGATGGTGCGGGCGCCCAGGGCGAGGGCCCGGGCGATCGCCACGCGCTGGCGCTGGCCGCCGGACAGCTCCTTGGTCCGGCTGCCGGCGACCCGGGCGGGGAGGTTCACCTGGTCAAGGAGTTCGGCAACCCGGGCACGACGTTCCAGCCGCGACCCGACACGGAAATTCACCAGGGGCTCGGCGACGATGTCCCGTACGGTGAGCCTCGGGTCGAGCGCCGAATCCGGATTCTGGTACACCAGCTGCAGGGAGCGCCACAGCTCCCGCTTGTCTTTGCCCTGGATTGACGTGACATCGTTCCCGTGGACCTCCACGGTGCCTGACGTAGGGTCCAGCAGCCGCATGATCATGCGGGCCGTGGTGGACTTGCCCGACCCGGACTCGCCGACCAGAGCGAAGGTGGTTCCCTGGCGCACCGCAAAACTGACGTCATCCACGGCGCGGTGTTCAGTCTCGCCCTTGCCGAAGATCTTGGTGAGTCCGCGGACTTCGATCGCCGCAACGGGCTCCTCGCGGGCCGTAACCGCTGCGCCTTGGTCGGTTTTCGGCGCGGCCGGAGAGGCCTCCCGGAGCAGCCTGAGCGTGTAGTCGTCCTCCGGCTGCGCCAGGATGTCGGTGACCGTACGGTCTTCAAGGATCCTGCCCTGCCGCATCACCACGATCCGGTCGGCCAGATCGGTGGCGACGGCCAGATCGTGGGTCACAAAGATGACGGACGTCCCGTGGTCCCGCGCCAGCCTGCTGAAGACCTCGAGCACCCGCCGCTGCACCGTGACGTCCAGCGCCGACGTCGGCTCATCGGCAATCAGCAGCTTCGGTCCCAGGCTGAAAGCGATTGCGATCAGGACCCGCTGCTTGAGTCCGCCGGAGAGTTCGTGGGGGTACTGTTTCAGCCGTTCCGCCGGCCGGTCGATGCCCACCAGCTCGAAAAGCCGGATGACCTCCGCCCGGATCTCGCTCCTGGAGCGCTTGCCTTCCTCCGGGTGCAGCCGGAAGACCTCGGCCACTTGGGATCCGACCGTCTTGACCGGGTCCAGCGAACCGCCGGGATCCTGCGGAACCATGCCGATCTTGCGGCCACGGACTTTCTCCATGGCGCGTTCGGAAAGCGCGGTCAGCTCAATGCCGTCGAACACAATGGTTCCGGCAGAGATCCCTCCGGCTTTGGGGAGAAGGCCGATGAGCGATTTGGCCAGCGTGCTCTTGCCGGAACCGGATTCGCCAACGACGGCGACGATTTCACCCGGCTTGAGGACCAGGTCGAGTGAATCCGCGGCCACGACGGCCCCTGGACCGCGGCCGTATTGGACCTGCAGTCCGCGCACCTCAAGTAGCGGCCCGGGCTCGGTGATGGGTTTTACTGCGTTGAGAGTCATGGGGCTCCTCACTAGAACCGGAAGATCTTGAGAAGCTGGCGTCCGAGACCGGCCAACAACACCACCGTCAGCACGATGACCAGGCCGGGGAGGCTTGTCATCCACCACGCGCCGGCGAGGTACTGCCGACCCTCGGAGATCAGCAGGCCCCATTCCGGGGTGGGGGGAGGTGCGCCGAAGCCGAGGAAGCCAAGCCCGGAAATTGCGAGAATGGCAGCGCCAAGGTCGACGGCCAGCAGAGCGAGGACCGGGCCGCATGAGTTCGGCAGGACATGCTTCCAGACGACGGACCGGTAGGATCCCCCGTTGAGGAAAGCGGCCTCGACGTAGTCCAGGTTGCGGACGCGCAGGACTTCCGAGCGCACCACGCGGGCGAACGAGGCAATCGAGGCGATGCCCACACCCACACCGAGCGAGATCGGTCCCGGGGCGAACGCCGTCACGATGATCAGGGAGATCAGGAATCCGGGCACCGCCAAAAGCACGTCCACGAGGCGCATGGTGCCCGCATCGGCGGCCCTCCCCGCCGTCGCGGCAAAGAGGCCCAACGCCGTTCCCGCCACGAAACCGATCAGGACAGCGAGTCCTGCGGTGAGCAGGGTCTGCGAGGTGCCGTAGACGACCCTCGTGTAGACGTCCCGGCCCAAGTGGTCGGTGCCGAACCAGTGCCCGGCACTTGGCGGCTGGAATTTCTGCTTCGGAATGCCACTGATGGGGTCGAAAGCACTGAACAGGCCCGGCAGGAAGGCCCACCCCAGAACGATCAGCAGCGGAATGACGGTCAGCCACAGGCCCGCCGAGCGCAGGATGCTTCCTTGGCGCCCTTCCTGGCCACGGACGGCGCCGCCGCCGGCCGGCGGCAGCGCCAGCTCGGGGCCAGGATCTGTTTGTAGTAGCTCGATACTCACAAGGTTCTCCGTTCCGTCTCAGGCAGCCAGTGCTTTTGGCGAGCCGTGGGCACTGCTCTTGAGGATGCGGGGATCCAGCAGCGGATACAGCAGGTCGACGATCAGGTTCACTGCAACGAACGCCGACGCCGTCAGGAGGACCAGACCCTGGACCAGCGGGACATCCTGGCCTGTGACGGCCTGAAGGACCACCGAGCCCAGGCCGGAGCGGGCGAAAACGGTCTCCGTGATGACGGAACCGGCAAGCAGCGTCCCGACCGTGATGCCGGCAATGGTCATTGCCGGACCCGCGGCATTCTTCAGGGCGTGGCGGTAGAAGATCCACGCGGGGGATGCGCCCTTCGCCCGCAGCACGTCGACAAAAGGCTGCTCATAGACGTGGGTGATGCTCTTGAGCAGTACCTGCGCGATCGGGGCGGAAACGTGAAGGGCCAGGACCAGGACGGGAACTGCCAGCGACGCAAAGGAGCCGTCCGGGAAAAGGGACATCACCCCGAGCTGGATGGACAGCAGCTGCAGCAGCACGAGTCCGAGCCAGAACACCGGAACCGCTGCGAACAGCGGCGGGAGATTGGTGATGAATCGCTTCAGCGCCGCCGAGCGGCTCAGCGTGGCCGAGGCCACGAGGGCCACCGCGAGGACGACGGCCAACACGAAGGCGCTGGAGGCCAGCGCCAGGGTGGACCCGGCCACCGCGCCGATGCGGGTCGCCACCGACTGCCCGGAGGCCAGGGAATACCCCACGTCTCCACCGAGCAGCTGCCCAAGCTGGCTGAAGTACTGCACCAGCAGCGGCTGGTCGTAGCCGTATTGGGCCTTCATGGCATCGATCGTTGCCTGGTCCGCCGCAGCGTCCGCCGAGAGGAAGATCGTGACCGGATCGCTGGGCAGCAGCTGGACTGCCAGGAAGACGAGCGTGTACGCCAGCCAGATGACAAGCAGTGCCTGCCCGAGGCGCCGCGCAAAGTAGGGGCCCATAACGACCTACTTGCCGGTCTTCCAGGCACCCTGGAAGACCGGCGCGGTACCGGAGGTGAAGTCGACATGCGCCTTCGCGTTGGCGCCGTAAACCTGGACTTCGTCCCAGAGCACGAGGGCCAACGCCTGGTCGACAACCAGCGCGCGCTGCTCTTCGGCGACCAGCTGCTTGTGCGCTGCCGGGCTGGCGGCGGCGCGTTCCGTGGCAAAGAGCTCATTGAGCTGCTGGTCCGCGTTCAACGTCTGGGTATTGGTGACCGGGCCGAAGACCGGGCCCAGGCCGCCGTAGGCGAACTGCCGGGTGCCAAAGAATTCCACGTTGGGATCCTTCATCGCGGTCGCCAGGAAGGCGTTGTCTGCCGCGCGGTTGACCAGCTTCACGCCGATCTTGCGCCACTGCTGCTCGATCAGTTCGAAAGCGGGTTTGATGACCACGGAGTTGTTCGACGACGTGACGGTGACCTCGAGCTTCTGGCCGTCCTTGGCGCGGATGCCGTCGGAGCCAACCGCCCAGCCGGCCTCCTCCAGCAGGCTCTTCGACTTCTCCGGGTTGTAGGCCAAATCGGCGGAGAAATCAGTGAAGTCAGGCGCTTCACGGTTCAGCACGGAGCCGGCGAGTTCGTAGCTGTCGGAGAGCACCGTGTCCTTAAGCGTCGGCCGGTCGATGCCCAGCTGCAGTGCCTGGCGGACCTTCGCGTCCGCGAGTTTGCCGCTGCCGATCCGCACGGCTGCCATGTTTGCGGTCAGGTCAATGCCCTTGGCCGGCAGGACCTGGTTGCCGCTCCCGGCCAGGGCGGTTTCGTCGGCCGGCTGCAGGCCGCGGACCAAGTCAACCTGGCCGGTCTGCACAGCGCCCGCACGGTGCGCCACTTCCGGCAGGTACTTCACGACGACCTTGTCCAGATAGGCGGCGCCCTGGTTGGCGGCACCTTCCGGGGCCCAGGCGTAGTCGGAACGCTTAGCCAGGACGATTTCCTCGTCGGCCTTCTCTGATTCGAAGGTGAAGGGACCGGAACCGGAGATCTTCGCGATGGCCGACTGGCCGGCGTTGTCCAGGGTGAGGGTCTTCGGCGAAACGAGTCCGGCGGTGACGGAGGACGTGGCGCGCAGGAAGTTGGCGTCGGGGGAGGACAGTGTTACTTCCACCTGGTCCTCGCCGATGACCCGGGAGGACTGGTAGGTGGAGAAATCAACGTTCGGCTGGATCTTCGCGCCCTCGATGCCCTTGCCCAGGGCCTCGAAGTTGGCCTGGACAGCCTTGGCGTCCAGCGGTGTTCCATCGCTGAAGGTCACTCCCGGGCGGATCGTGAAGGTGAACTTTGTCTGGTCCTCGCTCGCGGTGAACTTGCTGGCGATCCAGGGGACAAGCTCGCCCTTCTTGGCATCGAAATAGGTCAGCCGGTCCAGCACGCTGTTGAGGACGTTCGCTTTTTCGTAGAAGCGCGCCGCCTGGGTCTGGAAGTTGTTGATCGGGGTGACCTCGGCGAAGACGAACGTTCCGCCCTGCACCGGAGTTCCATCCTGGACCTGCGAGGCCGCGGATCCGGCCGGGTTGGCGCCGCAGGCGCTCAGGGCCAGGGCCGCCGCCCCCATCAGGGTCAGCAAACGCAGCGCGCGGCGTTTTGCCTTCGCGTTCGTCGTTGCCGTGCGTGATTCATTGGTATCCATCGGGGATCCTCTCGGTCATGACCGAGGAACTCCAGAACCGCAGGCCCCACACACGCCGGCCGCCGCAGGGCGCAGGTTGGTGGGAACTTGGGATCGTGGCAATATCCATCGGTCCTGGCATTAGCACCGTGCCCGAAGGTGGTTGCTACGGCGTCATCGAGCCAGGTCTCTCAGCCGATCTGGATGGTTGGTAATTCGTTCAGAAGGACGTTTTTTGTTGCCCCGACCGTTTCCGGTGGAGGCAACACCTACTTTCCTGCAGAATCTTCGATTTCCCAATAATTACGACACGTTCTGCAACAAACGATCACAAACGCCCGGTTTCCCGTGGGCGTCCGGAATGTGGCGTTACATTTTTGCGAGTTTCGCCCGCACCATCATGAAGATGCCGTAGCAGATCAGGCCCACGCCGACGGCGGCCAGCATGTACACGCCGAAGGGCTGGTCGCGGAGGGCCTTCAACCCGCCGTCGATCCCGGTTGACTCCTCGGGGTGCACTTTGACGGTGGCAATGATGACCAGGAGTCCCACGAGCAGCAGGGCGATCCCTTTGGCCGCATAGCCCACGACGCCCAGGACCGTCACCGCCGTCCGCGCTTTTTGCGAGGCCGGAAGGCGGAGGTATTTGGCGAATGACTGGCGGAAGCCCCTGATGGCGTACACGATTCCCGTGATTCCCACGGCCGCCCCGATGGCGAGCAGGAGGACGTAGCCGCCGGGGGCTTTCATCACGGACGCCGTGAGATCGCTCGTGGAGCTGCTTTGGTCAGACCCGGCGCCGTTGGCGAACGAGAACAGCGTGATGGCCAGCCCGGCGTAGACGACGGCCTGCAGCGCGGCTTTGAGCTTCTTGGCCAGTTTCTTTTTGGCCGGCAGGTGCTCGAAATCGAAAATGGCGTCACTGGTCTGCCAGATGGCGAGGGCAACGCAGGCCGCAAATGAAGTCCACAGCAACAGCGGGCCGGCCGGCTGGCTGGCGAGCTGCTGGACCGCGCCGCTGACGTCGGCCTTGCCTTCCCCACCCATGGCCAGCCGGATTGCGACCAGGCCGATGAGGAAGTGCAGGACGCCGCTCACGGCGAAACCGGCACGGGCCACGAGCTCCAGCGCACGGGAATTCGTGATGTCTTCCGCAGCGTCCGCAGCGGTTTTCATTTCTTTTTTGATGGCGGGTTCCTCAACTGGCTCGGTGGTTCTGCCGGGCCTCTGGCCGGCCCGGTTCTTGCATCTTCCGCAATCGTGCCACGCCGAGCCGCCCACGAACAGCACCCGGGAATCCGGACTTTGGCAGGCACCGCCTCGGCGGACCCGAAAGGCCGGCCCGTCGGCTGGCGGCGGCCTTTTCCCGGGCTACCGGCGCCGGTAGCTCAGGTCAAAGATCAGCCGGCCCGCCTCGTGCGCTTTGTTCTCGAAACTCGTCAGGATCCGGCCGTCGAACCGCGGAGCCCAGCCGCCCGTCTCGTCGGTGCCCTCGTTCGGGCCGGTGTGTTCTGTGCTCACAGGCGCGCGGCCCTCCTTGACGGGGGCGCCGCCCACAAGGGACTCGACGCCGGATTCCCACACCTTGGTGAGGGGGCTCTCGGAGCCGCTGCGCTCGCCGTCGTGCAGGTTCTCGAAGTCGGGGGAGCCGGCCAGGACTTCCCGGACGTGCACGGCGTAGTTGGACCAGTCCGTCGCGATACGCCAGAGGCCGCCGGGCTTGAGGGCCCGTGAGGCCAGTTCGGCGAAGGCCGGCTGGATGAGGCGGCGCTTGTGGTGCCGGGACTTGTGCCAGGGGTCCGGGAAGAAGACCCAGAGCTCCGTCACGGAACCGGCCGGCAGCATGGTGGCGAGCACCTCGGGGGCGTTCGCCTCCACGACCCGGACGTTGCTCAGGCCGCGGCTGTTGATCTTGATCAGGGTGTTGGCCAGCCCCGGCGTGTAGACCTCCACGGCAAGGAAATCCGTGTCCGGGTTCTCCTCCGCGGCGTGGCAGACGGCGTCGCCGAGCCCGGAGCCGATCTCCACGATCAGCGGCGCCTTGCGGCCGAACTCGGCTTCGGCGTCGAAGACGTAGTCCGGGTGTACGGAGGTGTTGGCGATGTGCCGGGGGACGTCGACGGCCCACCGGTCCGAATGTTCCTCCCACGCAACCTGCCGGCGGCCCTGCAGCCTGGTGCCGCGGCGCACGAAGCTGACCGGGCGGCCGCCGTACGTGCCGAAGGAGGCCTGGCTGCCGGGGGTCACGGGGCGCGGTGGCTGCGGCGTTTCGGGGGATTCTGGGGTTTCACTCATCCCTTCCAGAATAGTGGAGTTCCGGCGTCGGGCCGGTGGGACCGTGGCACGCGTTCCTGTCCGGGGTCCGTGGCAGACTGTCCGCATGAACGACGCAATACGCGAATACTGGGACGGGCAGGCGGCGGACTTCGACCGGGAAGCCGACCACGGCCTGCTGGATCCGGGCGTCCGCCGGGCCTGGGCGGACCTGATCCTGCCGCTCATCCCGTTGCCCGGCAGCGACGTGGCGGATTTGGGCTGCGGGACCGGCAGCCTGTCCATGCTGCTCGCCGGGGCCGGACACCGCGTCCGGGGCCTGGACCTGTCCGCCCGGATGGTGGACGCGGCGCGGGCCAAGGCCGCCGGAGCGGCGGAAGCGGCCGGCGGCCGGCTTCCGGCTGCCGTTGAATTCCTGCAGGGTGATGCCTCGGCGCCGCCGTACGCGCAGGCGGGCTTCGACGTCGTCCTGGCCCGTCACGTGCTGTGGGCACTCCCGGACCCGGACGCCGCGCTTGGCCGGTGGACGCGGCTCCTGCGCGGACCCGGAACGCTGGTCCTGGTGGAAGGGATGTGGGGCACCGGGGCTGGCATCCCCTCGAACGAGTGCCGGGAACTGGTCCTCCGGCACCGCCACCACGCCGACGTCGTGCCGCTGACGGACCCGGCGCTGTGGGGAAAGGAAATCAGCGACGAACGCTACCTGATCCTCAGCCGGAACTGAAGGGGGCGCCGGCGGGGCGCTGCTGCCAAGGCCAGCGCTGTTGACAACGCCTGCGGCGAGCGGCCTGCCAGAATGGGTCCGTGACTGCACCGAAGAACTCCCAGGACTCCACCGTCGGCGGCCTCGACATCGAGGACGGCCGGGGCATGCTGGTGGACGCCGAAATCGACGACGTCCCGGCCGCGGAACCCACCCGGGTCGCCAGCCGCCGCGCCCTGGCCTACCTGGGCGTGTGCCTGGTGTTGATCGGGCTGAACCTCCGCACCGTGTTCTCCAGTTTCTCTGCGGTTCTTCCGGAGGTGACGGCCGACGCCGGGCTGCCCGGCTGGGCGGTAGTGGTCCTCACCACCGTGCCGGTGACGCTGCTCGGGGTGTTCGCCCCGCTGGCTCCCGTCCTGGCGCGCCGTTTCGGGGCCGAGCGCGTCCTGCTGGGTGCGATGGCGGTCCTCACCGCCGGGCTGCTGCTGCGGCCCTTGGAGGCCGGAGGCGCCGGCCATCTCCCCGCCCTGCTGGCCGGAACGGCAGCCTGCGGCGCCGCGATCTCGCTCTGCAATGTGCTGCTGCCCGGCCTGGTGAAGCGCGACTTCCCGCACCGGCTCGGCCTGATGGGCGGCCTCTACACCACGGCGATCTGCGCCTCAGCGGCCCTCGGCGCAGGGTTCACTTACCCGGTCTTCAGCGCGACAGGGGAGTGGACTGCGGCGCTGCGGTTCTGGGCGTTGCCCGCCGGCGTCGTTCTCCTGCTGTTCGTGCCGGTGGCCATCCGGCAGCGCCATGGCCGCCAGCGCCTGTCGCGCGGCGGCGTGAATGTTTGGCGCTCGGGGATTGCCTGGCAGGTGACCATCTTTATGGTGCTGCAGGCGATGATGTCCTTCAGCGTTTTCGCCTGGCTGGCACCGATCCTGCGCGAACGCGGCGTGGACGGCGGCACGGCCGGGCTGATTGTCTCTGTCTCGATCGTGCTGCAGATGTTGGGGTCCCTGTTTGCCCCGGCGCTGGCCACCCGTTTCCGGGACCAGCGCGGCATCAACACCGTGGTGGCGCTGATGACCGGCGGCGGCTTCGCACTGAGCATCTTCGGTCCGCTGGAGCTCATCTGGCTGTGGACCGGGCTGCTGGGCCTCGGCCAGGGCAGCCTGACCGCCGTCGCGCTCACCATGATCATGGTCCGCACCCGGGACGGGCACACCGCCGCGCACCTGTCCGGCATGATGCAGGGCGTCGGCTACGGGGTGGGCTCCACCGGCACCCTGCTGGTGGGCCAACTGCACCAGGCCACGGGGTCCTTCGCGGCGGCCGGGGTGCTCTTCCTCGCCGTCGGATCGCTGGCCGCGGTGTTCGGCTACCGCGCGGGGCGGAACCGCTTCGTCGGCGGCTGACGCCCGGCAGTTGGACTCAGCGGCGCCCGGGCCTTCAGGTACTGGTCGACGAGGTAGTCAGCAATGGCCAGGCAGGACGTTGCGGCCGGGGACGGCGCGTTCCTCAGCAGCGTCACCGGCCCCACCTGGTCCACGGCGAAGTCGTCCAGCAGCGATCCGTCGCGGCCCCAGGCCTGGGCGCGGACGCCCGAGGCTGTCTTCGCCGTCAGGTCCGCCATGGTGAGCTCGGGGATGAAGCGCCGCGCCTTGCGGTAGTAGGCCGGTTTGAAGAGTGACGCGCTGATCTCGTCGACGCCCATCCGCCAGTGCTTTTTCGCTAGCGGGCCGGCCCCGGGCCACCTCAACGAATCCCAGGAGTCCTTCACCGAGACCGAGCGCCAGCCGTAGCCCTCGCGGGCGAGTGCCGGGACGGCGTTGGGACCCACGTGGACGTCGTCGTACACGCCGCGGGTGAAGTGCACGCCGAGGAACGGGAACCGGGGGTCCGGCACCGGGTAGACCATGCCCCGCACCAGGTGGTTCCGTGCCGGGTTGAGTGACCAGTATTCGCCCCGGAACGGGAGGATTTTCGGTGAGGGGTCGGCGCCCACCAGGCGCGCCACGACGTCGGACTGCAGGCCGGCGCAGGCGATCACCCGGTCGAAGACGTGCTCGGACCCGGCAGTTCGTACCCGCACAGTGCTGCCTTCAACAGCCATCGCCACCACCTGCTGCCCGAGCAGGATGGTGCCGCCGGCCGCCCGGACGTCCTGGGCCATCGCTTCGGTAATTGCCGCGAAATCCACGACGGCGGTGTGCGGCGAGTGGACCGCAGCTACCCCCGCGACGTGCGGTTCGATCTCCTGCAGCCGGGCGGCGCCGTTGAGCCTGGCCAGGCCGGGCACGCCGTTCGCCCGGGACCGCCGCTCAATTTCGGCCAAGGCGGGCAGTTCGGTCTCGTCGACGGCGACCACCAGCTTGCCGACTTCCCGGTACGGAAGGTTCTTCTGCAGGCAGAAGTCCCGCAGGGCGGCGCGTCCGGCAACACACAGCCGCGCTTTCAGCGATCCCTCGGCGTAGTAGAGGCCCGCATGCACGACACCGGAGTTGTGCCCGGTCTGGTGGGCGGCCAGGCGGTGCTCCTTCTCAAAGACCGTGACGTCGCCGGTCCCGGCCAGGGCGAGGGCGCGTGCCAGCGCGATGCCAACAATCCCGCCACCGATGATTCCGATTCGTTCAGTCACGTCATTGTGTCCTTGTCGCCGCGGTCTTCACGCGAGTATAGACCGCGGCTGCCGCGTCGCCGCTGGGCTCCCTGCGCCGCGGTTTGTTGGGGTGGGCCGGAGCGGTCGTGCGCCAGTCCCGCCGGCTGTGGCATGCTTCCCCTTGAGCCAACATTCCATGACTATCGATCAGGCCTTGACCTTGCCCCGCATCACACCAGCCCCGACCCTGGAATCAGCCGGCATCTTCCACCGCGAATACCTGCTGGTGACCCTGGGCGCTTGTGCCCTCGTGTTCCTGGCCGCCTTCGAATCACTGGCGGTGACCACGATCATGCCGCTGGTCAGCCGTGAGCTGGATGGGGCCGCCTTTTACGCCTTGGCGTTCGCCGGCCCGCTCGCCACCGGCGTCATCGGCATGGTGGCCGCCGGCAACTGGTCTGACCGGCGCGGCCCGGTGGGGCCTCTGTACGCGTCCGTGGCCATGTTCGTGCTGGGCCTGCTGATCGCCGGAACAGCGTCGGCCATGCCTGTCCTCGTGGCGGGCCGGCTGGTCCAGGGCCTGGGCGGCGGCGCCATGACCGTGGCGCTGTATGTGGTGATCGCCCGGGTCTATCCGCCCGTGCTGCACCCGAAGATCTTCGCCGCGTTTTCCGCGGCGTGGGTGATTCCCTCGCTGGTGGGACCCTTCGCCGCCGGCATCGTGGCGCAAATGCTCAGCTGGCACTGGGTCTTCCTCGGCGTCGTGGGCCTGGTCGTTCCGGCCCTGCTGATGATCGTGCCCGCCCTGCGAGGGCTGCGCGGAACGCCCGACGGGGGAACGCCCGACCCAAGGGCTGCGGAGGGCGCCGCCCCGGGGGACATGTCCACCCCTTCCCCGCGGAAGGCCGCGGGCTACGGCCGGCTGGCCTGGGCCGCCCTCGCGGCGCTCGCCGTGCTCGGACTCAACCTCTCGTCCCGGCTGCCGGTGGCGGGCGGAGTCGTGGCCGTGGCCGCCGTCGCCGTGGCCCTCATCGCCGTCCGCCCGCTGGTGCCGCGGGGCACGCTGACGGCCCGCCGCGGGCTCCCCAGCGTCATCCTGACCCGCGGCCTGGCTTCAGCGGCGTTCTTCGGCGCCGAGGTCTACCTCCCGTACCTGCTGGTGGAGCGATACTCCTTCTCGCCCACCTTCGCCGGATTGGCGCTCACGGGCGGAGCCGTCTCGTGGGCCGCGGGCTCCGCTGTGCAGGGACGGCTCGGGTCGCGCCTGGACCACCGCCGCGCGGTGCGAACCGGCGCGGCCATGGTCCTCGCCGCCGTCGTCCTGGTGCTCGCGACCACGCTCCTGGGCTGGCCGGCCGCCGTCGCGATTGCCGCGTGGGTGGTCGCGGGTGGCGGTATGGGCGTGATGTACGCACGGCTGAGCGTCATGACCCTGGCCCTGTCCAACAGGGACAACGAGGGCTTCAACAGCTCGGCCATGTCCATTTCCGATTCGCTCGGCGGGGCGCTGTCGCTCGCCACGACGGGAATCATTTTTGCCGCGTTCACGACGACGGCGGCGTCCTTCGGCGGCGTCTTCGCCCTGACGGCGCTGATCGGCGTCGCCGCCGTCGTGGTCGCCCCGCGGGTTTCCCGGCGCGCGTAGCGCGGGCGCCGCATCCGCTGCGTTCCCAGCGGTGAGGCGACGTGAAGCGCCCGTGTAAAGGCCGGTGTTAAAGCAACGGAGCTCCGGCCGGTGGTTCCGGCCGGAGCTCCTTGCCCGGTGCCTTTCGGCCCCGAAGGCGGGTGATGCCTAGCTTGCTGCGGGCACTGACGCGGCGTCGCGGACTGCTTTCCATTCCGCGATCCGGGCCTGCTGCAGCGGCGTCTGGCGGTTGAAGTACCAGGCCGCGCCCAGCATCAGGAACCAGAGCGGCGCGACCAGCAGGGCGAGCCGGGTGTCGTCGGCCTGGCCAAGCGCTACCAGCATGAAGCCGAAGAAGGCGAGCACCACGTACGGCATGAAGCCCGAGCCCGGCATCTTGAACTTCGAAGCCGCGTGCAGCTCGGGACGGCGGCGGCGGAACACGATGTAGCTGATCAGGATCATGGACCAGACGAACATGGTGAGCACGGAGGCCACCGAGGTGACCACGGTGAACGCGCCGATCACGGAGTCGCCCGAGTAGAGCAGGATCAGCCCGGCCAGCAGGAAGATGCAGGAAAACAGCAGGGCGTTTTGCGGAACCTTGCGGATGCTCAGCTTGCCGAAGGCCTTCGGGGCGTTGCCGTCCTGGGCCAGGCCGTAGACCATGCGCGAGGTGGAGTAGATGCCTGAGTTGGCGCTGGAGGCAGCGGAGGTGAGGACCACCAGGTTGATGACCACGGCGGCGATGCCGAGGCCGGCCAGGGTGAACATGCCGATGAAGGGGCTGCCGGCGGCATCGATGGTGCGCCACGGGTTGACCGCCATGATGACCACCAGGGCACCCACGTAGAACAGCAGGACGCGGATGGGGATGGAGTTGATGGCGCGCGGCAGGTTCTTCTCGGGGTCTTTGGTTTCTGCTGCCGCGGTGCCCACGAGCTCGATGCCGGCGAAGGCGAAGATGGCGATCTGGAAGCCGAGGATGAAGCCGAACATGCCGTGCGGGAACATGCCGCCGTCGTTCCACATGTTGGCCAGGTTCGCCACTGCGCCGTTGGGGGAGGTGAAGTTCGTGGCGATCATAACGATGCCGGTGCCGATCAGCGCCAGGATGGCCACCACCTTGATGATGGCGAACCAGAATTCGGCTTCGCCAAAGGCCTTGACGGTGGGGAGGTTCAGCAGGATCAGGACAACAGGAGTGATCAGGGCCGGGATCCAGAGGGGTGTGCCGGGCGCGAGCTTGTCCACATAACCGGCGATCGCGACGATGTCGGCCACGCCGGTCACCACCCAGAAGAACCAGTAGGACCAGCCCGTGAAGAAGCCCGCCCAGGGGCCCAGGAGATCGCCGGCGAAGTCGCTGAAGGACTTGTAGTTCAGGTTGGAGAGCAGGATCTCGCCCATGGCCCGCATGACGAAGAACAGCATGAAGCCGATGATCATGTAGACGAAGATGACGGATGGGCCGGCCAGTGAGATGGTTTTGCCGGAGCCCATGAACAGTCCGGTGCCGATTGCGCCGCCGATGGCCAGCAGCTGGATGTGGCGGTTGCCCAGGGCGCGGGCGAGGTGCGGTTCCTGGCCTTGGCTGCTGGGGGAGGACTCTGGAGCGATGTTCGGGACAGCCGTGGTGGTGCGTTCAGACATTAGGCTTCTTCCTTGTTACAGGCGGGCCGCGGGCGGAGAGCATTCCGCCGGAGGCCCGCACGGATCCATCGAAGGTGTGACGGAGGTAACACTTTGTCGTGTGAATTAAGCGTACGGGCGGCATTCCGGGGTCCCCGCGGCGCCGCCGTCCGGCGGGCCGCCGCCGTCGTGCGTCCCGGGGCGGGGCCTGCGGGGGTCGCGTAAGCCGCAACGGCCGTGCGGGGAAAAGGCCCGCCCCGCCGCGAATCCGGGAATTTTCGACGCCGGCGCCAGCCTGCCGCCGCCGGTCCGGCCGGTCCTGCGGAGCGGGTGTGCGCGCCGTACTGACCTTCGACAAGTGTCGACTATCCGCGCCCCACTTGTCGTCCCGTGTCCCATGTCATATCTGAAGCCGCCAGGCCGGGCACGCGAGGTCGACGGCCGACCCCGGGGCGCAACCTAGTCCTTGCTGAAGCCCTGCTTGAGCTTGCGGGCGACGTCCTGGACGTTTTCTCCGATGTCCGCCGCCGCGCGCTTCGCCCTGTCGCCGGCCTCCTGCAGCTTGGCCTTGGCCTGGTCATGCTGGCCTTCGCGCTTGAGATCTTCGTTACCGGTGAGCCTCCCGGTGCCTTCCTTCGCCGCGCCGAGGTGGTTGATGACCGTGCAGTTGACCTTGTCCATTGCCAAGATTCTGCCCTTCCGGTGATGACTGCCGTAGCGGTTTTGCTGGCCGACCCGGCCTTGGCGGTCCGGTCAGCTCCGA
Source organism: Arthrobacter sp. NicSoilB4 (assembly GCF_019977335.1). Classification (NCBI taxonomy): domain Bacteria; kingdom Bacillati; phylum Actinomycetota; class Actinomycetes; order Micrococcales; family Micrococcaceae; genus Arthrobacter; species Arthrobacter sp. NicSoilB4. The sequence goes on along the minus strand of NZ_AP024653.1, from coordinate 3,594,489 downwards.
AAACCTTGGATCGGGTAACGGAGGTTATTCGAACCTGGCGGGAAACGGATGGCCCCGGCAACCGGTCGAGCCCCCGGCGCCCGGGACACGCGAGATCGCCGGGTCCTTCCGGCGACCCAGCACGTAACCGGCGACGTCGACGGCGGATGGGGTGCTGCCGGGCCCGCTCAGCGGGCGGCGAGGCGGGTGGCGCGCAGGACGGCGTCGGTCAGGGCGGCAGCTTCGCCGTCGGGCCCGGTGGCGCTGCGGTGCCGCGTGTCCACGACGTCGAGCCGCCACTCCGGCGCCTCAATGCCCAGCTCGCGCGCCAGCTGCTCGGCCGTGTAGAACTTCTCCGGCGCATGGTGGTGCTGCCCCCACGGCGGCAGCCCCTCGGGGTGGTGGCCCACAATCAGCAGCGTCCCGCCGGTCCGAACCGCGGCGGCGGCCAGCTGCAGGGCCTGCTGCCAGGGCATCACCGTGGAATGCAGGAACTGGGCCGTGACCAGGTCGAAGAGTTCCCCGGGCACCCAGGTGGCGAGATCCTGCCGCAGCCACGTGATGTTCCCGCTCTGGCCGCGTTCCTGCGCATGCGCGTCCGCCCGCTCCAGCGCAACGGCGGAGACGTCGACGGCGGTGACCTTCCAGCCGCGGCTGGCGAGCCAGATGGCGTCCGCCCCCTCGCCGCAGCCCAGGTCAAGGGCCGTCCCGGGCGGAAGGGGCGCGGCCTCGGCGATCAGCTGGGGGTTCGGTTCGCCGCTCCAGATCCTGCTCCGGCTCCGGTACTTTTCGTCCCACACCTCGGCCGCGCTGGTGTTGCTGCCCTCCGCGGGGTGATCGTGCTCCGTCATCGCTGTCCTCGCCGGTCGTGGGGTGGTGGGTCGATTTCCACATCATGGCAGGGGAACACCGCCGGTGGAACCAACGGCTGGGCGACACAAGAAAATCACCGCATGGAAACGCCGTCGAAACCTTGGTGGTGGAGGCTGGAGCCGGAGAGCGGAATGACGCTGGGGTGAATCCGGATCCGGGGAGGGGACAGGCCATGACTGCAGAGGTTTCGCAACAGATTCAATCGTGTGGGGAGCTTTCGGTGGGGGACGAGATTGAAGCGTGGCATAACGGCAGGCTCTTCCACCGGGGCAAGGTGATCAGGACGGTGGCAGCCACGGACCTGTTCTGGATCCTGGACGAGCGGACGGGCACCCGGCGGCTGATCGACGCCGAGGCCCTGGTCATCGTGCGGGTAGCGGTCCCGGCCGCCGGCCGCGCCATCGCGGCGACGTTCGGTGCCGCGGCCGGAAGTGAGCCGTCCGCGCTGCCGCCGGAGCGGGCCCCGGAGGCCGTGCGGCCGGCGTCGCACGTCCCGCTGTTCCAAGCCCCTGCACTGGTGCCCTGAGCGGGCGAAAGCGGTCCTGGCCTCGCCGGATGATAGACTGAAGGAACTTGATGTGCAGTGATGCCCACTTTGGTCTTGAATGATCGGTCCGGTTCATCAACCGGTTCCCCTGCTGGATTCGTTCCGGATTCCGTTTCAGGGAGTGGGACTTTTTCATGTGAGAGGCACATCCTGCGTCGATGAACGCGTTCTATTTGGTCCCGGCCGCTACTGCCGCAAGGTTGGTAGCAGCCCGGTTGATCACCTGACTTTTCTTCGGCGAACCCCTGGGCCAACCGGCACCGGGGGCCGATATCCGCACGGATACCGCCTGAAAGACCTTTGAAACTTATGACTACTTTTGCTGCCCTCGGCACGCCCAAGGCCCTCGCCGACACCCTTACCGCCCAGGGGATCGTGGAACCGTTCCCCATCCAGGTCAAGACCCTGCCGGACACCCTGGCCGGACGCGACGTCCTGGGCCGCGGCCGCACCGGTTCCGGCAAGACCATTGCTTTCGCGATTCCGCTTGTAGCACGACTCGCTGAGCGGGAAGCCAAGCACTTCCGCAAGCCCGGCCGCCCGATGGGCCTGGTCCTCGCGCCGACCCGTGAACTGGCCACCCAGATCAACGCCACCATCGAGCCGATGGCCAAGGCCATGGGCCTGAACACCACCGTGATCTACGGCGGCATTTCCCAGGCCCGCCAGGAAAAGGCGCTGCGCGCCGGCGTCGACATCGTCATCGCCTGCCCGGGCCGCCTGGAGGACCTGATCCGCCAGCGCATCCTGACCCTCGAAGGCGTCGAGATCACCGTGCTGGACGAGGCCGACCACATGGCCGACCTCGGCTTCCTCCCGGTGGTCAAGAAGCTCATGGACATGACCCCCAGCCAGGGCCAGCGACTGCTCTTCTCCGCCACCCTGGACAACGGCGTGGACAAGATCGTCCAGCGCTACCTGTCCAACCCGCTCACCCACGCAGTGGATGAGTCGCAGGCCGCGGTGACCACCATGGAGCACCACGTCCTCGTCGTCAACGACCAGACCGTCAAGAAGCAGCTGATCGTCGAGCTCGCCTCGGGTGCCGGCCGCCGGGTGCTCTTCCTGCGCACCAAGCACCACGCCCGCAAGCTCGCCAAGACCCTGACCGACGCCGGCATCCCCGCCGTCGACCTGCACGGCAACCTGTCGCAGAACGCCCGTGACCGGAACCTGGCCGAGTTCTCCTCGGGCGAGGTCCGTGTCCTGGTCGCCACCGACGTCGCCGCCCGCGGCGTCCACGTCGACGACGTCGAGCTGGTTATTCACGTGGATCCGCCCACGGAGCACAAGGCGTACCTGCACCGCTCGGGCCGTACCGCCCGCGCCGGCTCCGACGGCACCGTGGTCACGCTGACCCTGCCGGAGCAGCAGTCCGACGTCAAGAAGCTCATGAAGGCTGCCGGCGTCGAGGTCAACTTCGAACGCGTCACCGCCAACTCGCCGCTGGTTGCAGAACTGGTGGGCGAAATGGCCGACAAGATCGATCCGCGCACCCGCGCTGCACTGCTGGCCGCCAAGTCCAACCAGGGCGGCGGCAGCTCCACCGGTGCCAACGCCGAGCGCAAGCGCGCCCGCCGCACCACCCAGGCTGCACCCACCGCGGGTGGCCGTGGTGGCCGTGGCGGACGCGGACGCGTCGGAGCCGAGGCTCCCCGTACCGATCTTCCCCGTGCCGAGCGCCGTGCCGTGGCCTACGAAGGCCAGGCTGCTGCGCGCAACGCCGCCGAGCGTGTCATCGAGCGGAACGAGGACCGGATGGATGCCGAGCGCGCCGAGCGCCGCAGCGCCCGCGCCCGCTCGACGTCGTACGGCACCCACCGCAACGATGTTCCGTCTGCAGGCGGCCGCGCCTCGGCCGGCCGCGGTTCCGACGGCCGCGCAGCCGAAGGACGCAGCGACGCCCGGGGTGCTTCGGCTCCCCGCAGCGGAGCACCCCGCAGCGGAGCCCCGCGCACCGGTGGCGCTCCCCGCACGGGTGGCGCAACCGGCGGCCAGCGCGGCGGACGCCCGGCAACGGGCCAGCGTGCAGCTGCCGGCGCCAAGTCCGGCAACGCCGGCGGCAACGCGGCTGTCTGGTCCTCCAACACCGGTGGCACCTCGGGCGGATCCTACGCAGGCGGCGGCAACGGCCGCTCCGGCGAAGGCCGTCCGGCACGCAGCGGCGGCCCCCGCCGCGCGTCGGCCCCGGCGTCGAACGAACGCCGCAGCCGCTAGGATTTCGGTTTTTCGCTACGCAAACGGACGGACGCTACGGGGATTCCCGCAGCGTCCGTCCGAAAGCGTAGCGCCAGTCTGAAACCGCAGCGACAGCTACCAGCCGCGGGCGCGCCACTCCGCCAGGTGCGGACGCTCCGCGCCCAGGGTGGTGGGCTTGCCGTGGCCCGGGTGCACCACGGTGTCATCCGGATACACGTCGAACAACCGCTCGCTCACGTCGGTGAGCAGCTGGGCAAACCGCGCGGGATCCTTCTGCGTATTGCCCACCCCTCCCGGGAACAGCGAGTCGCCGGAGAAGATGTGTGCCGGGCCTTCCGGGTCCTGGTACACGAGCGCGATCGACCCCGGAGTATGGCCGCGCAGGTGCACTGCCGTCACGTCGAAGCCCTCGAAGTTGCCGACGTCCCCGTGATCCAGCAGCACATCCACCGGCACCGGCAGCTCCGGGGCGTCATCCGTCCCGGCCGCCGTCTTCACTCCGGTGGCTGCCACCAGGCCCGGCAGCGCGCGGACGTGGTCCCAGTGCTGGTGGGTGGTGGCAACCAGCGCCAGTTTCGGCGCCGCGGAGGTATCCGCGGCGGCGTCGGCGAGCAGCCCCTGGATGGCGGCCAGATCATCGGCCGCATCGATCAGGAGCTGGGCGCCGGATGCCTTGGCCGTCAGCAGATACACGTTGTTGTCCATTTCGCTGACCGAAATCCGGCGGATGGTGATGTTCCGTAACGAGTGAATAAGCGAGTCCATGGGCTTCAGTCTACGGAGGCGCTATTCACGGCCCTGCGACACCCAGTTGGGGTCCGCCGAGCGGGAGCCGACGACGGCGTCCGCGGCGGCGTCGAGCTTCTCCAGTTGCGCCGGGGTGAAGTCGAGCGTCAAAGCGCCCAGGTTTTCGTCGATCCGGTCCGCCCTGCGGGTGCCGGGGATGGGGACCACGGGCGGTCCCAGGCTCCGGCCCTGCGTGAGCAGCCAGGCCAGGGCCACCTGGGCGGGAGTTGCAGCCTGCCCGGAAACGGCAAGTTCGGCCGCGACTGACTGCACGGCGGCGACCACACCCTGGTTGGCGTCCAGCGCCGCTTCGGCGAAGCGGGGGATGTTGCGGCGGAAGTCGTTGCTGCCCAGCGCCGCCGCATTGACGGTGCCGGTGAGGAATCCCCGGCCCAGCGGCGAATAGGGCACAAAACCCACGCCGAGTTCGGCCGCCGCGGGAACAACGCTCCGTTCCACATCGCGGCTCCAGATGGACCACTCGCTCTGGACCGCAGCGATCGGGTGGACGCTGCTGGCCTCACGCAGCTCCGCGGCAGTCACTTCAGACAGGCCAAGGTGCCGCACTTTGCCGGCCTGCACAAGCTCCGCCATGGCCTCCACGGTTTCCACTATCGGAACGCGGAGGTCACGGCGGTGCATGTAGTACAGGTCGATGGTTTCGGTGCCCAGCCGCCGCAGGCTGCGGTCCACGGCCTGCCGCACGTAGGCGGCGTCGCCCCGGATGTCGGAGTACCCGGTGGCCGGGGTGCCCACCAGCCCAAACTTGGTGGCCAGCTGCACCTCGCCGCGGCGTTCCCTGAGCAGTTTGGCGATCAGCTCCTCGTTGCTCCCCCCGCCGTAGATGTCCGCCGTGTCGATGAAGCTGACGCCGGCATCCACCGCGTGGTGCAGGGTCCGCAAGGCCTCGGCCGGATCCACCTCCCCGTACACAGGGGTCAAGGCCATTCCGCCAAACCCCAGGGGGCTGACCATCAGGCCGTCGCCGAGCCGGACTGTTGCTGCCGTCATCTTTGGTCTCCATTCGCTGTTTCTAGCCCCAACCCGAGTCCGTTCCGGTGTATTCCGACGCTCCTGCCCGGTTACTTGCTGCGGACGGGCCGGAGCCACGGCGTGTCGCCACGGAATGCCCTTCAGGGCGCGGACTAACTGGGCGGGAGCGCTGCGGCAGGCTCGGATTTCCCGGCTGGCAGGAGCTTCAGCCCAGCCGCGCAGCCGACGATCCCGGCGATGAACAGCAACTTGAGCGGGCTGGCCGGTTCGACGCCGGTCGCCATCGCCCAGCCGACCGTGAGCGCCGCGCCGATCCCCACCCAGACGGCGTAGGCCGTGCCGAGCGGGATGCTTTTCACGGCCAGGCCCAGCCCCACCATGCTCAGGGTCGCGGTCAGCGCGAACACGAGGGTGGGCAGGGGTTGGGTGAAGCCGTCGGAGAGGCCCAGGGCCGTGGCCCAGACCGCCTCCAGTACGGCGGAAGCGAGCAGGATGAGCCAGGAAAGGGTCGTTGCCGGGGCTTCGGTTGCCGATTTGGGCGTACGCATCGCGGCCATGGCTACGCCACCACCTTCAGGCCGGCAACGCACGCGACGATCCCGCCGAGCAGCAGGATCCGCGCCGCCGTCGCAGGCTCCACTTTGCTGACCATGGCGTAGGCGGAGGTCAGCACGACGCCGACGCCCACCCAGACGGCGTAGGCGGTTCCAGTGGGGATGGACTGCATGGCGACGGCGAGCCCGCCGGTGCTGGCGAGCACGGAGACAAGGAAGACGGCGGCCGGCGCAATCCGGCGGCGGCCTGTGGCCTGCGCTGTCCGGTGCAGGGCTGCGGCCCAGACGGCTTCCAACGAGCCCGAAAGAATAAGAATTAACCACGACATGACTGCTCCTGTGGCCAGTCTTGTCGCGTGCCGGGTACTGATCCGTCGTCCGGAGGCCCAAGAGGGGGCCTTGATTCCAGCTTAGCAACGCCCCTGCGCAGTGGCGAACCGCCGGCCAGCCACCCAAGCGCCGGACCCAGCCCCAATCCCACCATCGAGTGCTCCCCACCGGCGCCCTCGCCTCGCAAGCTCGGCCAGGGAACCCTGCCGGCGTGGGCCCACGCAACTGCCGTTTTGAGGGTTCATAACGGCAGGTGCGGAGCAGTCGATGGGGACACGGTGCGGGTCAGAGCGCGGTCGCGCCGCTCCAGATCCGGAACGTCCGGCCCACGGCGTAGACGCTGCAGCCCTCCTCGGCCGCGGCGAGGTCCCCGGCGGCGATGTCTGAGGCTGCCGAGACGATGGCGCGGCCGTCGGAGTTCACCAGCGTGGCCCGTTCCCCGATCCGGCGCAGCACGGGCATGGCGCCGCGCTCCAGCCGCTGCACGGTGACGTCCATCCCCACAATGCCCGCCACCGGCCCGTCCGGGCGGCAGAACACCGGGTGCGTGAAGGTCAGGACGTACTCGTCCGTGCAGAGGAAATCGACGTAGGGTCCGGTGACGTGGGCTTGTCCGGTTTCCACCGGGATGCGGAACCACTCGGACTTGACGTACCGGCTGATGGAGTTGGGGCTGAAGTTGGCGAGGGCGTCCACATGCTCCAGCTCCTCGCCCTGCCACCAAGCGATGTAGCTGCGTTCCGGCCCCAGCAGACCCGCGTTGGCGAGGAAGCCTGCGCCGGCAACGTAGCCGTCCGGAGTCCGGACCAGTTCTTCGACCACCGGCCGGATGAGCTTGTCCACGGCGGTGCCGGTGACCTTCGCGGAGAGGGCCGCCAGCGCGGTCCCCGTTTCCGCTGCCCACGCCGCCAGCCTGCCCTCGATGCCGGTGATGGCGGCGTCGAGTTCCCCGGCGTGCAGGGTGATCGTGCCGGGGGAGGCGGTGGTTTCAGACATCGGGTCCCTGCCTTAGCTCGAAGGATCTGGTCAGTAGCGTTTCGACTGCTCATTCAGCAGCCAGTCCGTGGTTGCGGTCACGAGTGCTTTTACTGCCGCTTCCGCGGCTGACGGTTGGTGAAATTCGACGGCGGCCGCGACCTCCTCGAGGAGGACCGCCGTCGTCGCACGGTAGCCGGAGTCGGCGCAGGGCAGCAGCGTGAGGGTGCCCAGGTCTGCCTGCAGCCGGATCAGTTCCCGGGCCAGCCTGGCCGAGCGGGCGATGGCGGCCACCTCGAGCAGGAACTCCGAGAGGGCCAGCCGCCAGTGCAACGGATCCGCGTCCGCGGTGGGGATGAAGGAACGCAGGATCGCCATGTCGGCGGCGTCCGAGCGCCGCGCCGCAACGCCGGCGCAGGCGGCGGCAATGGCCTGGTAGTGCAGTCCCAGGTCGCTGATCTGGAGCCGGGTCAGTTCGCGCAGCTGGTCCAAGGCGCGTTCCCGGGAGGGCAGGACGTCATCCGCAATGAAGCTTCCGCCGTTGCGGCCCCGGGCCGTGCGGATGATGCCAGAGGTCCGCAGCTGGGACAGCGCCTCGCGGGCCGTCACCGCGGAGACTCCCAGGGCGGCGGCGAGTTCCGTTTCATTGGGCAGCCGCTGGCCGCTGGTGAGCAGCCCGGTTTCCACGGCCTGCTCAATCCGGCCGCAGACCTCGTCCACCAGCCCCCGGGACTTGATGGGAGTGAACACGGCCGCCAGGCTCCGCGAGGCGCCCTGCGGTGTCAGCAGCATCCGGGCCTCCCTGGGATTCTTTTGGCGTCGCGGTTCCGGATCCAGGGGCGGCGGCTGGGGCTGCCTGCGCCCGGTTGAAAGCCATCCTAATCCGGGCTTTCGCGGGGGTCTATACACAAAACCTATGGAGTAATAGTATTTGGCCCAGCAGCCTGTTGTGGCCTGGATCACACCCTGCTGTGTCGCATCTAAGACGATCCGGCAACGGAGTTAGGCGCACCCCATGACCGAAACGCTCGCAGCCGGCCGGCACACGGGAACGGACGCGGTTCCGGCGATCCGCCTGCGGAAACTCACCAAAGTCTTCGGCGACACCGTCGCCGTCAACGCCGTGGACCTGGACATCCGCCAGGGCGAGTTCTTCTCGATGCTGGGACCGTCAGGCTCCGGCAAAACCACTGTCCTGCGCCTGATCGCAGGCTTCGAGCTGCCCACCTCCGGAAGCATCGAACTCGAGGGCAAGGACGTCACCGGAATGGCGCCTTTCGAACGGAACCTCAACACCGTTTTCCAGGACTACGCGCTGTTCCCGCACATGTCCCTCATCGACAACGTCGCCTACGGCCTGCGCGTGCGCGGAATGCCCAGGAAGGAGCGCCACGAGCGGGCCCGCGAAGCCCTGGAACGCGTGCAGCTGGCGAAGTTCGTGGGGCGCAAGCCCGCCCAGCTCTCCGGCGGCCAGCGCCAGCGCGTGGCCCTGGCACGGGCGCTGGTGGTGCAGCCCAAGGTCCTGCTGCTGGACGAGCCGCTCGGCGCACTGGACCTGAAGCTCCGGCAGCAGATGCAGGTGGAACTCAAGGAACTGCAGCGCTCGCTCGGGATCACCTTCATCTTCGTCACCCATGACCAAGAGGAGGCCCTGACCATGAGCGACCGGATCGGCGTGTTCAATAACGGAAGCCTGGAGCAGATCGGCACGGCACACGAGATCTACGAGCGCCCCGGCGGTGCATTCGTGGCCAACTTCGTCGGCACCTCCAACATCTTCGACGCCGGCCTCGCCCAGAAACTCTACGGCCGCGCGGAGCAGGTTTGCATCCGGCCCGAGCGGCTGCGCCTGTCCTGGGCGGCCGTCCCGGAACCGCGCGACGGCGTCACCTCCCTTCCCGGAACCGTCACGTCGCTCGTCTACGTGGGGCACGCCACCCAGGTCCGGGTGCAGCTCGACGACGGTCCCGTCGTCGTCGTGCTGGCACCCGAAACGCTGCCCGGCGGCGACGCAGAACTGCTGGACCGGCGCGTCGCGGTGAGCTGGGACGACGACGACGCCGTCTGGCTGCCGTCCGGCGGTTCCTGAGCGTCCGTCCATGCACAGAGTCTGGTTCACCCCACAACGAAAGGTAAGGATCATGGCATCAAGGAACAGGGCCTCCCTGGTGGTTGGGGTGGCCGCGGCGGCAGCCCTCGTACTGGCGGGCTGCGGCACCACCGGCGGGGGATCTGCCACCCAGTCCGCGCAGCCGGTCAAGTCTGAAATCGGCCCGGGCGAAGGGCAGCTCTCCATCCTCGGCTGGCCGGGTTACGCCGAAGACGGCAGCAACGACCCCGCCGTCGACTGGGTGACGCCCTTCGAGACCGAGACCGGGTGCAAGGTGAACTTCAAGCCCTTCGGCACCTCGGACGAAGCCGTCACCCTGATGCGCACCGGTCAGTACGACGTCGTCTCGGCGTCCGGCGACGCCTCGCTGCGGCTGATTGCCGGCAACAATGTGGAGCCGGTCAACATGAGCCTGCTGAAGAACTACGCCGACGTGTACCCGTTCCTGAAGGACAAGGCCTGGAACACCGTGGACGGCAAGAATTACGGGATGCCGCACGGCTGGGGAGCCAACCTGCTGATGTACTCCGTGGATAGCGTCACCCCGGCGCCCACCTCCTGGAGGGCCGTGTTCGACGACGCAGCCCAGCACAGCGGCAAGGTCACTGCCTACGACTCGCCGATTTACATTGCCGACGCCGCCGTGTACCTGATGGCCCACAAGCCGGAGCTCGGCATCAAGAACCCCTACGCGCTGGACAAGGACCAGCTCGCGGCCTCGGTTGACCTGCTGAAAGAGCAGCGCAAGCACATCGGCGAGTACTGGAGCGACGTCGTCAAGGAGGTCCAGGCCTTCGCCAGCGGCAGCACGGTGGTCGGCACCACCTGGCAGGTGGGCGCGAACATCGCCAGTGCGAACGGGACCAACGTGGAGACGCTGCTCCCCGAAGAGGGGGCCACCGGCTGGTCGGACACCTGGATGATCAGTTCGGAGTCCAAGAACAAGAACTGCGCCTACCTGTGGCTCGATTACATCGCCAGCCCCAAGGCCAATGCGGCAGTGGCGGAGTTCTTCGGGGAATCGCCGGCCAACCCCAAGGCCTGTGACCTGACCGCGGACAAGGCACACTGCGAGACCTACCATTCCGGCGACGAGGCCTACGCGAAGCAGATCTGGTACTGGACCACCCCGGTGGCCAAGTGCCTGGACGGCCGAACAGACGTCCAATGCACGGACTACTCGGCGTGGACGAAGGCCTGGACCGAGATTAAGGGCTGAGATGGCGCTCCAGACGCAGCACCCGGTCCCCGGGGCGCCGCCCGCACGTGCCGCGGTGCCCCGGCCCAAGGCCCACAGGTTCTCGGCGCTGCTGCACCGCTCGCCGAACCTTCGGCTGGCGGGGCTGGTTACCGCCCCGGCCGGCTGGCTGGTGCTCGTCTACATCGCGGCTCTGGCGGCGCTGCTGATTACCGCGTTCTGGACCGTGGACACCTTCACCGGCAAGGTGTCCACGGACTGGACCACCGAAAATATCGTGACAGTCCTGACCGATCCGGTCTACCAGCGGATCACCCTGCGGACACTGTGGATCGCGATCGCCGTGACCCTGATCGACCTGGTCCTCGCGCTGCCCATGGCGTTCTTTATCGCCAAGGTGGCCAGTCCCCGCTGGCAGAAGCTGCTGGTAGTGGCGGTGCTGATGCCGCTGTGGGCCAGCTACCTCGTCAAGGCCTACGCGTGGCGCAATGTGCTGGCCGACGGCGGGCTGCTGGAGTGGCTGGGGGCACCGGTCGGGCTGGAGTCGCCGGGGTACGGCGAAACCGCGGTGATCCTGACTCTGGCCTACATCTGGCTGCCGTTTATGATCCTGCCGATCTACGCGGGGTTCGACCGGGTCCCCGATACGCTGCTGGAAGCCTCCGGCGACCTCGGCGCCAAGCCACTGGCCACCATGCGCCTGGTCATGTTCCCCCTGCTGGTCCCCTCCATCATTGCCGGGACGATCTTCACGTTCTCGCTCTCGCTGGGGGACTACATCACGGCCCAGATTGTCGGCGGCACCACCCAGATGCTCGGCACCGTGGTCTACGCGAACGTTGGGGCCGCGAACAACCTGCCGTTCGCCGCGGCCGTCTCGCTGGTCCCGATTGCCATCATCACGCTGTACCTCTTCATCGTCCGGCGCTCCGGCGCCCTCAACAGCCTGTGAACAGTGAGGCGTTTAGCCCGGAGCAGGCGGCAGGAGCACCATGAGACTTTCCCGAAGCGCCAAAGTCATCCTCGGCGTCGTCACCGCGCTGGTGTTCCTGTTCATCTATGTCCCGCTGCTGCTGGTTGTGGTGAACTCCTTCAACGCGGACCGGACCTTCGGCTGGCCGCCGCAGGGGTTCACGCTGGAGTGGTGGGGGCGGGCCCTGGACTCCGCCGGCGTCCGCGAGGCCGTGGTCTCCTCGCTGTGGGTGGCGGCGGTCTCGACGCTCATTTCGCTGGTGCTGGGGACGCTCCTGGCGTTGGCGTTGCTGCGCTACAAATTCTTCGGCCGGGACGTGATCAGCCTGCTCGTGATCCTGCCGATCGCGCTGCCCGGCATCGTCACCGGCATCGCCCTGAACAACATGTTCACGACGATCCTGGGGGTCTCGCTGAGCATGTGGACCGTGGTGATCGCGCACGCCACGTTCTGCATGGTGACAGTGTTCAACAACGTCATTGCGCGGCTGCGCCGGATGCAAAGCGGACTGGAAGAGGCGTCCGCAGATCTGGGCGCCGGCGTGTTCACCACGTTCCGGCTGGTCACGTTCCCGCAGCTCCGCTCCGCCCTGCTGGCCGGCGGGCTGCTGGCCTTCGCGCTGAGCTTCGACGAGATCATCGTGACGACGTTTACCATCGGCGCCGGGGACACCACCCTGCCGATCTGGATCCTGCAGAACCTCTTCCGGCCCAACCAGGCGCCGGTGGTCAACGTCGTGGCCGTCGTCCTGATCGTCGTCTCGATCGTGCCGATCTGGCTCGCGCAGCGCCTGTCCCAGGATTCGGTGGGTATCGGCGGCACACGTGTGAAGGCTACTGAGGGCTAATCCTCGACGCGGTCGATCGACACAACGGCCAGGAACCCGCGGCCCAGGATCTCCGGGGTGTCGGTGTCGGATCCGACGACGGCGTCATAGCGGGCGAGCGTTGTGGGCTCGGTGGCTGCGGCCGGTCCGGCGGCGGCCGCGCCGGGCGTGACCGCGGCCTGGCCTTGCAGCAGGATTCCCAGCTGGCCCTCGAACACCGGATGCGCCCGCTTCTTGGAGAGCTCGACGATGGAGGTGTAGCCCTTGAAGGCGCCGGTGCGGGTGATGACGTTCAGGTCGCGGATGTCGCCCGTCGGCAGCGCCCCGGACGTCGCGGCGTCGCCGGAGAACCGGTACGGGCGGTACTTCTCCAGCGGGTGCTCCGCGCCGTCGACGCTCAGCAGCAGCAGTTCGCCCTCCACCACGGTGAGGACGCGGTCCATGCCGGGGAACGCCGAGAAGTCGCCTGCCTTGGAGACGTCGGCGATGCTCACCCGCCAGTCCCAGCCGCCGTTGGGCCCCGGGCTTTCTGCGGAAGACGTCGACGCCGTATGGCTGGCCACTTCGCGGGTCACCCCGCCGCCGTTGCGCCAGGGTTGGGCTTTCAGCTCGGCAAAGCGGATGATCTCCATCCCACCACCCTATCCGCCGCGCTCCCGGCGGATTCCCGACGCCGCGGCGGCGGGCGGGAACGTCATCGCGGCGCCCGTCATGTGGGTGCCCGGCGCGCCGGCGTGCCCTGGACCTTGCTAACGTCGGAGGCAGGAACCACTTTAGAAGGAGCCGGATGTTCGTCAAGGTATGCGGGCTCAGCACCCCCGAGTCGGTCCAGGCCGCGGCAGGGGCCGGGGCGGACGCTGTCGGCTTCGTCCTGACCGGCAGCCCCCGCGAAGTGACGCCGGCGCAGGCACGGGAACTCCTGGCCCACGTCCCGGCCGGACTCCCCGCCGTCGGCGTCTTCCGGCACGAAGCCGCGGCGGACGCCGTCGTCCGGGCCCGCGAGGCCGGACTGGACTGGGTCCAGCTTCACGGGGACCGCACGCCCGAAGACGTGCGCACGGTGCATGACGCCGGGTGCAAGCTCATCAGGGCCGTCACCATGTCCGCCGCGCCGGACGCGTTCGCCGACTGGGGCGAGGACCTGCTCCTGATCGACGCCGCCGTCCCGGGTTCCGGCGAGGCCTGGGACTACGCCTCGGTCCGCGACAAAGGGCTGGCAGGACGGAACTGGCTTCTGGCCGGCGGGCTCGATCCCGCGAACGTCGCCGGGGCCGCCTCGCAGGCAGGCGCCTGGGGCGTGGACGTCTCCTCCGGTGTCGAGTCCTCCCGCGGGGTGAAGGACCTGGCCAAAATCCGGGCCTTCTTGGCGGCGGCCAAGTCCCTGGCCGCGACAAGCTGAACCGCGGCCCTGAACCGCGGCCCTGAACTGCGGCCCTGAACTGCGGCCCTGAACTGCGGCCCTGAACTGCGGCCCTGAACTGCGGCCCTGAACTGCGGCCCCGAACTGGGGGCCGCTCGAAACCGGCGGCAGGAATGCCGCCGGACCCTTCCTTGTTGCCCCTGACATGAAGCGCATCGGATTCCTGTCCTTCGGGCATTGGGGGCCCGGCGAGGGATCCCGCACCCGGACCGCCCGCGACGCCCTGCTGCAGGGCATTGAACTGGCCGTCGCCGCCGAGGAACTGGGCGTGGACGGCGCGTTCTTCCGCGTGCACCACTTCGCCCGGCAGCAGGCCTCCCCGTTCCCGCTGCTGGCCGCCGTCGCCGCCCGGACCAGCCGGATCGAAATGGGAACCGGCGTAATCGACATGCGCTACGAAAACCCGCTGTACATGGCCGAGGAGGCCGCCGCGACGGATCTGATCAGCGGCGGGCGGCTGCAGCTGGGGATCAGCCGCGGCTCACCCGAACCCGCCCGCGACGGCGCCGCCGCCTTCGGCCACGTGCCCGCCGACGGCGAAACCGCGGCGGACATGGCCAGGAGGCACACCGCGATGTTCCGCCGCGCGATCTCCGGGGCCGGGATGGCGGAGGCCGAGCCGCGCTACGCCGGCGGCGGGTCCGGGCTGCTGCCCGTGCAGCCGCACTCCGCGGGCCTCGGCGAGCGGATCTGGTGGGGCGCCGGCTCGCGCGCCACCGCCGTCTGGACCGCGGAACAGGGCATGAACCTGATGAGCTCCACGCTGCTCACCGAGGACACCGGTGTGCCGTTCGACCAGCTCCAGGCCGAGCAGATCGGCATGTTCCGCCGGGCCTGGGCCGACGCCGGCCATTCCCACGAGCCGCGCGTATCGGTGAGCCGCAGCGTTCTGCCGATCGTCGACGACGAGGACCGGAGGTTCTTCGGCCTCAGCGCCCTGCGGGAAAAACTCGACCAGGTCGGCGTGATTGACGGGCTGGTGGCCCGGTTCGGCCGGAGCTACGTCGGCGAGCCGGACGCCATCGCCGAGGAGCTGGCCGCCGACGCGGCCGTGCGGGACGCCGACACCCTGCTGCTCACGGTCCCCAACCAGCTCGGCGTGGACTTCAACGCCAAGCTGCTGGGCACAGTGGTCCGGCACATCGCCCCGGCGATCGGCTGGGCGCCGAAGCCCCGGTTGTAGCGTCCCGGGGACAGCGCAGGGCTAGCCGGGCCGCGGCGCCGTGGCTAGCATGGCTCCTTGGGGGAGTACCCCGATGACCCGGCGGGCCCGGCCCGCCAATTGTGTGAAGGAGACCGTTGTGACTCTGCCCCAAGGTTTGACCCCCGGCGTCTGGACGCTGGACATGTCCCACAGCGAAGTGGGTTTCAGCGTCCGGCACGCTGGCATCAGCAAAGTCCGCGGCCGCTTCAATGAGGCGACTGCCGAGGCCAGGGTGCGGGACTCCCTGGCGGATGCCAGCCTCCATGCGAGCATCAAGACCGCCAGCTTTGATTCCGGCGATGCCAACCGCGACGCCCACGTCCGCGGCGAAGACTTCTTCGACGTCGAGAAGTATCCGGAGATGACATTCCGCGCCACGGGGATCCGGGGCGACGGCGAGGACTACGTGCTGACCGGCGACCTGACCATCCGCGACGTCACCAAGCCCATCGAGCTGGAGGTCGAGTTCACCGGCGTCGCTGTTGACCCGTTCGGCGCCACCCGTGCGGGGTTCAGCGCGGAGGCGGACATCAGCCGCAAGGCTTTCGGCCTGACCTGGAATGCTGCCCTCGAAGCGGGCGGGCTGCTGGTCAGCGACAAGGTCAAGATCAATGTCGAGGCCGCCATGGTGAAGCAGGCCTAGAAACGGCCTGCAGGTCTAGAAGAGCAGCAGGACGAAGCCGCCCACCGTGGAAACGATGCCCACGCCGGTGAGGATCCAGCCCAGGGTCCAGGCGGCATTGTCCTGCTTCGGCGGGGTGAGCCCCCAGCGGGACGGGTGGCACACATCGTAGAAGAGGTCGACGTCGGACCCGACCACCAGGTCATGCGACTCTGCCGCCGGCAGCAGGGACCGGTGGTCGGCGTCGTGGTGGTCCGTCCAGCTGTAACCCGTGAATCCGCCGGCGCTGATCACCTTGCCCGTGGTCCCGGTCCACTCGCAATGCCGCCGCCGGGCGATCCAGCCCGACACCAGCAGCGGCAGGCCCAGGACGAAGCCCACCCACGTCATGACTTCGAGGATGGGGCCGAGCAGGTCCCCGAGGTTGTTCATCTCCGTATCCCGGCTGCGGCGTCAGCGGGAGATGCGCGAGCGGCGCAGGAAGAACAGGATGCCGGCACCCGCCAGGACCAGGAGGCCCACATAGAGCAGGAACTGCACGGCCTCCACAACAATCCCGACCACCAGCAGGACGAGCGCAACGATCAGGGCAAACTTCAGGAGTGCAGGCATGCTCCAAGTATTGTGCCCTTTCGTGCGTTCGCAAAGCTCCTCACCCGCGGCCCGCGTCACCGGGGGCAATTCAGGAATTGTTCAGGGTGAACCCCTAGGCGGGATCGGCCTCCGGCGGAGGACAATGGAGCCATGAAGACATTGCTTAACATCATCTGGCTGCTCTTTGGCGGGCTGTGGCTCGCGCTCGGATACTTCGCAGCCGGGGTCATCTGCTGCCTGCTGATCGTCACCATCCCGTGGGGGCTCGCATCGTTCCGCATCGCCAACTATGCGCTCTGGCCGTTCGGCCGCACGGTAGTGGACAGGCCGGGCGGAACCGGGCTGTTCTCCCTGCTCGGGAACGTCATCTGGTTGCTTGTCGCCGGCATTTGGATCGCGATCGCCCACGTGGTGACCGCTTTTGCCATGGCCATCACCATTGTCGGCATCCCGCTGGCCATCGCCAACCTCAAGCTCATTCCGGTCTCGCTTATGCCCCTGGGCAAACAGATCGTCCCGACTGACAGGCCCTTCGTGACGACCTACAGCAAGGCCTACCGCTAGCCACCATCAGAGGAGGACCGCAATGTCCGAGCATGTCACCGCTGGTCCGGCAACGGCCGGCCAGGGTGAGCCCCCCACTTCGACCGAAGACCTCATGCTGGTCATTACCCGCGAATTCCAGGCCCCCATTGCCCGGGTGTGGTCCGCATTGACCGACCCGGAGCAGGCACCGGCGTGGTGGGGACCGCGGGGCTTCCACACTCCGCGCGAGAGCATCGACGCGGATCCGGAGGTCGGCGGCCTTTACCGGGCCTGCATGGTCCAGGACAGCACGGGAGACGAGCTCTGGTGGAGCGGCGTCCACACGGACATCGAGCCACCCAATCTCCTGGTGTTCACCCATGCCTGGGACAAGCCGGACGGGACCCGCGGCTTTGAGACCGAGGTGACCTTCCAACTGGACGAGCTCGACGGCGGCACCCGGATGACGTTTATCCAGGGCCCCTTCGAAACGATCGACAGCCGCGACGCCCACGGCGTCGGCTGGCGCGAGTCCTTCGACCGCCTCGCCGAACACCTCCGCCGCAGCCCCTGACCAGCCAAAGCAACGCGGGGTCACTTAGAGCCCATCCCGAGGGGATTTATGGGCGCTAAGTGACCCCGCGTTGCAGTTCCGGCTACGGCTTCAGGGCCGCGGATTCACGCGTCTCGTAGCTGATGCTCTGCAGTTCCTCGTCGGCTTCATTGACCTGAAGGACGTACCCGTCGGGATCCGTGACGGTGAAGAACCGGCCGAAGGTTTCGTCAATAATCGCGGACGGCGCGAAGCCTGCCGAGGCGAGGCGCCCGGCCAAGGGCTCCAGCTTCTCGTCACTGGTGAACTGCAGCGACACCGCGCCGGCGTCGAGGTGGGTGCTGGGGGCGGCGGCGATATGGAGCCCCAGCCCGCCGCCGTCGCCGCGCAATTCCGCCCAGGTCCCGCTGGTCGCAGCGGCCTGTTCCGTGAGGCCGAGCATGGCGTAGAAGCGGTTGGACGTCTCGATATCCCGCACGTAGCGGATCGGCGTGATTCTCATTTTCCCGTGCCTTCCTTGCTGTTGAGGACTTGCGTCAGTGCTTGTTCCACATAGGCCGACAGGGACAGGCCCTCTTCGATGGCGGCATGTTTGACCTGCTTCACCAGCGGCGCCGGCAGGTACACGTTGAACTGCGTTTTCTCGACCATGGCTAGAATGCTAGCAATCTAGTACCTGTTTGGCTAGGGGACGGGCGGCCCGCCTACCCGAGCTCGGCCCGCAGGTTCCGCCGCGCCGCCTCCAGCCACAGTTCCCTGCCCCGCTGGGTGTGGAAGAGCGGCTCCAGCTGCAGGAGCCGGCGGACGACGGCGGCGCGTCCGGCGGCGAAGTCGTCGTCACCGATGTGCGCAAAGTCCTGCCGGACGGCGGCCAGATACCGGGCGTAGGCGTCCGGGGTTCCGCCCAGCACGGAGAGGTCGGCGTCGCTGAGCAGGGCGGCGGCGCCGTCGCCGGTCTCCGGCTCGTGGTCGGCCGTCATCCGCACCAGGCGGGCCACCTCGTCCACGTCGGCCGCGGGGAGGCCCGCGTGGACCAGCCGGTCCTCGGCGAGCCGGGCCGACTCCTCCTCGTCCTGGCCCCCGATCCCGCGGTAGACGGCGTCGTGGAACCAGGCGGCGAGTAGCACGGTGCGCGGCGGATCGGCCGGTTCGGTGAGGAGGTCCAGGGCCTCCAGGACGGCGAGCAGGTGCGTGCGGCCGTGGTACTTCCGGTGCTCCTCGCCCCAGCGGTCCAGGAGGTCCAGGAAGAGGGAGTCGTGTCCCGGCAGAACGGCGTTCCAGCGGGTCAGCAGGGGAAGCTTGAGGGAGGCGCTGCGCCGCCGGGCCGGGATCCGCAGGCCGCTGGCGATCAGTTTGCGGACCAGGACGCGGCCCTCCACCGGGACGGCCCCGGCGGCCACCAGCGCGCTGTAGCGGGTTTCGGCGACATCGTAGTGGTCGCCGTCGAACGCCCGTTCCGGGATGCCGGCGGCCGCTGCGAAGGCGTGCAGTTCCGTCAGCGACGTGTCCGAGATCAGGTGCGAGAAGTGCGTTCCGTGCGCCGGCCAGAGTGGGGGGTCCAGGTAGATGGCCATACTGGAAGTCTAGACAGCCGGCGGGTCAGCCCTGGCTGGCGTCCACGCCCGCGGTGTCGGACTGGTCTTCCTGCGGCGTCCGGGCCTGGCGCGGCTTGGAGCGCACGCCCTGGCCCTTTTCGTTCAGCCGGGTCTCATGCTCGGCCTCGGCGATGGCCTGGGGAGTGATGGCGTCTGCCGAGTTCCACGCCTTGATCGCGGCCCAGCCCACAGCCACAAGGGGAACGGCGAGGATCGCTCCGATGATGCCGGCAAGGATGGTGCCGGCGGTGAGGGCCAGCAGGATGACGAGGGCGTGGACGTTGAGCGCCTGGCCCATCACGACGGGCTGAAGGAAATTGCCCTCCAGCTGGTTGACCACGATCACAACAATGATGACGATCAGCGCCGCGAGCGGACCGTTGGCTACCAGCGCGACGAGCGCCGCGAGAATGCCGGCCAGGGTGGCGCCGATCAGCGGAATGAAGGCGCCGATGAAGGTCAGCGCGGCGAGCGGCAGCGCGAGCGGCACGCCCATGATCACGAGCGCCAGGCCGATGAAGAACGCGTCCACGAAGGCCACGATGGACGTTCCGCGCACATAGCCGCCGAGGACGTTGAGGCTCCGTTCCCCGGCGCGGCGCGCCTTGACCAGCTTCTCGCCTTTGAACGCCCGCAGCACGAACGCCCAGATGCTCTCGCCGTCCTTCAGGAAGAAGAACAGGATCACAGCCATAAGCAGGGCGCCGGTGATGAAGTTGCCGGCCGCGCTGAGCCCGGAGATCGCCCCCGCGCCGACGGTGCTGCTGGTGGCGAAGTCGATGGCGGCGTCGCGTGCCTGCTGGATCTGCTGGTCATCGATCGGGAAGGGGCCCGTGCGGATGAAGTCGTAGACCCGGTCGAAGCCCTCCGTGGCCTTGCTGCCCAGTTCATCCGCCTGGCTCATGACGGCCAGGACGATGCCGGTGATCACGGCCCCGAACGCGAGGAGCAGCAGCACGAAGGACACGGTGGTGGCGGCCGTGCTGGGCCAGCCGCGGCGGCGCAGCCAGTGCACGAACGGCGCGATCGCGGCGGCGAGGATCAGCGCCAGCAGGGCCGGGATCACCACGAGCCGGACCTGGATCAGGGCGTAGACCACCACGACGGTCAGGACCAGCAGCAGGAGCACTTGCGCGGTCCTGATGCTGGCGCGGCCCAGGCTGTCGCCCCAGGGGGTTGTCTTGTCCGGACTGCGCATGCTGATTTTTCTCCCACGATCGGATGGTCACGTTACTTACCAACCGTCTCACAGCCGGGACCGTAAGCCCGCGGGACGTGCCCGTGGAACAGGACGCGCCGGGCCGGATGGTCTGGCTGCCGTAGGGCTGCCCGGACCGAACTCCCGCTTCGCCCGCGCCAAGGATTTGCGGTTCAGAAGGGGCCATTACTCCGCAAATACGGGCTAGAGTTGCCCCATGCCTAATATTCGCGTTTCGGAAGCGGCCCGGTTGCTGGGGGTCAGCGATGACACCATCCGGCGCTGGACCGAGAACGGAAGCCTGACCCCGCACAAGGACGACGCCGGGCGGCTGGCCGTGGACGGGCTGGAACTGGCGCGGCTCGCCCGGGAGCAGGCACAGCTGCCGGATGACCCGGCCAGGGCGGGCAGCTCGGCCCGCAACCGCTTCGTCGGCCTGGTCACGGCCATCACCGCCGACACCGTCATGGCCCAGGTGGAACTGCAGTGCGGGCCGTTCCGGGTGGTGTCGCTGATGAGCAGCGAGGCCGTGCGGGAGCTGGGCCTGGAGCTCGGCTCGGTCGCGACCGCCGTCGTCAAGGCCACCACCGTGATCATCGAAACGCCCAAAGGCAAGGGCGTCATATGAGGCCCGGGCGCAAGGCAGCCGCAGCGCTGGCGGCAGGGATCTTCGCTGCCGGCCTGGCGGGCTGCGCAGCACCGGCCGGATCCGGGAACGCGGGCAAAACCCTTACCGTCTTCGCCGCGGCGTCCCTTAAGGGCCCCTTCACGGCGCTCGCCGAGCAGTTCGAGGCCGCGCACCCGGGAACCACGGTGACACTCAGCTTCGCAGGGTCCTCCGACCTCGCCGCCCAGATCAGCCAAGGTGCCCCCGCCGATGTCTTCGCCTCCGCCGACACCAAGAACATGGCGAAGCTGGGCAGCGCGGGCCTGGTCGAAGGAACACCGGCGGACTTCGCCACCAACGTCCTGACCATCGCCGTGCCCCCGGCCAACCCGGCGTCCATCACCTCCTTCGCGGATCTCGCCCGGCCGGGCGTGAAAGTTGTCATCTGCGCGGCCCAGGTTCCCTGCGGGGCGGCCACGAAGACGGTGGAACAGGAAACCGGCACCAGCCTGGCACCGGTCAGCGAGGAATCGTCCGTGACCGATGTACTGGGCAAGGTCGTCTCCGGAGAGGCCGATGCCGGGCTGGTCTACGTCACGGACGTCAGGGCCGCCGGGGACAAGGTGCAGGAGATCCGCTTCGCCGAGTCCGCGCAGGCCGTCAACACCTACCCGATCGCCGCGGTGCGGACCAGCCGGAACAAGGGCCTTGCGGCGGCCTTCATTGCGGAGGTCACCGGTCCCGAGGGCAGGAAAGTCCTCGGCGGCGCCGGCTTCGGAACCCCCTAGGGCCTTATATGAATCGTCGAAGAGACACGTCCTACACCGGGATTCCGCGCTGGGTCATGGCCATTGCCGCTGTGGGGGCGCTGTTCGTGCTGTTGCCGCTCGTGGGCATGGTGGCCAGAGTCAACTGGCTTGAGTTCATCCCGCTGGTCACGTCCGAATCGTCCCTCACTGCCTTGGGGCTCAGCCTCCGCACCGCCGCGGCGAGCACTGTGCTGTGCGTGCTGTTCGGGGTGCCGCTGGCGCTCGTGCTGGCCCGCGGCGACTTCCCCGGCAAGCGGCTGCTGCGTTCCTTCGTCCTGCTGCCGCTGGTGCTGCCCCCCGTAGTGGGCGGCATTGCGCTGCTCTACGCCTTCGGCCGGCAGGGCCTCCTGGGCAGGAGCCTCGAAATCGCCGGCCTCCAGATCGCGTTTTCCACGACGGCGGTGGTCCTCGCCCAGACGTTCGTGGCCCTGCCGTTCCTCGTGGTCAGCCTCGAGGGTGCGCTCCGCTCGGCCGGGAGCCGGTACGAGGCCGTGGCCGCCACGCTCGGCGCACGACCCACGACCGTGCTGCGCCGGGTCACCCTGCCGCTGGTCCTGCCCGGGCTGGCTTCGGGAGCCGTGCTCTCCTTCGCCAGGAGCCTGGGCGAATTCGGCGCCACGCTCACCTTCGCCGGGAGCCTGCAGGGAGTGACCCGCACGCTTCCGCTGGAAATCTACCTGCAGCGGGAGACGGACGCCGACGCCGCCGTCGCGCTGTCCCTGCTGCTCGTTGTGGTGGCGGTCGTCGTCGTCGGGCTCTCCTACCGGGGGCCGGCGCCGGCCGGTTCCGGGAGCAGCAGGGTCCGCAGCGCGGGCCAACCAGAGCGGGTGGCGGCATGACGTTCACTCTCGACGCCGCCCTCGCCGCCCGCCGCTTCGAGGTCTCGTTGAGCCTGGCGCCGGGCGAAACGGTGGCCGTGCTCGGCCCGAACGGGGCGGGAAAATCCACCCTGCTGTCAGTAATCGCCGGGCTGGTCCGCCCGGACACCGGCCGGTCCGAAGTGAACGGCCGGATCCTGTTTGAGCTCGGCCCTGGCGTGCACACCTGGACCGCGCCGCACCGCCGCGGAACGGCCCTGCTGGCCCAGGATCCGCTGCTGTTTCCGCACCTGAGCGCCCTTGAAAACGTCGCCTTCGGGCCGCGGAGCGCCGGGGTGCCGAAGCGGGAAGCCCGGGAGGCTGCCCGGCACTGGTTGGCCGAGGTCGACGCCGCAGACCTCGCCGACCGGCGGCCCGGGGAACTGTCCGGCGGGCAGGCGCAGCGGGTGGCGGCGGCGCGGGCGCTGGCCGTGGACCCGGAGGTGCTGCTGCTGGACGAGCCCCTGTCTGCGCTGGACATCCACGCGGCTCCGCTGCTGCGGCGGCTGCTCAAGCGGGTGCTGGCCGGGCGGCGGGCCGTCATCGTCACCCATGACGTCCTGGATGCGTACATGCTCGCGGACCGGGTGATTGTTATGGAGGAGGGCCGGATCACGGAGGACGGACCCACCCGGGAGGTCCTCCGGCGGCCGCGCAGCCGCTTTGCCGCGGGGCTGGCCGGGCTGAACCTGGTCCCGGGGACCGTAACGACGGCCGGAATCCGGTCCGGGGCGGGGCTCGAGTTCGCCGGCCAGCACGACGCGCCGCTAGTACCAGGGCAGGCTGGGGTGGCGGCGTTCCCGCCGTCGGCCGTGTCCGTCTTCCTGAGCGAGGCGCACGGCAGCCCGCGGAACTCGTTCCGTGTCACGGTCACGGACCTGGAGCCGCACGGCGACCAGATCCGGGTCCGGGCCGGGGAGCTGTCCGCCGACGTGACCCCTGCCGCCTCCGCCGACCTCGGCCTGGCTCCCGGCCTCGAGGTCTACTTCGTGGTCAAGGCGGCGGCGGTGTCGATCTACCCGGCCTGACGGCGGCCGGAGGTGCCGGACTCGCCCCGGTCCTTGCGAACGGGGTGCTGGCTGACGATCGACACCCGGTTGAAGGCGTTCATGGCGATCACCAGCCAGCTGACGGCGGCGAACTCCGCATCCGTGAGGTGTTTCCGCGCGGCTGCGCCCTCGTGCTCGCGGGAGCGGGCGTCGGAGATGTTGGTGATGGCCTCGGCCAGGGTCAGGGCGGCGCGTTCCTTCTCGGTGAACAGGTCCGTGTCCCGCCAGGCCGGGAGGACGGCGAGGCGCTGGGCCGTTTCGCCGTTTTTCACTGCGTCGCCCACGTGCAGGTCCAGGCAGTAGGCGCAGCCGTTGATCTGCGAGATGCGGACGTTCAGCAGCTCGATCAGGGTCTGGTCCAGGCCGGCGTCATCAGCGGCTTCCTTGGCTTTCAGGCCCAGCCCGTTAAGGGCCCGCCAGGCGGCGGGGTGGGCCTTGTCCAGGAAGACGGACCGGGTGCTGGTGTGCTGCGCTGCTGCTGTCTCATCCATGGTCAAAAGACTACCTATGGAAATTGCCCCAAATGCTGCGTGACAAATCTGTCATACCTGTGACAAGATGCATAAACAGCGAATTTCCCTGCAGGAGCGGTTCCCCCGACCGCTCCAAGGAGTTGGTCTCCCGACATCGGACCAGCCCCATCAATCGACGGTCGGCTCCTTGGGGGAGCCGACCGTCGAAATGGTTTAACCGGGCCGCGCTGAGGCTGCGTGCGAGGGGACATGTCCAGTGCTCGAGCCCAACCCTGGGGGACATGTCCAGTCTTTGGCCCGGAGAGTGGGCACAGTGGGACTATGTCCAACGGTTGCAGCTAGCGGAGGGCATGTCCCACACTCTTGTAGCCTGGCCCGGGCTCCGGCGGCTTCAGCCCGGGGGACATGTCCAGGCTTTGGCCCGGAGGGTGGGCATATGGGGACTATGTCCAGTGGCGGGAGCTAGCGGAGGGCATGTCCCGCGGTGCGCGCCACGCGGGCGCCGGCGGCCACCATCGCGGCCGCGTCGCTGGCAACAATGACGTCGTCGAAGTTGCTGGCGTAATCGCCCAGGTCGGAACCTACGGACCCGACGACGGCGTACACGCTCCTGGCGCCGCGCCGGGCAAGAACGGCCGCGATGATCTTGCCCTGGCCGGTCTGTGAGTCCAGACGGCCCTCTCCAACCACCACCGCGCTGCAGCCGGAGAGGTGCTGCTCGAAGTCCAGGAGGTCCAGCACGTAGTCCGCGCCGGAGGCCAGTGCAGCCCCGTAGCGTGCCCACATCCCCCCGGAAAAACCTCCGGCGGCCCCGGTTCGGTCCACGGTGCGCGGGTCACGGCCGTGTTCGCGGAGAAACGCCTGGGCCTGCTGCTCAAGCCGGTCGGTGAGCAGATCCACGGCCGCCGGGCCGGCGCCTTTCTGAGGTCCGAAGACCCGTGCGGCATCGCCGAACCGGGTGGTGACGTCGCTCAGGACCGCCACCTCTGCGCCGCGGAGTCCGCCGAGTTCCTCGATCGCGGCGATGGCGCCGGCGCCGCCGTCGGTCGTGGCGGACCCGCCGCATGCCACCAGGATCCGGCGGGCCCCCAGCCGGGCGGCCTCGGCGATCAGCACGCCGGTGCCGTAGGTGCTGGCAACCAAGGGATCCCGCCCCCGGCTGGAGGGCAGGTTGAGTCCGCTGGCGGCGGCGAGTTCCACGACGGCGGTCCCGTCCGCCGTCAGCCCGATCGCCGCCGTGACGGCATCGCCCCACGGTCCGACGGTGCTGACGCTGACCTGCCGTGCGTCCAGGCCCCGGACCAGCACGTCAAAGGTTCCTTCGCCGCCGTCGGCCACCGGCAGCTCGATCGCATCGCCCCCGGCGGACCGGATCCCGGCCGCGATGTGGCGGGAAACCTCGACGGCGGTGAAGGTCCCCTTGAAGCTGTCCGGGGCCACGAGGATGCTCATGTGCTTAGAAACCGACCTTGTCGCGGCCCTTGAGCTGCAGCATTTCGCGGGCCTCGTCCGGGGTGGCGACCTCGAAGTTGAGAGCCTCGAGGATGGTGCGGATCCGGGTGACCTGCTGCGCGTTGGAAGTTGCGAGCTGTCCGGGGCCGATCCAGAGCGAGTCCTCCAGCCCCACCCGGACGTGGGAGCCCATGGCGGCGCCGATGGTGGCCAGGGGCATCTGGTTCTTGCCGGCGCCCAGGATGGACCACTGGTAGTCGTCGCCGAGGAGCCGGTCCGCGGTGCGGCGCATGTGCATCAGGTCCTCCGGGTGGGCGCCGATCCCGCCGAGCAGGCCAAAAACGGACTGGACGAACAGCGGGCCCCTGGCCAGGCCGCGGGCGTGGAAGTGCGCCAGGTTGTTCAGGTGCGAGATGTCGTAGCACTCGAACTCGAAGCGCGTTCCGTTCTCGTTGCCGATGCCCAGGATGGTCTCGATGTCCTGGAAAGTGTTCTTGAAAACCAGGTCGCGGCTCTTCTCGAGGCCTTCCCGCTCCCAGTCGTGGCCGAACTCGGTGAAACGGTCCAGCATCGGGTACAGGCCGAAGTTCATCGAACCCATGTTGAGGGACGCGAGTTCGGGCTTGAACAGGGCCGCGGGCTGCATACGCTCTTCCACGGTCATGTGCGGCGAACCGCCGGTGGTGATGTTGATGACGGCGTCGGTGTTGCGCTTGAGCTTGTCGAGAATCGGGGCGAAGTGTTCCGGATCCTGGGACGGCCGCCCGTCCCGGGGGTCGCGGGCGTGCATGTGCACGATCGCGGCGCCGGCCTCCGCGGCGCCGATGGCGGCGTCGGCGATCTCATCGGGGGAGACCGGCAGGTGCGGGGACATGGACGGGGTGTGGATGGCGCCGGTGACGGCGCTGGTGATGATGACTTTGCGGGAAGCAGCCATGGGAACGTCTCCTAGGGTGGGCCGAATTTTCCGGGCGGGCCGGATCAGTAGAGTTTCTCGGTGTTGCCGTCGACGGCCAGGGCCTGGCCGTTGACGTTGCGGGCCATGTCGCTTGCGGCGAAGGCGGCCATGTTGGCGATGTCCTCGGCTTCGATGAGCCGTCCCAGCGAGGACTGGTTGAGGTAGAGCTCGGAGACCTGGTCCGCCGGCAGATCCAGCATTTGCGCCTTGGCCGCGATGACCGCGTCGATCCGGGGGCCGTTGACCGCGCCGGGGCAAATGGCGTTGACCCGGATCCGGTCTGGGCCGAGTTCGATCGCGAGGGTCTTGGTCAGCCCGATGACGGCCCACTTCGACGCCGAATAGGCGCTGCGCCCGGCCATGCCCAGCCGCCCGGCGGCGGAGGAAAGGTTCACGATCGAGGCTTCCCGGCCCTGACGCAGCATCGGCAGGGCGTGCTTGATGCAGAAGAACTGGCCGTGGATGTTGACGTCGAAGGTGGTTTTCCAGGCGGCCGTGTCCAGCGATTCGAGCGGGCCGGTGGGCCCGGCGATGCCGGCGTTGTTGACCAGGACGTCCAGGCCGCCCAGTTCCGACTGGACCAGGGCCATCAGTTCGCGGACCTGGTCCTCGTCGGAGACGTCGCTGACGGCGGCGGCGAGGCCGTTGACGCGGGCCTTCTCGACGGCGTCGGGGTCAATGTCCGTGACGAAGACGGCGGCGCCGAGCGACTGGAACTTGGTGGCGATGGCCAGGCCGATGCCGTTGGCGCCGGCGGTGACCAGCACCCTCTTTGAACTGAAATCCATGACAATCCTTGCGTTGGTGGAGCGGTGGACTGATCCTGCTGACGCCCGCGGTTCAGGCGCGCGTCAGCAGGATCAGTCGGGTCCGTGTGGCTTTAGTGGGCTGCGGGGGCGAGCTGGGGCTTTTCGGCACCGCGCTTGAGCACGAGCGAGAGAAGTGCGCCGATGATGCACATGCCCACGATGAACCAGAGCCCGGAGAGCTTGGAGCCGGTGGCGTCCTGCATCATGCCCATCACGTACGGGCCGAGGAAGCCGCCGCAGAGGCCGATGGTGTTGACGAAGGCGATGCCGCCGGCGAGGGCGGCGCCGGTGAGCCGGGTGGCCGGGTAGGTGAAGAGGATCGGCTGCAGGGCGAAGAAGTTGAACGCGGCCAGGCAGAAACCGATCATGCCGAGCAGGGGGCCGCCGACGGCGCCGAGGGCGAAGCCGGAGACGATGCCGATCATGGTGCCGGTGACCAGCAGGCGTGAGCGCCGGCCGTCGGTGGCGAACCGGGGAATCAGCAGGGCGCCGGCGGCGGAGAAGATCCACGGGATGGCCGTCAGCAGGCCGATCTGCAGCGGGTTGAGCTTGCCGTACGTGCCGATGATCGAGGGGAGGAAGTAGGACAGGGCGTAGACGGCGATCTGGTGCGTGAAGTAGATGCCGACCACCAGCAGGATCTGCTTGTCCCGGAGGATGTCGCGGAGACGGTGGTTGCCGGACGCTTCAGCGCCTGCCTTTTCCTCGGCGGCGATGCGGGCTTCGAGGTCCGTGGCTTCTTCAGGGGTGAGGAACGTTGCCTGGGTGGGGCGGTCCGGAAGCTTTTTCCAGACCACGTAGGCCAGGATGCAGGCGGGCAGGCCCTCGATGATGAACATCCACTGCCATCCGTGCAGGCCGCCGAAGCCGTCCATGGTGAGGAGCAGGCCGCCCAGCGGTGCGCCGACGATGTTGGCGATGGACACGCCCAGCAGGAACATGCCGTTGGCTTTCGCGCGGTCCTTCACGACGAACCACTGGGTCAGGAAGTACATCACGCCGGGGAAGAGCCCCGCCTCGGCGACGCCGAGCAGCATCCGCATGATGTAGAAGGACCATTCGCCCTGCACGAAGGCCATGCAGGCGGAGATGATGCCCCACGTGATCATGATCCGCATGATCCAGAAACGCGCGCCCACCTTGTGCATGATCAGGTTGGACGGGATTTCGGAGAGGGCATAGGTCAGGAAGAACAGCCCGGCGCCAATGCCGTAGGCGGTGGCGGAGATGCCGAGGTCAATCTCCAGCCGGTCCTTGGCCATGCCGATGTTGGTGCGGTCCAGGAACGCCATGATGTAGGCGCCGATGAGGAGCGGCATGACTCTGCGGAGGATCACACCGTTGATTTCCTTTGGTGTGCGCATCTTCGTTGGTGCGGATACAACTGACATGGGTCTTCGTCCTTGAATTGGTGGTCAGGGCAGGTGGATGGGCGGTTCGGGCAGCCCGGAGGCCGGGCAGCAGGGCAGGGGCCAGGGTGGCTGGCCGGAAGTGCGGTGTGTTGGCGGGGTTAGCGGGCCGGAGGGGTGCAGCCGCAGGTCCGCCCGATATGCAGGCGGTGCGGGCACACTTTTGAGCTGTAGGTGCCGGAGGGGGCTTCGATGCGTCTGAGCAGCATGGCGAAGGCCTCGTGGGCCATTTCCTGCTGGGGCTGGACGATGCTGGTCAGGTTGATGAGCCCGGATCGGCTGTGCGGGAGTCCGTCGCAGCCGGCGACGGCGACGTCCTCCGGAATCCGCAGTCCCTGGGCCAGGGCGTATTCCATGACGCCAATGGCCAGTTCGTCGCTCCCGCACACGACGGCCTGCGGCGGTGTCTCCGCGGAGAACAGACGCTCGGCCGCCAGCCGTCCGCCTTCGTTGTTGACCCGTGTGCTGATCTTGCGGTCACCGCTGATGGTGATTCCCGCGGCAGCGGCGGTGCGGACGAACGCCTGTTCCCGGGCCAGGGACGCGGTGGAAAACCGCGGCCCGATCACCGTGGCGATCTCCGTGAATCCATGGCTCAGGATGTGCTGCATCAGCGTCGTCGCCGCGGCGTCGTCGTCGATCCCGACAAAGTCGGAGTCGAGGAAGTCGGCCCGCCGCGAGAGGCAGACATACGGAATCCGGGCGGCCCTCAGGGTGCGGAGCGCGGTGGCGTCGTCCCGGAGTGACGCGGCCAGGATGATGCCGTCCACGTTGCGGTTGGCGAGGGTCGATGTGACCTGCGCGAGCACGTCCGGATCGTCCTGGGTGGTTGCGACGAAAACCTCGTAGCCGGAGTCGGCCGCGGCGGAAATGATGCCCTGGGCCCACCTCGGAAACATGGGGTTGATGATGTTCGGCAGGATCAGGCCGATCACCCGGGTGCGCTGGACATCGGTGGACTGCGAGGACTTACGGGGCCTGAAGCCCAGCTCGTTTGCCACGTGGATGATGTGGCGCCGGGTTTCCGGCGAGACGCCGCTCTTGCCGTTGAGGACGTAGGACACCGCGGCGGAGGAGACCCCTGCCGCCCGGGCCACAGCAGCGGCCGACACGTGCGGGGCGGGGCGGTCCGCGGCAACACTTGTGGCGTTCGTGCGCATCCCGGCCCTCCTTCGCGTTGTTGTTGGCTCCTGTGACCTCAGTTACAGTAGGGAGGCCGTCCGGCATTAAGCAACGTTAAGTGATTTCCCGGCCGGACCGAAAACGCTGCCCGCCCGGTTGGTTTGTCAGGCGCCCCCCAGGTGGCATGTCCCCCTGGGCGCCAACCCAGGGGGACATGTCCAGTCCTGGGCGCCAAGGCTGGGCATAGTGGGACCATGTCCAGTGGCGGGCCCGGGCGGAGGGCATGTCCCGGGGTGGCGGGCCGGGCGCCCGCGGGGACTCCGGCCCTAGACAGCCATTTCGCCGTCGGCAAACATGGACCCAAAGGGACTCGATGCAAAGTTGAGCGGAGTACACTCAACTTTAATACCAGCATGTTCCCGGAAGGAGCTCTCTTTGGACGCCAAATTCACCACCAAGAGCCAGGAGGCTCTCGCGGCTGCCGCCATGAACGCCTCGACGGCGGGCAACCCCCAGCTCGAACCCGCGCATCTGCTCAAGGCGCTGATGGACCAGCGCGAGGGCGTCGCCGTCGCACTTCTCCGCGCCACGGGGGCGGACCCGGATTCCGTCAGCGTCCAGGCCAGCTCGGCCATCAAGGCACTGCCCTCCACGTCCGGCAGTTCGGTGCAGCAGCCGCAGTTGTCCCGCACCGCGCTGCAGGCCATCAAGAACGCCCAGAACGAGGCCGAGCGGCTCGGTGACAGCTTCGTCTCCACCGAACACCTGCTGCTGGGGCTCGCGTCCGGAAGCGACGCCGTCGGGAAGCTGATGCGCGACGCCGGTGCCTCCCACGAGGCCCTGCTCGCCGCCCTGCCGGGTGTCCGCGGCGACCGCAAGGTGGACAACGCCGACCCGGAAAACTCCTTCCAGGCGCTGGAGAAGTACGGCACCGACCTCACCGCGGTCGCCCGCTCCGGAAAACTGGACCCGGTGATCGGCCGCGACGCAGAGATCCGCCGCATCATCCAGGTGCTGAGCCGCCGCACCAAGAACAACCCCGTCATCATCGGCGAGCCCGGCGTCGGCAAGACCGCCGTCGTCGAGGGCCTTGCGCAGCGGATCGTCGCCAATGACGTTCCGGAAAGTCTGCGTGGCAAGACCCTGATCGCACTGGACCTCGCCTCGATGGTGGCCGGTGCCAAGTACCGCGGCGAGTTCGAGGAGCGGCTCAAAGCGGTCCTGGAGGAGATCAAGAGCTCCGAGGGCCAGATCGTCACGTTCATTGACGAGCTCCACACCGTGGTCGGCGCAGGCGCCACCGGGGACAGCTCAATGGACGCCGGCAATATGCTCAAGCCCATGCTCGCCCGCGGCGAGCTGCGGCTGATCGGTGCGACCACGTTGGACGAGTACCGCGAGAACATCGAAAAGGACCCCGCCCTGGAGCGCCGGTTCCAGCAGGTCTACGTGGGCGAGCCCAGCGTGGAGGACACCATCGGCATTCTGCGCGGACTCAAGGAACGCTACGAGGCCCACCACAAGGTCTCCATCTCCGACTCCGCCCTCGTGGCGGCCGCGACCCTCTCGAACCGGTACATCTCCGGCCGGCAGCTGCCGGACAAGGCGATCGACCTCGTGGACGAGGCGGCGTCCCGGCTGCGCATGGAAATCGATTCCGCCCCTGAGGAGATCGACCAGCTGCGCCGCCAGGTGGACCGCCTGACCATGGAGGAACTCGCCTTGGCCGGCGAGACGGATCCCGCCTCGGTGGAACGCCTCGCGGCCCTGCGCGCGGACATGGCGGACAAGAAGGAAGAGCTCGCGGGCCTGAACGCCCGCTGGGAGGCCGAGAAGGCGGGCCTGAACCGGGCCGGCGACCTCCGTGCCAAGCTTGATGAGCTGCGTTCCAAGGAAGAGAAGGCCGAACGTGAGGGCGATTTGGAGACGGCGTCCCGGTTGCTCTACGGCGAGATCCCCGCTCTGGAAAGGGAGCTGAACGCCGCCGCCGAGGCCGAGGCGGCCGTGCCGGATAAGTCCGGGCAGATGGTCGCCGACGAGGTCACCGCGGGCGATATCGCCGAGGTGATTTCGGCCTGGACCGGGATCCCCGCGGGCCGCATGCTGCAGGGCGAGAGCCAGAAGCTGCTGGAGATGGAGCACGTGCTGGGCGAGCGGCTGATCGGCCAGACCAAGGCTGTCACCGCGGTCTCGGACGCCGTCCGCCGCGCCCGGGCCGGGATCAGCGACCCCAACCGGCCCACCGGTTCCTTCCTGTTCCTGGGCCCCACCGGCGTCGGCAAGACCGAGCTGGCGAAGGCCCTGGCCGACTTCCTGTTCGACGACGAACGCGCGATGGTGCGGATCGACATGTCCGAATACTCGGAGAAGCACTCAGTGGCCAGGCTCGTCGGTGCCCCTCCCGGCTACGTGGGCTATGAGGAGGGCGGCCAGCTTACCGAGGCCGTCCGTCGCCGGCCGTACTCCGTGCTGCTGCTGGACGAGGTGGAGAAAGCCCACCCGGAGGTCTTCGACATCCTCCTGCAGGTGCTCGACGACGGCCGCCTCACCGACGGCCAAGGGTGCACGGTGGATTTCCGCAACGTGATCCTGGTCCTGACCTCCAACCTTGGCAGCCAGTTCCTGGTGGATCCGGGCCTGGACGCCGCAGCCAAGCGCGATGCCGTCATGGCCACCGTCCACGCTTCCTTCAAGCCCGAGTTCCTGAACCGGCTCGATGAAGTGGTGCTGTTCGACCCGCTGAGCATCGAGGAGCTGTCCCGGATCGTGGAGCTGCAGGTCAAGGAACTGGGCGAACGCCTCAAGGACCGCCGGCTCAACCTGGAAGTGACCGAGGGGGCCAGGGCCTGGCTCGCGGTGACCGGCTTCGATCCGGCCTACGGCGCCCGGCCGCTGCGCCGCCTGGTGCAGCGCGAAATCGGCGACCGCCTGGCCAAGGCCATCCTGGCCGGCGACATCACCGACGGCGACACCGTGCTCGTGGATACGGCACCGGACTTTACGGAGCTGACTATGGGCGGGGCCGAAGCGTCGGACCGGCCCGACGGCGGCGCCTCCACCGGCAGCGGGCTGTCCGTCCGGCGCAAGGAGTAGGATCTCGCGTCGGACACGAATGGCCAGCCGGACTTTTGCTCCGGCTGGCCATTCTCTCGCGCAGATTTCCCGCGCGGGTTCCCTGGGAAGCCCCTAGGGGACCAGCGATTCCATGATGACGTTCCCGGTGTCCGCGGTGACGTAGCAGTCCACCCGGCGGTCCCCGTTGTCCCAGCTCGAGGAGCTCGGGTAGGCGAGCTTGTAGCTCAGAACGTAGTCCGCAGACTTGTCGGTCAGGGGCGCGGCTTTGCAGGCGTCCAAAGCCCGCTGCTTGAGCGGATCCCTGCCCGGGTAGGCGTCGGATGCCGCGTAGTGTTCGATAGCGATCAGCTGCGCGGAGTGGCCGGTGGCGCAATCCACAATGGTGGACTGCGGCGCGTCCGGGTCGAAATCCTTGAAGCAGTCGCCGGCCTGGAAGTCCATTGGGCCGACGCCCTCCAGCGGAAGCGCCCCGCGGCTCGCGGGGGCGGACGGCGTCGTGGCGGCGGCAGCGGCCGGGGAGGTATCAGCGGCAGGCTGCTTGCTGGCGCCGAGTGAGGTCAGCCACCAGATCAGGAGGCTCATAACGACGACGGCGGCCACCGCGGCGCCGAGCCTTGCGGGACTCTGGCGGCGGAGCCGGCCGCCGAGCTGCGATGCCTTCGCAGCTGCTGCCTTGCCGGCCCCAGCCAGGGCGCCGCCTGCGGCTCCCGCAGCGCCCCGGGAGGTTCCGGGACGCCGGGAGCCGGGCTGCCCGGCGTCGGGCCGGTTGACCGGCGGCACAAAGGGGCGGACGGGCGGCGGTGCGGGCGGTGCCGCCGGCTGCGCAGGGGGCTGCGCAGCAGGACGCGCAACCGGAGGCTCGCCGGGGGCGGCCGCCGGGACCACCGGCGTCGCGGAGGTTGGCGGTGTTGAAGGCTTCGGGGGCACGGCAAACTGCATGGCGGGGGCAGACCGTCCGCCGGGTACACCGGCAGGGGGAACCCCAGGCGCGCCGGCGCCGCCGGGCCTTTCGTTCTCTTCGGTCACTGAGGATTCACCACTTTCGTGCGTCTTTGCCGCGGCTGGACGCCCGGCGGAAGGACCCGTTTCCGTAAGTCCACTACGGAACTCTATCTAAGATGCCGTGCGGGCCGCATGCCGCCGGGGCGCCGTACGGGCCCGCGGTGCGGGCAACACTGTCCACGGCCGCCGTCGCGGGGAGCAGTTGCAGCAGAAAGCATGTAATCTAGGTGTACGACAAATTGACCAAACATTCCGGGGCCTCACCGATCGCCAATGGTGACCACCTCCGGTCCGAGTACAAAAGGGGGTCACGCCATGGGGCGCGGCCGTCAAAAGGCAAAAGCTACCAAGCAGGCTCGGGATATTAAGTACTATTCCCCGAACACTGACTACTCTGCTCTTCAGCGTGAGCTCAAGAGCTCTGAGGGTCGTGCACCGAGTCGTTTCTCGAGTGAGCCCGTTGAGCCGGACTATTCGGCTTATGTGGATAAGTACGCGGACGATGTGGAAGAGGACGACGACGAGGTAGATACCCGTCGGATAGGTTAGTCGACACTTCTTTCCGGCATGCTGTTCCGCTAGCGGATTGCCGACCACGTGATTTCAGGCCCGCCGGCCACTCCCTGTACGGGCGTGGACGGCGGGTTTTCTGCTGCCCGGATTTTGCGGCCGGCCCCGGGCGCCGCGATGGACAGGACAGTTGTCCATGCAGGGCCCTCAGGCTAGGTTGAAGCTGCCGGCTCCACGCGTCCCCGCAGCAAAAGTTTCCGGAAGGATTGCCATGACCATGCGCACGGGATTCACCGAAGGCGAGGTCTGCTGGACGGACCTCCAGACCAGCGACGTCGGCGCGGCCAAGTCCTTCTATGCCGCCGTGTTCGGCTGGCGCTTTGAGGACCTGCCCACCCCGGACGGGCGCAGCTACGCGCAGGCGTTCGTGGGCGACGATCTGGTCACGGTCATCGCTCCGCAGAACCCGCAGCAGGAGTCCGCCGGAGCGACCCCGCGGTGGAACGTGTACTTCGCGTCCCCCGACGCAGCGGAACTCGCCGCCGGCATCGGCCACGCCGGCGGAACCCTTGAATTTGGTCCGGAGGCGGTGGGCGAAACCGGTGTGATGGTCTTCTTCGCCCCGCCCGGAGGCGGCACCACCGGCGCCTGGCAGGCCGGGAGTCACGTCGGTACCGCCCGCGGCGGGGAACCCGGAGCCCTGACTTGGGCCGAACTGTTGACGCCCGAGCCGCAGTCCGCCGTCGGATTCTTCCAGCAGATCTTCGGGCACGACGTGACCGAATACCCGCAGGACGACGGCGGCAAGTACACCACACTGATCGTGGACGGCGCCGAGGTGGCCGGAATCGCGGCGGTCCCGGCGGACGCGGAAGGCACGCTCAAGCCGGGGTGGCAGGTGTTCTTCGGGGTGTCGAGTGTCCCCATCGCCGTTGCAGCGGCTGTGGCTGCCGGCGGCACCGTCCTGATTGAACCGGACGAGGCCGAGGAAGACGGCACCATCGCCACCCTCGAGGACCCGCAGGGCGGCGTGTTCAGCTTGCTGGAGGTCTAGGCCGGCTTAAACACACATCGAGTGCTCCAAAGGTGCCGTTTTGGAGGTGCTAAACGGCAGCTATGGAGCACTCGATGTTGGTGAGGAGCGGGTTAGGCGTAGGCGTTGACCAGCCGGACGGCGCCGCCGTCGACGCCCTTGGCGCCCTGGACGTAGTCCGGTCCGGTCTTGACCACCGAGTCAGAGTTTTCCTCGACGGTGCCCATGACCCAGGCCGGCAGTCCGCGTTCGTTGAGGCGGTTGACGGCGGCGTCGGCGGCTTCGGGGGAGACGATCGCGACCATGCCGACGCCGAGGTTCAGCGTGCGCTCCAGGTCGGCCAGCGGGACGTTGCCCAACTCGGCGACGAGCCGGAAGATCGCCGGGAGCTGCCAGGTGGCGCGGTCCACGGTGGCCAGCAGGCCCTGCGGCAGGACACGGGCCAGGTTGGCGGCGAGGCCGCCGCCGGTCACGTGGCTGAAGCCGTGCACGGCCTGGCCGGCGGCGGAGCCGTTCACCGGGAAGGTGCGGGCCAGGTCCAGGCAGTCTGCGGCGTAGACGCGGGTCGGTTCCAGGAGTTCCTCGCCCAGCGTGCGGCTGAACTCGGAAACGTGGCGGTCCAGGGCCCAGCCGGCATGGTTGATGACGCGGCGGACCAGGGAGTAGCCGTTGGAGTGCAGCCCGGAGGAGGCCATGCCGATCACGACGTCGCCGGCGCGGACGCGGTCCGGGCCCAGCAGGTCGGCGGCTTCGACCACACCGGTGGCGGCACCGGCCACGTCGTATTCGTGTTCGCCCAGCAGGCCCGGGTGCTCGGCGGTTTCGCCGCCCACCAGGGCGGTGCCGGCAACGGAGCAGGCGGCCGCGATGCCGCGGACGATGTCCGCGATGCGCTCCGGAACAACCTTGCCGCAGGCGATGTAGTCAGTCATGTACAGCGGCTCGGCGCCCACCACCACGATGTCATCGACCACCATGCCGACGAGGTCGAACCCGATGGTGTCGTGGATGTCCATGGCCTGCGCGATGGCGACCTTGGTGCCCACGCCGTCGGTGGACGTGGCCAGCAGCGGTCGCTTGTAGGTGAGCAGCTTCGAGACATCGTACAGGCCGGCAAAGCCGCCGACGCCGCCGATCACCGACGAGTTGTGGGTCGCCTTGATGGCGCCCTTCATAAGTTCGACGGCGCGGTCGCCCGCTTCGACGTCGACGCCGGCGGAGGCGTAGGTGATGCCGACGGCGTTCTGGGCGGCGTTCATGTCAGCGGCCGGGGAGGCGGAAGTCATACTGGCTCTTTCTTGTCGGCTGTGGTGACGCGGTCGGCATCGGTGAGCAGTTCTTCGAATTCGGCGTCCGGTCCCGGATCGCAGCCCGTGGCGCCGGCCTTCTCGGCGGGGTCCTCATCCGCGGCGGTGCCGGGATCGACGTCGGTCCCCGCAGCGGAGCGGGCGGGCCCGGGGCCGGCGGGAGCGGGTGCCGCGGTGCCGGCGGGGATGCCGCCGAGGTCGGTGCGTTCGAGCAGGTTCTTACCCAGCTTGTCCGCGGCCGGAAGCTCGATCGGGTACTTGCCGGTGAAGCAGGCGGTACACAGGCGTTCGCGCGGCTGGCGGGTGGCTTCGATCATGCCGTCTTCGGAGATGTAGGCCAGCGAGTCGGCGCCGATGGCCTGGGTGATTTCATCGATCGTGGCGCCGTTGGCGATCAGTTCCGCGCGGGAGGCGAAGTCGATGCCGTAGAAGCAGGGCCACTTGACCGGCGGGGAGGAGATTTTGATGTGGACGCTTGCGGCGCCCGCTTCCCGGAGCATCCGAACGATGGCGCGCTGCGTGTTGCCGCGGACGATCGAGTCGTCCACCACCACCACGCGTTTGCCGCGGATCACGGATTCCAGGGCGTTGAGCTTGAGCCGGATGCCCAGCTGGCGCAGCGTCTGCGAGGGCTGGATGAAGGTCCGGCCCACGTAGGAGTTCTTGACGAAGCCGTGCGCGAAGGGGATCCCGGATTCCTCGGCATAGCCCACCGCGGCGGGGGTGCCGGACTCCGGTACCGGGATAACGATGTCCGCTTCCTGGGTGTTCTCGCGGGCCAGCTGGCGGCCCATCTCCACCCGGGACTCGTACACGGACCGGCCTGCGATGGAGGCGTCGGGGCGGGCGAGGTACACGTATTCGAAGACGCAGCCGGCCGGCGTCGCCTCGGCGAAGCGCTCCGAGCGGACGCCGTCCTCGTCGATGGCGATGAATTCGCCGGGTTCGATTTCGCGGATGAAGCTGGCGCCGACGGTCGCGAGGGCGGACTGCTCGGAGGCGACCACCCAGCCGCGTTCCAGCCGGCCCAGGCAGAGCGGGCGGATGCCGTACGTGTCGCGGGCCGCGTAGAGGGTGCCTTCATCCATAAAGACGAAGCAGAAGCCGCCCTTGATCTTGGGCAGGAGTTCCATTGCGGTCTGTTCGAGCGACTTGCCCTCTTCGCCCTCGAGCAGGGCGGTGACGAGGGCGGTGTCCGAGGTGTTGCCCTGCTTCATTTCGCCGCTGAGCTGGCCGCCGTTGCGGTCCTCGATCATGGCCTTGAGCTCGGCGGTGTTGGTCAGGTTGCCGTTGTGGGCCAGGGCCACGGTGCCGGTCGCGGTCGCACCCAGGGTGGGCTGCGCGTTGGCCCAGTGGCTGGCGCCGGTGGTGGAGTAACGGCAGTGGCCGACGGCCAGGTGCCCGGTCAGGGTGTTCAGCGTGGTCTCGTCGAAGACCTGGGACACGAGTCCCATGTCCTTGTAGACGTTGATCCGCTTGCCGTCGCTGGTCGCTATGCCAGCAGACTCCTGACCGCGGTGCTGCAGTGCGTACAGCCCGTAATAGGTGAGTTTTGCAACCTCTTCGCCGGGAGCCCAGACCCCGAAGACGCCACATGCGTCCTGGGGGCCTTTTTCGCCAGAGAGAAGGTCATGAGAAAGTTTTCCATCGCCGCGTGCCACTGGTTGATTATCTCACGTTGTGCGCTAGGACTTTCCCGGTGGCCCGTTTATGACCTGCGGCCGCTCAGGCCCCCTGCTGGTCCCCATCGTCGGGAACGGAATCCGGGACGGACTCGACGACGGCGCGCTTGGCCCGCCGGACGCTCAATCGGTCCAGGACAAGAGCAACCGCGCCGCCCAGAATGACGCCGCCGGCGCCGCACATAATCATGAAGAAGCCGAACACGGCGGCGGCATCGTAGCTTTCATCGCCGGGGAGGCCGTACGCGAGGAAGGCAGCCACGCCGAAGCCCACTAGTCCGCCCAAAACCAGGAACGGCACGTACTTCGGCGCCCGGCGCACGGTGATTTCGCGCCGTTCGGGGACGTGCTGCTCGCCTGGGGTGCCGGGGTTTTCGGGGGTAGACATGGTGTTAAGCCTACTGCCCCGGAAGCCATTGCTACGGCCCGGTGCGGGGGCGCACACTAAAGGGTGGGGGAGGGCACGGAACAGCCTAGGAGCGCCATGTCAGCCTCAACGGAGCAGATCAGGGACCAGCAGCGCCGCACCTGGGATGAGTTCTCCGCAGGCTGGCGCAAATGGGATGAGGAATTGCTCGGCTGGCATGCCCCCTTCGGCGACGCCGTTATTCAAGAGGCCTGGCTCCGCCCGGATTCCGTGGTCCTCGACGTCGCGGCCGGAACCGGCGAACCGGGCCTGACGGCTGCCGCCCTCGTTCCGCGCGGAAGCGTCGCCCTGCTGGATCTCTCCGCGGGGATGCTGGGGGTTGCCTCCGAGAAGGCAGCCGCCCGCGGGCTGTCGAACGTCCATGCCGTCGTCGGAGACGCCGCCGCCCTGCCGTTCGACGACGGATCATTCGACGCCGTTCTCTGCCGGTTCGGCTTTATGTTCTTCCCCGGGATAACCGCGGCGATGGGCGAAATGGTGCGCGTGGCCAAGCCTGGCGCCCGGATCAGCGCCGCTGTCTGGGGCCGGGCCGCCGAGAATCCGTGGGCCAGCCTGGTCCTCGGCACGATCGCACGCCACAGCGAACTGCCTCCCCCGCCTCCGGGCACGCCGGGACTGTTCCGCTGTGCGGCGCAGGGGTTCATGGGCCGGATCTTCCGGGAGGCCGGCTTGGTCGACGTCATCGAGCGGAAGGTCAGCACGGACCTGGTACAGGCGTCACCGGAGCTCTACTGGGAGTTCATGACCGACATCGCGACCACCGTGGCCGTGGGCCTGGCGCGGGCGGACCGGGAAGCCCGGGAACTGATCCGCTCCGACGTGTTCCAGCTGCTGGGCCGCTATGAGCACGACGGCGCCCTCCGGCTCCGCTCCACGGCGACCATCGTGGCGGGGACCCGGGTGTAGGCCTTTTCCGCGCCGTTTTCCGGTTCACGCCACGATTTCGGACCGGCGCGGCTTGGATCCGGGGAGCCTGTGTCTGATTCCGCGGCAGTTTTCCGGAAGCGTGTCCGGATCAGCGGCGACAGGACCGAAGTGTCGCCCGCGGAACGCCCGCCTCCGCCAGGAACGCGGCAAACCTTGCGGGGCTGGAGAGCTCAGACCACGTCCAGCGGACCACCCGCCGGCCCGTGGCACGGATCCGGTCCTCCCGGCGCTTCTCGTCGGTGAGAGCCTGCGCCGGTGTCCGGCCCCGAAGATACTCCGGATTGCGGTATTTCACGAGGCCGTCGAATTCTCCGCACAGCCGGTCCTCGGGCCAGTCAAAGTCTGTGAATGCCACCAGCCCGTGCCCGTCCCGGATTTCGACCTGAAGGACGGGAACCCGGAAGCCAAGCCGGTGCATCATGGCACGGCTGACGGATTCGCCCGGCGAACCGGACGCAGGATCGGCAAACTCCAGGGCGGCGCGGATTCGCCGGGCCGCGGCCGCCGTGTAATGACCGTCGACGCCGGCGTCGAGGTCCGCTTTGCTGAGCGGTGCAAGGGCGCCGGGCTGGGTCCGGAGGACGTGGTCGAATACCGTGACGCCCTGCTCAAATGATTCGAAGGCTGCCAGGTCCAAGGCCGTCCGCGCGCGGCCCGTGACCAGCAGCCCGTGGCGTTCCTCGATCCGGGCCGAGTCCAAATCGACGAAATGCCGGCGGACACCGGCACGCGAGCGCCCGCCGCCGGCGTCGGAGGTGCATGCGTGCACCCGATGCTGAACGCCCAGCACGGGCAGGTCCCAGAGCACAGCGGAGGACTGGCGGCAGAACACAGTACGGCTCTTCAACGTAGTGGCCGCCGCCCGGATGAGGAGCGGATATTGGTCCCACGGAGTCAGCGCCTCCCAGTCCTGGGCCCGGACGTAGACGCCCTGCCGGATGCGGCGGAGCTGCCCGGACTTCGCTTTCCGGGCAAGGCCCCGAGCGTCCTGGCCAAGCCGTGCGAGATCGCTGGTGAGAATCAGTTCGGGTAGGTCCATGCCACAGATGGTGGTCCGCGAAGACGGGCCGGGCAACGGGATGGGGGACGGACGTGGAGAACTTTCCCCTGGTGGCTTCGACCCGGCGCGGCGGTATCGGACAGACGGACCGCGGATACTCGCAGCGCGACGATCCGAAGGTGCAGCAGGGCAGTGCTTCGGCATGGACCTCGTTGGCGAGCAGTGGGCACATGAAGGCATGCCCGCCCGGGAACCCGGCCAAGGCGTGCGGGGTGTCCTGGGAGGTACCGAGGACCCGGACGGGAACGCGCGGCGACGTCGGAAAAGGCGCGGCTGAATCGGACCGCCGCGCCTCGGATCCCGTGTGCGCTGATCCGAAACCGGTGCGCCAGCCCGGAGGCGGGGCGCCCGTCCGAAACCAGTGCCTCCGTCCGAAAACGCCGCGGGAACGCGGCGGGCCCGGGTCAGGCCGGGATAGCGGGGCCTGAGGCATCGGCGATGATGGCCCGGACGGAGTTGTTGCGCTTGTCGTGCGTGAGCTCAACCAGGCCCAGCGCTTCCAACAACGGCGGCAGGTACATGCCGAACCGGCCGCGGTATCCCTTCCGCAGCCCGTACCACCCGCCCACGGGGTTCCCCGGATCACGCCCCCATGCCTCGACGGTTCCTTCGGCGGCAGGCTTGTTCTCATCGGCGGCACCCAGCGGCACCCAATCGACCCGCTCCATCAGCCACAGCTGAAGGTCCTCAATGGCCCGGAGGTGATACTTCAGCGTCGTGGAACCGACCTGGCATACAAGGGCTGCGGGATCGGACTCCTCGTCCCGGTACATCGTGTACTCGGACGTTCCGGGGGCTGTCTTGAGCACCCAGGGATCCTGCTTGGTTCCAGTTGCCACGTGTCCGCCTTCGCGTAGGCCGTTGCCGGCGCTGTTTGGACCGAGCCTACCCAGTGCGCCCGGCCGGCGCGAGAGCCTAGACGCCGAGCGCGTCCTTCAGCGCGGCGACGTGGCCCTGCGCCTTGACCTGGTACTGGGTCAGCCGGACACTGCCCTCCGGATCCACGACGACGGTGGAGCGGACGATCCCCTCCGTGACTTCGCCGTTGACCAGCTTCTCGCCCCACGCGCCGTAGGCCAGCGCCACGGCGTGGTCTTCGTCGGCGAGCAGCGGGAAGGTCAGTGCGAAGTCGCCCGTGAACTCGGCAAGGGCTTCCGGGGCGTCGGGGGAGATGCCCAGCACCTCGTAGCCGGAGCCCTGCAGGGAGGCAAGGCTGTCGCGGAAATCGCAGGCCTCGGTGGTGCACCCCGGGGTGGCGGCCTGCGGGTAGAAGTACACAATGACGTTCTTGCCGCGGTAATCGGCCAGTGACACTTTCTGTCCCGAGGCGTCCGGAAGGGTGAACTCCGGGGCGGGGGTGCCTGGCTGGAGCTTGATGGTGGGATTGGGGCTCATGGGGATTCCTTCGGGGTTTGTGGGTCTGCGGATAAAGCGGTCTGTCGATGCACAACGACTGGTTCAGATGCTGTATTCCGCCGGCCCGCGCACTTCTGTCCCGGCTGTGGATGCAGCGCCCTGGCCGCCGCGGCGGAGCAGTTGTCCGCCGGGGGTGCGGCCGTCGATTTCCTGGCCGCGCAGGAACGTCCGGCGGACCACCCCGGAGAGGGTTTTGCCGTCGTAGGGGGTGATGGGGTTCCTGTGCTTGAGCTTGGCGGCGTCCACCACGAAGGAATCCTCGGCGGCGAAGATCGAAAAATCGGCGTCGTACCCCACGGCGAGCTGGCCCTTGGTGGCCAGCCTGGCGAATTCGGCGGGCCGGCGGGCCATCCAGGACACCACCTGTTCGAGCGGAATGCCGCGGTGCCGGGCCTCCGTCCAGACCAGCGCCAGGCCCAGCTGGAGCGAGGAAACCCCTCCCCAGGCCACGGCGAAGTCGCCGTTTTGCAGGTCCTTGAGGTCCAGCGTGCTGGGGGAGTGGTCGGAGACGATGCAGTCGATAACTCCGTCCTGGAGGCCCTTCCAGAGCAGGTCCCGGTTGGCGGCCTCGCGGATCGGTGGGCAGCACTTGTAGGCGGTGGCCCCATTGGGGATTTCCTCGGCCGTGAGGGTCAGGTAGTGCGGGCACGTCTCCACGGTGAGGCGGACGCCGTCGTGCTTGGCGCTGGCGATCATGGGCAGGGCGTCCGAGGAGGAAAGGTGCACGATGTGGGCGCGGGCGCCGGTCCAGCGGGCCCGTTCGATCACCTCGGCGATGGCCTTGTTCTCCGCGCCGCGGGGCCGGGACGCGAGGAACGTCGCGTACTGGTCACCGCCCGCGTGCGGGGCATGCTCGATCGCTTGGGGGTCCTCGGCATGGACGATCATGAGCGAATCGAAGGACTTGAGCTCGGCGAGGTCCGCTTCGAGATCCTCGGCGTCCAGGTGCGGGAACTCGTCCACTCCGGAGGGCAGCAGGAAACACTTGAAGCCGAAGACCCCCTCGTCGTGCAGCGGGCGGAGGTCCGCCCTGTTGCCGGGCACCGCTCCGCCCCAGAACCCGACGTCGACGAACACCTGCCCGCCGGCCACCTCGCGCTTGCGCTTGAGGCCATCCACCGTGGTGGTGGGCGGGATGCTGTTCAGCGGCATGTCGATGATCGTGGTCACGCCGCCGGCCGCCGCTGCCCGGGTCGCGGAGGCAAAGCCCTCCCACTCGGTGCGGCCGGGCTCGTTGACGTGGACGTGGGTGTCCACGAGGCCCGGGAGCAGGGTTTCGTCGTCCGAGAGCTCAATGACGGTGGCGCCGGAG
Organism: Arthrobacter sp. NicSoilB4; assembly: GCF_019977335.1. Taxonomy (NCBI): domain Bacteria; kingdom Bacillati; phylum Actinomycetota; class Actinomycetes; order Micrococcales; family Micrococcaceae; genus Arthrobacter; species Arthrobacter sp. NicSoilB4. The sequence continues at coordinate 3,551,139 of NZ_AP024653.1, read as the reverse complement.
AGCCTGACGCCGAGCGGCTCGACGGCGGCGACCTTGCCGCCCCGGACCCCCACCTCGCGCGGCGCGGTCCCCGCCGTCGTCAGGACGCGCTGGCCCCGGATGACGAGGTCGAAGGTTTCTTCGGGCATTCGGGTTCTCCTTGCTCACTGCGTCTTCCGGGTTCCCCGGCATGCACCGCGAACCATTGCGGGGCACATTGGGGGAGTCGGCGTCGAAAACTGCGACGGCGGCCGGCGCGTCCGTGTCGAAGTGCCCCCTGATGGGCGACGACGGCGGCGGTGCGGTCAGCGGGCCGGCTGGCGGAGGGCCCAGTCGAAGGCGGTTGCTGCCGGTTCCTTGTATTCGAGGCCGATGTAGCCCTCGTAGCCGAGCTGGCGGCTCCGGGCGATCCAGTCGTCCAGGGGAAGCCCACCTGTTCCGGGGGCACCGCGGCCGGGGCTGTCAGCGATCTGGATGTGGCCAAAATCCTGGGCGTGCTTGTCGATCACAGCGGCGACGTCGTCCCCGTTGACGGACAAGTGATAGAAGTCGGCGAGGAGCTTGATGTTCCCCGCGCCGGTTTCCTCCTTGACCCGGGCGATGGTCCGGAGGGCGTCGTCGGCGGTGAGGAGCGGGTAGCGCGGTGCCGCGCTGACCGGTTCGAGCAGCACGGTTCCGCCGATGCGGGCCACGGCGTCGGCCGCGGCCGTGAGGTTCTGGACCGCCAGTTCGTCCTGGGCTTCGGGGGTGCGCCCGTCCATCCGGTTGCCGTAGAGGGCATTGAAGGACCTGCAGCCGAGACGCCCGCCGATGCCCGCCACCACGTCGATGTTGTCCCTGAATTCGGCGGAGCGGCCCGGCCAGGACACCAGCCCGCGGTCCCCGGCCGGCATGTCGCCTGCGTTGAAGTTCAGGCCGGTGAGCTGGACTCCCGCGTCGGTGACCGCCCGTTCGAAGCGGGTGAGCTCGGCGTCGCCGGGGACGGAGCTCGCGAAGGGCCACCAGAACTCGACGGCGTCAAAACCGGCAGCCTTCGCCGCGGCGGGCCGTTCCAGGAGCGGCAACTCGGTCAGCAGGATGGAGCAGTTCACGGAGTACGCCATAGTGGGTCCTTTCTGGTGCGCGGGGGAAACTTCCTACCCCTTGGTGGGATCCTTCCGGGCCGCCAGGCCCACCAGCGCCCCGATGCCGATGCCGATCAGCAGGCCGGTGAAGGGCTTGTCGGCGCTGACAACCCCGATGACCAGGCCGAGGGCCGCGCCAAGGAGCATTCCGATCCACAGGGACTCGTACTTCACAGCCTCAGGCTAGCAAGCCCTGTCTAGGTCAGGCGGACCTGCCGGTTGACGTCCTTGTAGAGCAGGTAGCGGAACGGGCCGGGTCCGCCGGCGTAGCAGGCCTGCGGGCAGAACGCGCGGAGCCACATGAAATCTCCGGCCTCGACTTCCACCCAGTCGTCGTTGAGCCGGTAGACGCCCTTGCCCTCCAGGACAAAGAGCCCGTGTTCCATCACATGGGTCTCGGCGAAGGGGATCGACCCGCCGGGCTGGAACGTGACGATGTTGACGTGCATGTCATGGGCCAGATCGTCCGGGTCCACGAACCGGGTGGTCGCCCAGGCGCCGTTGGTGCCGGGCATGGGCCGGGGCTCGACGTCCTGGTCCCGGGTGACGAAAGACTTCGCCGCGAAGCCGTCCAGCGGCTCATAGGCCTTGCGGATCCACTGGAAGCTGGCCGCCTCCCCGGCCCCGTCGTTGGACACCTTCCAGTCCGAACCCGCGGCGAGGTAGGCGTAGCCGCCGGGCTCAAGACGGTGGCGCTCGCCGTCGAGCGTCAAGGTCAGTTCGCCTTTGGTGAGGAAGATGACGCCTTCGACGCCGGCCTCCGCCTCGGGCCTGTCACTGCCGCCGCCCGGCGCCACTTCCACGATCAGCTGCGAGAAGGTCGTGGCGAAGCCGGCGATGGGGCGGGCGATGATCCAGGACCGGGTTTTGGTCCAGCCGGGCAGGTTGGACGTGACGATGTCGCGCAGCACGCCCTTGGGGATGACGGTGTAGGCCTCTTTGACCACGGCGCGGTCGGTGAGGAGCTGGGTTTGCGGGGGCAGGCCGCCCTCGGGGGAAAAGTAGCTGCTCATGGGATCGCTCCTGGTCGGGGTCAGTGGTTGGGGGAGGCTGACGGCTGCGCCCGCCGGGGGTGTGCCAGGCCCGTCAGCCTGGGCACGCCAAGGCCGGTCAGCTCGAGGACTTCGCCGGCGCCCGCGGCACCGCACTGGATGCCGCGCAGCACGAAGGCGGCCAAGGCCCGTGCGGTGGCCGGTTCGTCCAGGACCCCGCCGTCAACGTGCTCCACGTAGTTGCGGAGCCGTGCGGCGGCGGCCGGAAGGCCCTGCCGGTAGAACGCGTACGTGGCGGCGAAACGGCTCGGCAGCTGGGCGGGGTGGAGATCCCAGCCCTGGTAGTAGCCGCGTTCCAGCGACCGGCGGACCAGCCGGCCGTGGAGCCGCCAGGCGTCCTGCACGCCGTCGCCGACTGGCAGGACATTGCTGGACCCGTCGGAGAGCCGGATGCCGGTGCCGGCCACGGCAAGCTGCATCACCTCTTTGGCGTGGTCCGCCGCCGGGTGTTCCATCGACTGGTATTCCGCGGAGATCTGCAGGGAGGCCGAGTAGTCGTAGGTGCCGTAGTGGAGCGCGCTGATCCGGCCGGGGACGGCGTGCGGCAACTGCGCCACCGGGGACGTGCCGTCCGGGCCGAGGATCAGCTGCGGCGTTTCCACCTGGACCTCGAAGCGCAGGCGGCCGGCGGGCAGCGAGTGGACCTTCTCCAGCCGGGACACGGCGTAGTCCATAGCCTGCACCTGGGCCACGGTGGTGACCTTGGGCAACGTGAGGACCAGCCCTTCCGGGAGCTCGCCGGCGGCGGCCAGGCCGGAGACGAACAGGTCCAGGGTGCGCAGTCCACGGGCGCGGGTGGGCGCCTCGAAGCACTTGAACCGGATCCCGATGAAGGGCGGGGCGCTGCCGTCCGCGACGGCGGCGGCGACGGCGGCTGCGGCAGCGACGGCGTCGGCGTCCTCGACGTCGTCACCCCGGTCCCCGTAGCCGTCCTCGAAGTCCAGCCGGAGGTCCTCGATCGGCTCGCTGCCGAGCTTCGCGGCCACACGGGAGGCGACGGCGGCGGCCATCGCGGCGTCCTGGCCGAGCAGTGTTCCCAGCTGTTCCAGCCCGCCGTGGGCGTCCGCGGCAGCCTGCGCCTGGGCGCCCCAGCCGGCGGCGAAGCCGGGAGTGAAGCGGTCGGCGGGGACGTAGACGGTGTGGACCGGCTGGCGGGAGCCGTCGTCGCCCGGGTAGCTCCGCTCCAGCAGCAGGTCCGTTGCCGCCAGCTGGGCATCGATGCTGTCCAGGTCGGCGCCGGAGAGAGCCCGGGAGGGTGACCCAGGCCGGGCGCCGGAGGCCGGCCCGGAGGGAGGCGCAGCCACGGGCTCAGTCCACCAGTTCGTAGGCAGGAGTGGTGAGGAAGTCCGTGTACTCCTCGGAGAGGCAGATGTCGCCGATGAGCTTGCTGGCGGGCTGGTAATGCTTCGCGAAGGCGTCCTCGCCCACCTCGCCGCGGAGCTTCTCGGTTTCCTCTGCGAGGATCCCGGCCACCAGTTCGCGGGTGACCGTCCGGCCGGTGTCGGCGAGGACCACCTGGTTGCGGATCTGCTGCCAGACCTGCGAGCGGGAGATCTCCGCCGTCGCGGCGTCCTCCATCAGGTTGTGGATGGCGACGGCGCCGTTGCCCGAGATCCACACCGCCGTGTAGGCGACGGCGACGTAGAGGTTCAGCCGCAGGCCCGCCTCGGTGACCGTGCCGTTCGCGGAGGCGATGTCCAGGAGCTGGTCCGGGGTGACCGACACGTCCGGGCGCTGCCGGTCCAGCTGGTTCGGGCGTTCGCCCAGGACGGCGCCGAACACGTCCCGGCAGACCGGCACCAGGTCCGGGTGGGCCACCCAGGACCCGTCAAAACCGTCGTTCGCCTCGCGGGTCTTGTCCGCGCGCACCTTCTCGAACGCCTGGGCGGTCACGTCGGGTTCGCGGCGGTTGGGGATGACGGCCGCCATGCCGCCCATGGCGAAGGCGCCGCGGTGGTGGCAGGTCTTGACCAGCAGTTCGGTGTAGGCGCGCATGAACGGGGCGGTCATGGCCACGGTGGCGCGGTCCGGGAGCACAAAGCGCGGGCCGGCGTCGCGGAAATACTTGATGATGCTGAACAGGTAGTCCCAGCGTCCGGCATTCAGTCCGGAGGCGTGGTCGCGGAGCTCGTAGAGGATCTCGTCCATTTCGAACGCCGCGGGGATGGTCTCGATCAGGACCGTGGCGCGGATGGTGCCCTGCGGGATGCCGAGGTAGTCCTGGGCGAAGACGAAGACCTGGTTCCAGAGCCGGGCCTCGAGGTGGCTCTCCATCTTGGGCAGGTAGTAGTAGGGGCCCTGGCCGTTCTCCAGCAGCTGCCTGGCAGTGTGGAAGAAGTGCAGGCCGAAGTCCACCAGGGCGCCCACGGTGCGTTCGCCGTCGACCAGCAGGTGCCGTTCGCCCAGGTGCCAGCCGCGCGGGCGCGCCACCACAACGGCCAGCGGGGCGTCGGTCCGGAGCCTGTATTCCTTGCCTTCAGGGGAGGTGTAGGCCAGCGTGCCGGCAGCGGCGTCGCGGAGGTTCAGGATCGATTCGATCACGTTGGCCCACGTGGGCGTGCTGGCGTCCTCGAGGTCGGCGAGCCAGACTTTCGCCCCGGAGTTCAGGGCGTTGATCGCCATCTTGGCCGGGGCAGCCGGGCCCGTCATTTCCACCCGCCGGTCCTGCAGGGCCGCGGGGGCGGCGGCAACGGACCAATCGCCGTCGCGGATGTCGCGGGTCTCCGGCAGGAAATCGAGCCGGCCGGTGCGGGCCACGTCCTCGCGCTTGGCCGCACGGGCCTTGAGGAGCTCCCCCCGGGTGGCGGCGAAACGCTGGTGCAGTTCCTCGATGAAGGCCAGTGCCTCGGGGGTGAGGATCTCCCCGGCGCGGTCAACGGGGCGGTGGGCTGAAACTGTGAGAGCCATGGTGGTCCTTCTTCGTCGGTGAATCAGGCGGTGCATCACTTGGTGCGTCAGGCGGTGGATCTCCGGCGGGAGCGATCCGGGTCGGTCTTGGCGAACAGACTAGCCTCCCTGGACATGATTCCGGCCGCCCGCCGCCGATCATGACTGGGGCCGGCGCTAGCAGAAGCCGGCGATACCGGACCAGGCGGCCTCGGCCGGTACAGCGTCGTCGCGCTGCACGGCCGCCTCGATCAGGCCGTAGGGGCGGTCGGCGGCGAAGAAGACTTCATTGGGGTTGTCGAGGCCAAACGGCGAGAGGTCCACCAGGAAGTGGTGCTTGTTGGGCATCGAGAACCTGATTTCGTCGATTTCGCCGTGGGACTCGAGGACCTTCGCGCCCATGTCGAACAGGGTCTGCTGCAGGGCATGGGAGTACTTTTCGGTGAAGCCCTCCAGCAGCAGGGCCTTGATGTCCTCGTAGCCCTTGTTGAAATCGACGGAGCCAAAATCCGTGCCGGTCCGGTAGCGCCAGCGGGCGGAGACCTCGGTGGCAAGGATCCGGTCGGTGGTTTCGGGCAGGGTGGTGTAACTGTCGCGCGGGTAGCCGGCGAAACCGGATTGTGTGGACTTGAGGACGGTGAGGTCCTTGAGGCCCGAGAGCAGGTGCCGGTCGGCGCCGTCGCGGACCAGCACAGCGGTCCGCACCTCCTGGCCGTTGCGCACGAAGGAGTGGTCGTGGGGCGCGCCGTGGGCCTGGATTCGGTCCCAGCGGTAGAGTTCTGCTTCCCAGCGGCCGCCGGCCACCCAGTCGAAGCTTGACGTGAAGTGCTCGCCGAGCCGGAGCAGGAAGGCCTCCGGGGAGCCGATGCCCTCCCGGGCGAAGGCGTAGACGGTGTTCTTCTGCGTGTCCGTGGCCACCACGTGGCTGTTGTCGCCTTCCAGGTGGGCTGCGGCGAAGTCGCCGCGGAGCTGCGAGGTGACGTTGAGGTCTTCGATCTCGTGGCGCTCCGTGTCGCGGGTGATCTTGACGACGCGGACTTCGGCTTTACCGTACTGATTCTGTCCGAGGACGATCCTGCTGCTCATGGTGCGGTTCCCAACTTCCGGTAGGTGGAGCCAAAATGCCACATAGAAATTTCGTACGCGTTTCGCGTCCGTTTCTTCCTCCGCCGGCCCACAAAAAAGAGCCGGCGTCAGTTGACGCCAGCTCATTACAACCCTGCCTGCTGCTCCCAGGTCACGTGACGCACGCCACGAAGTAGGTTCAAGGCTAGTGCGGCGGCGGGCGCATCACAAGCATCAAAAAATTGATGGCGCAGCCACCTTTCCGCTGCTAGTCTCGCTCGTGTCAACGGCGGGCACCCGGGAGCCGGGAGGCTATCTACCAGGCGCAACACCACCTTCACCGCAAACGCTGAAGCCTGGTAACCGACGCCGACGGCTCATCGCCTTCCGGTACGGTTCCGGCTTCCACAGCAGAGGGAGTCGCATCATGACCGTCATTGCCACGGCCCAGCTGTATCTAGCCAGGTCCATAGAGCTGGCCACCGCCAACGTCATGAACAGCGGCGGGCCCTTCGGCGCCGTCGTTGTCACCGTGGACGGACAAGCGTTCGACGGCGTCAACCGCGTCACCGCCACCAACGATCCCACCGCCCACGCCGAGGTCACGGCAATCCGCCGGGCCTGCGCCGAACTTGGCCGGTTCGAACTCAGGGGAGCCACGCTCTACACCAGCTGCGAACCGTGCCCCATGTGCCTGGCCTCGGCCCTCTGGGCCCGGGTGGAGGGCGTGGTTTTTGCCGCCGACCGGCACGACGCCGCTTCGGTGGGATTCGACGACGCCGTGTTCTACGAGTACTTCGAGAAGGGCCAGCCGGCTGCCGTGATGCCCGTGCGCAAGCTGGCGCTGGACGGTCCGGAGGCGCCCGCCGTGTTGCTGCCCTTCACCACCTGGCAGACCCACCGGTCCCGGATCGACTACTAACGGGTTCCGCGCCGTTTTCGGACAGGCGCTGCGCTTTTGGACAGGCGCTGCGTGGATCCGGGGCGCGGAAATCCGCAACCGCAGCGGATTTTCGGCGGGCCCGGCCGGGGCGGTGCTTTCCCCGGCCCCCGTTTGGAACGAGAATGTGCAGACCATCGCCGCAGGGGAATTAGGGGGTGCAGCAATGTTGGATCTGATGCCCGACGGCGGCCCCCGCCGCGAGTTCGTCGGCTACACCGCCGGGGACGCGTTCGCCGTCGGGCTCACCTGCGGCGGCGAGCTGGAGGTCCACATCGAACTGCAGGAGACGCCATGGACATGAACTCCATCGAGGCGGTGGTCCGCACCTCGGATCCGGCCGACTGGCGGGCCGGGGACGCCTGGCTGGCCGGCGGCACTGTGCTGTTCTCCTATGGCAGCTACGCCTTCGGCACGGAACCGCTTCGGCGGCTCCTGGACCTCGGTTCCACGGGCTGGCCGGCCATCACAGTGTCCGAGTCCGGCATCGAGCTCGCGGCCACCTGCACGGTTGCCGAGCTCTATGCGCTGCCGGCCAGCGAGACCGGCCGGACGCGCGCGGCCGCCTGGGCCGCGCTGGAGCTGATCCGGCCGTGCTGCGATTCGTTTGTGGCGTCCTTCAAGGTCTGGAACATGTCCACCGTGGGCGGCAACCTCTGCACATCCCTTCCGGCCGGACCCATGATTTCCCTTTGCGCGGCCCTGGACGGCGTGGCCACGGTGCTCGGCCCGGGCGGGGCCAGCCGCGGCATCCCGGTGGCGGACTTCGTCACGGGGGACGGGCGCAACGCCCTGGCACCCGGCGAGCTGCTCCGCAGCATCCACCTGCCGGCGTCGGCCCTGTCCTCGCGGGTCGCGTTCCGCAGACTGTCCCTAAGCAACCTCGGACGTTCCGGCGTGCTGCTGATCGGACGGCTCGACGCCGACGGCGGACTGGTCCTCACTCTCACCGCCGCCACCAAACGCCCCGTGCAGCTGCGCCTCGGCAGCAGCGGCAGCGGAACAGCTACGGCTGCCGAGCTCTCCGCCGCGCTGGGCGACGCCATCCCGGACGGGCTCTATCACGACGACATCCACGGCCTGCCCGCCTGGCGCAAGGACATGACCTACCGGCTCGCCGAGGAAATCCGCGCCGAACTGGCGGCCCCCGCAGGCACGGGACCGGTCCATGTTTCCGGCGACTTCTGGCCTCCGCCGCGCACTACGCCGCAGGCTTCGGCACCGCAGCAGGAAGGGCCTGAGCATGGGCACTGAGATCAACGGCGCAATCGAGATCAACGGCGCAATTACGATCAACGGCGTCCCGGCCCAGGCCGAACCGAGTCCCGGGCAGTGCCTGCGGACGTTCCTGCGGGAGCAGGGCAACCTCGGCGTGAAGAAAGGGTGCGACGGCGGCGACTGCGGGGCCTGCACCGTCCACGTGGACGGCGTTCCCGTGCACAGCTGCATCTACCCGGCGGTCCGCGCTGAGGGCCGGGCGGTGACCACCGTGGAGGGCCTCGCGGCCACCGCCCCCAGTACAGAAACCGCCCCCGGCGCCGCGCTCCATCCGATGCAGCAGCAGTTCATGGAACGGCAGGGCTTCCAGTGCGGCTTCTGCACCGCGGGCATGGTGATGACGGCGGCCACCTTCGACGACGAGCAGAAGGCCGACCTGCCGCGGAACCTCAAAGGCAACCTGTGCCGCTGCACGGGCTACACCGCCATTGCGGATGCCGTCTGCGGTGAGGCCGCGCACGGCGAATCCAGCCACCCGGCCCCCGCGGGGACGGGATCCGGGACCGCAGGGGAGGGCCAGCCCGGCCCGCGTCCCGGCCAGCTCGGCGACGACGTCCCTGCTCCCGCCAGCCAGGCCATTGTCACCGGGACCGCGCGCTACACGCTGGACGTTCCCGCGGAGGAGCTACCCGGGCTCCTGCACGTGAAGCTCCTGCGCTCGCCGCACGCCCACGCCCGCGTGCTGTCCATCGATGCCACGGAGGCGTTGCGGATTCCCGGCGTGGAAGCGGTTTTCACCCACGAGGACTCACCCGCGCAGCTGTTTTCCACGGCGCAGCATGAGCTTTACACGGACGACCCGGACGACACCCGGGTGCTGGATGACGTGGTCCGCTTCGTCGGGCAGCGGATCGCCGGCGTCGTCGCCGAAACCGTCGCCGCGGCGGAAGCCGGCGTGCGGGCGCTGAAGGTGGAATACCAGGTGCTGGACGCCGTGTTCACCCCGCAGGACGCGATGCGCCCCGGAGCCCCGGCGATCCACGGGGACAAGGACGCCGCCACGGCCCGCATCGGGCGGCCGGAGCGCAACGTGGTGGCCGAGCTGCACTCCGAACTGGGCGACGTCGCGGCGGCCTTCGCCACCGCGGACTTCATCCACGAGCAGACCTACCGCACCCAGCGGGTGGCGCACACGGCGCTGGAGACCCATGCCGCCATCGCCTCGATCGACGACGACGGCCGGCTCCAGGTCCGCACGTCCAGCCAGGTGCCGTTCCTGGTCCGCCGCACGCTGAGCCGGGTCTTTGGCCTGCCGGAGGAAGGGATCCGGGTCGTCACGGGACGGGTGGGCGGCGGCTTCGGCGGCAAGCAGGAAGTCCTCACCGAGGACATCGTGGCCCTCGCCGCGCTGAAACTGCGGCGCCCCGTGCAGCTCGAGTTCACCCGCACCGAGCAGTTCACCGCAGCCACCACCCGGCACCCGTTCACCATCCACCTCAAGGCCGCCGCCAGCAACGACGGCAAGCTGACCGCCCTGCAGCTGGAGGTCCTGACCAACGCCGGCGCCTACGGCAACCACTCCGTGGGCGTGATGTTCCACGGCTGCGGCGAATCGCTGGGCGTGTACACCTGTGCCAACAAGAAAGTGGACGCCCACGCCGTCTACACGAACACCGTGCCCTCCGGCGCCTTCCGCGGCTACGGGCTGAGCCAGACGATCTTCGCGATCGAGTCGGCCGTCGACGAGCTTGCCACCGGAATCGGCATGGACCCGATGGAGTTCCGCCGCCGCAACATGGTCCGCGAGGGTGACGACATGCTCTCCACCCGCGCCGAACCGGCGGAGGACGTGCTCTACGGCAGCTACGGGCTGGACCAGTGCACCCGGCTGGTGCAGGACGCCCTGGAGCGCGGCCGGGACCGCTACCGGAACGCCGGCCCCGGCGACCTCGGGCCGGGCTGGGTCACGGGGGAGGGCTCGGCGCTGTCCATGATCGACACCGTCCCGCCGCGGGGGCACTTCGCGCATTCCAAAATCCGGGTCCTGCCGGACGGGAGCTACCAGGTGGACGTGGGGACCGCGGAGTTCGGCAACGGCACCACCACCGTGCACACCCAGCTCGCCGCCACCGCACTGTCCACCACCGCGGACCGGATCTCGCTCCGGCAGGCGGACACGGACCTCATCGACCACGATTCCGGCGCCTTCGGCTCGGCCGGGACGGTGGTGGCCGGCAAGGCGACGCTGGCCGCGGCAGAGGAGCTTGCCGTGCGGATCCGCGCCTTCGCCGCCGGCATCCGGCAGGTCCAGGCCTCCGGGTGCGTGCTCGAGGACGACGCGGTGATCTGCGAGGGAACCCGGGTGCCGCTGACGGAACTGTACGACGCCGCCGCAGCGGCCGGCGTCGAACTTTCCGGCGAGGGGCGCTGGGGCGGGACCCCGCGGTCTGTGGCGTTCAACGTCCACGGTTTCCGGGTGGCCGTCAACACCGGGACGGGGGAGCTGCGGATCCTGCAGAGCGTCCAGGCCGCCGACGCCGGCGTGGTGGTCAACCCGCGGCAGTGCCGCGGGCAGATCGAAGGGGGCATCGCGCAGGCGCTCGGCGCCGCGCTGTATGAGGAGGTCAGAGTGGACGACGCCGGGCGGGTCACCACGGACATCCTGCGGCAGTACCACATCCCGTCCTTCGCGGACGTGCCGCGCAGCGAGGTGTACTTCGCCGACACGTCCGACAAGCTGGGCCCCCTCGGCGCGAAGTCCATGAGCGAGAGCCCGTTCAACCCGGTGGCGCCTGCGCTGGCCAACGCCATCCGGAACGCCACGGGGATCCGGTTCGCGGAGCTGCCGATCGCCCGGGACAAGATCTACCTGGCCCTGAAGGAATCAGGCCTGGTCCCGCCCGTGTTCCGGGCACCTCACGTTGAGCGCACCCACGGCCTATAGTCGGATGATGGAACAGCGAACCTTGGGCAAGACCGGACGGAACGTCTCCATTGTCGGGCTGGGGACCTGGCAGCTCGGCGCGGACTGGGGCAACGTCGACCCCGCTCAGGCGCAGGCCATCCTGGCCGCCTCCGCGGAAGCCGGGGTCACGTTCTTCGACACCGCCGACGTTTACGGCGACGGCCGCAGCGAGCAGGCCATCGGCAAGTTCCTGGCGGCCAACCCGGGCCTGGACATCACTGTGGCCACCAAGATGGGCCGCCGGGCGGAGCAGCTGCCGGAGCACTACAACCTGGCCAACTTCCGCGAGTGGACGGACCGGTCCCGGCGCAAGCTGGGCGTGGAGCGGCTGGACCTGGTCCAGCTGCACTGTCCCCCCACGGCCGTGTACAGCAGCGCCGAAGTCTATGACGCGCTGGACACGCTGGTGGCTGACGGCGCCATCCGGAACTACGGCGTCAGCGTGGAGCGGACCGACGAAGCCCTCGAAGCGATGCGGCACGACGGCACGGCCACGGTGCAGATCATCCTCAACGCCTTCCGGCTCAAGCCCCTGGACGAAGTGCTGCCCGTGGCGGAGGCTTCCGGCGTCGGCATCATCGCCCGCGTCCCGCTCGCCTCGGGGCTGCTCTCCGGCAAATACACCGCGGACACGTCCTTCGCGGCGGACGACCACCGGAACTTCAACCGCACCGGATCGTCGTTCGACGTCGGCGAGACCTTCTCCGGCGTGGACTTCGAGCAGGGCCTCCAGGCAGTGGCCGAGTTCGAGGAACTGGTGCCCGACGGCGTCAGCACCGCCCAGGCGGCCATTGCCTGGATCGCGGCGCAGGACGGCGTCAGCACCGTGATCCCCGGGGCGCGCAGCGTGGAGCAGGCCAGCTCCAACGCCGAAGCGGCGGGGGTCAGCGGGATTGACTCAACGTTCGACGTCGGCGTCCACGAGATCTACGACCGCTACTTCCGCGCGTCGATCCACCCGCGCTGGTAGCAGTCCCGTACGGGCCGCTCATGACTGCACCGTCCATCGACGGATTTGTTGACCGGCTCGCGGCAGTGGCAACGGGGCCGGCGTGCAACAACTTCTTTGACCACTCCGTCCCCGGCAACGAGCAGCGCCGGCGGAACCTGGCAATCTACCTCCAGGAAATGCTGGACCGGCGCCCGAAGGTGCTGCTGGTGGGGGAGGCCCCCGGCTTCCGGGGCATGAGGATCACCGGCGTTCCCTTCACCAACCGGACGATGTTCGAGGGCCCTGCCAAGGGGTTTGGACTGTTTGGGCCCGGCAAAGGCTACGTGCTGCCGGCGGAAGCCGCGGGAGTTGCCGCGGAGCCGACGGCCACAGTGATGTGGGAAGTGCTGGCCGAGCTGGACTTCCTCCCCCTGCTCTGGAGTGCCTGCCCCTGGCATACCCACCTGCCCGGGCGGCCGCTGTCCAACCGCGCGCCCAGTGCTTCCGAGGCGGCCTTGGGGACCCCGTTCTGGCAGGCGCTGACGGAGCTGTTCCCGATCAAGACGGTGGTGGCCGTGGGCAATGTGGCGCACCGCAGCCTGCAGCGCAGCGGCTTGGACGTGCCGAAGATCAGGCATCCCGCGCACGGCGGCCGGTCCGGCTTCAAACTGGGGCTGCAGGAACTCCTGGCCGCCGGTATGGAGCAGTAGGCCGGCAGGGCCCGCCTCGACCGCGTCAGAGCCGGGCGCCCGTTTCGTCGGCGAGGGTTCGCAGGAGCTGGTCTTGGAAGGTGTGGTCATTGACTGCGCGGTGTGGCTGCTGCCTCTGCTGGTGGTACCAGTACCCGCCGCTCGTGAGCGCCCGGGGTTGATCGCTTGTCGCGAGCCATGCCTGGGTTTGGTGTCCCAGTTCCAGATCGTCCGGCGCCCCGGGTCCACCCATCCTGGTGGGCACCCAGCCGGGGTCCACGGCGTTGCTGAGCAGCTCCGGACGCAGCCGGGCCAGCGCGGCCGCGAGCGTGGTGACAAACAGCTTGCTGTCCGCGTACGACCCGGGCGTCTTGCCCTTCCAATCGACTCCGGCCAGCGAGGGCTGCCCGCCGAAATGCGAACCGCTGCTCAAGTACACGTGCCGCCGCGGCCCGTCGAGCAGGGCTGTGAGGAGGTAGGGCGCGATGATGTTGACCGGCATGACCGCCCGTCCGCGCCACACGCCGGCGTTGTGGATCACCGCGTCGAGCGGATCCCGGCCGTTCAGCTCGGCGGCGATACGCCGCACGGCATCGCGGTCAGTGAAGTCGCCCACCACGATGTCCGCACCGCGGTCCACGAGGGCGGCGAGGCTGGCCGCGCGGTCCTGGTTTCGGGCATGCAGGACGACGTCGTGCCCGCCGGACAGCAGGGAATCCGCCGCGGCCCGTCCGAGGCCTTCCGCGGATCCTGTGACAAGGATTCTCATGATTGCTGGTTCTCCTTACGCCGCGGGAGGCTGCGGCTGGACCGGGTCGAGGAGGTGCAGCTGCTCCGGGGTGTCCAGGTCCTCGCCGCCGGAGAGGTCGCTGCAGTCCACCAGATCGATGAGTTCCGGGTGGGCCTGCAGGAACACGCGCGCCCCGGCGTCGCCTGTTGCCGATTCCGCAGCCTCAGCGCGGAGACTGGCGTCCAGAAGCAGGGGATGGCCCCGCTGGAGCTTCCCGTCGGGGCCCCGGTAGGCGGCCGCGGTGACCCGGCCGGGCCGGTGGACTGCCAGCAGCCGGGCGACAGTATCAGCTGTCAGGCCGGGCTGGTCCACCAGCGCCATGAGCACGTGGTCCTCCGGCGCCGCCGCGGCGACTCCGGCCCGGAATGAGCTGCCCATTCCGGTGGCCCAGTCCGGGTTGTCGATGGCCCGGTGCCGGCTGAGGTCGGCGGTGGCGCGCACCGTTGACGCGTCCGCGCCGAGCACGGCCACCACTTCCCGGCAGCCGCCCGCGAGGAGGACGTCGGCCAGCACTTCAACCAGCGTGCGGCCGCGGAACGGGAGCAGCGCCTTGGGACCAAGGCCAAGCCGTGTCCCGGCGCCGGCGGCCAGCAGCACCGCCGTCGTTGATCCCGCCGTCGTGAGCCGTTCCGGTGAGTCAGCCATGGTCCCAGCCTATGCACCGAGTTGGCAGTTGACGGCAGTTCCGGGGCGGAACATTGCCGCCAACTGCACACTCGATGGGTTCTGGCTCAGCTGCCCCGGTAGGTGGAATAGGCGAACGGGCTGAGCAGAAGCGGCACGTGGTAGTGCTCCTCCGACTCCACCACGCCAAAGGTGATAGCTACTTCGGGGAAGAACGTGGCGGTGCCGCTGGCCGCGAAATACTCTCCGGTGGCGAACGCCAGGCGGTAGGTCCCCGTGGGCAGCCGGTCCGGGCCCAGTTGCTTGATCCGTCCGTCTGCGTCGGTGGTGCCCCCGGCGATCTGGACCCAGCGGCCGCCGTCGAGCCTGTGCAGGGTGACCGGAACATCCGCCGCCGGTTTGCCGGAGCCGGTGTCGAGTACGTGGGTGGTGACGTGGGACATGCTCATTGGCCGATCAGCCCTTCGAGTCGGAGCACCGCGATTTCCCGCAACTGCTGGCCAATTATTGCCTGTTCTTGCTCGGGCGTGTGGGCGAGTCTGGTGTTGAGTGCGGCCAGGATCTCACCACGGCTGCGGCCGGCTGCACGGATCAGGAACACCTGCCCAAACTTCTCCTCGTAGGCCCGGTTGCCTGCTGCCAGGGCTTCCGCGACGTCCGCGTCCGCCTCGCCGAGTCCTGCCTGCTCCGACTGGGACAGCCTGGCTTCGGTGCTGTTGCCCGGTGAACGCTCGCCGATCCGCGGGTGGTGGGCGAGTGCCGCCTCGATCTCCGCCGGGGTGAACGGGTTGGCTGCGCGGCGGCCAGCCTCAAGCAGCGCGGCAACGGTGGGGTAGGGCCGGGCGTCGGCGAGCTCGTCGATCCAGCGCGGGATGTCCAGGCAGGGGCGCAGGGTGTCGGCGGCCTGGGGACGGCTGGCCGAGTTGAACTGTTCAAGGTGCATGGGACGTGTCCTAGTGAGCGGCTGCTGGATCCAGTGTGTAGGGCCCACGTTAGTCTGGGGTGAGGATTGATCCGCGGACGAAAGGCAGTGTCATGAGTGATCCCAACGAACCGAGCACCGATCCGGCCGGCCTGCGCGGGCCGGGCGACCCGGACGCCGTCGAGGCCCGCCGGCCGCATGCCGAGCCCGGCCAGGCAGGCAATATCCGCGAGGAACAACTGACCCAGACCGCAGGGACGGTGCCCGCCGCCTATGTCGGGTCCGGCGACTCCGAAGCGGAGGACAAGCCGGAAGACGCCGCGGACACCACCGGCATGTGGGACGACGAGACCTGACCTCGGGGCCCTGCTGGGTGGGGTGACAGCTGATTCATAGCTCCGGCATAGCTGGCGTGGCTAGCTTGGGCAACTATGGAAGAACGCGCGCCTCGGCAGCCCAGTCACCGTCGCAGCGGCGCTGCGTCCCGGCTGCGCTCCCGCACGTTCCGCCGCGCCCGCGGTGTCATCATCGCGGTGTGCGCCGCGGCCCTGGCGGTGGCGGTGGGTGCCGGCGTCCTCTCCGCCGCGCAGGCCCGTCCGACGGCGGCCGTCCAGGCGGGGAGCGTGACGGACAGCCAGACGTCGGTGTCGACGTCGGACGGCCAGGTGGCCGCCTTGCCGGCCGCGGGCGCCATCGACGCCGAGCTGGACGCCAGGATCAACGCCATCATCGACGCCAACAGCGAGTATCAGCTCGGCGTCGCGCTGGTGGACCTGTCGGACGGTGCTGATGCAACCGCCGTCCATGAATACGGTGTCCAGGCGGCATTCGTCGCCGCCAGCACGGCAAAGGTCCTCGCCGCCGAGGCCTACTACCACCTCGTCGAAACCGGCAATGCCTCACTCGAGGATCCGCTGGGGGCCTATTCCGCGGAATTCCAGCTGCAGGCGTTGATCCAGCAGAGCGACAACGACTCCTGGTCCCTGATCATGGACGCGGTGGGCCACCAGGAGCTGACGGACTACGCGGCCTCGATCGGGGTGGACTACGCCCCCACACGCAATACGCTCACGCCCGCGGAGATGGCCCGCACCCTGGCCGCCCTGTACTCCGGGACGCTGCTGGAACCCGGACACACCGCGCAGCTGCTGTCGTACATGCAGGACACCAACTATGAATCGCTCATCCCGGCCGCCGTCCCCGCCGGCATCACCGTTTTCCACAAGTACGGACTCCTGGGCGGCCAGCTGCACGACGCCGGCATCCTCGCCCGGGACGGCCGGGCCTACGGCCTGGTGATCTACACCAAGGGGGCCGGCCTGGGCAGCGTCCCTGAGCGGACGGAAGTCATCCACCAGGTGACGACGGCGGTGGTGGCGGCTTTGTTCTAGGCGGACGGCCCGCCTGAATCAGCCCCTGCGCGCCAGCCCGGGCCCCGCATCAGTGACCGCGTCCTCTGCGGGGAGTGCCAAGACGGAATTCCCTGACGAGATCTGCCGTTTGACCTGCTCAAGCTCATCCTGGAGCAGGTCAACGGTTGCCCGGTATCTTTCGAAGTCCGCCGCCCGCCGCCTGGCCATGGCGAAACTGATGCCCGCGGCGAGAATCGCAAGCGGGAACGACGCCAGCAGGGCCCATCCGGACACGGCAAGGAAGTCCAGCGCTATGGGAAGTGCCCGCTTGAAGGCCAGGAACTCGTTCACGCCACCGACAACGCCGTTCAGGGCGGAGTCCAAGGGGCCCAGAAACTGCCCCACCATAGGCGTCTCGGAAAACGACGGAGCACTCAGCGGCTGTTCTCCCCCTGACCAGCGCGGATCGCCGAAGTGGTTCAGTACGTAGATCCCGGCACCAGCGTTGAGGGCCGCGAAGAGCAGGACGGAACCAAGCGCAGTCCAATGAAGCCGGCGCGGACGCCAGGCGCCGGCCGCCAGCACGAAGACGACGGCCGCAACCCACGAAAAGATTCGGAGTTCGTCGCGGCCCATGCCGCCCAGCAGATCCAAGGAATTCCCGCCCCTTACAGTTGGGACCAGGGGGTTCCGGTCCCCCGCGAGCCTACCCCAGTCACTCCGGGGCATGCCGCGGCCGCTACTGGCGCAGGCTACGCCCCGGGCTTCCCCAGAAACCCCAGCAGCGCGTTGTTGACCTCGGCGGCGTGGGTCCAGAGCATGCCGTGCGGGGCGCCGTCGATCTCCACATATTCGGCGCTGGGCAGGGCCTTGGCGAACCGCCGGCCCGTGACGTCGATCGGCAGGATGTTGTCCGCGGTGCCGTGGACAATCAGGGCCGGGACGTCGATTTTGGGGATGTCGGCGCGGAAGTCGGTAAGCCAGGTGGGCTGCGCGGCCACCGACGCCGTGGGGCCGCCCGACGTCGCGAGGTTCCACCCGGCCCGCATCACTTCCTCGGAAAGCCGGGGCGTGCCGAGGAACGTGTCGCTGTTGTAGAAGTTCTTGAAGAACTCGGTGAAGAAGGCGTAGCGGTCGGCGGTGACAGCCTCCAGCAGGCCATCGAACACGGACTGCGGGACGCCGTCGGGGTTGTCGTCGGCCTGCAGGAGGTAGGGCTCCAGCGAACCGAGGAACACGGCCTTCGCCACGCGGGCGGAACCGTAAGTGCCGAGGTAGCGGCCCACCTCGCCGGTGCCCATCGAGAAGCCCACCAGCACGGCGTCGTTCAGGTCCAGGGTGGTGAGCAGGGTGTTGAGGTCCGCGGCGAAGGTGTCGTAGTCGTAGCCGACCGTGGGCTTGCTGGACTTGCC
Source organism: Arthrobacter sp. NicSoilB4 (assembly GCF_019977335.1). NCBI lineage: Bacteria > Bacillati > Actinomycetota > Actinomycetes > Micrococcales > Micrococcaceae > Arthrobacter > Arthrobacter sp. NicSoilB4. The sequence goes on along the minus strand of NZ_AP024653.1, from coordinate 3,533,190 downwards.
GAAGCCGCGGCGGTCGTAGGTGATGACCCGGTAGCCGGCACCCAGCAGGGCCGTGGTCTGCTTCTCCCAGGAGGATCCGTCCAGCGGATAGCCGTGGATCAGGACCACCGGCTGCCCGTCCCCGTGGTCCTCGTAGTAGAGCTCGATGTCGGTGCTGTTCTCGGTTCCAACCTTGATGTGAGCCATTTCAGCAGTCCTCTCGGTACGGTTCGGAAGTCAGTTCGTGCAGGAGCGGCGCAGCGCTGGTGCCACTGTACGGAACCAACGCCGGCTGGCAACAGGGTGTTCCCGCGCACCGCATTTTTTTGCCCATATACCCCAGGGGGTATAGTGGTTGTGACGGACCTACCAAACGAGGAGAACCAGATGTGCCGACAGGTTGCATGCAAGAAATGCGGCAAGACCACTTGGGCCGGCTGCGGCCAGCACGTTGACCAGGTCATGCGGGGCGTCAAGAGCGCCGACCGCTGCAAGGGCCACGAGGGTGACGTCAGCACCAAGACCGGCTTCTTCGCCAAGCTGTTCGGCCGCTAGCCCCGGTTCTCGCGAACGACGGAAGCCCCCGTTGCACAAGGTGCAGCGGGGGCTTCCGTCGTTAAAGTCTCGGCAGGACCGGCCCCTACTTCAGTTCGGCGCAGATATCGCGCTGGGATCCGGTGCTGCTAACGAAAGTGAAGACGCCGGTCGTCGGGTCGATGTTGTAGACGAGTTGTCCGATGTAATGCACGGTGGAGGGTCCGGCGGGTACGTCGCTGGGAAACATGATGAGCCCGTTGTGCCCCGTTGCCGTAATGGTCTGGGTTCCGTCCGGGTTCGTGACAGTTTCGGTCACGGATCCGTCTGTCCGGATGGTTACGGATTTTCCTGCCACGGGCCGCTTCTTGTTATAGCCGTAGTTGGTGTACGTGATGACGACGCCTTTGCCGGCAGTGATGCTCCGGACCACGTTGCCGTTCGCGTCCTTGAATTCCTGGGTGTGGAGTTTGCCGCCTGTTGGGGCGTACCCGAGGTTGAACTCGCAACCGGTCCCGGCCGGAAGGACGATCCCGTCGGCAGCAGCGGCAGGTTGTCCTCCTGGCAAGGCAAACGCGGCCACCAATGCCACGGGCGCCAGACGACGTGCAAATACACTTTTCATGGACTCCTCGATTCATATCGAGTTGGCTCTTTCAGGCACCGCGAGCGGCGAACGGTTGAGACCATTGCCTTGTGAATGACGGAACATGCGTTCAATGCGGTGCAGCGCCCCTGGAACGGGGTATCTATTCCAGCGGGCGAGCGAGCGCCAGCGTACTCTCGCCGACCCCCGGGCGACAATAGCCCGATTACTCCCGCAGCGACCTCGCCACCACATCCGTCAACTGGTGGATCACGGCCAGCCGTTCCTCGCTCTCGCCGTCCTCACCCCAGGTGTAGATGGCCAGCGCATAGGACCGCTCGCCGGAACTCAGCAGGGCCGCGTCGTGGACATAGCCCTCCAGCTCGCCGTACTTGTGCTGCACCGTGATGTCCGGGCCGGCGGCGGCCGGGATGAGCCGTTCGTTGTTGGTCTGCTGCATATAGCCCAGCAGCTCCTCGGTGTGCTCCGCGTTCAGCAGCTTGCCGGTGGAGAGCTGTTTGAGCAGCTCCGCCATCTCGGCCGGCGTCAGCAGGTTCTGTTCCGGGTCGTAGCTGATCCCGATCGACGCGGCGTACTCGATCAGCTTCGGGTAGCCGATGTCCTGCATCAGCAGCAGCCAGGCGTCGTTGCTGCTCGCGTTGACCATCGCCTTGAGCTGGAATGCGGCGTCATAGCTGCCCAACGGCACGTCCAGGGTCTTCTCGCCGGTCTCCACCAGGTGGTAGTAGGCGGCCGCCGTGATGATCTTGGCCGTGCTGGCCGCGACGAACTCGGTCCCGTCGCCATAGCTGCGCGGCTCCCCGCCGTGCGTGTCCGCGAGGACAACGCCCACCCGGTAGCCGGAGTTCTCGGCCAGGATCCGCTTGATCTCGGCGTCGACGTCGACAGCGGCCCGCGGGGCCGGCGCCGCGGGGGCCGCCGCCACGGGCTCACCTTCCCACTGGCTCTGCAGGCTGTCGAGGAAGTCCGTCCGGGGAACCGGGCCGGTGCGGACGACGGCGGCCGTCACCATGCCCAGTAGCACCAGGACCGTGGCCGCCCAGACGAGAAGCAGCTTCCCGCGGGCATTGAGGGACGTGCCGGCCGGACGGGATGATCCCGAGGTGTTCATGGTGCAGGACCTTCCAGGTCAGTAAGGGGAGGGGGTCCTTGCAATGTATGCCCGGCCGCCGGGCATGTCCAAAAGACGCGCGGGCCGGCTCGAAGGTGAGGGCGAACTCCCAGCTGGGTCCGGCGCCGCGGTCGCGGGTGTTTCCCCGTCGACTGTCGACTGCTCCATAACCGCCCTTATGCGGCCCCAAAAGGGCGGTTATGGAGCAGCCGATGACGGGTTCGTCGTCTCGTTTGCCGGGCGCCGCCATCGCCGCCCCGCCGCGCCTGCCGCACTAGGCTGGCAGCTATGCCGAGGAAAATAACTGTGAGCCTGCCGGACGCCACCCTGCGCGAGTACCTTGCGCCGCACCCGGACGTCACCCTGCTCGAATGGGACCTGGCCGGGGAGCCTCCCGTGCCGCGGCTCGACATCGTGGTGCAGCCCTACATGGGCAGCACGGAGGTCCTGTGCGCCCTGGAGGGGGTGGACACCGGGCTCGTGCAGAGCCAGTCGATCGGGTACGACGGCGTCGCGGACTCACTGCCGCCGGGCCGCGTGTTCGCCAACGCCGCCGGCGTCCACGAAACCTCCACCGCGGAGCTGACCCTTGCCCTGATCCTGGCCAGCCAGCGCGAGTTCCCGCGGCTGCTGCAGAACCAGCAGGAGGGCCGCTGGGAGACCCGACCCACCGCCAGCCTCGCGGACCGGCGCGTGCTGATCGTCGGCTACGGCGGCGTGGGCAAGGCGATCGAGGACCGGCTCCTGCCCTTCGAGACCACCGTGACCCGCGTGGCCAGCAGGGAACGGACGGACCCGCGCGGCCACGTCCACGGCATCGACGAGCTGCACACGCTCCTGCCGGAGCACGACATCGTGATCGTGGGGGTGCCGCTCAGCGACGCCACCCGCCACCTGATCGACGACACCTTCCTCTCGGCCATGCCCGACGACGCCCTGCTGGTCAACGTGGCCCGCGGCCCGGTCGCGGACACGGACGCCCTGGTGAAGCACACCGGTTCCGGCCGGATCCGCGCCGCCCTGGACGTCACCGATCCCGAGCCGCTGCCGCACGACCACCCGCTGTGGCGGACCCCCGGCGTCATCATCAGCCCGCACGTCGGCGGGGCCAGTTCGGCCATGCGCCCGCGGATGGGGAGGCTCGTCCAGCGGCAGATCGAGCTCATGCTGGCGGGCGAACCGCCGGTCAACGTCGTGCTGGGCGGCCAAACGAACGGCTAAGCGCCGGGAGGGCGGCCCGTCCGCTTCGCCCACAGTGCTTGCAACCTGCTGCCGCCAGGGAATACCGTCCCAACAAGCGGTTGAACACCACAAGCGGAAGGCATTTCATGCTGAAGCAAGTCGCTGAGGGCGTCCTGGTTCATGAGAGCGAGTTCATCCAGAGCAACTCCGTTGTGGTGCAGGGCCGGGCGGGCGTGTTGCTCATCGACCCCGGCATAACGAGCGGCGAAATGGACTGCCTCGCGAACGACCTTCGCGGGCTGGGCCAGCCCGTCGTGGCAGGCTTCTCCACACATTTTCACTGGGACCACGTACTCTGGCACCCGAACTTCGGCGACGCGCCCCGTTACGGTACGGCCCGCACGGCAGCCTCCATCCAGGATCTGCTGTCGCACGCGGACTGGCAGGCCCTCGTGGCCGAGGGGCTGCCGCCGGAGTACGCCGACGAGATCCCGATGGATCTGCTCGGCCTCATCACCGGGCTGCCCGCCGGAGCCGCGCAGATCCCTTGGGATGGCCCCACACTCCGCATCATCGAGCATCAGGCCCATGCCCCGGGCCACGGGGCGCTGTTGATCGAGGAGCGCGGCGTCCTCGTCGCCGGCGACATGCTTTCCGACATCCTGATGCCGTTCCTCGACCTGGAGGCCGCGAACCCGATCGGGGACTACCTCTCGGCGCTGCGGCTGTTCGAGGGCGTGGCCGACGGTGTTGATGCCGTCATCCCCGGCCACGGCTCGGTCGGCGGAGCCGGGCAGTTACGGGCACGGATCAGACAGGACCGCGCGTACGTAGAGGCCCTGCGCGACGGCGGTGATCCCGACGACCCGCGCGTCGGTCTAGCGGCCCCGCTGGAATGGCTGCCCGACGTTCACAGGTGGCAAGTACAGCGGCTCACCCAAAAAGAACAGAACTAGACGCCGCCCGTGTGCTGCGCCCCGGCTGACGCACTCCACTCCCGACGCCGGGCCGCCCGCCACCATATAATTCGAGAATGCCAATCACCTGCCTTGACCGAGGCAACCTCGTCCAGCTGTCCGCCCTCAAACAGTACGGAAGCGGGCTGTGAGCGGCGGTCTCGTCGCCCTGCTGGACGACATCGCGGCCCTGGCCCGCATCGCGGCCGCCTCGGTGGACGACGTCGCTGCCGGTGCGGCCAAAGCGGGGGCCAAGGCCGCCGGCGTCGTTATTGACGACGCCGCCGTCACCCCTCAGTACGTGTCCGGGGCGGACCCGTCCCGCGAGCTGCCGATGATCAAGAAGATCTTCTGGGGCTCGCTCCGCAACAAACTGCTGATCATCCTGCCGGCGCTGCTGCTCATCAGCGCGTTCATCCCGGGGGTCATTCCGTTCATCCTGATGCTGGGCGGCACCTACCTCTGCTACGAGGGCGCCGAGAAGGTCTGGCACAAGTTCTTCGGCCACCACACGGCAGAAGAAGACACGCCGGCGGTCGACCGGGGCCCGGAGGCGGAGGCCAAGGTCACCAAGGGCGCCATCACCACCGACTTCATCCTGTCCTGCGAGATCATGGTCATCGCCATGAACGAGGTGGCCGAAGAGTCCCTGTGGGCCCGTGCGCTCATCCTGGTGGTCGTGGCGCTCGTGATCACCGTGCTCGTTTACGGCGCGGTCGCACTCATCGTCAAAATGGACGACATCGGAATCCACTTGGCAGCCAAGGACTCCGCGGGCTCCCAGCGCTTCGGCGAGCTGCTCGTCAAGGGGATGCCCGCCGTGCTGACCACGATCACCGTTGTTGGTACCGTCGCCATGCTGTGGGTGGGCGGCCACATCATGCTGCAGGGGGCCCACGACCTCGGCTGGCACCTGCCGTACGACCTGGTCCACGTCCTCGAGAAACCGTTCGTTGGGATCCCGGTGCTGGGCGGCTTCCTGGCCTGGCTCGTGAACACCCTGTGCTCAGCCGTCCTGGGCCTCGCCTGGGGCCTCATCGTGATGGCCGTCCTGCTCCCGCTGCTGAAGGTGCTGCCGTTCGGCAAGAAGAAAGACGCGCACGAAGAGGGCGACGTCCCCGCCGCCGTCGACGGCCACCAGCCGGCGAAGCACGACGCCGATCCAGCCTCTTAGTCCGGACCCACCGGGGTAATTGGCTCGCAGGCCAGCCGTCGCCGGACGGCACCTATGCGCCGTGAGCGGCGATTGACCTCGTGTTGGCCGGCGAGCCGCCGCTGAACGTGGTGCTGGGCGGCTAGGTCAGCCCGGGGTCCTAAACGGGCCTCTTGTTCTGCGCTTTTTCAGCGAGCCGCCGCAGCTGCCATCGATGCACGTCGGGCAGCCACTCCAACGGGGCCGAAGGACCGACGCGCGGGTCGTCGGGAACACCGCCGTCGCGCAGGGCCTCTACGTACGCGCGGTCCTGTCTGATCCGTGCCCGCAGCTGCCCGGCTCCGCCGACCGAGCCGTGACCTGGGATGACGACATCAATGCCGTCGGCAACACTCTCGAAGAGCCGCAGCGCCTCGAGGTAGTCCCCGAGCGGATCCGCAGCCTCCAGGTCGAGGAACGGCATCAGGATGTCGGAGAGCATGTCGCCGCGACGAGGACGCGGCGCTCCTCGATCTGGAGCGCCGCGTGGCCTGTGGCATGGGCACTTAATCGTCATCCCGCGCTAACTCGACGTCCTGAAACCCGGGACCGTGTCTACGGACGTCATGAGGTCCAGCAGGATGTTCGGTCCTATCTCGGTAGCGGGCTGCTCAGCTGGCTAGTGCCAGTGCTGAGACCGTGCGTTACGCAGTTCCCCGAAGGTTAACGAGAGGTCGCCTTTCGGAAGTCATGTCCAACGCGGTCCGGGAACTACGGAACGGTTACGTTCCCTTCATCGTCGACCTCGACCCACCGGATGTCGCCGTTGATGTCCACGCCGAGGGCGCGTTCGAGCTTGGCAAGCCACTTCGCAGCGGTCTGGTTGATATACCTTTTGCCGTCTACCACCTCCACTGAACGGATGCTGCCGGGTCGAGAATTCCAGCCGTTGACGGCGCGACCGTTCATGTATCCGGCCTTTTGTGCGAATCTGCGGATTTCATCGGCGCCGGCTCCCTCGCCCGTCTCGGCGTAGAACCGACCAATGCTTGCGATGTAGACCAGTGAACACATGTCTTGGGACTTCTGGTCCGCCTCCCGGTCCGGGGTAGCCCTCATAGGGAGCGGGTCGGTCAACGGGTCGAACAAGATGGGCTCGGCTGCCGCCGGTGCCCATGTAACGTCCTCAGAATGGGGCGCGGAAGTAAAGGCCTCGTCCCCGTCGCCGCGCATCGCGGTGAGGAATGCCTCGGCAGCAGCAGCAAGTGCTCGGCCGAGAGAATCTGAAGTGTACTCAGTCATAATAGGGTGTCCTTCCTGGTTCGAGGAGCCTTAGTATTCGCTAGCTCCGTATAGCACACGGTAGCTCATGTACTAGCGGGATGCAAGGGTCTCCTAGTGAGCCTATAGAACCCGGTAGCACATGCTCGTTTGTCGTCTCAGGGATCGCTTAGCCGGCGGGTAGCGGGATCAGTCCAGTTCGCTGGCCGATCACGCTCCCAAGGTCGAGCGATCAAATCCACAACCCGGCCAAGCTGGGCCGCAATGCGCCGCAGCCGCAGCCCGGCACCTCCAATCCGCCCTGAGAGGAACCACTTCCACCCCCAGCCTCCGGACGTAAACTGACCTTCGGATCACTCGGCGGAACGCGTGGCTGGGAGTACGGATGCTCTGGAAACTGCTCGTTGAATATCTGCGGCCGCAGCAGCGGCTGCTGCTCGCCGTCGTCGTCTTCCAGTTGGCGCAGTCCATCGCCTCGCTGTACCTGCCCACCCTGAACGCGGACATCATCGACCAGGGCGTGGCGAAGGGGGACACGGAGTACATCCTGCACACCGGCGGCGTGATGCTGCTGGTCACCCTGCTGCAGATCGCCTGCGCCATCGCGGCCGTGTACTTCGGGGCGAAGGCGGCGATGGCGATGGGCCGGGACGTGCGCGGGGCGATCTTCAGCCGGGTGGCGGCATTCTCCGAGCAGGAGGTCACCCGCTTCGGCGCGCCGAGCCTCATCACCCGCTCCACCAACGACGTCCAGCAGGTCCAGCAGCTGGTGCTCATGTCGGCCACCCTCATGGTGGCCGCGCCCATGCTCTGCATCGGCGGGGTGATCATGGCGATCCGGCAGGACCTGCAGCTGTCCTGGCTGATCGCCGTCAGCGTGCCGGTGCTGCTGACCGGGGTGGGGCTGATCATCACCCGGATGGTGCCGCTGTTCCGGCTCATGCAGACCCGGATCGACACCGTGAACCGGGTGCTCCGTGAACAGCTCACCGGCATCCGCGTGGTCCGCGCGTTCGTCCGCGAGGACGTGGAGACCGCCCGCTTCGCCCGGGCCAACGAGGACGTCACGGACACCGCGCTGCGCGCCGGCCGGCTGATGGCGCTCGCGTTCCCCGTCGTGATGCTGGTGCTGAACGTCTCGTCCGTGGCGGTGATCTGGTTCGGCGCGTTCCGGATCCAGGACGGCTCCATGCAGGTGGGGACCATGATCGCGTTCCTGAGCTACCTTATGCAGATCCTGATGTCCGTCATGATGGCGACGTTCATGGCGATCATGATCCCGCGCGCGGCAGTCTCCGCGGACCGGATCGGCGCAGTGCTGGGCACGGAATCCAGCGTCCGGCCGCCGGAGCATCCGGTGGGCTTTGCCGGCCGCACCGGCCGCGGCGAACTGGAGATGCGCGACGTCGGGTTCGCCTACCCGGGTGCCGAGCAGCCGGTCCTGTCCGGGATCGGCTTCACCGCCCGGGCGGGCCAGACGACGGCGATCATCGGCGCCACCGGCTCCGGCAAGACCACCCTCGTGAACTTGATGCCGCGGCTCTTCGACGCGACGTCGGGCTCGGTGATGATCGACGGCGTGGACGTGCGGGAGCTGCACCCGGACCTGCTCTGGGGCCACATCGGCCTGGTCCCGCAGAAGCCGTACCTGTTCTCCGGCACGGTCCGCAGCAACCTGCTCTACGGCAAGCCCGACGCCACCGAGGACGAACTCTGGCGGGCGCTGTCCATCGCGCAGGCGGAGGACTTCGTCCGGGAGATGGAGGGCGGGCTGGACGCGCCCGTCTCGCAGGGCGGCACCAACGTCTCCGGCGGGCAGCGGCAGCGGATCGCAATTGCCCGGGCGCTGGTGAAGCGACCCGAGCTCTACATCTTCGACGACTCCTTCTCCTCGCTGGACACCGCCACCGACGCCCGGCTCCGGCAGGCGCTCAAGCAGCACACCGCCGGCGCCACCCTGGTGATCATCGCCCAGCGGGTCTCCAGCATTGTGGACGCGGACCAGATCCTGGTGCTCGACGGCGGGCGGATCGTCGCTCACGGCACGCACGAGGAGCTGCTGGAGACCTCGGAGACGTACCGGGAGATTGTGAACTCGCAGCTCGCGGCGGAGGAGGCGGCATGAGCAAGGTCGAGTCTCGGACGCCCGGAACCGGTGCCGCGGGCGGAGGCCCCGGCGGCGCCACCAGGGAGGCCCCGCTGCGCATTCCCCGACCGGCGGGCGGGCCGGGGCGCGGCGGGCCGTTCGCCGGGATGAACGTGCCGGCGGAGAAGGCGATGAACTTCTGGCCGTCCGCGCGGCGGCTGCTGGGCCAGCTGCGGCCGGAGCGGCTGTGGCTGGTGCTGGTCCTGCTTCTCGCCGTCGTGAGTGTGACGTTCTCCGTGATCGGGCCGCGGCTCCTCGGCGAGGGCACCAACCTGATCTTCGCCGGCGTCGTCTCCAAGCAGCTCCCGGCCGGGATGAGCCAGGAGCAGCTGATCGCGCAGCTGCGCGCCGAGGGCCAGGACCAGCAGGCGGACATGCTCAGCGCCATGACGCTGACGCCGGGCGCGGGGATCGACTTCGCGGCGCTCGCCAACGTGCTGCTGTGGGCGCTGGTGCTGTATGTGCTGGCCTCGGGATTCATGTGGATGCAGGCATATATCCTCAACGGCGTGGTGCAGCGGACGATGTTCCGGCTGCGGGAGCGGATCGAGGCGAAGGTCAACCGGCTCCCGCTGCGGTATTTCGACTCGATCCAGCGCGGCGAGCTGCTGAGCCGGGTCACCAACGACGTGGACAACATCTCGCAGAGCCTGCAGCAGTCCATCAGCCAGGCGGTCACGTCGCTGCTGACTGTGCTGGGCGTGCTGGTGATGATGTTCATCCTTTCGCCCACGCTGGCGCTGATCGCGCTGGTCACCGTGCCGCTGACGCTGGTGACGACGGCGCTGATCGCCAAGCGGTCGCAGAAGCTGTTTGTGGCGCAGTGGAAGCACACGGGGGAGCTGAACGGGCAGATCGAGGAGACGTACACGGGCCACGCGCTGGTGAAGGTGTTCGGCCGGCAGCGGGAGGTGGAGGAGCGGTTCCGGCTGAAGAACGCGGAGCTGTATGAGGCCAGCTTCGGCGCGCAGTTCGTGTCCGGCCTGATCATGCCGGCCATGACGTTCATCGGTAACCTGGTCTACGTGGGGATCGCCGTGGTGGGCGGCCTGCAGGTGGCGGCGGGGGCGATGCAGCTGGGGGACGTGCAGGCGTTCATCCAGTACTCGCGGCAGTTCACCCAGCCGCTGGCCCAGCTGGGCTCGATGGCGAACCTGCTGCAGTCCGGGGTGGCGTCGGCCGAGCGGGTGTTCGAGCTGCTGGACACCGAGGAGGAATCGCCGGATCCGGCCGATGCTGTTGAGCCTCCGGCGACGCGGGGCCGGCTGGTGTTCGAGCACGTGTCCTTCGCGTATTCGCCGGACAAGCCGCTGATTGCGGACCTGAGCCTGGTGGCCGAGCCCGGGCAGACCGTGGCGATCGTGGGCCCGACGGGCGCGGGCAAGACGACGCTGGTGAACCTGATGATGCGGTTCTACGAGCTCGACGCCGGGCGGATCACGCTCGACGGCGTGGACGTCACCGCGATGACCCGCGACGAGCTGCGCTCGCGGATGGGCATGGTGCTGCAGGACACCTGGCTGTTCGGCGGGACCATCCGGGACAACATCGCCTACGGCCGGCCCGGAGCCTCGGAGGCGGAGATCCTGGAGGCGGCGAAGGCGACGTACGTGGACCGGTTCGTCCGGTCGCTGCCGGAGGGCTACGACACGGTGCTGGAAGACGAGGGCGGGAATGTCTCGGCGGGGGAGAAGCAGCTGCTGACCATTGCTAGGGCCTTCCTGGCCCGGCCGTCGGTGCTGATCCTGGACGAGGCCACGAGCTCGGTGGACACCCGCACCGAGGTGCTGGTGCAGAAGGCCATGAGCGCCTTGCGGAGCGACCGGACGTCGTTTGTCATTGCCCACCGGCTCTCCACCATCCGCGACGCCGACCTCATCCTGGTGATGGAGGCGGGCCAGATCGTGGAGCAGGGGACGCACGCGTCACTGCTGGAGGCAGGCGGGGCATACGCCGCGCTGTATGCGGCGCAGTTCGCGGCCCCCGTGGCGGAGGTCTGAGGCTTACCTTCAATTTCGCCCGGACGCACGATATCTATATGGTGTGGGGATCCATCCTGATTATCTTAAGGCACCCTAAATGAACGACCTTGTCGGACACCTCGCGTGGTTCACCAGGATGCTGGTGAACTTGAAACCTTCTGACTGGATACAGCTGTGGAGTGGAACCGTTGGAGCTTTCGTGGCCGCAGTTATTGGTGGTGTGGTATCGCTGATGGTCGTTTTTCTCGCAAATCGACGTCAATCACAAATTGCAGCACAGCAGTTGCAGCAGCAGTCCTACTTTGCCCACGAGCAGCTAAGGCAGCAGTGGGAAGTCACAGAGACTCAGCATCAGGCAGCTTCCCGTGCCCGGGAAAATGAAATTATCGCTAACCTGGTTGTCGCCGCCCAAGACATGATGGATGCGGTGTTGGAAGATGTCGAAGCTATGGAGACGGTCCGCCGTCGAATGTCAGCGGCAATCGTAGCTTGGAAATTCGAATCCAAATATGCGGAACTCTTTCGGACGCTGACGCCATGGCCTTACTGGATCGCTAATGCCGGAAAGCTCGCTCGCCACACTGGCACCACGACGGAGCAGCGACAAAAGGCCCACGCCGAACTTCGTGAACGCGTCAAAAAGCTCATATCGGCTTGTGAGGCTTGGCCGCGGACAACCGCCAGTTCTGAACGAGTGGAAATCATAAATGATCTGAAATTATCAGGTGGTGGACTGATACCAATCCCGGCCGATCCAATCCCCTGGCACGAAAGGCTAGGGGATGAGCGCGGCCACTAATCTATGTAAGTGGACGCGGCCGTCGTCGATTGTTCACGTGGCGGAGGTTTAGGGCGACACCCGGCTTCTCAACTGTGCCCCGCAGGCTGCTGTGGCCAGGGCGCCGGGCTGGAGACGGCTTGCAGCGGCCCCATCCAGGACGAGTGTGGCGCGGGGGTGGCGCTGGATCAACGACGCTGGAAAATCTTCCGTCACGGGGCCTTCCACGGCGCGCGCCACGGCTTGGGCCTTGCCCTCGCCGTGGGCGATGAGCAATAGCTGCCGTGCCTCGAAGATTGTTCCCAGGCCCTGCGTGATGGCGTGGGTGGGGACGTCCGCCGCAGCCCTAAAGAACCTCGCGTTGTCCTGGCGCGTTCTCTGCGCCAGTTCGACCACCCGGGTCCGGGAATCGAACGCGGATGGCGGCTCGTTGAACGCGAGATGCCCGTTGGAACCGATCCCGAGGATCTGGAGATCGATTCCGCCCGCGTCCCGGATGCTTCGCTCATACTCCGCCGCCTCCTGGCGCGGGTCGTCCGCCAGGCCGTCAGGGGTGCGGACCAGGGCGGGATCCAGGCCCAGGCGCTCGACCACGTCCCGCCTGATGGTCTGGGCGTAGCTCTCGGGGTCGGCGTGCCCAAGGCCCAGGTACTCGTCCAGGGAGAACGCGCGGACGCGGCGCAGATCCACGTTCTCCCGTTCCAGCGCCTCGTACAGGGTCTGGGGTGAGGAACCTGTGGCCAGGCCGAGGACCGCCGTCGGCTGGGCCGTAACGAGCGCAGCGACGAGTAGTGCGGCAGTGAAGCCGGCCTCCGCTGCGGTATCTGTTGCGATGATCCTCACAGGTAATTCCTCAGCCCTGGCTGTGCGCGGGCGTGGAGCGGACAAATCGTTCAGTAATGCGCATCGGGTTCGTGACGGCGGTGCCGATCACCACGGCGCTCGCGCCGAGCAGGAACGCATCCTCCACCTGGCCGGGTTCCCAGAACCTGCCCTCGGCGACGACGGGGACATTCACGGCGGCCCAGAGCTGTTCCAGCAACGCAAAATCCGGGCCCGCCGGCGGCGGTGCGTCCGACGTGTACCCGGCGAGGGTTGTCGCGATGAGTTCCGCTCCCGCTGCGGCCGCGGCCTGTGCGGCGGCGAGGGAGTCGACGTCGGCCATCACCGGCACCCCGAGTTCGCCGCGGATGCGCCGGATCAGTTCCCCCGCGGAATCCGGGCCCTTCCGGGGGCGGAGCGTCGCATCGAGGGCCACGATATCGGCGCCGGCCTCGACGATGACCGCCGCGTCGGCGAAGGTGGGCGTGATGTAGACGGGGCCTGCGTCAAAGACCTTGCGGATGCCGATGACCGGCAGTGTGCACCGTGCCTTGACGGCGCGGATGTCCTCTTCGCCCTGGACGCGGAGCGCGGCCGCGCCGCCCTGTTCGGCGGCGAGTGCAAGGGCAGAAATGTGGACCGGACCGTACAGCGGGTTGCCGGTCCTGGCCTGGCAGGACACGATCAGCCGGCCCATAAGCGACTTGATGAGCGCCGCGTGCGGGGTCATGGATTCACCCGCCGGGAGGTCAGGTACGGCTCCTGGTCCGGGAAGGTGGCGGGTGCCCGGAGCAGTTCACGGGCGAGGGCCAGGGCTCCGTCGAGGGAACCGCCGAGCGGCGGGCGCAGCTCGGCGTCGGGGCGGATCTCGCGGAAGCGCTCGGCCAGCGGCTCGAGGAGCAGCTCCCCGGCGTCGAACAGCCCGCCGGTGTACGTTGCGACGGGCGGGACCCCGGAGCCGAGCGCGGCGGCGAGGTTGTCTGCGAGCAGCGACCCCGCGCGCGTCCAGATGCCGGCGGCGACGGCGTCGCCGTCGTGCGCGGCCCCGGCCACATCCTTCGCGAAGGCCGCGAGGACACCCGCACGGTCGTCCCGGGTGTAAATCTTCCGGGGAAGCTCCTCCGGTGCGCCCCAGCGTTCGCGCAGTGACGCCAGCAGGGCGGGCGATCCGCCGGGCCGGCCGTCGTGCGCGGCGAGGGCGGCCCGGAGCCCGGCGGTGCCGATCCAGCTTCCGCTGCCCAGATCGCCGAGGACATGCCCCCAGCCGTCCACGCGGTGCCAGCACCGGCTGAAGTCGGTGCCCAGGCCAACGACGCCGGTGCCGGCGGACACCACGGCCCCGCCGCCGATGCCGAGGCCGCCCACGAGCGACGTGACGGCGTCCGAGGCCAGGGCGACGGGGATGGGACCCAGCTGGGCGTGGAGGGCGCGGTGGGCGTCGTCGGTGCCGGCCGTGAGGCTGAGCAGCCCGCTCATCCCGACGCCGGCGGCCAGGAGCTTGCCGCCGCGCTCCGCGACGGCGTGCAGGGCCTGCGGCAGAAGGGACGCCAGGATGGCCGGCAGCGCGATGCCGGCCGCGCCGACCTCGATCCTGGCCCCCGTGAAACTCGTCGGCGGTTCGCCAGCGGCGTCGACGCGCTGCAGCGCCGCCCGGCTCCCGCTGCCGCCGATGTCCAGGCCGAGAATCCACTCGCTCTGCACGGCACTCATTTGCTCATGCCGGCCGTGAGGCCGGCGACAATCTGCTTGGTGGCGACGAGGAAGAGCACCACGAGCGGGATGGTGGCAATGACCAGCCCGGCGAACAGGGTGGGCCAGTCGGTCTGGTACTCCCCGAAGAACGTGGTGAGCCCAACCGGCAGCGTGTAGTTCTCCTTGGAGCGCATCAGGATCAGCGGGTAGAAGAAGTCGTTCCAGATCGGCACGAACCGGAAGACGACGACGGTCGCGATCGCCGGTTTCACCAGCGGCAGCATGATGTGCCAGAACATCGTGAAGCTGCCGGCGCCGTCGATCCGCGCCGCTTCCTCCAGTTCCAGCGGAAGCTGCCGGAAGAACGATGTCAGCACAAACACCGAGAACGGGATGCTCAGCGCCGCGTACACCATGATCAGGCCGAGCTTGTTGTCCACCAGGCCCATCGCGTCCAGCAGGTAGAACACCGGGAGGATGGCCAGGTAGACCGGGAGCATCAGGCCGGACAGGAAGACGGCCTCGATGATGGCGGTGACCCGGGACCTGCTCCGTGCCAGCGCGTAGGCCGCCAGCAGCGAGACGATGGTGGAGATCAGCACCGAGCCGATGGTCACCAGCAGGGAGTTCGCGAAGAAGGTCCCGAAGGACGCCTGCACCCAGGCCTTGGTGTAGCTGCCGAAGTTGGGGTTCAACGGCAGTGCCAGCGGGTTCCGCGCCATCTCGCGGGTGGTCCGCAGCGAGCTGAAGACCATGACCAGGAGGGGCGCGACGGCGATGACCGCGTAGACCCAGAGGAAGCCCGAGACGGCGAACCGGCCGGCCGCACCCTTCCTGAGCGCCGGCTGGCGGCGCTTCGGTTCCGGCGCCGGCAGCCCGGCGGCGGGCTTTTTCTCTGTCAGGAGACTCATCAGGAGAGTTTCCTTTCCCTGCGTCGGATGATTGACGTGAAGAGCAGCGCCACGCCGAAGATGAAGAGGAACAGCAGCGTGGCCAGGGCCGAGGAGACCCCGATCGCGTTTGATGCCCCGGATTCAAAGGCGGTCCGGTAGAACATCAGCGACAGGACGTCGGTGGCTCCGGCCGGTGAACCGGTGGACCCGCCCATGGCGTACGGCAGCGCCAGCGCTTCCATGGACCCGATGAAGGTCAGGATGCTGACCGTGCCGATCGCCGAGGTCAGCAGCGGCAGCGTGATCGAGCGGAAGCGCTGCCACGCCGTCGCGCCGTCGAGCGACGCCGCCTCGGTCAGTTCCTCCGGGATGCCGCCGAGGGCGGCGCCGTAGAGCAGGATCGGGAAGCCGAGCCACTGCCAGGCGGTGACGAGCACGATCACCCAGAGTGCCGTGGACGGCTGGCCCAGCCAGGGCTGCGCCAGCTCGCCCAGGCCGATCGCCTTGAGCAGCGCGTTGACCGGCCCGAACAGGGGCGAGAGCAGCAGGGTCCACAGGTAGCCGATGACCAGCGGGCTGACGAGGTACGGCAGCGTGTAGAGCGTCTGGAACAGCTTCTTGAAGCGCCTGCGCTTGTACAGGAACGAGGCGATGGCCAGCCCGACGGTGTTCTGGAAGACCATGGCGCCGGCGAAGAGCAGGAGGTTGTGCATCAGTGCCCGCGGCAGCTCCGACTTGAACGGCTCCGCCGTGAACAGGGTGAAGAAGTTCTCGACGCCGGAGAACGCGCCGCGGGCGGTGCCCTGCCAGTCGAAGAAGGAGTAGCTGAAGGCGGTGATCATCGGGTACAGCACGAAGACGGAGAAGATGATCACCGCGGGGGCAAGGAAGATTACAGTCGCCGGCCAGCCAAGCACAGTCCCCGCCGGGCGGGGACTGCGCTTGCGCGGCTTGGGGCGGGTCAGCTGGTCGGCTTGAACCACTGGGAGACTCCGTCCTGGACCTTCTGCGCGACGCCGGCGGCGTCCTTGCTGCCGAGGAACAGTTCCTGGACGCCGGATCCCATCAGGTCGGTGCCGGAGGGCGTGCCGTAGCGGAAGTCGACCAGCAGCGTGTACGGCGCGGGGCTGGTCTGGTAGAGGTCCCAGATTTCCTTCATGACCGGGTCGTTGAAGGTGACGCCGGCAACCGGGGAGAACTGCTTGAGGTCATCCACGACGTGCTGGCCGAATTCCTTGCTCGCCATCCACTGCAGCAGCTTCAGGGAAGCTTCCTGCTTCGGGGACTTGGCGTTGATGGCCCAGTTGCCGTCGGCGTAGGCGGCCGAGACCGGCTTCGGGGAGGCGGAGCCGTTCCGGACGGGGACCTGGAAGACACCGAGGTCAAGGTCCGGGTTCTGCTTCTGGAAGAAGCCGAGTTCGAACGAGCCGCCCGGGAACATGGCGGCCTGCTCGTTGGTGAACAGGACCTGGGCGTCGGTGTAGCTTACGCCCACGACGTCCTTGGGCATAAAGCCCTGCAGGTCCTTCAGGTTCTGGACCGAGCTGACGTACTTGGCGTCGGTGAAGGTCTTCTTCCCGGCCTGGACGGCGTCGCGGAAGTCCTTGCCGCCGTACTCGGCCGAGCCGAAGATGTCGTGGATGAACGGCATCATCCAGGCGTCCTTGGCACCGACGGCAAG
This sequence comes from Arthrobacter sp. NicSoilB4, assembly GCF_019977335.1. Lineage (NCBI taxonomy): Bacteria > Bacillati > Actinomycetota > Actinomycetes > Micrococcales > Micrococcaceae > Arthrobacter > Arthrobacter sp. NicSoilB4. The sequence goes on along the minus strand of NZ_AP024653.1, from coordinate 3,516,414 downwards.
CGGGGTCATGCCGGAACCCTGGATCTTTTCGTTGACCTTGATGAAGTCGTCCCAGGTCTTGGGGACCTCGATGCCCTCTTCCTTGAAGATCTTCTTGTTGTAGAAGACCTGCATCGTCTGGGTGGCGAAGGGGACGCCGTAGGTCTTGCCGTCGGCCTTGCCCTGGGCGCCGGTGACGATGGTCTTGTCCATGCTGTCCAGGCCCTCGACCTTGCCGGTGATGTCGGTGAGGTTGCCGCCGGCGATCAGCGGCTGCAGTGCGCCGTAGGCGCGGGCCTGGACGACGTCGGGGCCGTTGCTGCCGGTCAGCCCGGTGGAGAGGATCTGGTTGTATTCCGTGTTCTTGAAGGCCTGGAAGTCGACCTTGACGCAGTTCTTCTCCTCGTAGGCGGCGAAGATCTTCTTGTAGGCCTCCACGTCCTCGGGCCGCCAGGACCAGACCTTCAGCGTCTCGGGCGAGGCGCACCCCGCGACGCTGTTTCCGGCGGCTTTGTCCGTTGCGGTCGACGAGGAGCCGGGCGCGCAGGCGGTGATCGGCAACATGGCGAGCGAAAGTGCCGCGATCAGGTGCCTGGGTCGTACCTTCATTGTGTGATCCTTCTGGTCGGAGGGTGCGGTGATACGAAGATCTGTTGGGTTATGCGGATGCGGATCCGGACGTGCTAAACCGTGAGGGATTCGACGGCGGCGCGCACGCCGCCGGCGGCGTCGACGGCGTCCCGGGAACGTGCCGGGCCGGAGCCGGTCAGCATCGACACCAGGGCCACCTTGAGATCGCCCCCGGCCGCCGCCAGGGCGGTCCGGCAGTGCTCCTCGTCCTGCCCTGTTGCTTCCATCAGGATGCGGACAGTCCGTGCCCGGAGCTTTTCGTTGGTGGCGAGGACGGAGACCATCAGGTTCGACCACGTTTTGCCGAGCCGGATCATGAGGGCGGTCGAGAAGCTGTTGAGCATCATCTTCTGGGCGGTGCCCGCCTTGAGGCGGGTGGAGCCGGCCAGGGCCTCGGCGCCGGTGTCGGCGACCATCACGAAGTCGGCCAGCGGCCCGAGCTCGGGGTTGACGGCGCAGGTCATGAGCGCGGTCGGAACGCCCAGCTGGCGGGCGCGGTCCAGGGCGCCGCCGACGTACGGGGTGCGCCCGGAGGCTGCGATGCCGATTACGACGTCGCCGGCCCGGACCTCGGCCGCGTCGGCGAGGCCGGCGCCCCAGGAGTCCTCAAGGTTCTCGACGGCCCGGATGAGGGCCTTCGAGCCGCCGGCATGGTGGGCGATGACCACGCCCTCGGCCAGATTGAACGTCGGCATCAGCTCTGCTGCGTCGATGATCCCGAGCCTGCCGGACGTGCCGGCGCCGAAGTAGTGCACGCGTCCGCCATTGGCTACCGCATGCGCGGCGGCCTCGACCAGCAGGGCCATCACCGGCAGGACCTGGCGTACGGCGTCCGGTGCGGTGCGGTCCTCGTCGTTGAGCGCCTCCAGGATGCCGAGGGTGGTGCGCTGATCCAGGTCCAAAGTGCGGGGGTTTCTCACCTCAGTGCTGATGTCCAGCCAAGCGCTGCCCAATTGCGCGCTGGCGTGGTTTTCTGAACTCACAAGGGTTCCCATCTCTCGAAAGACGGTTTGTGATCCCCGTCACCGGAGAACTTACGGCCTCAACCCCTATGTGTCAAACACTTACAGATGAGCATCGTTGTGTGTAACCTACTTACATGCGGGGTTTCCGCCCCGCCCACCAGCTAGAGGATGGCTTCTGATGAGCGCCGTGACAGGTCACCAATCATCCCGGACGGTCCTGGTCCGGATCCGGTCGGCCCTGCCGTCGCTGCGGACCTCGGAGCAGTCGGTGGCCAATGCGGTCCTCGCCGAACCGGCCCTCGCGGCCACGCTGTCCATCGGCGGGCTCGCCGAGAAGTGCGGGACCTCCACCACCTCCGTGGTCCGGTTCTACAAAAGGATCGGATACCAGGGCTACTCCGACTTCCGGATGGACCTTGCCCGGGAGACCACCCGCGAGCAGGCTGTCACCAATGTCGCTGTCGAGATGTATGAGGACATTGCCAAGACGGACTCGCTGCAGGACGTCGTGTCCAAGATCGCCTTCAATGAAACGATGTCCATCGCGGACACTGCCGAGGCGCTGGATGTCGCCCGGCTCTCGGACGCCGTGGCCGCCCTGTCCGGCGCCCGGCGGATCGACATCGTCGGCGTCGGCGCAAGCGCCTGGGTGGGCCAGGACCTCCAGCAGAAACTGCACCGGATCGGGCTGACGGCGCACAGCTGGTCGGACGCACATTCGGCCAGCACGTCGGCCGCCCTGCTCGGCCCGGATTGTGTGTCCGTTGCCATCTCCCACTCGGGCTCGACGCTGGACACGGTCGAGGCGATGCGGATCGCCGGCGAGGCCGGAGCCCGGACCATCGCCATCACGAACCATGCCGACTCGCCGCTGGCACGGGCCGCCGACGTTGTGCTCACGACGGCGGCGAGGGAGAGTCCGTTCCGCTCCGGCGCCCTCGGCAGCCGCATGGCCCAGATGATGGTCATCGACTGCCTGTTCGTCGGAGTCGCCCAGCAGTCCTATGATTCCTCGATCGCTGCCCTCCGCAAGACCTACCAGGCGGTGCAGGGCAGGAAAGTGCCGCAGGGGGCCAGGCCGTGACGGCACGGGGACCTGCCGCGTCCTATCTTCTTGCCGGCACCGTCATCAGCGACGGCGCCGCCTGTCCTGATTCAGTCGTTGCCGTTCTTGGTGACCGCATTGTCTACGCGGGACCGCGGAGCGGTTTTGATGCCTCGGCCCTGCCGGGCGTGGAGGAGCTTGAGCTTCCCTCCGGGAGCATTCTTCTTCCGGGACTGGTGGATCTTCATTGCCACGGGGCCGCCGGCGGCGACTTTCCGGCGGGCGACGACGGCGGCTGCCGTGCCGCGGTGGACTACCTGCACCGGAACGGGACGACGACGTTGCTCGCCAGCCTGGTGACGGCGGCGCCGGAGGACCTGCTGAGGGGCGTCCGGACGCTGAAGCTGTTGGCGGACGAGGGCCTGATTGCCGGCATCCATTCCGAGGGACCGTTCCTGTCCCACGCCCGCTGCGGCGCCCAGAACCCCGACTGGCTGCGCGATCCCGACCCCGAGTTGCTTCGGCAGTTGCTCCAGGAGGCGAATGGATGGCTGAAGACAATGACCTACGCCCCCGAACTTCCTGGTGCCGACGAGCTGGTCCGGATGCTGATCGAAAGTGGCGTTACACCGTCGCTGGGCCACACCGACGCGGATGCCTCGGTGGCTGCCGCGTCACTGGAAGCCGCCGCCGCAGGACTCGCCCGGTGGGAGGGGCGTACGGCCCGCCCGACGGTGACCCACCTGTTCAACGGGATGCCCCCGCTGCACCACCGGAAACCGGGTCCGCTGGCTGCATGCCTCCGGCTGGCCGGTGCCGGCACGGTCGCCGTCGAGCTGGTCGCCGACGGCGTCCATCTGGCCCCCGAAACCGTGCAGATGGTTTTCCAGTTGGTGAGGGCGGAAAATGTCGTGTTGGTGACGGATTCGATGGCTGCGGCCGGGCTTCCCGATGGGGATTACCGCCTGGGACGATCTGCCGTCTCCGTACGGTCCGGCATGGCCACGCTGCAGGGGGCCGATACCTTGGCCGGAGGCACCGCCACGTTGCTGGATGTGGTGCGCCGGACCATCGAAGCGGGCGTGAGCCCGGCTGAGGCTGTGGCCGCAGCGACGTGTGTTCCGGCGCGGGTTCTCGGTCTTGAGTCTGAGATCGGGAGTCTCCGCGGCGGTATGCGTGCTGATGTGGTGGTGGTTGATCAGCATTTTGGACTTGTGGCCGTCCTGCGTGGCGGTGAAGTAATAGGTCAGGTGGGAACGTCTTGAGGCTCGAAGTAAACGGATAAGGACACTAGGCTGTTCCGCGCGACCATTCCGGACGACGTCGCCTACGGGCGGCACTCCGCTACGGAGGCGGACATTCTGGAGGCGGCGAAGGCGAGTACGTGGACCGCTTCGTGAAGTCCCTGCCGCAGCGCTACGACACCGTGCTCGACGACGAGTGTTCCAAACTTGTCGGAGGCCGAGAAGCAGCTGCTGGGCATTGCCCGGGCGTTCCTGGCCCGGCCGTCGGTGCTGATCCTGGACGAGGCCACGAGCTCAGTGGACACCCGCACCGAGGTGCTGGTGCAGAAGGCAATGAGCGCCTTGCGGTCCGACCGGACCAGCTTCGTGATCGCCCACCGGCTCTCCACCATCCGCGACGCCAACCTCATCCTGGTGATGGAAGCCGGCCAGATCGTGGAACAGGGGACGCACGCGGAGTTGCGGGCGGGGCGTAAGCCGCGCTGTATGCGGCATGCCGGTGCGGCGCACGTAAGGCGAACGTAAAACGTTGTCCCCGGCGGGGGAAGGCGTTCCCGAGGCGGCGTTCTGGTCTAATTTAGAGAGAATTTCATCCTCGACAATGGAGAGTCAAATGCTTCGGGACGCCGCGTGGCGGGACTGGTATCGTGCCCAGCATGAACGAAGCTGCCTCCTCACTGGCTCAGCTTTCGAGGACTACGTAACCTCAGCCCTTTCGCGATTCCACCCTGACTTTTTCAACCCCTCGCCGGCCGGGACACTGGGGGATGGCGGCTGCGATGGACTTGCGGAGTCGGGAGGGATTTTGTATGCCTGCTATGGCTCCCGCGCTCAGCGAGATGCCGAACGGAAACTTCGGCAGAAGATGGAGTCCGATTTCAACCGTGCGCTTGAGAGCTGGGATACGTTCAAGGAGTGGCGCTTCGTCACCAATGCACCGGCCGGACCGGAGTGCGGCAGGTTTTTGGTCGATGTTCAGCTTACATATGGACCGGGCGCACAAAGGGTCGTGGCCGCCCGTTTCTGGGATGGTGACCGGCTCTGGACTGAGGTAGTGGGTAGCCTTGCTCCATCTAAGCTCAACGACCTCTTTCCGGGAGCGCCGGGCATTGAAAACGTGGAACTTTCGGACTTGATCCCGCTCCTTGATGTGTTGGGCGTCGACAGCGACGCCACAGAGGTGGAATCGTCTATTAACCCGGTCCCAGTGGCGAAAATGGACTATAACCGCCTTCCTCCCGCTAACAGGCTTGAATTCAATTCCGGGCGGACGATGGCCAGCCGCATCGACCGGTGGTTTGCTGAGCAAGCGGGGCCGGACCTCAGGGACCACCAGGGGCGCAACTTTCGTAAGATCTATGAACGGCATCGTTTGTCCACAATCGAACCGGGCGAGATCATTGAACGGATGTACGCGTCCATTGGCGGGCCTAACATCAGGTTTGACGGGCGCAGGGCAAACGCTGTGTATGCGATAACCGCGTATTTTTTTGACTCATGCCACATTTTCGAAGAGCCGCCTCCTGACTTTGGCGTGGTGGCTTAAGTGCTTTTGCCGACAAAGGGGATTAGCTACGATCGAGCCTTATTGACAGTGGGTGCGGACATACTCGATGCCCTTGCGACACCCGCTTCAATATCCGCGCTTTGGGAGCGGTTCATTGCGTCACCGTCCAGGAAGAGCAGCCACGAGCGCATCACGTTCGATTGGTTTTCCCTTGCACTGGCGATGCTTTTTACGATCCAGGCTATAGAGCAGAATGACGACGGCAGACTGAGGAGAACGAGTGTTTCTGCATAACCTGGGTTCGACGGACAAGCGATTCAAAACTGTCGGCCTGCACGCTGGTTTGAACCTACTGGTGGCAGAGCGCATGTCCGACGCCGACGGCGGCGATAGCCGCAACTCGACGGGCAAGAGCAGCTTTGTCCGGATCCTCCGATACCTTCTGGGCGGCAACCTGCCCGATGAATTCAAAACGGAGGCACTGTCAGGCCATTCGTTCTGGGGGGAACTCAGCCTGCCGTCAGCGAACCCTGCAGAGGAAGACCGAGTCTACGTACGCCGGTCCGTCTCGCCGACCACGCGCGTGAATGTTTCAGGCTGGAGCCGGCTTACAGGGACGGAGGATATTCACGTCGACGACTGGAGGGTTCTTCTTTCTGAGTTTGTCTTCAACCTGCCTGAAGATGCTGTTCGCCCAACGCTTGGGCAGTTATGGGGACAGTTAGTTCGAACTTCCTTCGGTAAGCCGACAAAGTCTTTTCCGATGGAGTCTGACTGGGAGACCGGCGTCAAATTGGGCTATCTACTCGGTTTGGCGCCTGAGATTCTCCTAAAGGCCGGCGAGTTAGACAAGCTGGTGAAGCAGCGAAAAGCGATTCGCGGTGCCATCCGAGAAGGGGCAATAAGTCACCTCCAGTTAGATGAGCCAAGCCTTCGTGCGGAACTAGCCACCACTCGTCGCCAGCGGGATCGGATGCAGGAGGACTTGCGGTCTTTCAAGGTCGACGAGCAGTATCGCGAGCACCAGAAGGCTGCCGACGAGCTGTCCGGAAGCATTCAGAGCCTCAATGATGAAGCTCTGGCTCTGGATCGGAGGAGAGGGCAGATACATCACGCCTTAGAGGTGGATGTAGATCTTAGCGCAGGTGAGGAGCTGCAGCGAAGGCTGACTCGAGTTTACGCAGAAATTGGTGTCGTTCTGCCCTCGGAAGTCAACCGTCGTTTCGATGAGGTCCAGGCTTTCCATACATCTGTGCTCAGGAACCGAGAGGTGTTTCTTCGGGATGAGTTAACCGAGGTCCAAGAGCGCCTGAAAGTTGCAGAAAAGCGTCGCTTGGACCTAGATAATGAACGCTCTTCGATCATGACACTTCTTCGTGATTCCGTCGCGCTCGATACGTTCTTGGATGCTCAGCGATCCTTTGCTCAAATGGAGGCGGCCGCAGCCGATTTGGAGCGGCGTCTCCTGTCCGCCTCCGAAATAGGCGAGATTGACAACACGATCAAGTTGAAAAAGGCTGAGACTGTGTCGGCCGTGCGCGCTGAAATCGAGGAACGGTCAACCTACTTGGACGGTCCTATAGCTCTGTTCAGTGAACTCGCAGCAGAAATATATAGCGACCGGAGCGCACGGCTGCTTGTGTCGCCCACGCAAAACGGACTCCTGGAAATCGAGCCCAAGATTGATGGCGATGCTAGCGATGGCATCCGTGGCGTTGAGACCTTTCTAATGGACGTTGTCGGTCTTATATCCGGTATTGAGAATGGTCGAGCCCCGCGTATTCTAGTTCACGACAGCCACCTCTTTGATGCCATCGACCACCGGCAGGTGGCATCCTGTCTCAATATCGGGGCCAGACTCGCTGATCAGTATCAGTTCCAGTACGTCGTAACAATGAACTCTGATTTTTTGGCATCCGTTGAGAGTGAGGGGGCTTTCGACCGTCTGCCATTTGTAACGGAGCTAGCACTCACGGATGCAAACGTTACGGGTGGCCTGTTCGGGTTCCGGTTCGACTAGATTGCGTAGCGAGCCATACCTGTTTTGAAATCAGAGACCCTCGCGTGGGCGGGCGTTCTCGGGCGGGATTCAAGGCAGTTTAGGACGTAGTAAGAATTCCTGAGACGTCCTGGCGGAGCGATTCCGCGAGCTCTTTGGACTCCCTGATGCAGACTAGTCCAGCCTTTTGATAATTTCTATAGGACTGAAAATCTAGTGCTCTCGCAACTTGGCTGCGAAGTTCCGTGTCGCGGACAGGTGTTGCGCGCACAAGAGCTTCAAGATCGTCGGCGCTGTGCATCTTCTGCAACTGCTGCAAAATCGAGGCGTAAGGCGATGGGAAGCTAATATTCACAGCATCATCGCTGACCTCATTTGGCATGTGTGCTATGAGCGTCCGAGCGACCTCATCCTTTGCTAGTTTCTTGGCCAGACGTTCGAGAGTTTGATCTTTCCCGAGGGACCCCAAGGCGTTCGCCTTCGCCTGGTCAACGTAAGTGCTCGCGTCGCCTCCCAAGATAGCGGTCTGTTTCTGCGCTACAGCCTCAATGATCTGGGGCAAATAGTAGAGATTTTCGATCTCACATACACCCAGCACGCCAATGCCTCGGGCTTCAAGCGACGCGCGCTCATTACTGGAACGGCCATCTCCATCGACGATGCCGACTGCCTGGACCCAGTGGAACTCACCACTCAGGTTTAGACCCGTCACATTTCGGATTACCGCCTCACAACTTCCGGTTGGCACCAGAGTCCAGTCTGGGAATAGCGTTCCGTACAAGTCCAGATCAAGACTTTCGTCGCTCCCTTCCACAAAAAGAATTCGCCTACGCCCACCAAGGATGGCTCGTCGCGCGGTGTCGGGCATCGGCGCGTCCGCTGCAATTTCGTGTAGATCCCATCGCACCGGATTTTGATCAGACCACTCGACACCAAGAGTTGCTACAGTCTTTCCTGGTCGAGAGGACAGGTTCGAGGCGAGATCGAGGTCGTGCGTAAACACGATGAATGCGCAATCGGCGCGAACTTCTAAAACGGCTTCGATCAACCGTGCGGAAATCGATCGGTGGAGATGCCTTTCAGGTTCGTCGAGCATCACAACCGCATTGATTGGAGCTGTTAGGACCTCTGCTGCCAGGAGGAGCGCACTTCGTTCACCATCGGACATTTGCGTAATCGGATAAATGACTTCAAGCATTCTATGTCTAGCGAAAAAAGTCTGCTGCTCCGTAATGCCGACGGTCACGAAGATGCCAGCGCGCTCAAGGACGCTGTTTAGTATATCGAATAGCCGAGGACCAATTTCGTCTGCAATCGCCTCAGGCGACTTGCGATCATTGTAAACTAGATTCGCCACACGCTGGTTCTCCGAGTTAATTTTACCCAACAGGTCGAACAAGGTGATATCCGTGCGCTGAGAATCCGCGCGATCCACGTAGCGTGAGTCCACACTCCTGTCCCAATGGGCCATATTAGTTCCATAGGTTTCGCGATTAGCCGAGCTTATGGAGGGGCCGGAACTTTGGAACCAAAGTTTGCGTTGAGCAAATACACGACGAAGGGGTGCCGCTCTTATATTTGTTGCCATCCATGTTGCTAGCGCGGACTTTCCGGTGCCATTTGCTCCCACCACAGTGATCACTTCGCCGGAGACGGCCTCCAGTAGTAGTGTTTTGTCTTCGGATGTTGGAATGTCCCAACTAACCGTCGTTGTCATCTGGTCGGCTGCAGTAGTCATTCCTTGATCTTATGGCGTAGGCGCTTCAATTCCTGGTCAGCAAGTGGGGACGCGATAAACCTGCAATACCAGCGCCGAGGCTGGCGCGTTAACTGGCACATCGGGGGAAAGCAGTCGCCTCACGGCGCGCAGTAGGCCTAGTCCACCGCGGCAATGGCGTCGTGGTCGTCCGCAAGAACGCCGCCCGTGATGTACGCGTCGGTCTTGGCAGTCTGGCTCGTCGATGGTCCCGGAAGGAATGTAGACACTGGGCATAGTGGCCTCCTCCAATGGCGCGACGACACCATACCAATCCGCCAGAGTTGAGTTCGGAAGTGCATGGGCTGCGGTCCCCAGACGACCACCGGCCGTGGCAGTACATTGTAAACACGGCGCAATGTTTGAGCCCGCCAGCAGTCTGCTTCGTGCCTCTTTTGCGCTTGATATCGGCTCCGTCCCCGTCCCGTTCGCTCCCAGTCGGGTCTGGATGCGGTAAACAAAAGCGTCGTCATTTCCGATGGGGCCATTGGCACTATGGTGTAGGGCCGTGAACTTTTGCTCGAGGACGACTTCTAGGGGCTGGAAGGTTGTAACGAGATCGTCAATGCCACGCGACCGGATGTTGGCGCGGACATTCAGGACGCGTCCCCCGCAGGCCCTTGCCACCTTGGATAGCGGCTGACGGGCACTGTCGGGAGGGCCTCGGAACCCGCGTGGGTGGGTGCCTATACAAGCGGCCACGGGTACCGCATGCCGGTGCGGTCAACCGGCAGCACGCCTGCGGCCAGCAAACGCTGGACGCGGTCTTGCAGGGCTGTGACCTCATCGTCGTCGAGCAGCTTGGCCACCTCGGGAGGCACAGCCTCGGCGAGCGGAGCGATGTCCTCCAACAGGGAACTCGCGATGGGGTCGCCGGCGAAGTCCCAAATTACGGCGCGGAGTTTGAACGCTGCCGAGAAGCACAGCCCGTGGTCGATGCCCCAGATCCGACCGTCGTCGCCGCGCAGCACGTGGCCGCTCTTGCGGTCGGTGTTGTTGGCTACGTAGTCGAACAGGGCGATCCGGGCCAGGCCGCGGTGCGTCTCGGGTGCGTCCTCGTAGAGCGTGAAGTAGTGCTCCTGGAAGTCGCACTCGATGAACCGCTGCAGCGACCCGATTCCCAACGGCGCCTCCTCGCGGATCACCGTCGGCGGGACGAAAACCCCAGCCCAGCGATTCGCTGAGCAGGTAGGCGGCGCGTTCGCGCTTGTAGAGCCCGGGCTCGAAATCGGATAGCGGCCGTTCGCCGGCCTCCGGTTTGTAGACCGCATACGTAGTGTCGTCCCCGCAGGAGACCTGGGCGAGAAACGTCTGGTTGCTGCTGCGCGGGATGCGTCCGAGCAGTTCGATGCTGCCCTCGGTGAGCAGCGTTAGCTCCCGGCCGGACACCGGCTGCCCCAACTCACAGCCCCCTCAGCCCGCTGAGCGGTTCCGACGTCGAATTCACCATCAGCACCGCCGGATCCTGACCCTCCACGAACGAGATGGCCGACACCGACCCCGGGCTGATGACAATGCGTTGGAACAAATCCAGGGGCGTGCCCAAAGCATGTGCGACGGCGGCTTTGATGGGATCGGCGTGCGAGAAGCACACCACAACACCCCCGGCGTGGGCCCCGCACAAGGCCTCCAGTGCTCCGACGATCCGCGCCTGCATCTCCGGAAAGCTCTCGCCGCCCGGGAATCGGAACGCAGACGGGCTGTGCTGCACGGTCTGCCACTCCGGCAAGACCGCCAGGTCGGCGATCGCGGCGCCAGTCCACTCACCGAAATCACACTCCAGCAGCCCGTCGTCGTGCTTCACGGCCAGTCCGGTGCGGGCCGCCGTCGGCTCCGCCGTCTCGCACGCGCGTTCCAGCGGCGAGGAGTAGAGGGCATCGACCGGAAGGCCGGAGAGCCGTTCCGCAACCCGTTCGGCCTGGGTCCGGCCCCGCTCGGACAAGTGCAGTCCGGGCGCGCGTCCCGGCAGCACCGTACCGGTCGTCGGCGTCTCCCCGTGGCGCACCAGAAGCAGGAGCGTGCCCTGCTGTGGGGGCTCCGCCGAAGGTCCGGACGCCAATGCAGTCATCAGAATCCAGCGTAAGCCGCACCCCGCACCAAAGCTCAGGAATCTCAAGAAATCCCTCGATTCCCCGCCCAGCAGAGGTCTACGGTGGAGGAGTGAGTGATCGCCCCGATATCTTCACTGTTGGTGAACTGCGCGCCTCCGGCCACGTCCACAAGGACCTGCGCCGCGAAATCCGCGACAACCTGCTCGCCGCGCTCGCCGCCGGCCGCGACCCCTGGCCCGGGATGTTCGGCTTCAGCCGGACCGTCCTGCCCCAGCTGGAGCGCGCCCTGCTGGCCGGGCACGACGTCGTCCTGCTCGGCGAACGCGGGCAGGGCAAGACCCGGCTCCTGCGCACCCTGGCCGGGCTGCTGGACGAGTGGTCGCCGCTGATCGAGGACTCGGAACTGAACGAACACCCCTACGAGCCCATCACGGAGCACTCCCGCGCCCTCGCCCTCACCGAGGGGGACCGGCTCCGGGTGGCCTGGCGGCACCGCTCCGAACGCTACGTCGAGAAGCTCGCGACGCCGGACACCTCCGTCGCGGACCTGATCGGCGACGTCGACCCGATGCGCGTGGCCGAAGGCCGCCGCCTGGGCGATCCGGAAACCATCCACTACGGCCTGGTCCCGCGTTCCAACCGCGGCATCATCGCCATCAACGAACTCCCCGACCTCGCCGAGCGGATCCAGGTCTCCATGCTCAACGTGATGGAGGAACGCGACATCCAGATCCGCGGCTACGTGCTGCGGCTGCCGCTGGACGTCCTGGTGGTCGCGTCCGCCAACCCGGAGGACTACACGAACCGCGGCCGGATCATCACCCCGCTGCGGGACCGCTTCGGCGCCGAGATCCGCACCCACTACCCGATCGAGCTCGACGACGAGGTGGCCGTCATCCGGCAGGAGGGGCACCTGGTGGCCGGCGTCCCGGCCGTCATCCTCGAGATCCTGGCCCGCTACACCCGGGCCCTGCGGCAGTCCCCGGCGATCAACCAGACTTCCGGGGTGTCCGCGCGGTTCGCCATCGCCGGTGCCGAAACCGTCGCCGCGGCCGCCCTGCGCCGGGCCAGCGTGCGCGGCGAGGACGAGGCCGTCGCCCGGATCATCGACCTGGACGCCGCCGTGGAAGTCCTCGCCGGGAAGATCGAATTCGAGTCCGGCGAGGAGGGCCGGGAACAGGACATTCTGGACCACCTCCTGCGCGTGGCCACCGCGGAAGCCGTGCGGGCGCACTTCCACGGCATCGACATGGGTGAACTGGTGGCCGCGCTCGATGGCCACACAACCGTGACCACGGGGGAGCTGGTCACCGCGCGGGAGTTCCTCGAAAACCTCCCGTCGCTCAACGGATCCAGCCTCTACGACGACATCAGTGAGCGCCTGGGCGCGGAAAACGACGGGCAGCGCGCCGCCGCCGTCGAACTGGCCCTGGAAGGCCTCTACCTTGCCCGGCGGATCTCCAAGGAGTCCGACGACGAGGCGACGGTCTACGGTTAGGCGCCGTTACGGCTAAGGAGGGCCCATGAGCGTTCACCACCGGTCCCGGTACAGCCGGTACAGGGGAGGGCCGGATCCGCTCGCGCCGCCGGTGGACCTGGCGGAGGCGCTGGACGTCGTCGCCGAGGACGTCATGGCCGGCTATTCGCCCCGGCACGCCCTGCAGGAGTACCTGAGGCGCGGCGGCCGCAACCGGGAGGGGCTCGACGACCTCGCCGGCCGCGTCCAGCAGCGGCGCAAGGACCTCTTGGGTCAGCACCGGCTGGACGGCACGCTCAACGAGGTCCGGAAACTGCTGGACACCGCGGTGCTGGAGGAGCGCAAGCAGCTGGCCCGCGACGCCATGATGGACAACACTGACCGCGCGTTCCGGGAGATGCAGCTGCAGAACCTGCCCAAGTCCACGGCGGCGGCGGTCAACGAGCTCGCCTCCTATGACTGGCAGTCCAGCACCGCCCGGGAGGCCTACGAGCGGATCAAGGACCTGCTGGGCCGAGAGATCCTGGACCAGCGGTTCGCCGGGATGAAGCAGGCGCTCGAGGGCGCCACGGAGGAGGACCGCGCGGCGGTGGCCGAGATGCTGCAGGATCTCAACGGGCTCCTCGACAAACACCGCCGTGGCGAGGACACGGACGCGGACTTCCAGGAGTTCATGGCCAAGCACGGCCAGTACTTCCCGGAGAACCCGCAGTCGGTCGAGGAGCTTATCGACGCGCTGGCCCAGCGCGCGGCAGCCGCCCAGCGGCTGCTGCAGTCCATGTCCGCCGAGCAGCGCGAGGAGCTGATGCGGCTCTCCGCCCAGGCGTTCGGCTCGCCGGAGCTTATGGCACAGCTGGGCCAACTCGATTCCAACCTGCAGGCTTTGCGCCCCGGCGAGGACTGGTCCGGCTCCGAACGCTTCGAGGGCGAGGAAGGGCTGGGACTCGGCGACGGCACCGGGGTGCTGCAGGACCTCGCCGAACTGGACGAGCTGGCCGAACAGCTCTCCCAGTCCTACAGCGGGTCCCGCCTCGACGACCTGGACCTGGACGCACTGGGCCGCCAGCTCGGGCAGGACGCCGCGGTATCGGCGCGCACTTTGGCGGAGATCGAGCGGGCCATGCGCGACGGCGGGTTCCTGCAGCGCGGGGCCGACGGCGACCTCCGGCTCTCCCCGCAGGCCATGCGGCGGCTCGGCCGGTCGCTGCTGCGGGACACCGCGAAGCAGCTCTCCGGCCGGCAGGGCCGCCGGGACACGCGCGTTGCCGGGGCGGCGGGGGAGCAGACCGGCTCCAGCAGGCCGTGGGAGTTCGGCGACGCCGAACCGTGGGACGTCACGCGGACCATCACCAACGCGATCCGCCGCACCATCGCCGACGGCGGGAACCCGCGCCACGGACTGCGCCTGGCCGTGGACGACATCGAGGTCACGGAAACCGAAGCGCGCACGCAGGCCGCCGTCGCGCTGCTGGTGGATGTGTCCTTTTCCATGGCCGCCGAGGGGCGCTGGGTGCCGATGAAACGCACGGCGCTCGCCCTGCACCACCTCGTGTCGACCAAGTTCCGCGGCGACCGGCTGCAGCTGATCAGCTTCGGCCGGTACGCGCGGACCATGGACATTGGCGAGCTCACCGCCCTGCCGGCCTTCCGGGAGCAGGGCACCAACCTGCACCACGGACTGCTGCTGGCCGGCCGGTTCTTCCGCCAGCACCCGTCGATGCAGCCCGTCCTGCTGGTGGTGACCGACGGCGAACCCACCGCGCACCTGCTGGCCGACGGCGAATCGTGGTTCTCGTACCCGCCGGACCCGGAGACCATCCGCGTAACCGTCGCCGAGCTGGACCGGCTGGGCCGTGCCGGCACGCAGGCCACGTTCTTCCGGCTGGGCGACGACCCCGGGCTGGAACGGTTCGTGGCCCGGATGGCCCGCCGGATCGGCGGCCGTGTGGTGGCGCCCGACGCCGGGGACCTGGGCGCCGCCGTCGTAGGGGAGTACCTCCGCGCCCACTTCCGCGGACGGGCATACGGCGACGAGGGCTGGGCTCCTTAGGTGAGTGGGTCCGCCATCGGCAGGATCCGCAGATTTCTGTCCGATCAGGCGGCATTACAACAAACTATGCGGGGCTGCTCCTGGCATCGCGTGGATCCAGACATCATCCCTCGACGCCGCCGGTTGCAGTGGTCGGGGCCGTACCGCTCGACGAGGGATGATCACATCCGGAAAAGAGCATGAAAGCTATCTGCCTCGAGCAGCCCAGTGGTCAGAAGCACGCCTGTGTATTGTGCCGGCTGAGCCTGTGAGTGCGGTCAGAAGGAACTGAAGCGGCCTTAGACGTGCCTGTGCAGGCTGGCGACTGCTGGCTTCTAATCTAAGGCCAGCGAGTGTTCGCCCAGCGCTGGTCTTTCCGACGTGTAGTTTCCTTGCCGCGGGCTCGCGGACCAATGCTCCCGGAAACCAGTCAGGAAGAGACCATCGCGAATGCGAATCACGGGTCAGGAACGACAGCACAAATAGCAACGTTGGCAGGGCCAAAACGACTGCTGTGCGGCCGGAGGCGTTAGCGGAATCCCCGGTGTAGATAATCAAAGAGAACGCCGTCAGTACCAGGATCAGGAGTAGCGGGGCGAAGAGCTTGCTGTCGAGGTTGGGGACGAACCAACCCTGTGCCATGACTGCAACTGAAGCTTGGATAATTGCGGTGGTCATAACGAATACGACGTAGTTTCCGAACCAGTCCTGCCAGTCCGCCCCTGCGACGAATGTGTCCATTAGCCCTACGATTGCCGCCAGCAAAAGAATGTGCGAAGGATTTACCAGGTAGGTTCGCGCCCTAGAACGCGGCGATGGTTTAGGCAACCTCAACCGCTCGTAGCGCGCATGAACGCGCTCCGCTTCTGCGAGCATCACCGGAAAGTTATTGCTTTCCGTTTGCTGGATCCTATCTGACGCATCCGCACCGATGAGGGAGTTCATCCCTGCTAAGACGATGACTACAAAGACATAAGCCATGTTTCCTGGTTTTCCGTCTTTCCCAAATGCGATTAAGACGGCGACTGCCAGGGTCCAGCTGACGGCCGTTCCCAGGAAAGCGAGCAGCCCAACAATCACGCGATGATTGAACTCGGCCAAGGTTGTGGACCTGCGAGAAAAGGCTCCATGGGCCATGACCTGCAGGGCGATCGTGCCTGTTGAGACTGCGGCAAGGGCACTCAGCACTTCCCCTTTGTCCATGGCAATCGGTTGAAAGGATTCCCAAGTTCCGCCAGATACAACATGACGGCCCCACTCCGCTACTAACGCTATCGCTGCGAGGACCAAGCCCCAGCCGAGAACAAAGCCAAATGTCATACGCTTCCGCGCGCTGCGCGAATGACTCTCCGCATCTAAATGGGGCATTCCGTGATCCATGTCTGTAAGTGGTGAGATGACTTTCTTGGCGTCCAGTTGCCTGCGAGCGTCAGGTTTGAAGAGCGGAGGTGGACGGCAGTTACAAAGAGTGACCGATGTCCTGAAGAGCCAAATCGCGAAATCCTTCAGTGGGTTCGAGTTTCTGCCGGAAGTCCGCCTCCGTCATGATCTCGAGAGTCTGGCCGCCGTCGACGAGCGCAAAGGCCTTTGCAAGGCTTGAGCTGTATTTCATGCCAGGGCGAAAGGTTCGCTCGTCGAAGTCGCCCGTGACCAGGATTGTCGTTTTTTTCGTTGGTTTCGGAGAAATGGAACCACCATGTCGGACCACCATTGCTTGGGCATCTTCCCGGACCCAAGAGATCTTCCCTGTGAAACAAACGACCTCCCCTGCCATCGGGCCGTTCGGATCGATCTCCAGCCCGTCGAGATTTAGCCGTACCCGCGCAGGGTTGGAAGCTTTCCGCGCGCCGCTCCAAGAGTCAGGGTCGATCCGGCCCATTCTGACGCCGGCGCACGCGACAAGGTCCTGCAGCGTGATTGCCCCCTTGGATTCCGCCAGCGCGATGGCAATTTGGGCGGCGGCAGTTGAGTCGGCGCCTGAGTCGTGATGGTCAAATGACGGGAGAGCCAGGGCCTCGGCTACCCACGGCAGCTTGTAAGCGGGGAGATCTAGGAGCGCCCTACTCATTACGAGGGTGCAGGTGTAGTCGATTGTCGGCCATGCTAGCCCAGCAAAGTCGCATGCCTCACGAAGGGCCCCAGCATCGAAGGCCGCATTGTGGGCAACGACGATATCCCCGTCGATGAAGTCCAAGATTCTGGACAGTGACGACGGCCAGTCAGGTGCATCCCGGACGTCGTGTGCCGTGATGCCATGGATTCCAATATTGAAGTCGTCAAATCCTGCGTCGTCTGGCGGAGTGATCAGCCATGATGTGGACGCTGTGATAACACCGTTGGTGACCTTGGTGAGGCCAACCGAGCAGATGGATCCTCGGCGGGAATTTGCTGTTTCGAAATCGATAGCGGTGAAGGAAAGAGGCATGGTGGAAGTTCCTCGGTCGGAAGTAATTTGGGTAGCACGACCAGCCCGGAGGCGTGTGTCACGAGTAGATTTGGATGTGCTGCGGTCGGTCAGTTGGCCATGGACAGTTCGTTGGCTGGGATCGGCCACGGTCTAATGACAGTGCCCGCGTCGTGGAAATACGACCTGTTTTTGCGAGTCCGGTCAGACTCGATATCGAGCCAGTAATTCAAAAGACGGATACAACCCCTCGCGATCCGGAGTGCTTCTTCAGAAACGGGCTTAGTGCAATCGGGATCCGACTCCCAAGCTGAAGATGGCGGCGGGGCCGGCCAATCTATGTCTTGCAGTGGAGCGAGTCGTTTTGTATCAGGTAGGAGCGCACCGGCTGCCTTGGCTGCCTTGCGGTCTGCAGAAAGCTGAAGGTTGTGAGCCAGCCGCCGGTCATTTTCGTCCCAGAAGTCTTGTTGGAGTGCAGCAACCCAAAATTCACAGTCTTGAAGGAAGGCCTCGGGCTTAAGCCGGGCCCAATCCAGAACGCGCTGTTCCCGGCAAGCGGTTAGTGCTCGTTCGGAGAGCAGCAAAGGACGGTTGTAGGAAACGCAGTCGAAGGCCGCACCGTCAAATCCATCGGTGACAATGGCGTTGCTAGACGATGCGCGCATCGGGCCGCCAGCGGCGTTCACTGAGACCTGCCAAAGGGCCCAACGACCCTCGTGTATATCCAGAATTGCAGCTCCGTGCGGCACGGCGATTTGAGCACCCACTGATTCCCCCAATATTAATGTTGAGCTCATCGTAGGTTATGCGACTGACAATAAAGTGCAGGTTGTGCTTGATTGCGAAGCCTGAACCGGCTCGAGCGCCCGCACCGTTACTGCGGCATGCTACGCACCGCTCCAACTGCCCACTGGCACGTGCTGCGTCAAGGGCCCCACTGTCGCCAGCCATCTTGGTCTTGGGCATCCCCGCTCGTCCCC
The DNA here is from genome assembly GCF_019977335.1 of Arthrobacter sp. NicSoilB4. Lineage (NCBI taxonomy): Bacteria > Bacillati > Actinomycetota > Actinomycetes > Micrococcales > Micrococcaceae > Arthrobacter > Arthrobacter sp. NicSoilB4. Next base: position 3,498,348 of record NZ_AP024653.1, on the reverse strand, counting down.
AACGGCCCGCTGATGCAGGCCGCCAGCACCCGTCGATGCAGCCCGTGCTGCTGGTGGTGCCCGACGGCGAACCCACCGCGCACCTGCTGGCCGACGGCGAATCGTGGTTCTCGTACCCGCCGCATCCGGAGACCATCCGCACCACCGTCGCCGAGCTGGACCGGCTGGGCAGTGCCGGCACGCAGGCCACGTTTTTCCGGCTGGGCGACGACCCGGGCCTGGAACGGTTCGTGGCCCGGGTGGCCCGCCGGATCGGCGGCCGGGTGGTGGCGCCCGACGCCGGGGACCTGGGCTCCGCTGTCGTCGGCGAGTATCTCCGCGCGCACTTCCGCGGACGGGCGTACGGCGACGAGGACTGGGCGAAGTAGACGAACCACCGCACGTACCGGATGGGGCCGGGTCCATCCTGCGCTCCAGCTCGGATGCCGCACGAGGAACGTCGAGTACCCCGTAGCGCCAGCGGCCGTGGGTCCGCGCCAAACCCGTTGACATCCAGGGTGACGGGGTCTATGGGTTGGCATATCTGACACATTCAGACCGGCCTAGGAGCAGAAATGGAAGCCGCGCCCTACGGAGTCGTGCACTTTTTCGCAGGAGGCACGAAGGACCAGTACGAAGCCTCAATAGACGCTGTTCACCCGGGTGAGGGGCGGCTGCCCGAGGGCCAGATCTTCCATGCCGCTGGCGCTTCTGCCGGTGGCTGGACGGTCATGGCTGTCCATGAGTCGAAGGAGAGCTGGGAGAAATTCCGCGACGGCATCCTGCTTCCCCGGATGCAGGCGGGGATCGAGGGAGGATTCGCATCGCCGCACTAAGAGACCGTCGTCGATCTGTACAAGGTCCTGCCTTAGCGTTGCGGGAGGGCGGCGCTGACCGCTGCGAACGCAGCGATCAGTGGCGTCTCCACCGCCCGTAAATCGAGAGCCGGGCAGGCGGATGTTCGGCCATGTCGTCGGCTTAAGCTGTAGATATGAGCCAACCGATGGACGAGGGTCCGTTCTTTCACGGCACGAAAGCCGACCTCCGGGAAGGTGATCTCCTGAGGGCGGGCTTTAGGTCGAACTACCGCCCCGAAGTAGTGATGAATCACATCTATTTCACCGCTCTTCCGAACGGTGCGGGACTGGCTGCGGAACTCGCGCCGGGTGACGGCGCCCCGCGAGTCTACGCCGTCGAACCGACCGGAGCGTTCGAGGACGACCCGAACGTGACCGACAAGAAATTCCCCGGCAACCCCACCCGGTCCTATCGCAGCGGCGCCCCGCTTAGGGTTGTCGGCGAAGTCACCGATTGGACACGGCTGGAGCCCGCGGAACTGCAGACGTGGAAAGAGCGCCTGGCGGTACTCCGTGCGGACGAGCGAGGCGAAATCATCAACTGATGAGGACGGGCGCTTCCCGGTTCCAGGTGCACGGCGGCTTGATTCTCCCACCGTCGGTCTTGAGCCGTTGGGTTCGATCACCATAAGGTGATGCGAACAACAAGCACTTCAGGAGATGACATGTCCCTCGTCCGCGTGCATAACTTCTCGGTCTCCCTCGACGGCTTCGGCACCGGCGAGGGCCAGCAACTCGACGCCCCGTTCGGTCACGCAGGCTCACGGCTGATGGAGTGGGCCTTCGAGACGCGCACCTTCCGCGAGATGGGTATCCACGGGGAATCAGAGGGGTCCCTCGGTGTCGACGAGGCGTTCGCCAGTGCGTGGGGGCCCGGAATCGGCGTGGAGATCATGGGACGCAACAAGTTCGGTCCTCAACGCGGTCCCTGGGAGGACGAGGCATGGAAGGGATGGTGGGGCGATAACCCGGTCTTCCACACCCCTGTGGTTGTTCTGACGCACCATCCCCGGCCGGTTCTCGAGATGGAAGGCGGAACAACCTTCCATTTCGTTGACGCAGATCCCGGCTCCGCGCTCAAGCAGGCCCGCGCCCTGGCCGGTGACCACGACGTCCGGATCGGCGGCGGCGTCAGCACGATTCGGCAGTTCCTCGAGGCCGATCTGATCGACCACATGCACATCGTCATCGTGCCGATCGTCCTGGGCCGCGGCGAACGGCTCTGGGACGGACTCGAAGGGCTCGAACAACGCTTTGACATCGAAGCGACCCCGTCTCCATCCGGAGTTGTCCATCTGATCTTCACTCGTCGCGCGAACCGGTAAGCGGGCCTGCGAGCGATCGCCCGTGAACGTCGTCGTTCTGCGCCCCGTCCGCTCTAGTGGCTTGAACTATATTCGGACAACGTAAAGGATCGGACTGCATTGCCGGCACTAAGGAAGGCGGGTTTCTGAATGGCGGTAATGCCACCAGCCACGGTGGAAGTGAATGACGCCGTCGTCCAGTGCCTCATCCGGGACCAGCGGCCCGACCTCGCCGGCCGTCCTCTCGTGCGGGTCGCGAATGGCTGGGACAACGCGACCTTCCGGCTCGGCGACGACCTGGCCGTCCGGCTGCCGCGCAGGGCGGAGGCAGTTCCGCTGATACTTCATGAGCAGCGCTACCTTCCCGGGATAGGCCGCCGCTCCCCGGTGGCGGTTCCTGTCCCCATCCATGCCGGCCGGCCAACGCCGGACTTTCCCTGGCCGTGGAGCATCGTGCGGTGGGTCCCCGGAACCGCTGCGACCGACGTCGACTCCGCGGAGCGTGGGCCGGTCGCTGAAGGACTGGCCAATTTCCTCCTCTCCCTGCACGTGCCCGCCGCAACCGGCGTCCCGGTGAATCCTTTCCGCGGCGTGCCGCTGACAGACCGTGACGCTGTGCTGGTGGAACGGCTCGGGGACCGCGAACGCTACCCGCAGGGGGCAGCGCTGAGGGCGGTGTGGGCGCAGGCCCGTGCCGCCCAGGCCTGGGACGGTCCGCCGATGATGCTCCACGGGGACCTCCACCCCGGCAACATCCTGCTGGCGGACGACGGCTCGCTGGCCGGCGTCATCGATTTCGGCGACGTCGGGGCAGGGGACCCGGCTGTCGATCTCGCGGTGGGTTGGCTGATGTTCGACGCCGGCGCCCGCCAGCGCTTTAGGGGCGCCCTTGGCCCCGCAGTGGAAGGGGACACCTGGCTGCGGGCACGGGGCTGGGCCCTCGTCCTGTCCACCGCCCTGTTGAGCAACTCCGACGACAATCCGCGGATGTTCGCCGTGGGGGAGTTCGGGATCAGGCAGATCATGGAAGGCTGACCTACGGGAACTCGGGCGGGCTGCACTCAACCACGCCAATGGTCCTTCCCAGTTCACCCGCCAGCCACCAGCACGCCCTCCAGCGTTCTCCTGCGGCCAGCAGTCTTTTCACGTCCCCTTTTGCCCGGCAGGTCCCCCATGTGCCGGGCGGGAGAATCCCCGTATCTAAGGACTAGTCCGTGTTCGTGAAAAGAACCCTCGCCGCCGTCGCTCTCCTCGCGTCCCTGGCCGGGACAGTAGCCGCCCCTGCCCAGGCAGAGGCGGCCAAGCCGGCTCCCGTCGTCGTCGGCCAGCCGCTCGCCCAGGCGCATGCGCACAACGACTATGAGCATGACCGTCCCCTGTTCGATTCGCTGGAGCATGGCTTCACGAGTGTGGAAGCGGACGTGTGGCTGGTGGACGGCGAGCTGCTGGTTGCCCACGACCTGGAGGATGCCCAGCCGGGCGTTACGCTCGAGAGCCTCTACCTCGATCCGCTCCAGGACCTGGTCCGCGGCCAGGGCCACAGCGTCTACCCGAATTGGGATGGCAGCCTGCAGCTTCTGATCGATATCAAGAGCGACGGCGAATCCACCTACGCCGCAATCGAGCAGGAACTGGCCGAGCACCGCGACATCATGAGCCGCTACAACCACGGCGACACCAAGACCGGCCCGGTCACCGCGGTCATCAGCGGAAACCGCCCGCTGGCCACCATGCAGGCACAGGAGAAGCGCTTCAGCTTCTACGATGGCCGCTCGGCAGACCTCACCTCAGGAAAGCCTGCCGGCCTGATGCCGCTGGTCAGCGACAACTGGACCAAGCTCTTCACCTGGCAGGGCGTGGGCCCCATGCCGGAGGCCCAGCGCGCCAAACTTCGCGCCTACGTGGCCGACGCGCACGCCAATGGCCACCGCGTCCGCTTCTGGGCCACCCCGGACATGCCCGGCACTGCACGCGACGCCATCTGGAACGAACTCTTTGACGCCGGCGTGGACCACATCAACACCGACGACCTCGCCGCACTGCAGCAGTTCCTGACCGCACGCGGGGCCTAATCCGCGCACCTCAAGCCCCAGCCCCGCAAAGAAGAGGAACACCGTCATGCCTTCAAAGACCATCACAACGACGACGGCGGCAGCCGTCCTGGCGCTCGGCCTCCTGGCGTCCCAGCCCGCCACCGCCGCCGACAACACCGCCGACAACACCGCCGACAGCACCGCGGACAGACAGGCGTTCACGTTCGGCGTGATTGGCGACATCCCCTACGGCGAGGCCGAAATCGCGAAGTTTCCCGCCCGCATCCAGGACATCAACACCGACAGCGCGCTGAAGTTCGTCACCCACGTGGGCGACATCAAGAACGGCTCCTCGGTCTGCTCGGACGAGTACTTCGAGAACATCCGCACGCAGTTCGACACCTTCGAGCACCCGCTGGTCTTCACCCCGGGCGACAACGAATGGGTGGACTGCCACCGCACGAACAACGGCGCCTACAACCCGCTGGAACGGCTAGACAAGCTGCGGGATGTCTTCTTCGACCAGCCCGGGAAGACCCTGGGTGCCACCATGCCGGTCAAGACGCAGGCGGACCTCGGGCTGCCGGAAAACGTCCGCTTCACGCAGAACCGGGTGGCGTTTTCCGTGCTGAATATCCAGGGCGGCAACAACTCGCTGCAGCCGTGGACCGGCCTGGGCGAAACCACGGCCACGCCCGAGCAGCTGGACGAAGTTGAGCACCGGACGGACGCCGTCGTGGCCCAGATCCGTGTCACCTTCGCCGACGCCGAACGCCGCAACGACCGTGCCGTTGTCCTGATGACCCAGGCCGACATGTTCGACCCGTCCCTGCTCGCCGCCGCGACCGCCAACCCGGACACCGTGTCCGGCTTCCGCGAAATCGTGCAGGCCATCATCGACGAAACCAACAGCTTCGACGCCCCGGTTTACCTCATCAACGGCGACAGCCACGTCTTCGCCGAGAACCAGCCGCTCGCGGAGGGCTCACCCTGGCTGGACATTTACGGCCAGCCCGCCGCCGATGACCTGCAGCGCATCACCGTGGACGGATCCGCCAACGCCACCAACTACGTCAGGTTCACGGTCGCCGGCAACAGCGCCGACGGCGCCGACGTTCTGGGCTGGGAAAAGGTCCCCTTCAGCCAGTAGGCGCCAGACAGAAGCGGACGACGGCGGGAGGTCCCGCCGTCGTCCGCTCAACAAATTCATTCCTGGGTGCTGAGCTGCCAATGGGCTCGGAGCCTAAGGCTCGTCCAGCCTCAGGATTGTTTCCGGACGGACGCCGTCGAACTTCATCGCTGTTCAGCCTCCGAAGCGCCACGCGTCGAGCACCACACTGCCACGCGGCGATTCCAGCGTCGCGGTGAGCGGTGCGTTCTGCACAGCGTCGATCGGGCTCGTCTGAACGGCCGGAAGCTGCAGCACGTCGACCGCCTGAGTCGGGACGCCGCGCAGCACGAGGCCCTGGAGCGCCACATCAGTGAGGGGCATGTGGGCACACGGATGTTGCCCCTCCCATTCGATCAAGCTGGGCAGCGCGCCTGCGCATTCAACGCGGCCGTCGTCGCGGACGGTGATCCGCCACTTCAACAGTCCGTGAGGCGTGTCGCGTTGCGCTGCCAGCAACTCGCCAGGGTTGAGGGCGAAGCCGGCAAGGTCCCTGCGCAGCATCTCGATCTTGCGCGTGCGCGCCACTGCGTGCACCAGCCGAGGGGATTCGCGGACAGCCTCGCGCACCTCGGGGTGGTCGAGCCCGAACCAGCGCGGCCTCCCCGGCGCCGGCGCGTCGGGATCGATCGCGATGATCTCGAGGTAGCAGTCGGGGAAGCTCTTGCCGCTGATGGCAATCAATCGGTTGTGAGTACCCATCAACGGATGCTTGCCACCACCCGAGGGCTGAACGCCGAACGTTGCCGCGCACCAGGCCGCGCCCTGTTCCAGCGAATCGGCGGCGATGACCAGGTGATCGATAACGGCGTTCACAGCTCAACCGTACCGCTCGGGCTTTCGACGGACCGGCCCGGTGTCCCGGCCGGCGGCTCGCCAACGGGGCCCGGTACTACTAGAGCTGTCCCCAAGGGACAAGTAGCTGGCGAGCAATCATGCGGCCGGCTTCTGTCTTTCAGCGCCTCAGCGGGGTGCGCGTGCAGTGGCTGTTATTTCGATGTGGAGGTTCATCGGCAGTGCGGCGACGGAAACCGCCGTTCGAGCCGGAAGGATCTGGCCCGCGCCGAAATGCGAGGCGTATTCCTTGTTCATGGCCGGCCAGTCGGCGATGTCGGTGAGATAGCAGGTAACTGTCAGGACGTCGGCGAGGGTCATTCCGCCGGAAGCGAGAATAGCGGCGATGTTTTCCATTGCTTGGCGGGTTTCGGCCCTGATTCCGCCTGGTACGACGTCGCCCGTTGTGGGGTCGAGGCCGCCTTGGGCGCTGAGGTAGCAGATGCCGTCGCTGATGATTGCGGCCGAGAATGGGCCGACGGTGGCGGCTTCGAGTTTTCTTTTCATGCCGGGCTCCTCATCGTTGTCAGGATGAGCCTGGGCACGTTCCGAATGTTCCGGTCATCCTCTATCTGCAGGCATAGGCCTCGTGGTCCCATCGTCGCCCTCTCGGCGCTGTGCGCGCCAGCCTGCGGGCCCACGCCCGCGCGGGGAGGAGGTCCCCTCCGTCGTCCGCCGGGCCAGGCTTCAGCGTGAAGTCAGTTCTGCTTCAGCGGGATCTCGGGGCCAGCGTTCAGTGCAGCGCGTACACGCGGCGGGCGTTGTCGTGCGCGACGAGCTGCACGATCCTGCGGGCGTCCGCCCCGGAACAGTCGCCGTCGTCGATCCATCCGCCCACCACCTTGGTGATCGCGTTGCGCCACAGCCGCGCGCCGAGGTAGTGGAGTTCGGCCGGGCCGAACGCGTCGGAGGAGTAGAGGATTTTCGTGAAGGGAGCCAGTTCGAAGGAGCGGGCCACCAGATCCCGGCTCCGCGACCCGGTGTAGTTCACGGCAAGCCCCACGTCGAGGTAGACGTTTTCGAAGGCGTGGGCCAAGTAGCCGGCTTCGCGCTCGAACGGATAGCAGTGGAGCAGCATGATGGGAGTGTCCCGGACATCGGGGGACCGCAGAAAATCCAGGAGGTACAGGGGATTGGCCTTGTGGAGGTCCAGGTCGCGGTCGCCGAATCCCACGTGGAACTGCAGCGGAAGCTTCATCGACACGGCCGTGTGGATCCCGTGGGCCAGGAGCGTCACATCGTTGAGCTTCGGGTTGGTGCCGGCGTGCGCGTTCTCCTGCCAGCGGCCGGCCGCTTCGACAACCGCGGCCGGTGTGGGCCGGCTGAGGTCCCGGTCGAATCCTGCGCGGTAGGCCAGAACAGTCTTGACGCCCACGGCGCTGCGGGTGAGCCCGTGAAGCCGCTGGCCGAACGCTTCGACGTAATCCGCCGGGTTGGCGATCTCCTGGATCAGCGACTCTGCGACCAGTTCCAGCCGGACGATCTCGTGCGTCCGCCCGCCGGAGACCTCGGCCATGCCGGCCTTGCCGAGGTAGTCAGGGGAATCCAGGCCGGTGTCGATCAGCCAGTCGCTCACGCCGGCGGCGCGGGTCATGCGGCGGCTGACCTCGAGTTCGCCAAGCCCGGAGCGCCGGCTCCAGTAGTCCGCAGGTGAGGGGTGCATGGGCAGGTCAAGAATGCCGCTGCACCAGCGCCGGATCGCAAGCCCGATTTGGGTGTTGTAGGCGTCCCCGGGGTGGGCCAGTGGGCCGGTGTTTCCCTCGTTGAGCGAGTTCTGGAAGCGGGCCTCATCGCCGTCGGCGTGAAACGCGCCGTGCACGTGGTGATCAATCAGGCTGACTTGCTCGACGAAGTCGGGGAAGGAACCGCCCGCCATCAGATCGACCAGGCGAGCCGGAAGCGTCCGGCAAGCTCGTCCGGCGGGAGTCCCGCGGAGATCCGCTGTTCCCAGCGCCGGACGGCCACGGTGGCATCGACGATGGCGTCGCCGAGAAGCCCGCGGGCAAGGCGTGACCTGTCCAGCGTGTCGATGATGGCGGTGGGGGAGTCCGGGAGCAGCCGGATGTTGGCCGATTGCCGTCCGCGTTCGGAAAGCCGTCCGGGGTCACCGGGAATCTCTGCCGGCAGGCTGCGCCCGCCGCCAATGCCGTCAAGGGCGAGTGCGAGGATGGCTGCGGACGCCAGATACACGTTCGACGACGGGTCGATGATTTTCACCTCGACGTTGGCTCCGTGCGGGTTGCTCTGGCCCTCGTTCAGGAAGCGCACTGAGGCCTCCCGGTTTTCCAGGCCCCAGCACAGGTAGGCGCCGGACCACGTGCCGGGCGCCAGACGGCGTCCGGACAAGACTGATCCCGTGAGGAAACCTTGGATCTCGGGGAGTCCTGCGATGATTCCTCCGATGGCCGCGCCTCCCTCGTCGCGGATGCCATGCGGTCCGCCGCCGCCGGAGAACAGCGGCAAGCCGTTTTTGTGGAGCGAAAAGTGCTGGTGGGCGCCGTTTCCGACGGTGCCGGTAAACGGCAGCGGGGAGAACGAGGCCTGCATGCCGTGGGCCCGGGCGCTGATGCCAACCATGATCTTGGAAAGGACCACCGTGTCCGCGGCCTGAACCGGCGGAACAGGGGGAAGGGAAAACTCGAACTGGTTTCTGCCGTACTCGGCGTGGATCTGCTCCACCGGAAGGCCGGCGTCGTTCAGCGCTGACAGCAGGCCCTCGAGGAATTCCGACCGGTCCAGAAGACCGGTTGCCCCGTATGGGACCCAGGGGGCGTTCTCCAGCGCCGAACCGTCCGGGGCGACGAGGAAGAATTCAAGTTCGTGGCCCACGAGTGCCTGGTATCCGGCCCCGTCGAGGCGGTCGCCGACGTCGGCCAGCAGTCCGCGGGCACAGGCCGGAGACGCGGCTCCGTCTTGTTCGAAAAGGCTGCCCGGTGCCCAGGCCCTGCCGCCCGGCAGGACACGGAGTCCCGAGATGTCGATCTTCAGGCGCATATCGCCAACGGTGGTGATGGTGTCCGTGAACGCTATCCCGCCGTCGATGGTGAAGACATGCCAGACGGGGGCGGCGCCCATCCCGGACTGGTGGAAGGCCGTGAGCCGGGCCAGCGGAACGCTCTTGGCCAGCGTGATGCCCGAAGCATTCACCACCGTGCCGATGACGGTGCGGACGCCGGCCTCCTGGAGCTCGTGCTGAGCCGTGGCAACAGCGGATTCGTCGGCCGATGCGATGTTCGCCATGCGCCCATCATGCGACGCCTCCCGGCCCAATGAAAGGGTCGAAAGATGCGCCGCATTGGCTTGCCTAGGGTTCGACGAGCGTCAGGATTGTTTCGGGCCGGACGCCGTCGAATTTCATCGCTTCGGCTGTCTCGTCGGACTCCATAATCCGCTGGAAAGTTTCCATGTCGGGGACTTGGACGATCAGCCCAACGCGGTTGCTCTTGGCCGGGTCGATGAACGTTCGGACCGTGATGCCCAGCGGCCCGAATACCTCTTCCCTCTTGGGCGAGCTGAGCCAGTGCGCAACGTCGTCGACTTCGTGGAAAATCATGAGTGTTGGCATGATTGCCTCTGCTTTCTGGGGTTGCGCCAGGAGCCGGGCTGGATAGGAGCCGCGTGGGACATCCTGATCACGCTGAACGTACCACGGCCCCGCATGCGGCGGTAGCAGTGAAAATTGACCGGCCTGCCCCCACCGCGTCTGCCTTCGCTGTCTCAGGCGGACGTGGGCACGATGTTGTGGTTGAGGCGGAAAAGGTTGTCCGGGTCGAAACGGTTCTTTAGCGCCACCAGCCGGTCATAAGTCTCCGGCCCGTAGGCCTGACGGGCGGCCTCGATCGCGTCTTGTCCGGTTTCCGCGCCGAGGAAGTTGACGTATTCGCCGTGCTCGCTGAACGGCTGCATCAGGGTGTGGGCCTTCCGGGCGAAGGCGCTCAGCCGCTCGTCGTCCGCGGGGTCATGCCAGAAGCCGTAGATGTTCAGCAAGTACTTCGCCGAGCGGTTGGGAAATGCTGTGGCCTCCTCCGGCACACGCCCGAAGGCCCCCTCCATGTGGTGGACATCGATCCCGGTCCCCATCCAGGTGACCTCGGAGGCGAAGCCGACCAGAACGTCGACGGCGGCGTCGTCCAGCCGGGAGAACGACAAGTTCTTCCAGTACCCCCGGGAGCCTTTGGGGAAGACGCTGTCCATGGCGGACTGCCACTCCAGCCAGGCGGTCGGCGCGACTTCCTCCTCGTCCGGCGGCGCGGCGGCGCGTAGCTGCTCGATCAGCTCAATCCCGGGCTGGTGGTCCTCCGACGCCCAGGCAAAGCCGACGACCATCCACGGTTCATCCCCCATCTCGAACTCGGGCGGGAACACCAGGAAGGAGATGATCGGGTTCATCTCCTCGGGAAGATCCTGCGTCCACCGGCCGAACGCGCCCAGCGCGTCCTTCCAGCGGGGCGGGCGGTAGAAGTAGTTTCCACCCAGTACTGCAGCCGGCAGCGGCCGGGCGCGGAACGTGAACGACGAGACCACCCCGAAGTTCCCGCCCCCGCCGCGCAACCCCCAGAACAGCTCGGGGTTCTCCTGTTCGCTGGCGTGCAGGTGCTCTCCGGTGGCGGTGACGACGTCGGCGGAGGACAGGTTGTCCAGGCTCAGCCCGTTGGACCGGGTCAACCAGCCCACTCCTCCGCCGAGGGTCAGTCCCGCGACCCCGGTGGCACTGATCACCCCAAGCGGCACGGCCAGGCCGTGGACGGTGGTGGCCCGGTCCACGTCTGCCAGGGTCGCCCCGGGTTCGACTGTCACGAGCCGGTTTTCCGCATCGACCTCCACACCGCGGAGCTGGCCGAGATCCAGCACGAGGCCGCCTTCGACAGTGCCGTGGCCGGCAATGTTGTGCCCGCCCCCGCGGACGGCCAGCGGCAGGCCGGTGCGCCGGGCCGTGTGCAGGACGTGGTCAATGTCCCCGACGGCTCCGGCCCGGATGACCGCCCGCGGACGCACGTCGATCATGCCGTTCCATACCGCCCGGGCCTCCTCGTAGCCAGGATCCTGCGGTTCAATCAGCGACCCGGCCAAGCGCCCGCGCAATTCATCCAGGGCGCGGTCCTCCTCGCCGCCCGGCTCTCCCTGATGCAATGTGCTCATCGGTCTGCTTCTTCCGTGCCATGGGGTTGGCGCCCCTGGTCCAATAGTGGAATTGATCTCGCCGGATTCGGCGCTGCAGGGTGATACTTCCAGCCGCCAAGGCACTGGAACGGTTCGCGGTGACCACAGTATAGATTCGCCCACGACGCCGGACAACGGACTGCGCGCGTGCGCCGGCGACACAAGGAGGGCCAGGATACCGACGCCGTATCCGCGTCAGCCGTCAGCCCATCAAACTGGCGTCTCTGGGGGTCCCGGCCCAGTCCACCTAGATGTCCGCAAGCGTCAGGGCCGGCGGCGAACTTCCGTCGATGTCCAGTACGCCGAACTCCTTCGCAACCGCGGCGGCGACGAGCACTTGTCCGGTCCGGGCCATCAGGTTCGGATCGTGGAATAGCGTGCTGATCACGCGGCCGATGAACTCGGGGCTCTCGCTGGTCGAGAGATCGAACGCGCCGCCCTCAGCCGCGGCCATGACCGCCTCGGTCCGCACCAGGCCGGGGTAGAGCGAGATAACCGCAACGTCGAACGGTTTCAGCTCGACGGCCATGTCGGACGTCATCTTGTCCGTCGCTGCTTTGGCGATGCCGTAGATCGTGTTGCCGAGGTGACGCTGAGCGGCCCAGAAGCTGATGTTGACGATCAGCCCGCTGTGCTGCGGCGTCATGAGGCGCGCCGCGTGCGCCGAACAAACAAAGGCCGCGCGCACGCCGGCGTCGATCATGCCGGTCCAGCGGTGCATCGGCTGCTCCCAAAACGGCGCAGGCCACGTGAACGCGCCGCCTTCGACCATCTTCTCGTAGCCGCCCCAGGCGCAATTGACGAGGAGATCCAGCCGGCCCTTCTCGGACCGGATCACTTCAAACACATGCGCCGTCTCGTCGTCGTTGAGATGGTCGCAGCGAAGGCGCCGGATCTCCCGCGGCAGATCCGCCTGGTCGATTGAGCGGCCCGTGCCGTACACCTGAAACCCCGCGGCCAGGAGGCCAATCGCGATGCCCCGGCCTACCCCTCGGCTCGCGCCGGTCACGAGCGCAACGGTTTCCGTTGGCGCCCCGTCGTGTCCGCCCACCGGGTTCATTCCTGGGCGCTGGGGTTCCAGCGGACCTGGATGGCCCCGGTAATTGGGCCAGCGGCGACGTTGGCGGTTTCAGAGTCCATGATGACCTCCCCGGTGATGGAAGAGACGTTCCCCATCAGCTTAGGCCTGCTGATCCGTGCCGTCGCCCGCTCACGTTGGCTGCAAAGTTTTGAAAGCGTCGGGGCCGCGGCAGAGCACTGCAGACGCCGACGTCGACTGACAAGTTGAAACCGCGGGACAGTTCTTCCATACTGCAGTCATGCGTCTTACTGAGCGAGACACCCAATCGTCGATGATTGCCAGAATTTCAGCGGTCGTCGGCGCCTTTCGGCCTGAAGAGCCCGAGCTATCCGCCTCCGAAATAGCCCGGCGCGTGGGCCTGCCGAAAGCGTCCATCGCACGCATCGTCCGGGATCTGGTGGACTTCGATTTTCTCGAGCGGACCCCGGGCGGGTACCGGGTCGGCATCAAGTGCTTCGAGCTGGGCCAGTTGGCGCAAAAGCCCAAGGATCTTCGGCGGATGGCGCTGGCCACTATGGCCGATCTGCGCCAGGCCACGGGGCTAACCGTACAACTGGGGGTGCTCGACGGGTCGGACGTCGTGTACATCGAAATCCTCCGCGGGAAGCATGCCGATCTGGTCATTCCCTCGAGGGTCGGCGGCAGGGTGGCTTCATACGCCACGGCTGGAGGCAAGGCTCTCCTGGCTTTCTCCGGCGAAGCCGTGCTTGAGCGGGCCCTCGCGGGCGGCATGCGGAAAATCGGCCCCAACACACTGGCTACCGAAGATGCGCTCCGCGCCGAACTCGCAACAGTGCGCGACCAGGGAATCGCTTACGAGCAGGAAGAATCCAGCCCGGGCCTGGCCTGCGCCGCGAGCCCGCTGCTCCGCGGCGACTCCTCGCCGATCGCCGCAATTTCCATCACAGCACCCGTGGGGACGATCGACATGAGGCTGGTTGGCCCGGCCGTCCAGGCGGCCACGCTGGGACTGAACCGGCAGCTGCGCGCCAGCACGTTCCTCGGCCAGCTCTGACGGCCGGTAACCCGTTCCGCGCAGCGGGGGCCAGATTGGGCGTCTCGGTGAGCGAGACGGTGTTTTGACGCCTCATGGTCTGCCCGCCCATAGTTTCGGGGACAGCCCCGAATGACGCGGATCACAACCGCTGTCCTGACGGGTTCCGACTATGAAGGAGTCACGGTGAAAGCTGCGGTAATGCATGCCCCCAATGAGCCGCTGAGCGTGGTGGAACTTGCTCTTGCCGCCCCAGGCCCGGGCGAGGTGCGGGTGAGGATCGAGGCGGCCGGCGTGTGCCACAGCGATCTGCATTACACGAACGGCGACCTCGCATGCCGGACCCCGATCGTGCTTGGCCATGAAGGCGCCGGCATCGTCGAAGAAGTCGGTCCGGGAGTCAGCTCCGTCCAACCAGGGGACAAGGTCGTGCTGACGTGGCGTCCGCGTTGCGGGCAGTGTGAGTTTTGTTCGAGTGGCAAACCGGCGCTCTGCGTTCAAGGGCGAGTGCATGGGGAGTCCAACGGCCTCCTTCGAGGAGGCACCCGCCTATCGCTCGACGATGAGCCGGTGCACCACCTGATGGGCGTCTCCTGTTTCGCCGAGGCATGCGTGGTGTCGCAGGAATCAATCATCAAGATCCCCAATGACATCCCCTCGGAGATCGCGGCCATCGTCGGCTGCGCGGTCATCACCGGCATGGGTGTTGTCCTGAACCGGATGACGGGCGCCGCCGGCCAGGCAGTGCTGATCATCGGCGCTGGCGGGGTCGGGCTTTCGGCCGTGATCGGCGCGGAACTCGTGGGCGCCTCACCTATCATCGTGGCCGACATCGCGGACGACAAGCTCGATAAGGCCCTCGAACTCGGCGCCACCCACGCGATCAATTCCAGCGCAGAAGATCTGGTCGCAGCGGTGAAGGCCATTACGGGCGACGGCGTCCAGTGGGTCATCGAAGCCATCGGGAAACAGGCCACCATCGAGCAGGCCATGGCCAGCCTGCGCACCGGAGGAACCACGTTCGCCGTGGGGCTCGGTAATCCCAACGATGTGGTCAATGTGCCGCTGAACAACCTGGTGCAGTCCGAAAAGTCATTGCAGGGCAGCCTGTACGGCTCTTCCAACACTGGGGTGCAGGTTCCGCAAATTCTGGAGCTGTACCGCTCCGGCAGGCTCCCGCTGGACAAGCTTCTCGGCGATACGTACCGGCTGGACCAGGTCCAGGAAGCGCTCGTTGACCTCACTGCGGGGTCCGTCGGCCGCTCGGTCATCGTTCCGAACTAGCCGTCGTCTTCAACTCGCGGCTCTCTTTTTGATATTCAACAGTGGCGTTGGAATAGGAAAATCATCTTGGAAACTCAAACTCAACTCGCACAGGCCCTTACCGTAACGAAGAAGGACAGGAGCAGGGCCCTGTGGGGCAGTGCGGTCGGCAGCACGATCGAATGGTACGACTATTTCCTGTACGGGACTATGTCCGGCATCGTCTTCGGCCCCCTTTTCTTTCCCTCCGCAGACGGCACAGTCAGCCAGCTTCTCTCGCTCGCAACTTTCGCCCTCGCCTTCCTGGTCCGCCCAATTGGCGGGGTGATCTTCAGCCACATTGGTGACCGCATCGGGCGCAAGCAGACCCTCGTCGTCACGCTGACCCTCATGGGCGTGGCCACGGTGGCCATGGGTCTGCTGCCGACGTACGCTGCCATCGGCGTGTGGGCTCCCATCCTCTTGACCGTCCTGCGCCTGATGCAAGGACTCGCACTGGGCGGCGAATGGGGTGGTGGCCTGCTCCTTGCGGTTGAATACTCGCCCAAGGAAAAGCGCGGGTTCTACGGCGCCGTTCCCCAGACCGGCGCCCTCCTGGGCCTAGCCTTGGGCAACATCGCAACCGTCTTTGCAGACAGCATCTTCCCGAAAGAGCAGTTCCTGACTTTCGGCTGGCGCATCCCGTTCCTTCTGTCTGCTGTCCTGCTCGGTGTCGGCCTGTGGATCCGCCACCGTGTCGACGAGACGCCGTCGTTCCGCAAGGTCAAGGCAGAGGGCAACGAAAAGCGCGTCCCCCTCGTCGAGACGCTCCGGCACCACTGGCGGGCGGTCCTGATTGCCATGGGGGCGAAGGTTATCGAGACCTCCACGTTCTTCATCTTCGCCACGTTCACGGTTTCCTACGCCGTGTCGCTCGGCTATGAGCGCAGCCAAGTCCTTACCACGCTCCTCATCACGGCGGTTCTCGGAGTTCCGTCGATGCTGGCCGCTGGGGCGCTGTCCGACCGGATAGGGCGCAAGAAGGTGTTCCTGGCAGGCACAGTGGCCGTAATGGTGTTCATCCTGCCGTACCTCTGGCTGATCAATCAGCAGTCCGTCCTGCACCTTGCCATCGCATGCTTCTTCGGGTTCACGATCATTTGGCCCACCTACGGGTCCATTCTCGGGACGCTGATCGCCGAGAGCTTCACTCCGGACGTGCGGTACACCGGGGCCTCCCTGGGCTACCAGTTCGGCGCAGCCATCGCCGGAGGCCCGGCACCTCTGATCGCCACTGCCCTTATGGCCGCCTACAGCGGGAGCTTTGTTCCGGTGGGAATCTTCGTGATCGTCTGCGGCTGCATCTCGCTTGTGGCAGTCTCGTTCTCGAAGGACCGGCACAACCAGGAACTGGACTAGCCCCCTCCGGGGCGGAGCCGTCGACGGCTCCGCCCCGGAGTGACGCTTCCAAAACCGCACAGCCAGGACCCACCCGATCGGTCACCGGACGACACCAGCACCGGCGCCTCCCAGAGAAGAGTAGATCCCGTGACAGCAACCACCCACCCCGCAGCCGAGGCAATCAGGCGTGCCAAGGACAAACAGCCGACCTTCGGATTCTGGTCCGTCCTGGATGCGCCGGCATCCAACGAACGGATCGCCCGGCTCGGATATGACTACGTATGCCTGGACGCCCAGCACGGCCTGATGGGATATGCAGGCATCCTGCAGAATCTGATGGCCATCGACGCCGGCCATGGGGCGGCCGGAGTCGTTCGTGTGGGGGCGAATGACTCCGCCGCCATTGGCAGGGCCCTGGATTCCGGCGCCCGCGGAATTATCGTCCCGCTGGTCAACAATGCCGAGGAGGCCAGAGCCGCCGTCGCGGCAACCCGCTATCCCCGCGCGGCCGGAACCGGGCAGCGCTCCTACGGCCCGATGCGCTCCGGGCTTCGGATTGGTCCGACGCCGGCCGAGGCGGACGACGCCGTGCTGGTGCTGGTCATGGTGGAGACGGCAGAGGCGCTCGCCAACCTAGACGCCATCTGCGCTGTGGAGGACCTTGACGGCATCTACGTGGGACCCTACGATCTTTCGCTGGCTCTCGGCGGAAGGTACCCACTGGACCCCGACATCCTGGACTCACTGGAGGACGGGCTGAAGCGCGCGCTCGCAGCCGCCGAGGCCGCCGGGAAAATCGCCGGCATCCACACCCTGGACGCGGCAACGGCCCGGCGTCGTGCGCAGCAGGGCTTCACCTTCGTCACCGTCGCCACCGACCTCGTGGAACTGGAAAACGCCGCCGCCAGCCAGCTGGCTGAGGCAAAGGCCTAGCCGCTCGCGCGAAGAGCGCCACCAAGCACGAACCAGGCCATGCGTCGCCACACAACCAGACGGCCTGCTTAATCAAGACCCTGAATTGGAGCAATACCCATGGCCTTCCCGCAAACTACAGCAGTAGAACTCGAAAAGATCCTGGCCTCATCGGCTGCCGCCTCGGATGCATGGGGCGCGACGTCGCCCTCCGCCCGCGCCAAGGCCCTGACGGCAATCGCCGACGCGCTGGACGAGGCAGCCCCGGACCTGATCCCGACCGCCCAGCGCGAAACTCACCTCGCGGAAGCACGGCTCCAGTCCGAGCTCAAGCGGACGACGTTCCAGTTGAGGCTCTTCGCAGAAGTCCTCGACGAGGGTTCCTACCTCGACTCGCGGATCGATCCGGCCGACGCGCAGTGGCCCATGGGCGCCCTGCGCCCCGATCTGCGGCGCGTCCTCATACCGCTGGGCCCGGTGGTTGTCTTCGCGGCGAGCAATTTTCCCTTCGCTTTCAGCACCGCGGGCGGAGACACCGCATCGGCCCTGGCAGCCGGGTGCTCAGTGGTCCTCAAGGTTCATTCCGGCCACCCCGACCTGTCGGAAGCCACGGGCCGTGTCATCACCGGCGCCCTAGCGGCGGCCGGCGCACCCTCCGGCCTCTTTTCCCTGGTTTTCGGGACCGATGCCGGCAGGATCGCCCTCACTGATGCGCGCGTGAAGGCAGGGTCATTCACCGGGTCGATTTCGGCCGGCCGGACGCTGCTGGACCTGGCAAACTCCCGTCCGGAGCCCATCCCGTTTTTCGCCGAGATGGGCAGCGTCAACCCCGTCTTCGTCACGCGCTCCGCTGCGGCGAACCGAGGGGAGGAGATAGCCCAGGGGTTCATCGGCTCGGTCGCCTCCAGCGCCGGCCAGCTCTGCACGAAGCCAGGCGTGCTGCTGGTGCCCGAGGAGTCCGACATCTTGGCCCACCTCAGCTCGCAGTCCTTGCCGGCTCCGGGCCCGCTCCTCAATGAACGTATCTTGACAGGCTTCATGGAGTCCCTAAAGCAAATGACGGCCCACCCAGGCGTGAAAGTCCTCGCTGAAACGGCCGGTACAGCCGACCAACTGCCGACGTCGGCAATTCTCGTTACAACTGTCGAGGACCTCCTCCAGGACCCTGACACGCTGCTAGCCGAGTGCTTTGGCCCCGCATCCCTCGTGGTCACCTACCAGGATGAGGCTCAGCTCACCGCTGTGGCCCGTGTCCTGGAAGGGCAGCTGACGGCGACTGTTCACGGCGAGGCCGACGACGATGTGCAGGACCTCGTGCAGCTGCTGGCCAAACGGGCTGGACGCCTGCTGTGGAACCAGTGGCCCACCGGAGTATCCGTCACCTACGCCCAGCAGCACGGCGGCCCGTACCCGGCGACCTCGGCTTCCCACAGCACGTCCGTAGGGACCGCCGCCATTACCCGATTCCTACGCCCGGTGGCATACCAGGGGTTCCCCCAGAACCTGCTGCCGGACGCCATCCGGGACGAGAACCCGCTGGGCGTCCCCCATCGAATCAACGGCAGACTCGGCGGCGAATAGTCCTCCATCGGGCCCGTGGCGGAGCGATGCGTACGACGGCGGGACCTCCTGCCGTCGTACGGCCGCCCTCCGGCCCCTCCTGCCGTCATCCCAACAGGTCGTCCTGATAGCACCAACGCCAGTCTTCGCCCGGCTCGATGCTCCGCATGACCGGGTGCCCGGTCGCCTCGAAGTGCCTGGAGGCGTGGCTTCCGGGTGAGGAATCACAGCACCCCACTTTTCCGCACGCCAGGCACATCCGCAGGTGCACCGTCGTCGTGCCTTCCCTCCGGCAGTTCGCGCAGAAGGGATCCGCGGGTATCTCCGGAGACCGCGCCGACTCAAGGTGGGCGCATACTCCGCCCGGCCTCGCGATCCCTTCTCCGCCGCCCTCGCCGGACGTGTCCACCTCGTCCAGGGCCAAGTCCAACATGGATTCCTCAACATCCAGCCGGTCCAGCACATCACTGAGGACCTCCTGCGCGTACTCGCCGCCTCGCCTCAGTTCCAGTACCTTGGCCCGCTCCGCGTCCAGCATGGCCAGCCGCAGCCAGGCATACCGCGCGCTGGGGGTCGCCGTTTCCGCCGACGGGCGGCCGAGCCGTTCCCAAGCAGCCAACCCGCGCTCCTGGGTGCGCCGTTTCAGCATGGCCACCACCTCTGGCGGATCATTCTCCGTGCGCAGTTCCTGCAGGCGTGCCACGCCCGCAGCGGTGGCCAGCTGCATCAGCGAAGCCTGGTTCAGCGCGTCTTCGCGCTGGTCTGGGCCCTGGACCCCCAGGAGACGGACCAGCCCCGGAAGAGTGAACCCCTGCAGCGTCAGCGTGCCGCCCACCACCACCAGGGCGGCCAGAATCAGCACCGAGCGGTGCTCCAGATCTGCGGGCAGCACCAGCACCGCGGCCAGGGTGACCACTCCCCGCATCCCGGCCCAGGAGACAATCGCCGCGAACTGCCACGGCGGCGCCGGGTCATTCCGCCGCACGGCCGGAATCAGGCGGGGCAGGTACGTGGCCGGGAAAACCCACACGGGACGGAGCACCAGCACCGCCAGCAGGATCAAGGCGCAGCCGGCCCAAATCCGCCCGGCGCCCAGGGAGTCGTCCTGAACGCCGTCGATGATGGTCCGCACTTGCAGCCCGATCAGCAGGAAGACCGCGTTTTCCAGCAGAAACTGCACAGTGTTCCAATTGCTGCGCTGGCTCAGCCGGGCGGCGCCGTTGGGCATGGACGGCGCCTTGGTGCCCATCACCAGCCCGGTTACGACGACGGCGAGGACGCCGGACGCGTGAATCGCTTCCGCGGGAAGGTACGCGACGAGCGGGGCAATCAACGACGTCGACGTGTTAATGGCGACGTTCCGGGTCCGCTTACGGAGCTCGGTCAGCACGTAGGCGGCTGCCATGCCCACCACCACCCCGCCCCCGGCCGCGAGCAGGAAGTCCCCGGCGATCCCCGTCAAGGACACCGACCCCGAGATGGCGGCGATGGCGGCGCGAAGGCAGATCAGGGCGGTGGCGTCGTTGACCAAGGATTCACCCTCCAGGATGGTGACGATCCTGCGCGGCATCCTCACCTTCCTCGCGATGGCGGTCGCCGCCACAGCATCCGGTGGCGCCACGACCGCGCCGAGAGCGATAGCGGCAGCCAGGGGGATCTCCGGGAACAACCACCAGACCACAAAGCCCACGGCGAAGGTTCCGAAGATGACATAGCCCACCGAGAGGAGTCCGATGGCGCGGCGGTTGGAGCTGAAATCGAAGAGCGAAGTCCGCAGCGCCGCGGCGTACAGCAGCGGCGGCAACAGCCCCACAAGAACCACTTCAGGGTTCAGCTCAATGTGCGGAACGAAGGGGAGGAAGGAGCCTGCCACGCCGGTCGCCACCAGCAGCAGTGGCACCGAAATGTTGAGCTTACGGCCCAGCGCGCTGCCGGCACAGACCACCGCGACGAGAACCAGGAGTCCCAGCGCGATATCCATTGGGACATTCTCTCAGGTGGACGAAAGGTGTCTGGTCCGCGAGGGCCAGGGCGCCAGCTGAACGCTGAGAATCCGGCTGTCCTCGTCAACGCAGGTGTTAGTCGGCCAGAATCTGGTAAAGCGCGCGGCGGGTTTCGTCGATTTTTTCCATCGCTGCCTTGCGCTGCTCCTCGGTAGCCGAGAAGCGGAACTGGTGGATAACGCCCATGAGCTTCCCCACGCTCTGATGAAACGCCGGGCCCGATCCTTGAGGGTCGGTTTTCCAGGCGTTCGCGAGCTCTTCTGCGTGATCGGCCACATAGGCCCTGCCCGCGTCGGTGAGGGTGAACTCGGTGCGCCGGCCGTCACTTGCGGGCGCGATGAGTTCCTCATCCACGAGCTGCTGCAGCGTCGGGTACACAGAGCCCGGACTCGGACGCCAGGCGCCGGAAGTCCTCTCGGCTATGGCCTTGATCAGGCCGTAGCCGTTGGACGGTGATTCGTCCAAAAGGGAGAGGATCGCCGATCGAACATCGCCCCTGTTGGCCCGGCGCGAACCGCCCGGACCAAACCCGGGACCGAAGCCCGGGCCGAACCCTGGCCCAAACCCGCGGCCGGGCCCGAATCCGCCGTGTCCGTGGGGTCCGCGGCGTCCTCTGCCGCGACCGAAGCGTCCCGGGGCGGAGCCGCTTTCCGGGAATTTGTCGTCATATATGCCTTTCATAGCGGCATCGTCCTTCCTCGGGGGTGATTCTTGTTCAAGTCGCCGAACCTATCGGCGATAGTTAACGATATATCGGTAAACATCGGTATTCAATAGTCAATGCTGCGTGTTTGCCAGCAGGTCCGGGACTAATTCGGCGGATGGTGCAGTTATGCAGTCGGAACAGGAGCCGGCTTTGCCGGCAACGCGCTTTGGACGCCGAAGGGAATGGGATCACGTGTCGACAACGCATGCTGACGGAGTGGGCTTCCGGTCCAAACGCGGACCGGTCCTCATTGCCCTGATGCTCTCCACGGGGCTGGTGGCGATCGATGCCACGGTCGTGGCCACAGCGGTGCCGTCGATCGTGGACGACATCGGCGGGTTTACGTCGTTCCCGTGGCTGTTCTCCGCCTACCTGCTGGCGCAGGCCGTGTCGGTCCCGGTCTACGCGAAGCTGTCCGACACCATCGGCCGCAAACCCATCATGCTCATCGGAATCGGCCTGTTCCTGCTCGGCTCCATCCTCTGCGGAGTTGCCTGGAGCATGCCGGCGCTCATCGCATTCCGGGTGGTGCAGGGCCTTGGCGCCGGAGCTGTCCAGCCGATGGCCATCACCATCGCCGGCGACATCTACACGCTGGCAGAGCGGTCAAAAGTGCAGGGCTACCTTGCGAGCGTCTGGGCGGTCTCCTCGGTCGTCGGTCCAACGCTCGGGGGAGTGTTTGCCTCACTCGGCATCTGGCGCGGCATCTTCCTCGTGAACATCCCGCTGTGCCTCGTGGCCGGGTGGATGCTGGTCCGGTCGTTCCACGAGAACATCGAGCGGGTAAAACACCGGGTCGACTATCTGGGGGCGGGGCTGCTCACGGTCTCCCTCACATTGCTCATCCTCGGGGCCCTTGAGGGCGGCCAGGCGTGGGCGTGGAACTCCACCGCCAGCTATGCAGTGTTCGCAGCCGGTGCGGTCTTGTTCGCCGCGTTCATCTTCGTCGAGCGGAGGGCAGCGGAACCGGTCCTGCCGCCGTGGGTTGCGTCCCGCCGGCTGCTGGCGACGACGGCGATGATTTCCTTCGGCGTCGGAGCCGTCATGCTTGGCCTCACTTCCTACGTTCCCACGTTCCTCGAAGGTGCGCTCTCCACCTCCCCGATCCTGGCCGGGCTCGCCCTGGCGGCGCTCACAATCGGCTGGCCGATCAGTGCATCCCAGTCGGGCCGCTTGTACCTTCGAATCGGGTTCCGCAGGACCGCCCTGATCGGCGTCACGGTCACGGTCATCGGTACGGCACTCCTTGCCCTGACTGCCTTTTCGCCGAACATAGCGATGGTCGCGGCCAGTTGCTTCATCGTTGGGCTGGGACTGGGGCTCGTGGCGACCCCGACCCTCATTGCCGCCCAGTCGAGCGTCGAATGGAACGAGCGCGGCGTGGTCACCGGCACCAACCTTTTCGCCCGGTCGATCGGCAGTGCCATCGGCGTCGCCGTCTTTGGGGCGATAGCCAACGCCGTCTACGCCGGCACGCCGCACGGCGATTCGGACCCCCACACGATCGTGGCGGCCTCCGCCGCAGTATTCCTGGCCGTCATGATCGGTGCCGTCCTCACGGTCGCCGCCGTTATCGCGATGCCCGGCACAAAAAGCGTCCAACAGGTCCGCGCGGCCACGCGGGCGTAATCACCAAAATCCTGCCAGGGCTGCGCGAAAAAAGGTGTCGGCACGCAGCTTCCTGCGTGCCAGAATCCTCACATGACCAAGGAACGCAGTGAACTGAAGAGCATCGGCTATGAGATCTTCATCGGTATCCTCTCGATTTTGTCGATCGTCAATCTGGGGCTCTTGTATGCCGCGCAGGAGAAGTCGCTCGATACGGTGCTGACGGTGATGAACGCCCTCTTCAGCGTCATCTTCGTCGTCGACTTCCTCTACCGGATTGTCACCGCGCCATCGGCGGGCGCCTATTTCTTCAGGCATTTCGGCTGGGCGGACCTGTTGGCCAGCGTGCCGTTGGCGCAGTTCAAGGTCCTGCGCGTCTTCCGCCTGATCCGGGTGTACCGGTTGCTCCGCGATGTCGGCATCCGCACGGTCGGCCGGGCCCTGGTCAAGGACCGGGCCGGCAGCTCCCTGTACATACTGCTGATCATGGGCATCCTCGTGCTGGAATTCGGAAGCCTCTCGATGCTCACCGTCGAGGAAGGCGCCCCGGGGAGCAACATCGAGACCGCCTCGGACGCCATCTGGTTCACGATCGTCACGATCTCGACCGTCGGATACGGTGACCAATATCCGGTCACCGATGCGGGCCGCATGATCGGGGCGGGCATCATCGTCGTCGGTGTCGGCATCTTCGGCACCTTCACCGGCTACCTGGCCAATTTCTTCCTCTCTCCCAAGAAGAAGGACTCCGCACCGCCCGTCGATGCGACGGACACGAGTGCCTCAACGGTCGAAAAGCTACGCCTGAGCCTCGAAGAGTCCGAAACAAAGCTCGCTGAGATCAGAAAGCTGCTTGCCGGGCCAACCCAGTGAAGATTGCGGGCTCGCTGCGGCTCCCGGCCCCGCGACGTTCTTGCTCTGTGACGACGGCGCCGACTTCAGTGGTGGCCACCCACACGTCCGACGGCGGCTGGTTCAGTCCTGGGCGCTGAGGTTCCAGTGGACGCGGATGGCCTCGGCAATCGGGCCGGCGGCGACGTCGACCCGGAACGCAACGGGGGCGGTTCCGGTCTCCTCGATGACCGAGTCACGGTACACGCGGCCGCAGGAGGGGCACAGGGTGTAGAGATCCTCATCCACGGGCCATTCCGCCAGCCCGGCAGGGACCGGGGTGTTGTCGACGTTGTAGACGGGGACGCCTTGTGAGTTGGCCTGGATCAACCCGTCCTTGCTGACGGTGTTGCCGCATACGCAGGTGATGGTGGTGACGTCGTGACCGATGACATCGGCGGATTCAGTGTCCATGGTGACCTCCCCGGTGATGGAAGCGACGTACTGGTATCAGCTTATGCCTGCTGGTCCGTCCCGTCGCCCGTCGCGGCAGAAGCCGGCGCCGACGCCGGCGGCTGTAAATCCTCATTGTGGCGGCCGCCTGACTGGGCCACCATGATCGTATGAACGCTGAAACACCGAAGGCGGCGGGGCTCAACCTGCCCCAGGCCTTCCTCCTTCTCGCAACGAACGACCAGGACGGCAAACCCAAGGTGCCGATGTACGCACTCAGGACCACTTTGGCCGGGGCGATCCTGGCCGAGCTGGAGTTGATCGGTGCCATCGGGCTGGAGGGGAAGCATGTCAGGGCCACCGGCACCGCCCCGCAAACGGACCTCCAGCACGAGCTGGAGCTCATCCGCGGCAAATCCCGGCCCCACACTCCCAAGCGGTGGGTCTCGATGTTGGAGGGCCGGGCCGAAGTGCAGCGTGTCTACGAAGGGATGGCGGCGCTGGGCATCGTGGAACATGTGGGCGAGAAACACCTGGGCGTGTTCAAGTCGACGCGGTACCCGGAGAAGGACCACACCCCGGAGGCGGCGCTCCTGGAAACGATCCAGACGGCACTCGGCGGTGCGCCGTCGGAACCCGGGGCGGCTCCCGCCGCTGCACCTGATGCCGGCACGCCCGCTACCAAGAGCGCCGATGCGGGGACGCCCGCTGCCGCCAAGCCTGAGGCCGAGGCACCCGATGCCAGGACCACGGCGCTGATCGCCCTGCTTCAGGCTGCCGGGCTGCTGGGCAAGCTCGTACCGTCAGCAGACAAAGTCCGGGCAAGCGAGCTGGCGAAGGAGTATTGGCCCTCCCACGCGGTGGAAGACGAACTGCGCATGATCAGGCTTGCGGAGGAAGAAGAGCCGGGCATATAGGCCGGTGTCATTGGGGTGACTGACGCTTGATGGAAGCTGAAATTCGATCCTCCATCGCCCGAACGCCGCCTACCGCCGCCGGACCCATCTGCTGTCTTGCACGGTTCACGGCGTCGCGGACTTCGCGACGCACCACACGTTCATTCTGACTCGACGACTTTTCTCTGGTTTCTCGTGCCAAATCGAGCAGGGCCTGCGGCGCGTAGTGATTGACGCTCATGTCTGTGAGCAGGGGCAACTGCACTCGCAGATCCTGCTCGATGGCAGTGCGGAGGGGGCCCAACCGGAGCAATTGAGTGAGGAAATCCGGGCTCAGGACGGGCGACGGCGGCGCATGAGGGCCGAGGCGTTCCCGGAGGTGGTCCTTCATTTTCATTGCGGTCCCATCGAACGTCAGCCACCATGCCAGGTAGCCCATGGGGGATGGTCCAATCGTGCGCCGGTACTCGATGACGCCGACTGAATTTTCAACGTCGTGGGCAACCAGGCGGGACCGCGTTCCTTGGTCGGCTCCGTAGTCGCCTCTTTGGCGCCTTCGCTCGTGAGTCTGATTCCATAGTTCCTGAACGGCGCCCCGGAGTTCGATCGATGCGGCATCGGAGTACTCCAGGAGGTTCCTGGTCTGGATCGAGAATTCGTCGGCGAGGTAGTCGCTGACGTCCTGCAACGGCTGTTCGCGTCCGCAGATGTCCCTTTGCCAGTCCAAGAATTCAGTCTCTGGCCGACCCGAGAGCACGAAGGCCGAGTAGAGGAACGGGACCCTTCCCGTCCACGTCGACGTCCTGTTGTGACCATAGGCAACGGCCAGGTTCAGGTGTCTTTCAACTTCTTCCACGACCCCTTCCGTTACGAACAGAAGCAACCCGGCGTCGACCGCTGCCCGCATCAGGATCGTAAAGTGGCGCTCTTCCGGATCGTCCACCAGGCTCTCCCCGATAAGCGGCAGGATCGCGGTGGTGTCCATCCATATGTCGCCCTCACTGAAGACGTTGAGCATGACTTTCTGGACGTCCGGGGTCTGTTTCAGGAAAGCGAAAAGCGTGTAGGCGTCAGCCAGCCGCCGAAGGTGGGACTGTGTTTGGGGCGAAGGCTGCTCCAGTACATGCATTATGGCCGCGGCCGCGGCATCAGAACCGAGCTCATTGATGCCCCCACCTGCGGTGATTTTGTCCGCTATGGCTACGGGGCTGAGCTGGAACGGCTCTCCTGTTTCCACGGCTTCGGCAAAAGACTCACCTCGTTCGAGGAGTGTTTCGTCCAAGGCAGTTCGCAACTCGCGGGAGATCTCCGTCAACTGGGCCTCGCTCAGTTCCTTCGGCACTTCGACGGCGCGAACGGCCGCAACGAGTTCTGCATCCAAAACAGCTTCGTCAAGGAGGAATTTGGCTGTCTGATCATTGATCTTTTTGGCCTCATCGAAACTGAGATGGAAGGTGTCCCCGGACCCTGAAGCTGATTTGTGCTGTTTAATGGGCCCCTTCCGGGACAGGCGGTTCAAAGCGCTCAGGGTCAGGGCATCGATTTGCCCTCGCTTCCCCACGGGCATGCGGAGGGCGACGCCGTCTTGGATCTCGCTCAGGCTGAGCCTGTTGTCTCCGCTCGAATCGTGAAGTGCCGCCAATACCAATGAATCGAAGCAGCTCTTGGTAAGACTCTCATCCGTCGCCTGATCTTCGTCGTCGAGTGCCAAGTGCAGCACCGCGACCTTGCTTTCGTCCGCCGTCAACGTCGATATTCTGTCGATGACCCCTCGTTTGGACAGGAGCGGGTCGACGAATCTCTTTGCCAGCTCTTCACTTGCCACTCGTCGTTGAGGATAGGACACCTCACGGTCCACAAACCACGACCGGTCTCGGATATCTACGGTTATATTCCGATCACGTCGGGACTCTTCCCTTAGTTCATCGGCAGCCGGCCCAATCATCTGGTTGGTCAGGTAGACCATGGTGCTGACCGAAGGAAAATTCTCCCTGAGGGTGCCCAGCGTGCTCGTAATTTTCGTCTTCCAGCTCGGCGTGACCGAATACTGAAATGCGACCTTTGGCACGCCGTCAATCGTGAATATCTCCGCGTCCCTGCCCTTGTCTCCGTTCGGAGCTGCCATCGTCCGCAGGGCCGGATATTCGACGGCTAAGAACTCCGACGCGAACTTCTCGAATATCTCCCAGTCTCCAGGGCCAATACGTTCCAGGGCGAGGGACAATCGCGGGTTCGGCATGACCGCATCATAACCACCACAATCCTTCTTTGAACATCGCTTCAGGAATCTGTAATCGACCCGTGTTTGGGGAGCTGCGGCCCGGTTTCAGCGCTGAGGCCCGCGATAGTCCGCCGGCAATCTTTACTTATACAAGGCGCTGCAAATCGATAACGAGCGCTTTCGCTCTCGCGGCTGAAAGCTGGCCGCGTGGTCAAGACTCCCGCGCTGAATCAACCGTCAGCAGTCGCCGTTGACTTTCGGGTCTCCTGCGAGGACGATGACGAGTTAAGTCGATGATTGGGGGGATAAATCAGAGTCTGACTTGCCAAAAACTTATGCATGTGTGCCGATTATTCCCGCGCTGAATCTTGACGCTGCAGGGGGACATCGCCGATTGTGAAGCTCATGCTTCCTCATTTGTTAAACAACTCCGAAGCTTGGGGATCAACGGAGAGAAAATGACTAAGATTTCGTTTAAGCCGGTTGCACACGCGCCCGGTGTGTTTGCTGCAATACCTGTAAAATCCCGCCAGGGAGACCGAACTCGTGCGATGACGCACAGTCGAAAAGCACTAATAACAGCCGAAGGCAATACGCCAGCTCTCGTGGTTTCCACGACAGCGAACCCTGGGTTGGACGTAACGGCGTTCAGTCAGTCGAGTATATGGGACGCGGCCAACGACCTAGCCGGTCGCGCTTGGGACGCAAGAAACGCAGTTCTGACTGATGAGGGCGGTGGTGGTGGCAGCGGCGGCGGTGCTCGCAGGCAGCGGGCGCGGACGAAGCCGAAATCGTCATCACGACTCCGGTGCCGGCACTGTTGAGACCGCGATTCTAAACACCCGGTTCGGTTGCGTTTGAACGTAGGGAAATGGGACCAAGTGCAGACCATTAGCTATGGCCTGCACTTGGCCAACCTGGGACGACCCCGACTCCAACCCAGTTGTGCTGGCGTAGTTCTAAACGGCGTGGTCAAGTCCTCCTGCCATACGCCGCTCTTATTGGATGCGCGCCCAGTCAGACTGCCGTGGCCCATGACGTGCCATACGTTCGCGTCAGTTCACGTATCTCCGGGTCGGTCAGCAAACGGGTGGGTCGATCCTGCAGCAGGAGGACGAGTTTGGCGGCCTCCTCAATTTCGATAATCGCATCCACGGCCTGCTGAACCGACGTTCCCGCAGTGAGCGGGCCGTGGTTTTGAAGCAAGATCGCCCTGAAGTCCAAGTCGAGCCCATCGATATGCTCGCCTTGGGAGACGTTGCCCGGTGCAGCGTAGGGAATGAGCGGGACCTGTCCGACGCGCATGACCAGATACGGGGTGATCGGCGGCAGCGCGCTGTGCGCCGCCCAAGGTTCCGTGCAGGAGAGGGCGGCGGCGTGGGGCGAATGCAGATGCACCACGGAAACCGCGGAAGGATCCCGGGCGTACATCGCCTGATGGAGCGGGAATTCCTTGGAAGCCTTGGGCCCATCCAGGAATTCCCCGGCAAGGGTGAGCCGGGAGAGCTTGTCGGCCTCAAGCGACGCCAGGTCCGCTCCTGTGGGCGACATGACAATGGTGTCCCCGATGCGCACACTAAGGTTGCCGCTGGAACCCGGGCTCAATCCCAAAGCGGCCAGATGCGCCCCTGCCTGGACGAGTTCAATGCAGAGCGGGTGAACGAGGTCTAGCTCCGTGGTGCTCATGTTAGTTTCTCCCAGCCGGCTGTAAACATGTCTTCTTCCGCGAAGTTTCCGGATTTCAGTGCGAGAAGGAGCCCGGTTCCGTCGGCGGTTGTGCCAGCGCCCCAAGCAACGCCGGCGGCGATTGCCGGGCCGATCGTCAGGCTGGGAATTTGAAGGGTCGTAACAACCTGTCCCGAGGTTTCCCCGCCGGCAACGATCAGCTGCCTGGCGCCGAGCTGGACCAGCTTTCGAGCTATTTCCGCCAACGCGCCTTCGACGACTTCGCTGGCCGGCTGTTCGTCCGAACCAGTGTCAGAAGGGTGGATATCCTCCAGCGAATCCACCGAGTAGATCAGGACTGGACGAATCGGGTCCTCAGCCCACATGCCGCTCGCCCACGCCGCGATCTGACTGGTCGCTTCCTCAAATCGTTCCCTTAGCTCCGACAGATCGAGCTTGACGGACGGAAGCTTCGCCCGCCCGTGGGCTACTTGAGCCCGGGTTGTTGCCGAGGCACTCCCGCTGAGAACGGCGCGGAACCCGTCGGCCGACGGAAGTGCACGAACGTCTGCGGACGCCAGCGTGTCCTTGCCGTTGGTTAGACCCAATGCCAGCCCCGAGCCGCCCGTGATGACCTTGAGGTCGGCTGAGGCGGCTGCGATGATCTCCAGATCGGATTCGTCCACGGCGTCAATCACCACGAGCGTGGCGGCCTTGTCTGATTCCTTCATCCGCTTTGCCTTGATCGTGCGGGCGAGCTCCTCCGCCCCTTGGCGCACCTTGTCCAGGGGCACGTGCGCCACAGTGTTTGAGCTTTGCGGCCGCAGCAGCCGCTCGACGCTGGCGTCAAGCATTGGCGTGAGCGGATGATGCCGCATGGAGCTTTCGTGCAGCAGTTGGCCGTTGACGTAAAGGTTCCCGTCGCGCACCGTCCGTCCCCCGGCAGGAAATGACGGAACGACGATCGTGGTATCTTCTCCGAGTTGCCCAAGAACGGCATCGATGACGGGGCCGATGTTGCCTTCAGCTGTGGAATCAAAGGTCGAACAATATTTCACATAGATCTTCTCGGCGCCGAGCTCCTCGAGGAAGTCCAAAGCCTTCAGGCTGCTGCTCGTGGCGGCCTCGACGGGAGCCGTGCGCGTCTTCAGTGCCACCACCACCGCATCGGCGTTGCGCATCTCCTCGGTAGCGGCCTGGTGGCCGAAAACGACAATGGTCCGCAGCCCGCGCGAGACGAGGTTGGTCGCGAGGTCAGTGGCCCCAGTGAAATCGTCGGCGATGCACCCTAATAGAGGCATTTCTTCTCCATCCCGCGTGGAACATCTCCGTCCCACCTCGACAGTTGTGAATAATTGTTCTGTTGGTTGACTCAGGTGTGAATCGAGTATAGCTTATGTGAGGCGGGGCACATCGTCAGTTGTTCGCCCGCTCCCGCATCAACCCCGAGTCCCATGAACACCCCAAAGGAGCGGTGACGATTTGTCGAACACCACTGAAGAACTGCGGCCGCTTCCGGCCCCAACCGCGCATGTCCTAAGACAACGACGCCGGGCCCAACTCGGCTCGCTGATCGGTACCACCATCGAGTGGTACGAGTACTACATCTACGGGGCCACTGCCGCCCTCGTCTTCCCGGCCCTTTTCTTTCCTTCTGACAACCAACTGGTGTCCGTAATCTCTTCTTTTGCCTCGTTCGGCTTGGCCTTCGTGATCCGTCCCGTGGGTGCGGCCGTCTTCGGCCACTTCGGAGACCGTATCGGACGCAAGACCACTTTGATTGTCAGCCTGATCATGACCGGTTTGGCGACGTTTGCCATGGGTTTCCTGCCCACCTACCAGCAGATCGGGATGGCGGCTCCGCTGTTGCTGCTGTTCCTCCGCCTCGTTCAGGGCTTTGGTGTTGGCGGGGAATGGGGAGGTGCCGTGCTTGTATCGCTCGAATGGGGCGATCAGAAAAAGCGTGGAGCCTCGGGCTCCTGGCCGCAGATGGGGACATCAATTGGCCTCATCCTGTCGACGAGCGCGGTGCTTTTGGCCACCGCCCTGACAGGCGATCAGTTCCTGGTCTGGGGATGGCGCATTCCGTTCATTTTCGCCGGCCTGCTCGTGATCGTCGGACTGCTGGTCCGGCTCTCCTTGGAGGAGACTCCTTCGTTCGCTGCCACGAAGGCAGCCGGGGAAATTGAACCGAACCCGGTGGGAACCGTCCTGCGACGCTTCCCGAAAGAACTTATGCTCTCCGCCCTGATCCGGCTCTCAGAGCAGATGCCGTTCTACATTTTCACGGCGTTCATCCTGGACTACGCAACAAAGCACGCTGGCTACGACCGCACGTTCGTCCTGATGGGCACCCTCGTCGCGGCCTGCGTCGATCTAGCCCTGCTGCCGTACTTTGCCCGACTGGGTGACCGCATTGGCCGCAGGAAGATCTACTACATCGGATGTGCCGTCCTCATCCTGATGGCTTTCCCGTATTTCTGGATGCTCGATTCCGGGTTGCCGGCGGTTGCCTTTATCGCCATCTCGTTGTCCTTGCTGCCGCACGCACTGCAGTACGGTGCCCAGGCCTCGCTCATCTCGGAGCAGTTCCCGGTCAACATCCGGTATGCCGGTGCGGGTATCGGGTACCAGCTCGCATCGCTGGTCGCAGGCGGCCCTGCCCCGCTCCTGGCGGCTCTGCTGCTGGCCAGCTTCGGAACAGGATATGCGGTTGCCGGCTACCTCGTGCTCGGCGGCGTCGTGGCGGCAATCGCGCTGCGTTTCATGCCGAACCGAAGCGACAACGCGCTCTAGCTCAATCACGGGGCCCGCGAACCGTCGCGGGCCCCGTGGCATTTTCCCCCCCAATCTCCCGCTTGACTACGGTGGCCCCACAGCACCACGGCACCACGACTTAAGGACACGTAATGCACACCGACCCGAACAACACCCTGAACATCAAGAAGGCCGCAGTCATCGGCTCCGGATACATGGGCGGCGGAATCGCCCAAGTGCTGGCCCTTGGTGGCATGGACGTCGTCCTCGGTGACGTGGACGCCGAAACGGCGCACAACGCGCGGCTGCGGCTGATCAACCAGGCCAAGACCTTTGAGGCTGAAGGGCTCTTCGATGCGGGGTCCGCTGACCTCATCGAAGCGCGCCTTACGGCCGCCGGCTCTGTTGAGGACGCCGTGGCAGACGCGGACTACATTACCGAAGCCGTCTTCGAGACGCTCGAGGTCAAACTTGCCGCGCTGGCTCGGATCTCGGCGGCGGCCAAGCCCGGAGCGATCATCGGATCCAACACCTCGGCGATCCCCATCACTGAACTAGCCGCCGTCGTGGTTCATCCGGAGCGTTTTCTTGGCGTCCACTGGATGAACCCCGCTCCCTTCATCCCGGGGGTGGAACTGATCGCCAGTGACACCACCGACCCCAACGTCCTTGACCATGCAGAAGCGATCATCACGGCGGTCGGAAAGACCCCCGCCCGGGTGGCCGACACTCCCGGATTCGTGGCAAACCGCCTGCAGTTCGCGCTCTACAAGGAAGCCGTCAAAGTCGTCGAAGAAGGACTCGCGACGCCGGCCCAGGTGGACCTGGTGGTCAGCAATGCGTTCGGTTTCCGATTGGCACTTTTCGGTCCCTTTGCTATCGGCGACATGGCCGGACTCGATGTCTACGCCTCGTCCTACGCCACCCTGGCGAAAACCTATGGCGAGCGGTTCGCTGCACCTGAATCCCTTACGGCGAGCGTGGAAGCGGGGAACCTCGGCGTCAAGTCCGGCACTGGATTCCTCGACATCGACCCGGCTCATACTGCGGCTCTGCTCTCCTACCGGGATCAGGCCTACCGTCGCCTGAGCCAGCTGCGCGCCGAACTGGGACAAGCGCCCGGTCTCTAGAACCCGTGGCGTCCGCCCTTGCGCGATAGCATCGAAGACAGCGGGTCATTACCGCTTCCACCAAATAGAAAGTTGCTGTGAAGATGTCGGAGTCGGAGGCACCGCTCATACCTGACCAGCGGCGCGAGGCTTTGATGCGCCTGCTGCATCAGCAGCCAGTGCTCAGTGTCCTGCAGCTGACGGATCTGCTGGCCGTCTCACACATGACAGTGCGACGCGATATTGCAGCGCTTGAGCGAGAGGGTAGAGCTATTTCCGTGCCGGGAGGCGTCCGGCTGGCCAGTGGGCTGCGGCACGAGCCAAGCTTCCAGGACAAAACTACGTCGGAGACTGCCCAAAAACGGGCCATTGCGGCGCACGCCCGCACGCTGCTCCGCAACGATATGTCCGTCTATCTGGATGCCGGAACCACCACCGGCTCGCTCGTGTCGGAACTGCAGGCCTTCACCGGACTCAGCATTATCACCAACGATTTCGCCATCGTGGACGACCTATACGGCGCCACCAACATCGAAGTCATCCACGTAGGCGGGCGGCTCGATCATTCAAACCGCTCCAGCGTTGGCCGGCTGGCAGCAGAGACCATCTCCAAGCTGAACGTGGATCTCGCTTTCATCAGCACCAGCTCGTGGGATCTTCAGCGCGGAGTGACCACGCCAAGCGATCTCAAGGTTGACGTCAAACGGGCCGCCATAGGTGCAGCGTCAACGGCGGTCCTATTGGCGTCCAGCTCCAAATTTGGCACATTCGGCATGTACGATGTCGTGCCGCTGAACAGGTTCGATCGCATCGTCACGGACTCCGGGCTAGCGGAAGCGGCCGCCGATGGAATCCGGGATCTCGGGCTCACCCTGGATCTCGTGCCCGTGCAGGAATTGGAGACGGGCTACGCCGCAAGGGCCTAAAACGCCCGGCTGGCAGCAGCATGTTCAGTAACAGCGAGGCAGGAGGACGACGGCGGGATTCCGCCGTCGTCCTCCTGCCTTTCCTGCGCACGCTAGGGCAGCCCGGTTCTGCTTCCGCCAAACGCGGGCTTTTGGAAAATGCTCTAAGAAGGTACCGCTCAAGCCGGTTCTGCGGGCCAGCGACGCTCAACCTTGACTACATGTCGGGCTCCGGGGCCATAATCGGGGCTGGGCACCAGAGCGGTGCCGCAGAGAGAAACCGACGGATGGCGCCGCCGGAGCAGAGGAGTCCTCGAATGACGAAGTATCTGATCTCGTTCCCCGGTGAGGCGATGGTGTTCCCCGAGGAGGACTTCGAGGCGGTGGTCAAGGCCTCGCATGCCGTTATCGACGAGGCCAAGGCGGCGGGCGTGTACGTCTTCGGCGGCGGGATCGACGAGGACGTGGCCCCGGTGCTCGTTGCCGGTGACGGCACCGTCACCGAGGGCACGTACCCGGGCCACAAGGTGCCCAATGGCGGCTATACGGTTCTTGAGCTGCCCTCGCGGGAGTCGGCACTCGAGTGGGCCGCGAAGATCGCCGTCGCCTGCCGCTGCTCGCAGGAGGTCCGGCAGTTCCAGTACGACCCGGCCAGCTGACGGGGACTTTCAGCCATGGAGCCAATGGATTGTCTGGTCATCTACGTGCCCACCGACGCTTCGCACGTTGTCCGGCAGGCCATTGGCGATGCCGGGGCGGGCAGGCTGGGCAACTACTCGCACTGTTCGTTCAGCGTCGAAGGCACCGGGCGCTTTACGCCGCTGCCGGGCGCGAACCCGGCCATCGGCGTCGTCAATTCCCCCGAGGAAGTCCCGGAAATCCGGATCGAGGCAATCTACCCGCGCTCGAAGCGCAACGCCGTCGTCAACGCCGCACTGTCCGCGCACCCTTATGAGACACCGGCGTTCATGACCTTCCCCGTCGATACCGGCGCTTGACCGGTAGCCAGGAGCGCGACGGCGGGCAGAACCACCTCTCCGCCGCGGATGAACGGCGCTACGAGCCGTTCGTACTCCCTGCGCATGACGGACTGGGTCGCTGGCGTCTGGCCGGTCACGATCTTGCCGATCCCGCCAACCCCGCCTGCCGGGCCGGCCCACAGGTCGTTGGAGTCGATGCGGAACTCCCAGGTGAGGGTGGTGGCTTCGACGACGCTCAAGCCCGCCCCGGCCAGAAGCTCCGCGAGCCCACGCTCCGTGCGGTCGAAATCCATGTCGGCGGCCAGATGCTGCGGAGGCAGGGTCACGGCGCCGCTGGCCCTGACGACTTCTGCCCACAAGGCATTGATGGCCGAGAGGGCCGACGGCCAGACGGTCACGCCAACAACCCCGCCGGGCGCACAAACCCGCATCAGATCAGCGACTGCGGCCCGCGGATCGCCCACATGGTTCACGACGAAATTGGCCACGACGGCGACGAACGTATCCGGCTCAAATGGAAGGGTCGGGACAGCCCCAATGCACAGGTCTGCTTCCGGCGCTCCTGCACGGGCAAGCGAAAGCATCTCGGCGTCGGGGTCGACGGCAGTCACGCGCGCGCCGCGGCCGGTCGCGAGGGCAGCGAGCGTTCCGGTGCCGCATCCCACATCCGCCAGGTGTTTTCCTGCCAGCGGGCCTGCGCCGTCTTCGACAGCGTCCAGCAGCGGCGCGATGGCGCCGGCGCACAAGTGCGCAAAGCTCTGGGCATACGCCGGGCCCGTGCCCGCCCAGTTGCTCGTGCCCCGTACATCTGAACTGGCAGGCATTAGATC
Source organism: Arthrobacter sp. NicSoilB4 (assembly GCF_019977335.1). Classification (NCBI taxonomy): domain Bacteria; kingdom Bacillati; phylum Actinomycetota; class Actinomycetes; order Micrococcales; family Micrococcaceae; genus Arthrobacter; species Arthrobacter sp. NicSoilB4. The sequence goes on along the minus strand of NZ_AP024653.1, from coordinate 3,462,859 downwards.
CATCCCTTGGGTTGCTGTGTCGGACTGCCTTGGCAGTCTGGGGGTCGTTCCCGGTGGAGCCGTGAAGCCTAGCGGCTGCTCACCTGGCCGAACAGCTTCGCGATGGGTGCCAGCACTAGCGGGCGGGCCGCGTACCACGCGGCCGCCGTGACGGCGATGGCGGCCGCGAAGAGCCAGAACCCCACCCAGTTCACCACGTCGGTGCCGCCGTACATGTGGTTCAGGTTGCGCAGCGCACCGGTCGCGAACACCAGGAACACGTGGATGAGAATGAACAGCACAAAGAACAGCATCGTCGGGAAGTGGACCGCGCGCGCAGCCTCCACCGGATAGATCTTGTTCAGCGTCTTCGCGTCCTTCGGCCAGACCTCGCTCATGCGCACACCGGTGATCGCCGCGAGCGGGGCAGCGATGAACACGACCAGGAAGTACATGAGCTGCTGCAGGCTGTTGTAGTTCACCCAGCCGTTCTCCACGGGCCAGTCGAGGGTCATGTACTGCAGGAGCGCGGAGAGCGCGTTCGGGAACACCTCCCAGCTGGTCGGCACGATCCGCATCCAGTGGCCGGAGGCGAACAGCAGCACCACAAAGATAAGGCCGTTGGCCAGCCACAAGATGTCGAGCGACTGGTGCAGCCACAGGTTGATGCTGATCTTCTTGCCGCCGCGCTTCGGCGTCCAGAACGCCGGCGGCTTCTGCTGGGTGCGCACCTGGTAGCCGGAGCGGATGATGAGCACCATCAGGAAGAAGTTCAGGAAGTGGGTCCACTGCGCCCACCACGGGAAGCCGGGCTCGGCGGCCTCGGGCAGGTGGTACTCGCCGGGGTACTTTTCGAGGAACTCCGGCACGCCCGGCAGCGTCGTCAGACCACGCGCGGCCAGCACGAGGATCCCCGCGGCAGCCACGGCGCCGACGACGAGCAGCGCCACGCGCTTGATCCACTGGGCCAGGGTCCGCGAACCATAAAGCTTTGCCTCGGCCTTTGGCTTCGCGGGCTTTTCGACGGCGGGCTTTGCCACCGGCGTGGGGGCGACGGCGACGGGTGCGGCGGGCGGCGCCGGCGGCTCTGCCTCGGCAGCGGCTTCAACCACGCTGGCAGCCGGGGCAGACGCCGGCGCCGGGGTCTCGACGACGGGTTCGGGAGCTGGCTGCACTGCGGGAGCGGCGGCAACCGCCGGGGCAACAGCGGCGGCCGGGGCAAGTCCGGCCGGCGGCCACGGTTCGCCGCCGGGAACGCGGGGGAGCCCACGACGAAGCGCGGTGGTCCCCGTCGCGAGGGCGGCAGGTGCGGCCGGGGTGGCGCGTTCGGCGGCCGGAGCAATCGCAGCCGATGCCGCTGCCGGCACTTCCGCTTTCTCAGCAGTATCTGCGGCAGCTGCGACCGGCGTCGGGGTTGTGTCTGCGTCGGGAGCCCCGGACAGGGCCGCAACTGAGACTGGAGCCTCGCCCGCGGGCGGCCAAGGCTCGCCGCCCGGCACGCGCGGCAGGCCGCGGCGAAGTTGCCGCGTCCCCGCGGCGCCGGAGTCCGCGACTGGGACCGGAGCGGACGCCGTCGTCGTAACCTGGACCGCTTCCGGGGCGGCGGCTGGAGCATCAGGAACAGGGGCGGAGGGCACATCGGGAACAGGGGCCGCTGGCGCGGCGGTGACCGGTCCCGCGCCGGAAACAGGCGCCGGAGGGGCTCCCGCCGTGACAATGCGTGCGGGTGCCTCGCCTGCTGGAGGCCAGGGGGCGCCGCCTTCGACGCGCGGCAGGCCCCGCCGGATGGACCGAGACAGAGTTGCCATCGCTACTTCTTCCGGGCCTCGAGGGCGCTGATCAGCTGGGGTACAACCTTGAAGACGTCGCCCACCACACCAAAGTCGGCGATCTCGAAGATCGGCGCGTCCCCGTCCTTGTTGATGGCGACGATGGTCTTTGCGGTCTGCATGCCCGCCCGGTGCTGGATTGCGCCGGAAATGCCCAGTGCGATGTACAGCTGTGATGACACAGAAACCCCGGTCTGGCCGACTTGATGCGACTGCGGGATGTAGCCCGCATCCACGGCGGCACGCGAGGCGCCAACGGCAGCGCCGAGGGTGTCGGCGAGCTGTCCCACGAGGGCGAACTGTTCCTCCGACCCGAGGCCGCGGCCGCCCGCGACAACCTTCGCGGCACCGCGCAGCTCGGGCCGCGAGGTGGAGGCAACTACCTCCTCGAACGAATCAATGCGCGCGGCCGGCTTCCCGGAGGACGTCGCGGCCAGGGTCTCCGACGCTTCCGGCTGGGCCGCAGCGCGTGCCTCGATGGAGCCCTGGCGGACCGTGATGACGGGCGCCCCGAACGTGGCCGTGGACGTCACGTTGTAGGCGCCGCCATAGACGGAGTGGTGGGCCACGACGCCCTCGTCATCACGTGAGACACCGATCGCATCGACGGAAACCGCTGACCGCGAGCGGGCAGCGTACCGGCCGGCAAGGTCGCGCCCATTCAGGGAGTGCGAAATCAGGATCGCGTCCGGCTGCACGTGCTCGGCAGCGGCGGCCAGCGCGTCAACGCCCGGCACTCCAAGCGCGGAAGGCTCCGGAGTCTCGGCGATGAGTACGCGCGCGGCACCAAGGGCTGCGGCCTCCGCGGCGGCGGCGCCCCCGGTGCCGGGGGCTGCGAGGACCAATGCAACAGGCGTGCCGGCGGCAGCGGCCGCGCCGAAGAGTCCGGCTGCAGCCTTCTCGAGTTCACCGGAAGCCTGGGCTTCCACAACGACGAGGATTGCGTCACGCGGGAAATCAGTCATGTCCGTTGTTCCTTACGCCAGTCGGTTTTCGATAAGGAAGTCAGCGAGCTTCTCGCCGGCATCACCCTCGTCAGTGATCTTTACGCCCGCCGCGCGCGGAGGCTTCTCTGCGACGGTCAGCATGATCGAACGCGCCGCGTCCGGGTTGTCGGCGGTGACCCCGAGGTCCGCGAGGGTGAGCACCTCAACGGGCTTCTTTTTCGCGGCCATGATGCCTTTGAAGTTGGGGAAGCGCGGCCCGGGAAGCGCCTCGGTAATGGAAACCACCGCGGGCAGGTCCGCCGATACCTGCTGCACGCCGGATTCAACGGGCCTGGCGCCGGACACGACGCCGTCGCCGATTTCCACGGAGCTGAGGCCTGTAGCCAGCGGCACCTCGAGCAGTTCCGCGAGCATCGCGGGAATCATGCCGCCGGATCCGTCGGTGGAGACGTTGCCCGTGATCACAAGGTCAAATTCCATGCGGCGGATCGCTGCTGCGAGGGTTTCAGCGGTCAGTCCAAGATCCGCACCCCGGAGCGCCTCGTCAGAGATGTGGGTGGCGCTCCCTGCGCCCATCGCGAGTCCCTTGCGGATCGTTGCCGTCGCGCCCTCGGGAGCGAGGGAGAGGACTGCGACCTCGGTACCTTCGTTCGCGTCGGCGTACGTGAGCGCCAGTTCCAGGGCCCGCTCGCCGATCTCATCTATGACCGTCTCGCTGGCGTCGCGATCGGCGAGGCCTGTCTCAAGGTTCAGTTTTCGGTCCCCGTAGGTGTCGGGGACCTCCTTTACAAGGACGATAATCTTCATCGATGGCTCTTCCTGTGGCGGGCGTGCCTCCAGAGGGAGTCACGTCGGATCTCCATAGAGTCTACGAAAGTCCGGCCCTTCTTGCGCCGGCAGGGCCCGTGTCGGGGAGTGCCGTACGTGGTTCGAGCTGCACGAAGACCTCATCGATACCCTCGGTATCCGGACCGGGAGAGGCCTGTTTCGACGGCGCCTGGCGCCGTAGGCTATGGGCATCCACCACACCGAGGAGGCACTCATGCGCACGGCACCACCCACAAGTGCAGGCCGATCAGGTCCGGCACCCGCCGGAGCTAAGTCGGGGCGGACGGCTTCAGGGAAAGCCTGGCTGATTGCCGGTGCGGTAGCCGTCGCGGTGACCGCGGCATTCGCGGCCTGGCACCTTTTTCGGCCTGCCGATGAGGAGCCGATGTTGTCCGTGAACCAGCGCTAGTCCAAGGGCAGTGCTACCGTCACACACGTTCCTGCGGCGGCGGACGAATCGATGGTCACCTCTCCACCAGCAAGGCCTACGGTCATGCGCATGAGCCGCAGTCCCATGCCGCTGTGCCGGCCAACCATGGCTGCCGGCACGTCGAAACCACCGCCGTCATCGGTCACTTTGAGCTGAACGCCGTGGCTCATGCCGTGGGTGACACAACCGAGCCGGACCGTCACGGCTGACGCCTGAGCGAATTTATAGACATTGCTCAGGAGCTCCTGCGCCGCCCGGTAGAGAAGGGTTGCGGAGTGTCGATCCACTTCCATGCCGTGGTGCGGAGCCTCCAGATGTACCACGGTGCCGCGTTTTCGGAGGGGAAGGGCCAGACGGTCAATTGCGCCGGCCAGCCCAAGAGCATGGAGATCAACCGGGTGTGTATCGGTGAGGACGCCACGGACGGCGACGACATCATCGCTGAGTAGCGATTTCATGTTCATACTGTGCGCTTTTGACGTTGGATTTTCCTGTGACGCGCCGAGGGGGACCAGCCGGAAGGTCCGGCGCAACTTAAGATTCGACGTCGGCCGCGGAAATCGCCTTGTCCGTGAGGATGGGCATCAGCCCGAGCAGCGCGAGGGTCAGCAGTCCCATGATGCCGAACATGACCTGCAGTCCCAGCCATTGGGCGAGCAGGCCGCCCGCTGCCGCACCGAGCGGCATGGTGCCCCAGGCCAGCAGGCGGTAGGCGCTGTTGACCCGGCCCAGCAGGCGGTTGGGGGCAATGCGCTGGCGCAGGGACACGGTGATGACGTTCCAAAGGACAATCAGCAGGCCGCCCACAAAGAAGAGCGGGCCAAGGACGTAGGGGTTGTTCGTCAGGGCCGGCGCACCTACGAACAGTGCGCCCCCGCAGATCGTGAGGGCCAGGGACTTGGACCGGCCCAGCCTGGCTTCCACCCGCTCCGCGAGGAATGAGCCAATGAAGGCGCCGAGCGCGGAGGTCGTCAGGAGCAGGCCGAACCCCACTTCGGACAGTTTCATCTCCGAGGCCGGGCCCACGGCAAACAGCACGAAGACCGCGAATGCCGCGTTGGATGCGAAATTGAACACCCCGGTCATCACGGCGAGCGTGCGGAGGATCTTCTGGTTCCAGAGGAACCGCAGACCCTCACCTATGTCGAACCGCAGGGTCGTCTTCACCTCCCGCTCTGTGCGAAAAGTCCCGGGGACCAGGAACAGCGCACCGACGGCCGCCAGCCACAGTGCCGCCGGCGCGGCAAAGCCTGCGACGACGCCGAGTGCCACCAGCAGCCCGCCCAGCGGGGGCCCAACGAACTGGTTTGCGGTGAGCTCGACGGCATAGAGCCGGCCGTTGGCGCGCGACAGCTGATCCCTGTGCACCATCTGGGGCAGGATCGACTGGGCGGAGGTGTCGTAGAGCGTTTCAGCCACACCCACCATCAATGCGACAACGTACAAGGCCCAGATGGAGCCTAGGTCCAGCAGGATCCCGGCTACCAGCAGCGCGGGCAACATCGCGCGGCCGAGGTTGGCCCAGAGCATAAGCTTGCGCCGGTCCAGCCGGTCGGCCAGCGCCCCGGCGGTGAGGGCGAAGAGAAGCCACGGAAGGGTCGCTGCGACACTCAGCCCGGCGATCAGCGTGGGTGACTGCGTGAACTGGATGGCCAGCAGCGGCAGCGCGATCTTGAAGACGCCGTCCGCAAGGTTGGACAGCCCGGACGAGGTCCACAGCTTCCAGTAGGACGCACCCAGGGGCGCACCACTCTGTTCTTTCACCTGCGCGGTGGAACTAGTCATAGGTGAACCATTCCCTACTGATTGAGAAAATTCAAGGTGGTTGAAGTTTCTACATCAGATCGTAGAATGGATACATGACGGACGCAGGGGCGACGGGCGCGAACGAGAAAAAACCCGCCGCCAGCGCCAGGGAGATCAAGGCGCTGGCCCATCCGCTGCGCCTGAGGATCCTCCGCCTGTGCGGGCTCCATGAACTGACCAACAAACAACTCGCCGACCGGCTGGGCCAGGACCCGGGGACGGTGCTCTATCACGTGCGGCAATTGCTCTCGGCCGGATTCCTTGAACCCGCCGACGTCCGCACCGGAGAGAGCGGCGCACTGGAGAAGCCGTACCGTTCCACTGGGCGGTCCTGGAACCTGGACACGGCACTGCGCGACGCTGGTCCCGGCGGCCCGCTGGCGCCGATCGAGGCCTTCCGGGAAGAGCTCGCGGAAGCCGGGCCGGACGCGCTCACCAGCCTCTCCCGCTTCGTCCTGCATCTCTCCGGGCAGGACACCGAAGACCTCATCCGGCGCATCGGCGCCGTTCTGGACGATTACACCGGCAGCGACCGGCAGCGGTCGGACCAGCCCGCGTACGGCGGCATCTTTGTCCTTCACCGGTCGCCGGACTAGGACGTCATAGGGCCTGGATCAGTGTCAGGCCGCATGCCAGTGTGACCCAGGCCAGATAGGCCAGCATGTTGAAGCGATTGGGCCAGCCGATGCGTACTTCAGGCTTCCCGACCGAGTCCGATTGGCCGAACCGGAACGTCGCGCCCAGGAACCAGGCCAGGCCCGCCCACGGGATGATCGCCGCCCACGCGAGAATTTGCCCGGCCGGCGAATGCGTGGCCGCACCGATTCCCGCGCAGGTCGCGGCAAAGGGAAACCCCAGGATGAAGAGCGAGCCGAGGCCGGCATGGACCTTGCTGCGGCCCGTGATCTCCGGCCGCGGCGTAGTGATCGGGTCCGTGTCGACGAAGACCGCCCCGATCGGCCCAAGAGCAACCACGGGAAGTCCGACGGCCAGAAAACCGGCGGGCGGCCACAGGGCAACGCCGGAAGCTGCGACGGCGGTTCCGCCGAGGATGAATGCCATCCGCATCAGCACGCCGTACTTGCCCAGCGAATATTCACTGAGCATCCGCCAGGAGGGGTCGAATTCCGGCTCGAGTTTGTGCAGCGCGACAACGAGGAGAATGGAAACCGCGACAGCCCCCAACGAGTAACAGGCGGCAAGCGCCGCAAGGGTCTGCGAATCTGCCGTCATGCCTCGATTATCGGCCCCGACGCCGGAAATTGCCGCAGGTCGCGCGCGTCCACCGCGTCTGACACCACTATGCCTTGACGTGACACCACTGTGGTGTCACTATGGTGGCATGGAACTCGGACAGTACGTCACCGACCTGCAACGCCAGCTAGTGGATGCCGCGGAGAACGGCTCGGAGGAAACCCGTGCCGCCGCCGAGCGGCTCGCCGCGGGACTGGACGCCGCCACGCGGCTCGTTTTGCTCGATGTCCTGTCGGCCGCGGCCGGCGAGATCACCCGGGACCTCGCGCCCGGCTCGGTGGACCTGCGGCTGCGAGGACGCGACGTCGAGTTCGTCGTCACCCAGCCGAACACCGATCCTGACAACGACGATCGTCCCGCCGCACCCCTCGACCTCGACGACGCGAGCACCTCCCGCACCACACTCCGCCTGCCCGACGCCCTCAAGGCACGGGTGGACGAGGCTGCCGCGGCAGACGGACTGTCCGTCAACACCTGGCTGGTCCGCGCGGTTGCCACCGCCCTCCAACCCAAGCAGCGACGGTCCGCGCAGCGCACTCTGCGCACCGGCGACAACTTCGCGGGCTGGGCGCGCTAACCCGCCCGCCCCAAGCACCACCAAACCAACCACAAACCCCGCCGTCCCGCGGGGCCGGACAAACACACCCACAGAAAGGCAGACTTCGGCATGCCCACTTTCAACACCCCCGCCCCCATCGACCTGGCCATCAACCTGCAGGTCGGCGCGATCGACGTCTTCGCCGGTGACCGCGCCGACACGGTCGTGACCGTCTCTCCCACCAACCCCGCCAAGGCTGTGGACCGCCGGGGCGCGGAGGAGACCACGGTCGACTTCGACGGCCAGCGGGTCACCATCAAGGGCCCGCGGCCCCGGATCAGCTGGATCGGCCCCACCGAGTCGGTCGACGTCAAGATCGAGCTGCCGGCCGGGTCAAGGCTCACCGCCGAGATCGCGGTGGGCGGCGTCCGCACCGTCGGACGCCTCGGCGCGACCCGCATTAAAAGCTCGATGGGCCGCGTGGATCTCGATACCACCGGCGACCTGTGGCTGCGTGCCTCGCACGGCAACGCGACCGTTGGTACTGCCGAGGGCGGAACCGAGATCACGGCCGACCATGGTCAGATCCGGATCGGGACGGTCACCGGCGACGCTCTCCTCAAGGCATCGCATGGCAGCGTCCTGATCGGGGAGTCCGGCGGCGACGTCGACGCGAAGCTCTCCTACGGCGACCTCGAGATCACGAAGGCGCTCGCCTCCGTCGCGGCGAAGACCGCGTACGGCAGCATCCACCTGGGTGAAGTCTCGCGCGGTTCCATCCAGGTGGAGAGCGGCTTTGGCCAGGTCACCATCGGCGTGCGGCCCGGCGTTCCCGCCTGGCTCGACCTGTCCTCGAAGGACGGGCACGTGCGCAACGAACTCGAAGGTGACCACGCGCCCGGCGCGTCGGAACAGGCCGTCGCCGTGCGTGCCCGGACCCGGGCCAGCGACATCAGCATCCAACGCGCCCGGTGACCCGGGGCATCCAGCAGAGGGGAACGAATCACATGAACACGCCAGCGATCCAAGTCCGCGGGCTGCGCAAGTCCTACGGCAAGAAAGTAGTGCTCGACGACGTCCACCTCACCGTGGACGCCGGCACCGTCACCGCGCTGCTCGGCCCGAACGGCGCCGGCAAGACGACCGCCGTGCACATCCTGTCCACGCTTGTCCGGCCAGGCGGCGGCACGGCGTTCGTGAACGGCTGCGACGTCGTCCGCGATCCGGGCGGCGTGCGCGCCGCGATCGGCCTTACGGGCCAGTTCTCCGCGGTGGACAACCTCCTCACCGGTGAGGAGAACCTCCTGCTGATGGCCCGGCTGCGACACCTCGGGGCGAAGCGCTCAAAGGCCCGGGTGGCCGAGCTGCTGGAGCAGTTCGACCTCACCGACGCCGCCCGCAAGCCGCTCGCCACCTACTCGGGCGGGATGCGGCGCCGCCTCGACCTCGCGATGACCCTCGTCTCGGCGCCCAGTGTCATCTTCCTCGACGAGCCCACCACGGGCCTGGACCCGCGCGGCCGCCACACCATGTGGGACATCGTGCGCAGCCTCGTCGCGGACGGCACCACCGTGCTGCTCACCACCCAGTACCTCGACGAAGCCGACGAGCTCGCGGACCGCATCGCCGTGCTCGATGGCGGCCGCATCGTCGCCGAGGGGACGCCGGACGAACTCAAGCGCCTGGTGCCCGGAGGCCACATCCGGCTCCGGTTCGCGGATGCCGCGGCGCTCGACACAGCCTCCCGCCTGCTTGAGGAGTCTTCCCGCGACGACGCCGGGCTCTCACTCACCGTGCCGAGCCAGGGCGGGGTGGGTGCGCTGCGCACTGTCCTGGACCGCCTCGATACGGCCGACCTCGAGGTGGACGACCTCAGCATCCACACCCCGGACCTCGATGACGTGTTCTTCGCGCTCACCGGCCGGACCGACACGAAGGGAACCGAGTCATGACCACCATCACCGCCCAGCGCCGGACGGCCGCGGGCGCCGGCCGACAGTCGCACGTCCTCGCCGACTCGATCACCATGCTGAGCCGCAACCTGCTGCACATGGTCCGCTATCCGGGCCTGTCAGTGTTCACCATCGTGGGCCCGGTGGTGCTCCTATTGTTCTTCGTGTTCGTGTTCGGCGGCACGCTCGGGGCCGGCCTGCCCGGCGCGGATCCGGCCGGCGGGCGGGAGGCGTACGTCGCCTACGTGATGCCGGGCATCCTGCTGCTGACCATCGCCGGCAGCGCAGGAGGCACCTCGACGACGGTCGCGATGGACATGGCCGAAGGCATCACGGCGCGGTTCCGCACCATGGCGATCTCGCGGGCGGCGGTGCTCGCCGGGCACGTGCTCGGCAACACCATCCAGGCGATGATCGCCGTCGTGCTGGTGCTCGGCGTCGGAATGCTGATCGGTTTCCGCCCGACGGCCGGACCGGTCGACTGGATTGCGGCAGCCGGTCTGCTTGTCCTCATCGCGTTCGCGATCAGCTGGCTGGGGGTGGCCATGGGCATGCAGGCGAGGTCGGTGGAGACCGCGAGCAATCTGCCCCTCCTGCTGACCTTCCTGCCCTTCCTCAGCAGCGGCTTCGTGCCCACCGGGTCGATGCCGGAGTGGATGCAGTGGTTCGCGCAGTACCAGCCGTTCACACCATTCATCGAGGCCATCCGCGGGCTGCTGCTCGGCACCCCGCTCGGCTGGAGCCCGGTGCTCGCGGTTGGGTGGTGCGTGGTGATTGCGGCCGCCGGGTACGCCTGGTCGATGGCGCTCTACGAGCGGAAGTCAGTGCGCTGAGTACGGTGCCATAGGCTGTCTACAGTGCCGGGCCGGAGGTCCAACACGTGAATGACCGGAAGGATCCCATGTCCCAGACGACAGTCTCCGAGCTGATGGCCGAGCTGGCCGCCCTTGAGAACCCGAAGATGCGCGCGGTCAACGAGAAGCACGGCGATGACCACGGCGTGAATCTCTCCAAGCTGCGCGCCATCGCCAAACGCCTGAAGACGCAGCAGGACCTCGCCCGCGTTCTCTGGGCGACGGATGACACCCCCGCACGCCTCCTCGCGCTGCTGATCTGCCGGCCCAAGGAGTTCGGACGCGACGAGCTGGATGCCATGCTGCGCGAGTCACGGGCGCCCAAGGTGCACGACTGGCTGGTGGGCTATGTGGTCAAGAAGAGCCCGCACGCGGAGGAGTTGCGGGTGGCCTGGACCGCGGATCCCGGCCCCGTGGTGGCCAGCGCCGGATGGGCGCTGACCAGTGAACGGGTGGTGAAGCAGCCCGAGGGGCTTGACCTGCCGGGGCTGCTCGACACCATCGAGGCGCAGATGAAGGACGCTCCGGACCGGCTGCAATGGGCGATGAACACGTGCCTGGCCCAGATCGGAATCCAGCACCCCGGGCACCGTGCCCGGGCGATCGACATCGGCGAACGGCTCGAGGTCCTCAAGGACTACCCAACCCCGCCGAACTGCACCTCCCCGTTCGCGCCGGCCTGGATCAGCGAAATGGTGCGACGGCAGGGCGCCTGACGCAGGCTCGACGTGGAAGCGGACGACGGCGGGAGGTCCCGCCGTCGTCCGCTCTGCTTGAGACTGCGTGCTATCCGCCGGCGGGCTGGAACAACTCGACAACGTTTCCGGACGGGTCTTCCAGCAGAATCTGCTGCCCGCCGGGACCGGTGACAATGTCGTTCCGGAAGGTGACGCCGGCGGCCCGCAGCCGCTCCACCTCGGCGGCGATGTCGCTCACGATGAGGTGGATCCGGTTCCAACCTCCGGGCGCCGGCACCGTGCCGTCCGGCATGGGCCGGCCTGCGGAGCTGCCCGGCCCGCTCAGGAGGAGCCGCAGCCGGCCGCGCGTGACGTCTGCAAACGCCGGAGCCGCGCCCATCCTGAGGGTGAAACCGAGGTGTTTTGTATAGAAGTCGACCGCCGCCTCGACGTCGTCCACCATGTAGCGGACGCTGACCAACTACGTAAGGTCGTTGGGCATTTTCTGGCTCCTTTCCAACCGTTTGGGGGAGTGCTCGGTGGCTTCACTGGATCCGCGTGTGCAGTTCGTCTGCTGTTGAACCACATGCCGCGCAGCCGTTTTGATTGTCTACCGCTGCGGCCTCCGGATCCAGCCCTTTTGGTGGGCCGCGGCCGGCGTTAGGATGCCGTTTTACCTTCCCCCCACGGCTACGCGGAAGACCACGCCTTCGTCCGCGGCTGTCCTAGGCGGATGCCGTCCGTTCCGGCAGGAGGACGATCTTGCCGAAGGGCGCGCCGGCTTCGAGGTGCCGGAGCGCGTCCTGCACCTGGCCGGTGGCGTACGTGGAGTCGATCACCGGGGCAATCCGGTGCTGTGCGATGAAGCGGGTCATTTCCTCGAACATCTCGCGGGAGCCGGTTTCAATGCCGTGGATGGTGACGTTTTTGGCGACGAACTCGTAGGTGTTGATGCGTGCGGCGGTCCCGGCGAGGAGGCCGATGAAGCTGATGGTTCCACCGATCCTGACCGCTTTGAGGGAGTGGTTGAGGTTCTCGCCGCCGATCGTCTCGATGACGTGGTCAACACCGTCTCCGGACGTGAATGCCAGTACCTGGGCGGCGAGGTCCGGCGAGTCGGCGTAGTTGACGGTGTGGCGGGCGCCGAGTGCCCGTGCCTTGGCGAGTTTCTCCTCGCTGCTGGACGTGATGATGGGGATTCCGCCGATCGCGACGGTGAACTGCAAGGCAAACAGGGCCACGCTGCCGGTGCCGTGGATCAGGACGGTGTCGCCAGGTTGCACGCGGCTTCGCCTCGCGACGGCGTGCCAGGCGGTGGTCGCCGCGACGGGCAGGGTGGCCGCGTGGATATCGCTGATCTCCGGGGGGATTTCCACGGCCTCATCCTGATGGACCGTGATGTATTCCGCGAGCATGCCGCGGTTGCGCGGTCCGCCCGTCGGGTCCACGTAGGTCTCCCGGTTCAGCTGCCCGGTGTGCCACTTGGGCAGGAAGATTGGGGCGACGCGGCTGCCCACGCCGAACCGGGTGACGCCGTCCCCGGTTTCCACGGCGGTGCCGGCAGCGTCGGAGAGCGGCACGACGGCGGCCGGGGGCTTCCAGCCGTCCCTGCCGTTGATGACCATCAGGTCCCGGTAGTTCAGGGAGAGCGCATTGATCCGGACCAGAATTTCCTCGGGGCCCGGGGTGGGCCGCGGCACCCGGACGGGCGACAGCTTGGCGATTCCGTCGCCGCCGGTGGTCCAGGCGGTCATGAGTTCCACGGTGGGTCCTTTCTGGTTTGTCCGCGGGAGAGCGGCTGCCAGTACGGTATCCGCCGGCCCGGCGCCGGCGATAGTCCCTGCTCGGGTTGCTCATGAGTACTATGCCGGGGTTTGCTTCAGAACGTTCAGCGGTTCGGGGGATCCGCTTGTGATCTGAACGATGACGTTCCCCTTCTTGCGGCCGGTGTCGACAAAGCGGTGGGCCTGCACTATCTCGGTAAGCGGGTAGGTCCGGTCGATGACGGCCTTGTAGTGGCCGCTTTCCGCGAGGCGGACGAGGGCGGCCAGGTCTTCCGCAGTGTAGTTAAGCCTGAGATCGCCGGCGGTAACGAGCGTTCCGCTTCTGCGGCCGTTGCCGGGTGCCTGCAGCATCCCTTTGAGGTCGGCGACGACCAGAAGCAGGGCCCCGCCCGGTTTCAGGGAGCCGGCGACCCGGCTGAAGGGGGCATTGCCCACGCAGTCCATGATCACGTCGTAGCGCTGTCCCCGTGCGGTGAAGTCCTCGGCGGTGTAGTCGATCACATGGTCCGCGCCGAGGGAGGCCACCAGCCCGCTGTTTCCGCCGCTGCAGACGGCCGTCACCTGGGCGCCGAGGTGTTTGGCGAGCTGCACCGCTGCCGTGCCCACTGCGCCGGAGGCTCCGTTGATCAGGACAGTGTCGCCTGGCTCGACGTCGGCCAGCGCCAGGAAGCGCTGGGCCGGAAGCCCGCCGAAAACAAGCGTGACGGCCTCCGCGAAATTCATGGTGCGCGGTTTGGCTGTGATGGGCCCGTCCTGCCGGACCGCCACATACTCCGCATGGCCGCCGAAGTTTGACCCCAGCATGGCCACCACCTCGTCCCCGACCTTGAACTTGCTCACGTCCGAACCCGTGGCCTCCACCACGCCGGCAACGTCCATCCCCAGAATCCTGCGCCGCGGCCTGAAGACGCCGAGCGCCAGGGCGGTAGGGACCTGCAGTCCGGCCGGAACGGTGCGGCTGCGGGCCCGGCGGTCGGCCGCGCTGAGCGTGCTGGCGTGAACCCTGATGAGGACCTCGTCCGGACGCGGCGAGGGCCGGGGGACCTCCTCGAGCCGGACCACCTCGGGACCGCCAAACCGCCGGTAGGCGGCTGCCCTCATCGTGGCGCCCGGGTGCGTGCCGGCGTCGTCGGTGCCGCGCGGCTTGTGGTCGCTGCCTGTCTGGATCACATTCATGTGGGGCTCCTCCACCTTCTAGGTGTACGGCGTACACCTGTTTGAATAAGACTAGAGTGTACGGCGTACACCCGTCAATGGGCGGGGCGGAATCAATCGGGGCGGGCACGGAAAAGCCCGCGTCCCCGGAGGGAGGCGGGCTTTCGGGTGTCCTGGGCCGGGCGGACTTTCGGGCCGTGCCGGCCGGCAGTCAGGAATAGCGCTCGATGTGCTCCATCACCAGTTCCGCCGCCGCGTCCGGTGCGTGTTCGGGAATCCAGTGGCTGATCCCGCGGAGCACCTCGAACCGGTAGGGGCCGCTGACGAAGCGTTCCGTCGCGCGGGCGCCGTACTCGCCAAGCGCCCAATCGGCGTCGGACCAGATGTGCAGGGTGGGCACCTGGGTGGGCGGGGTCCTGGCGGCGCCCTGCAGCGACTGCGCCGAGTACCAGTTCAGTGCACGCCGGAGTTCCGGGCCGGTGCCGACCCGGCTGAGGACATGGTCGACGTCGACGCCCGTGCCGTCGCCAAACAGTGCCCTGAGGTTCGACGCGCCATTCGCCAGCAGGATGTCTTCGTGGCCGGGGCGGGCGAAGTCGGCCATGTAGGCGGACCTGGCCTGCTGGTCGGCGTCGGTGGTGAGCGCCTCCGCGAACGCGGCGGGGTGCGGCACCGAGAGTGCGCTCAGCGTGCGGACCCGCTGCGGGTAGTGGCTGGCAATCTGCCAGGCCACGGCCGCTCCCCAGTCATGGCCCACCAGGTGCGCCGAGGCAATGCCGAGGGCGTCGAGCAGGCCGGTCACGTCCTTGACCAGGTGGTGTCCCGCATACTCGTCGACCGGCGCCGGACTGGCCTGCGCCGAGTAGCCCCGCTGGTCAACGGCAATCGTCCGGTAGCCCGCATGTGCCAGAACCCGGATGACATGGCGCCAGGACCACGACGTCTGCGGGAAACCGTGCAGCAGGAGGACGGGCGGTCCGTCCGGAGGCCCTGCGGTGGTGACGTCGAAAACAAGGCTCCCCACTGGGACTTTCGCTACTTCGGGCTGCGTGCCGGCATCCTGGTCAGCGGCCGGCATGCGTTGGCTCCTCCGTCTCGCTCCTGCGATGGGCGTTGAGGGAGTGCGTGACTGCCAGCCGTACGACGACGTACAGCAACAAGAGAACCAGCCCTATCTGTCCAAGAGTCCAGACAATACCCACCAGTAGGCCAACGTCCACAGTTATTTCCCCCAATTTGCCGGCTGCCACGTATTCCACGTGACGCTAACACAGTGCTCCCGCAAGTAGGTGTGACTTGGCGCAAGACCATCCCGCAGCGCCAGCCGGAACCCGGCACCAGCGTAGGACGGCCGATTCTCACCACATCGCCACGGTGAGATGCCGCACCCGCCCTGCGGTGGAGGAATAGTGGCCGGAAAGCGGCTGTTCAGCCCGGTATGAAGGCAATAACTTACAGCGCATACGGAAACCCCGACGTCCTTGAACTGACAGAGCAGCCGATGCCGAAGGTCGGGCCGGGGATGGTCCTGGTCAAAGTCAAAGCGGCAGCGGTGAACCCGGTCGACTGGAAGATCATGGCCGGCTATTTGGACCCGGCCATGGACCTGCAGTTCCCCGCGATTCCCGGGTGGGATGTGGCCGGCGTCGTCGAATCGGTTGGAATTGACGCGCCGCACTTCCAGCCCGGCGACGAGGTCATTTCCTACGGCCGCAAAGACTATGTCCACGGCGGCAGCTTCGCCGAGTACATTGCCCTGCCGGAGCGGCTGCTTGCCCGCAAGCCGGCATCCCTGGGGTGGAACGAGTCCGCCGGTCTTCCCCTGGTGGGCCTGACGGCTTATCAAGTCCTTAACCGTTTGGGCCTCAAGGCGGGCGAAACCGTGCTGATCCATGGCGGCGCCGGCGGCGTGGGGTCCCTGGGCATCCAGATCGCCGCGACCCGGGGCGCCAAGGTCATCGCGACCGCCTCAGAAAAGAACCACGACTTCCTGCGGTCGCTCGGTGCCGAGCCCGTCAGCTACGGCGAAGGACTTGCCGGCCAGGTGCGCGCCCTGCGGCCCGACGGCGTCGACGTGGTGGCGGACTTCGTGGGCGGGAATCTTGAGTCCACGCTGGCTGTCCTGGCCGACGGCGGCCGCCACGCCTCCATCGCGGACAGCGACGTGGAAGAGCATGGCGGCACCTGGATGTGGGTGAACCCTGTCGGTGCCGAGCTGCAGGAGCTCGCCGATCTGGTCGACGAGCACAAAATCCGGGTTGAAATTGCCCGGACTTTCCCGTTGCGGGAAGCAGCAGACGCCTTCCGGCTCAACATGGAAGGGCACACACGCGGGAAGATTGCCGTCACGGTCGACGACGTCGAGTGATGCAGCGCGGCGGAAAGAAGCCTTAGGCAGGAAGGCCGGCGACGACCCGCTCGCCGTTGAAGTATTCGAGCTGCCAGCCGTCGACGGGATGGTGGTGGGCCAGGTTGAGTGCGGCGTTGTCGATGCTTTGCAGGGGCCGGCCGATGGCGCGGCTGAGGCTCACGCGGATCAGGGAACCGTGGGCGACCACCAGGACACGGCGGCCACCGAACTCCCCGGCGAGGGCTTCCAGCGCAGCCACCCCGCGGCTGGCGGCATCCTGCTCGCTTTCCGCGCCACGGAATCCGTCAGGTGTGCGCAGCGCGTCCAATTCGGGGCTGGCCTGCAGGCCCTCGGCGGGGCCGAAGCCTCGTTCGGTGAGTTCTGGGACTCGGCGGGCGGCGCCGAGTCCCAGCCCTGCGGCGATCAAGTCGGCGGTCTCCGCGGCGCGGCTCAGCGGCGAGGACACGATGGTGTCCCACTCGTAGCCGGACAGGACGGCGACGGCGTCACGCGCCTGGCCGCGGCCGACGTCGTTCAGTGGGATGTCGGTGGACCCCTGCAGCCGGCGCTGAGCGTTCCAGTCCGTCTGGCCATGGCGGACAAGGGCAAACGTCGTAAGGGTCATGCGTTCCATTCTGCCCTGAATCGTGGAGTGGAGGCCGGGCGCCAGTACATCGCGATACCGGCCTACCCTTAATCTCAGGGTCCCGGCCGGGCATGCGGAAGATCCCGGCCAGTCGCCTTTTACTTGCGCATGGCGGCCGGAGGCGTTGCACCCTGGATGACCCAGCGGTTGCCGTCCGGGTCAGCGAAGTAGGCAAACTTCACCCCGCCCATGTCCTGGACCTCACTGATATCGGCGCCCCGGGCCAGGAGTTCGGCTCGAGTCGCACCGATGTCGGGCACAACGAGCTGCAGCCCTTCGAGGCTGCCCGGTGCCATGCTTGTCATTCCGGTTCCTATGACGACCGAAGCGGCCGAACCCGGCGGGGTCAGCTGCACCACCCTCATTCCGGGGATGTACTCAACATCGTGGTCAAGGACAAAGCCCAGCTTCTCGGTATAGAACGACTTGGACCGGTCGACATCCGCGACGGGTACCTGCACAACTTCGAGGCGCATCTCCATGCGCCTCACAGTACCGCTGCACGGCCAGGATTGCTGCTGGATGGCCCCGGCACTTCTTAAGCCGTTCTTAAAGCCCGCACTGGAGAGTGGAAGCAGGCGCCCGACAGCGCCCCTGCCCCGATCCATAGGACTCCATGCCTGGACCAGCCCCTGCTGACCGCACGACAGCACCCCGGAATCCCGCCACACATCTGGCCGCCAGCCCGCAGCTCTGGGCTCTCCCGCAGGTCCGCCATTGGCCGCTGTGGGGCACGCTGCTGGCTGCGGCCGTCCTCGCGCTCGGCCTGACGGCGCAGCTGTTGCCCGGCGGCAGCGCGGCCGAGCTGGTTGTCGACCAGGATCTCAGCCAGCACCACGCCGCATTGCTGACCGGCGTGGCAATGGTCCTGAACGTGGTGTTCGGCCCGGCGGCCGGCGTTGTCCTGGTGGCCGCCGTCGCGCTTTATCTCTGGGTGGTCCGGCGCTCCCCGGTGAAGGCCGTCGCATTCGGCCTCGTCGCCTGCTCCGGCTGGGTGGCCAGTGAGTTCTTCAAACTCATCATCGCGCGCCAGCGGCCCGACCCCGCTCTACTGTTCGATCCGCTGGCGCCCGAAACCGGCTCCAACAGCTTCCCCAGTGGTCACGTATCCTTTGCGGTCGCGCTGGGATTTGCGCTGTACTTCCTGGCCCGCGGCACGCGCTGGGCCAAGGCCACTGCAACTGCCGCCGTGGTGGTGGCCCTGGTGGTGGCATGGTCGCGGCTGTATATCGGAGTCCACTACCCCACCGATGTGGCAGCCTCCTTCCTCGCGGCGAGTGCGGCAGTGCTGCTGCTCGGAGGCCTGTGGAACCGGTTCGCTCCGCGCATCATGGACCGACTCCCGGCTGCAGCCTCGCCCCGAACAACCGGTTCAACCGGTTCCACCCGATCTTAAGGACGTGACCATGCACGGCATTTACGCTGCAGGACTCGCCCCGGCACTATCGGCCGCGGCCGGAACCCCGTCCCTCCTTGACCCTGCGGGCCTGCTCGAGGGCCTGGGCCCGGCGGCGCTCGGCGTCATTTCCCTGATGGTGTTTATCGAATCCGGCGTGCTGTTCCCCTTCCTGCCCGGGGATTCGCTGCTCTTCACTGCAGGCCTCCTGCATGAGCAACTGCACCTGACGCTGCCGGTGCTCATCGGCGTCGTCACCGCCGCTGCGGTGGCCGGCGACCAGGTCGGTTACATGATCGGCCGCAGGTTCGGCCGCCGGTGGTTCAAGGACGACGCGCGGGTCCTCAAGACAGCCCACCTGACCACCACGGAGGATTTCTTCCGCCGCCACGGCGGTGCCGCCGTCGTACTGGCCCGCTTTGTGCCCATGGTCCGGACATTTGCCCCCCTCAGCGCGGGCATCGCCCGTTATGAGTACAAATCCTTCACGCTCTGGAACATCGCCGGGGCGCTGGCCTGGGGCTCGTCCGTGACGCTGCTGGGGACATGGCTGGGGCACTATGAGATCGTCGCTAAAAACATCGACGTCATTGCCGTTGTTATGGTCCTCGTCTCTGTCCTGCCGTGGGTTATCCAGTTCCTGAAACGCCGCCGCCGGAACCGCGGAGCAGCTGCCGAACCCGCGGCTGACTTCGGCGACGACGCCGCGGGCGAACTGCCGGCGGAAGGCATGGCACGGGAGAATAGCTGACATGACAACCGCTGACGGCCGGCCGTCGCTGCTCCTGCTGGAGGACGACGCGGCCCTGGGACCGCTGATCGCCGAACTGTTGGAACCGGACTACCGGATCCGGCTGGCCACCAATGGCCAGGACGGCCTGCATCTGGCCCTGACCCAGGCCTGGGACGCTATGGTGATCGACCGGGGCCTGCCCCTCATGGACGGCATCGCGCTGATCACCGCGCTGAGGTCCAAGGGGGTTTCGGCGCCGATCCTGATCCTCACGGCCCTCGGGGCCACGGATGAAAAGGTCAGGGGCCTGGATGCTGGCGCCAATGACTACATGACCAAACCGTTCGACGCCGGTGAACTCGCGGCCCGTCTGCGCGCCCTGACGCGCACCTACACGCCGGCGCCGGCACCCGTGAGCATCGGAGACTGGGAACTCGATCCGGCGTCGCGTTCCGTGCGCTCGATCTACGGGCAATTGGTTTCCCTTACAGCAAAGGAAGCCGAGCTGCTGGCCGCCCTGGCCGCCGAACCGGGCAGGGTATTCACGCGCGAGGAACTGCTCGTCGAGCATTTCCGGGCCGCCGACCAGCCCGGCCTGATCGACACGTACGTCCACCACCTCCGAAGGAAGATTTCCAAGGCCGTGGTCCGAACTGTCCACGGCGTCGGCTACCAGATCGGTGATGCCCCATGAATCGGATGCCCCCCGCTGCCGGCGAACAGGACCGTGACACCCTACGGCGGGCCTCGCTTAAAGTCGCTTTACGGACCAGCGCCGCCTGCGCGGTGCTTGTACTTTGCCTCCTCGCCGCCGCGACCGCCTACCTGATGAACAAGCTGGCGCACCCCGACCTGCCCGGCTCCGTTGCGCACGGGGAGGCCTACACCTATCTCGATTCCAAGGACCTGATCGAAGCGATGATCATTGCAGGAGCGGCGGGAATCGTCCTGGCCGGCGTCGTGGGGTGGCTCAGCGCCCGCAGCGCCATCCGGCCGTTAGGGGAAGCGCTTGCCTTGCAGCGGCGGTTCGTCCAGGATGCCAGCCACGAACTGCGCACGCCCCTGGCCATCCTGGACGCGCGCATCCAGCTGGCCCAGCGCGACGCCAGCCCTGACTCCACACCGGGCCGGGCCTTGGGGAAGATCCGGGAAGATGCGGCCACCCTGACCGGGATCGTCAACGAACTCCTGCTGGCGGCCACCGGAACCGCGCCGGATCCCGCCGCGGAACCGGTGGAGCTCGCCGACGTCGCGGGGGCCGTCACTGAAAGCCTGCAGGAACTTGCGGCGCGGCAGGACGTCCGGCTGTCCTTTTCCGACGACGGCGGCCAGCCGCTGGCCCGCATCGACCGGAGCTCCCTGCGGCGGGCCGTGCTCGCCCTGGCGGACAACGCCCTGGCCCACACGGGGTCCGGCGGGAGCATCACCATCACGACAGGAACCGAGGGCAACCAGGCGGTTGTCTGCGTGGCGGACACCGGGTCCGGAATCACGGACGTCGACCAGACCCGGATCTTTGACCGTTTCGTCAGGACTTCCGGCCCGGACGGATCCGGGGGCCGGCGCAGCTTCGGCATCGGCCTGGCACTGGTCCGTGAGATCGCCACGGCCGCCGGCGGCACCGTCGACGTCGACCGGACCGGACCGGGCGGTACGACGATGAAGCTCAGGCTTCCGCTGGCCCGCCGCTGAGAGCGGGCCGCGGTTCCTCAAGTCGCTTGCGAAGCTGGAATTTGGCCCGTAACGCACTTGTGGCCCGGGCGGGTGCCTGGGCCACAAACGTTGGGTTTTAAGGGGTATTACTTGCCGGCGGCGACGAGCTGGTCGACTTCCTGCCGTTGGCGGGGTCCCCAGGTTTCCCGGGTTGCGAGGGCCGCGATGAGGCCGATGGCACCGCAGGCGATGTAGACGAGGGACACTTCACTCCATCCGAACGCTGCCGCGGTGGCCGCGGCGATGAGCGGGATGAAGCCGGAAGGGCGGCTGAGAACTGGACCAGCACGTCTGATCCGGGTAGGTGCCGGCGTAAACGCCGGTAAATCTTCGTTGTGGTGGCGGGCCAGCTGCGCCACCATGATCGTATGGATGCTGAAAAACCTAAAACGGCGGAACTGAGCCTTCCCCAGGCTTTCCTGTTATTGGCGACGAATGACAAAGACGGCAAGCCTGAGGTGCCGGTGTTCGCACTCAGGACCACTTTGGCAGGGGCAATACTGGCCGAGTTGGACCTGCTTGGTGCCATCGGGTTGGACGGGAAGCACGTCAAGGCTACGGGTGCCGCCCCGCAAACGGACTTCCAGCACGAACTGGAGCTCATCCGTGGCAAATCCCGGCCCCACACGCCCAAGCAGTGGGTCTCCATGCTGGAAGGCCGGGCCCAAGTGCAGCGTGTCTACGAAGGGATGGCGTCGCGGGGAATCGTGGAACATGTCGGCGAAAAACACTTGGGCGTCTTCAAGTCCATGCGGTACCCGGAGAAGGACCACAGCCCGGAAGCTGCGCTCCTGAACAGGATCCAGGCGGCACTGGGCGGTGCCCCGGCCGAACCGGCGAAGCCTGGGGCCGCGCCCGATGCCAGTGCACCTGGGGCCGCGACTGAAGCCACGGCGCCCGACATCGAACCTGGTACTCCGCTTGCTTCCACGGCCTCCGACGCCGCGCCCGGCACCGCGCCCGGTACGACGCCTGCTTCCCCGGAAACCGCCACCGCACCCGGTACCAAGCCGGATGCCAAGGAAACGGACGCCAGGACCATGGCGCTGATCGCCCTGCTCCATTCGGCCGGGCTGTTCGGCAAGCTCTTCCCGGCCGCAGACAGGGGCCGGGCAAGTGAGCTGGCGAAGGACTACTGGCCCTCCCGGGCGGTGGAGGACGAACTGCTGCTGGTCAGGCTGGCGGAGGAAGAAGCCGCAACCTTGTGATGCTGCCCGCTAAGGAGCGGTCTTCGTTAGCCATGCGCGCTACGTGGAGGATGAGGTACACGAGCAGCTTGTCCCTTCAACGGCACAGATCAACACGGGCCGGATCAGAGCAGGCCTAGTTCGGCGAAGGCGGCGACCAGCCCCTCCTGCCGCGGGGGTGCAGCTGTGCGGTCCGCGATCGCCACCAGCCCGGAGTGGGACCCTTCGATGGCGATGCCGATGCCGGCGAACGCGACCATCTCGAGGTCGTTGGCGCCGTCGCCGATCGCGATCGTGTCCTCGCGGGCGATGCCCAGGTGGGCGATGACGGCCGCGACGCCGTCAGCCTTGCTGATGCCGCGCTGGAACAGTTCCCCGGCGTGCCGGCCCTCGTCCGCCACGGAATTGGCGACGACGGCAATCGCCCCGCCGATCTCCGTGACGAGGCGTTCCATGGCCACGGGGGAGTCGAAGACGGAGACCTTGGCGAACCGCACGGACGTGCGCTCCTCCGTGGCCCGCACTGCGTCGAGGATGGCGGACGAACCCACCGGGCCTTCCGGCGCCTGCCGGAAATGGTTGTCGAGGATTTCCCTCAAACGCTGCGCCGCCGCCGGCGGAACGTGCAGCGCCTCCGGCGCCTCAAGGATGTACACGGAATCGTGCGCGTCCAGGGCTTGGACCGTCCTGGCAGCCAGGTCTGCCGGGAAGCGCCGGTCCAAGAGCACCGTCCCGGCCACTTCCACGTAGGCGCCGGCACTGGCCACGAGGCCGTCGAACCCGGCGGCGAGGATGCTCTCGGGCAGCATCGCGACGGGGCGGCCGGTGCAGAGCAGGACCCGGTGACCGGCTCTCCGCGCCGCGCGCACAGCCCGCACGTGGCCCTCGGGAACGACCCCATAGTCCGCGTACGTGCCGTCCACATCGAGGAAGACAGCCCGGACATTTCCTGTGGTGCCTGGCTTTGCGCTCATGGTTCGGGATCTTACCGGGCGGGCTGAAGGCGTGGCGTCTCCCTTAGCCGTTGGAGTCGTCGGCTTGCGTCGACTCCAGCAGCCCGCCGCTGGCCCAGCGCTTCAGCGCAAGCTTCTCGGCGTCGTCGAACTCCATCAGGGCGACCCGGCAGAGCTCCTCAACATTTCTGGTCCATGCGGCGGCGAGCTCGACGGCGGTCACCGCGCCCGTGAGTGAGGCGCCGGCGTAGACCACGCCCTGAATCACGAAGTTCACTGCGGAGCGGGACACCGGTTGCCCGGCCGTGACGCAGTCGTCGCGGACAGTGCGGGACAGCTCATTTCGAGCGACCGGCTGCTCACGGAGCCTGGTTGCCAGGGCCTCGAACACCTGGCGGAACTGGGCGGCGGAGAGAGCGGGCACGTCTGTGACCCGAGCGACACGTTCCGCGATGCCGGGCTCGGCTTCAGTTTCGGCGGGCAGGTCGCCGTCGGAAAACCTCTCCGCGTCCCAGACCCAGCCACCTCGGGTGGCCGAGTATTCAACGCCGTGGCCGATCTGGGCCACCCACGTTCCGAACTTGCCGCAGCCGCCCCAGTCTGTCTTCAGGGAGGGATCCGTCGCGAGTGCCCGGTGAGCCACCATGGCCCCGACGACCGGGCCCGGGGCAGACCGGACAAAGTCCCAGACCTCTTTGGCAGCGCCGGAAAGGGCTGTGGCCCGGGATGTCGCCTCCGCTGTCCCTTCTGCCCGCTGCGGATGGACGGAGGCCACCGCATGGATCGACTCGGCCGCGGTCCCGTTGAGGATTGCCACGAAGTCGTGGGACTCCACCACGCTGTCGGCCATCTCCCGGTACGCGAACGCCACCGCGCCGGCGGCGATCACTGTCGTCATGCGGTCGGCTGCCCGGAACCGCTGGACCAGGGACGTGAAATCCGCGTCCGCGGACGCCACGAAGAATTCCTCGATATGGGCGGCCCCGGACAGGGTGTCCACCGCATCCAGGACCAGGTTGATGTCGGTGCTGGACTTGCCCCGCTGGGTGAGGGAGGGGCAGTCGATCACGCGGAAGCCCGCCCGGGTCCAGTACGGCCGGTACTTGGAGTAGATCACCGGGTTCAGGTAGCAGTTGCGGATGAGGAAGCGCCGGGATTCCTCGCCCGCGCCGCCGTCGGCCAGCGCCTCCGTCCAGTGCTTCGGATCCTCGGCGAATCGTTTGGCGGCGGCCGGGTCCAGGGCCATCAGGCCGGTGTAGACGTTGTCGAAATCAACGAACATCGCGGCGCGGATGCCGGGCCGCCTGGATCGGGGGAAAGGTTCGGTCATCGGCCCAGTGTGCCAGCAGGATGGCGGGGCGGGCCAGATATTGCCTCCCGGCGTTGCCTTTTGAAACGCCACGACGACGGCGGGAGGCTCCCGCCGTCGTCGTGGTGTTACGTGGTGTTAGAGGTTGACCGTCTCGAGGTTGGCTTCGCCGTGGTTCAGGCTGAGCGTGAACGTGCTGGGGCCGCTGGCGTGGACCGCGATGTTGCTCTTCGGGGTGTTGTGCCGGACCGAGAGGTCGTGGATCAGGGCGTCGAGCTCGTGGTGCATCGTGGAGCGGTCCCAGAGCTTGTGGGTGACAGAGGTGGCAGTTTCAAACGTCATTGTTCAGTGCTTCCATTCGTGAATCCGGGTGTCCGGCGCCGCACCGATGCGGAGCCGCCGTGGGGCCAAACCGGGAACGCTCCGGGACCGCGGGCAGCTCTGTGAGCTCACCGGTTTGGCCTCGTTGCGTCCACCAGGATGGGTAAAACTGTTGCCGCCGGTCCTCTGGTCCGCTGCTTGCGCGAAGCGTCGGAGGGGCCGGGGGCGGCTGCGGCGGGACTTTGAGTTCCCTGCCGTGCCTTTCTATAGTGCACAGCGCGGCGCAATTGGCTCAAGCTGATTTAGCATTTATGGCCCGTGAGACTCATCACAGGGCCGGGCCCAGAAGGCGGCAGCTGCGCACTGTCGGACTTAGTAGACGGAGCCTTCCAGCAGCTCCGAGAGCCTGCCTGCAGCGCGCCGCAGTTCTGGAACGTTGGCTTTGAGGGCCGGTTCAGTTGCGGTCTCCACGGGACTGGTCAGGGCGATCGATTCACTCGGCCGGCCGGACCTGTTGGGGACCGCGACGGCGACGGACAGCACGCCCGTGGCGCGTTCGTCCGCAGAATATGCGAAGTCGACTCCGGCTTCGGGCAGCCTGAGGCGGAGCTCCCCGACGGTAAAAGCGGAGCTTTCGTGGCCCGCCGCAATGGCCGCGGCAACAACCTGCTGCAGCTCTTCCTCTGACGCTGAGGCCAACAGTATTTTTCCTGCAGCCCCTACCGTGAGGGGCAGCCGCTTACCCAGGGGCAGGTCGTAGCGAAGGGGTGATTCGCCATCGACGCGTGCCACCAGGATCCGCTCAAGGCCAAGGCGTGTGTAGAGGGACGCGGTCTGCCCGGTCTGCGAAGCCACCTGCTGAAGGACCGGACGGGCGGCAACAACGAGCGGATCATTCTCCAGGTAGCTGCGCGCGGCAGGCAGGACGGCGGGGCCGATCCGATACGACTTGTCTGTCTGGCTGACCATGCCAAAGTCCTGGAGGACCCTCAGGATCCGCAGGGTCGTCGGGAGGCTCATGCCGCAGGTCCTGGCCAGATCGCTGAGCCGCTGGGGCCGCTCCGCCCGCTGCAGTTCGGCGAAGACCTCCATTGCCCTGGACAGGGATCTCATGTTGGACGCCTTCGGGCCGTCATCGGCTGAGCTGGCTGAGTGCGTGGAAGGCGCGGTCATCCTTTCATTGTATGTAATTTTCTAACGCTTGACAGCTGATGTGTCTCCTGTCACTATTTCTCTAGGCGCAACACTATTCCACTGTATGAAATGAATTCAGAGCCGTAAGAAGGAACCGATGACAACGAAGTCAGCTATAGCCAGGCCGGACGGCGCCACACGCGTCGTCCCGTCTGTACTCGTGGGTATTGGCGCGTTCGTCGCCGTTGGTGTCTATGTCCTGGTCAGCTCAATCGAGCTTGGCCTGTGGACGTCGCTGGGGCCGGGGCCGGGATTGTTTCCATTCGCCATGGGCGGCGTGCTGGTTTCGATGTCCATCGTCTGGCTGTTTCAGGAACTGCGCCGCCCCACCGAGACGCCGGAAGGCGTTGACCGCGGGCTGGTGATCGCCGTAGTAGTCAGCCTGGCCGTTCTCGCGGCAGTCATGGACCTGCTCGGCTTTCAGCTGAGCATGTTCCTGTTCCTCATGTACCACCTGAAACTGCGCGGCGGCAGAACCTGGTCTTCCTCGCTGATCATCGCCCTCGCCGGAAGCGTCGGAGCGTTCTATGCCTTCAACTACGGACTGAACGTAGCCCTTCCCGTTTCGGCTTTCCCTCCGCTGAACCTGATCGGACTCTAGACGTGGAAACACTCAACGAACTGCTGGGCGGCTTCGCTGCCGCCATGACCTGGCAGAACCTGATATTCGCCTTCATCGGCTGCCTCCTGGGCACTGTCATCGGCGTGCTGCCCGGCATCGGCCCTGTTGCCGGCGTCGCCCTGCTCATCCCGCTCACACTCAACCTCGATGCCACCGGCTCGATCATCATGCTGTGCGCCATCTTCTACGGCACACAGTATGGCGGCACGATCACGAGCGTTTTGCTGAACACTCCAGGAGAGGCTGCCTCGGCGATCACCACAATTGATGGCTACGCCATGACCAAGATGGGCAAGGCAGGGGCGGCGCTCACCATCGCCGCCGTCGGCTCCTTTGTCGGTGGAACCATCGCGACACTGGGCCTGGTCGCCGCGGCGAAGCCCCTCGGCGAACTGGGACTCCTCGTCGGACCGCCGGAGTTCTTCGCGCTGATGGTCGTGGGTATCTCCCTGCTGGTCGCCCTGGCCGGCAAGTCGATGGTCAAGGCCCTCATCTCCGGAGCCCTGGGCCTGCTGATTTCGATGGTAGGCATTGACCCCGTGGCCGGCGCCCCACGGTTCACCTTCGGGATGGACAGGCTCCTGGACGGTGTCAGCTTCGTTGCGGTCATCGTCGGTGTCTTCGGGCTCTCTGAAATCCTTTCCCACCGCAAAGACTCCCAGACTCCCGCGGTGCACGCCCCGGGCCTTCGTTCCCTCCTCCCGTCCAGGGCGGACATGCGGCGCAGCACCCCCGCCATGGCCCGCGGTACCGGGATTGGCTTTGGGCTCGGGCTGATCCCGGGCATGACCGGTTCGGTCGCCTCCCTGCTCTCCTATGGTGCCGAGAAGAAGTTTTCCCGCCACCGCCACGAGCTGGGCAAAGGCGCGGTGGAAGGCGTGGCCGGTCCCGAAACAGCGAACAACGCTCACGCGAATGCTGCACTCATTCCTCTCTTCACGCTGGGAATCCCGGCGTCCCCGACCATCGCCGTGCTGATGGGCGCCTTCCTCCAGCAGGGACTGACACCTGGGCCGACCCTCTTCACCGAACACTCCGAGATCGCTTGGGCCATCATCGCCAGCCTGTTCATCGGCAACCTGTTGCTGCTGCTGCTGAACGTTCCGCTGGTCGGTCTGTGGACCTCCATCCTCCGCGTGCCGCCGTCGATCCTGACCGCCCTGATTCTGCTGTTCATGGTCATCGGTGCCTACACCATCAACTTCAGCGTCTTCGACGTGTTCGTCATGATCGGATTCGGTCTTCTGGGCCTCGCCCTGAGACACCTGGACATCCCGCTGGCGCCGATGGTCCTCACCCTCGTTCTCGGACCGCTGATGGAACGCTCACTGCGCGAATCCCTGGAAATCTCCCAGGGCGATTTCGGCATCTTCGTCAACCGCCCCATTTCCATGGTGCTGATCACCATCGGCGTCCTGATCATCTGCAGCCCGCTGCTCAAGCTCCGCAAGCCCAAGGCGCTCATGGAAGACCCCGAAACGTAACCAACCTGTTCAACCCGTCATTCACTACACATCAACAGTTTCACCCTTCAAAGGAGAAGAACCTTGACCCGTACACGAATCGCTGCAGCGCTCGCCGCAGCAAGCCTCATCGCACTCACCGGTTGCGGCGCCAACGCCGGCGCCGCAACCACCGCAGCGAATGACTTCCCCAAGAAGGGCAAGTCCATCGAGATCGTTGTGGCCTTCGCCCCGGGTGGCGCCGTGGACACCGCCGCCCGGCTCGTCCAGCCCATCCTGGAGAAAGAGCTTGGCACCAACGTTGAGGTGGTCAACAAGCCCGGCGCCGGCGGACAGATCGGCTACACCCAGCTGACCAGCGCCAAGCCCGACGGCTACACCATCGGCGCCACCGGTTCCCCGTCGGTGGTCGTCTCGCCACTGGATCCCAGCCGCGGCGCCAAATACACCCGCAGCAGCTTCCAGCCCCTGGGCCGACAGGTCATCGACCCGGCCGTCATCGCCGTCCAGCCCGACAGCCCCTACCAGACGCTCAAGGACCTCCTCGACGCAGCCAAGGCCAACCCGAAGTCCTTGACAGCCAGCACCACAGGGCTTCAGACCGGAGAACACTTTGCAATGGCCCAGATCCAGCAAACCACCGGCGCCGAGTTTGCCCCGGTGCACTTCTCCGAAGGTGCATCCCAAGCGACCACGGCGTTCCTCGGCAAACACGTCGACGTCCTCGTCGCCAACGTCAGCGACGTGAACGATCTGACGAAACAGGGCAAAGCGCGCGTCCTGGGTGTCATGACCGCTGAACGTTCGCCCGCCCTTCCAGACGTCCCCACATTCAAGGAATCAGGTTACGACGTGGAAGCCGGAACGGTCCGCGGGTACTCCGCACCGGCCGGACTGCCCGACGCCGTCGCCAAGAAGCTGGAAGCGGCCCTCCAGAAGGCCATTGAGGACCCCGCGGTCGCACAGAAGATGAAAGACCTCGGCCTGCAGACCAGTTACCTCTCCGGCAAGGACTACGAACAGTTCTGGGCCGGACAGGAAGAGGACTTCAAGAAGGTCCTCCCCCTGGTTCAGAAAAAAGACTAACCATCCCGCAAGACCGTTCAGAGGATCCACCATGGCAACTCCAGCATTAGACACCCCCGGCACCGAGTTTCTCCGGCCCGACCAGCACGTGATTGACCGCCTCGCCAAACTGCCGGCCGCCAATATCGGCGACGCCATGGACCGTCTCGGTGTCGCGGACTCGGCGATCCAGGCGATCTGGCCGGGCGCCCGCCTCGCCGGACCTGCCTTCACCGTCTGGACCCGTCCCGGCGACAACCAGGGCATCCACCGCGCACTTGAGCTTGCCCGCCCCGGGGACGTAGTGGTCGTCTGCGGCGGCGGGGATGAATCCCGGGCCCTGTTGGGTGAACTCATTGGGGAGCGCGCCATCAACCTCGGCCTTGCCGGGTTCGCCCTGGACGGAGCGGCCCGCGACGCCGAAGCTCTCGGCGAGATCGGAATGCCTGTCTTCGCCCGCGCCATCACCCCTGCCGGGCCGTACAAGAACGGCCCTTCGCGCCTTGGAACGCCGATCTCCTTCGGTGGGGTTCCTGTTCTGCCCGGTGACATCATCATCGGCGATTCCGATGGCATCGTCGTCATTCCCCGGGAGCAGGCAGCCAGCGTGGCCGACGCCGCGGAAGCTGTCTTTGACGATGAAACTAACCGCCGGCGTGCCATCGTCGCGGCCCGCCACCAAAACTAGAAGGACAGAATACTCATGACAGCGTGCACCGTCATCGGCCTCGGCGAAGCGGGGGCCACCTATGCGGCGGCCCTCGTCGCCGCAGGCCACAGCGTCAGGGGATTTGATCCCGTCGCCCCGTCCACCCCTGCCGGAGTGTCCCGAATCGCAACCGCAGCCCAGGCCTGCGTGGGCGCGGAGGTTGTTCTGGTTCTCACCGGAGCAGCCGCGGCCCCCAACGTGGCGCAGGAATGCCTGCCCGTTATGCCGGCAGGCAGCTGTTACGCGGACTTCACGTCCTCCTCGCCGGACGTCATGCGGGAACTCGGGCGGCGTCCAAGCAACGCGGCGTTTGTGGATGTCGCCATCCTCGGTCCCGTTCCCACCCAGGGAGTGCGGACACCGTTGATGGTCAGCGGACCCGGATCCAAGGCGATCGCCGACCTCCTGGCCCCGTTGGGCGCCGACGTCGAAATCGCTGCAGGGGAGCCCGGGGCCGCCATGGCTCACAAGCTCCTCCGCAGCGTCCTGATGAAAGGCCTGGCTTCGGTGGTGGTCGAAGCCGTCACCGCCGGCCGCGCCGCCGGTCTGGAGGACTGGATCCGCGGGCAGATCGCCCGTCAGTTGGCCGGAGACGGGCAGGCGGTCATCGACCGGTTCCTCACCGGAACGGCAAAGCACGCCGTGCGACGTTCCAAGGAAATGCACGACACTGCCACCTATCTTTCCTCGGACCTCGCAGTCCCGGCCGAAATGACAACAGCCGCCGCAACGGCACTGGAACGCATCGCCGCGGAAGCCGCACGGACGTCTCCAGCCTTGCGCTGACCCCGGCGTCAGGGAGAATCGTGGACAGGAATCAATGAGGAACCTCCCCAACGAACGGGTCTTTCAGTCAGGAGCAGCAACATGATCGGCATCTGGGCCCTGGGTGCCTATCTGGCCGTCATCCTGCTGTGGACGACCCTCATGAGACGCAGCGTCGGGGAGGCAATGATCCTCGGATTCTTGGTGGTGCTCCCCTTCACGGGGGCCGCGGCCCAAGTCGGATGGACTGCGTTCTACTCCGCGGTGACCGACGAAATCGTCTACGCCACGATGGCGTTCGTCTTTATGGGATACCTGCTCGACAAGACGGGCGTCCTGGACAGGCTCATTGATTTGCTGAACTCCCTGCTCGGCGGCATGAGGGGAGGCCCCGCCTGGGTGTCCACCGTGGCCTCGGCCGGGCTGGGCGGCGTCGTCCACAACCAAGCGGCCATCGCCGCCACAGTGGGATCCGTGACAATCCCCTGGATGGAAAAGTCCAAGCTGGATAAGCCTTCGGCGGCGACGCTTGTCGCTGGAAATGCCGGGATGGGTATCACCTTCCCGTTCAGTGCCTCGATGTTCGTGCTCGTTGGGTCAGCCACAGTCGGGCCGTTGCTTGACGTGGATGACCTCGTCCTCCCCTTGCTCGTCGGCGGGTTGTGGTGTTTCTTGCATCGTCTGGTTGTTACCTGGTTGCTGGTGCGCAAAAGCGGAATGACCGTCCTGGATCCCTCCCACCGCCTGGCGGTGGGAGTTGCATTCAAACAGGGGGCCGCGACACTGCTGCTGTTCGCCGTGGTGGCAATTCCGTTGATCATCACCTCCGGCGGCATCGCAACGGCGCTCTCGGACTGGACCGGAGGGGACGTCGCCAAGTCCGTCAGCGTGATCATCTGGATACCGGTGGTCTTGATCATCACCGGTGCCCTTCTGGGCAGGAGACGGCTGCCCGGCAGCGTCCGTGCCTGGTGGGCGCTGCTGCAGCAGTCCGCCCCGAGGTTTGGCGTCGTCGGCGTCACCGTCGTTTTCGCGTTCGCCGGGGCCAACGCCCTTGCCGCTACCGGCTTGCCCCAGCAGATGACGGCATTGCTCAACGACCTGAAGCTGCCGTTGTGGCTTCTCGCGATCCTGATCGGGCTGATCGTTATCGCGGTCGCAGCACCGCTGTCTGCCACGGCCACCATGGCCGCCGTCGGAACGGTCGGCGTCGCCACACTCGTTGCCGCAGGCGTACCGGCAACGACCGCAGCTGTCGCCGTGCTGGTGTTCTCGTCTTGCGAAGCCGCGGTCCCACCGGGAGGTGCGCCGTTGTATGTCGCCTGTGGCATCGCGGATGTGGATCCGACCAAGACCTTCGCCCGCCTGCTCACCCATTACGCCCTGCCGTTGCTGGGCATCGGTGTGCTGATCACTGTCGGCGTCCTGCCGATCTAAGGAATCATGACTATGCAGCAGATCAGAAGAGCCATCGACGTAATATTCGTTCTGTCGCTCGTAGCGTTCCTCGGCGGAGGTGTGTTGTTCGTGGCAGGCCAGGCCCTCGCACTGATCATGGGCCAGGGAGATTGGCTGGGATTCTTCAACGAGGCCATCAAGACCCCGATGTGCGTTGCGGCGTCCGTGTGCGCAATGGCGGGGTTCATCCTCAGCTATCAGCGCAAGCAGAACCAAAGCCGGACTGCCCAGGAGGCAACCACGCGATGACAATACCGACGGAACCCGGACAGTACCCGTCCTACGCCGGCCTCCTGGGGCGGGCGGGCAAACTCTCCGGCACTTCATGGGGGCTCTTTCCTGAACCGGGCCGCGGGACGCCATCCTTCATAAGCCAGCATGCCGTCCGCCAGGCACGGGACTGCATCAGGAGCGGTGCCGTGTTTGGCCTGGACTACTCAGCGGACGCTTTCGACCCTGGAATGTCGCTCAAGCGCACCGCTCCACGCCACATCATCTATTCCTCGCATCCGGCGCACCGCGACGACTACGTGGACGGCTACTACCTCCAGGGATCTTCACAGATCGACGGTCTCCGCCATCGGAGGGCCGACGACGTGGGTTTCTACAACGGCACGCCGGATGACCAGATCCGAGAAGGAACCGCCGAGCTCGGCATCCAGGAATGGGCGGAGCGCCCCATTGCCGGCAGGGGAGTGCTGGTTGACCTCGACGGATTCCGCAGGGAACAAGGGAACCCGATAGATCACCCGGGCGGCGAACCACTCACCCTCGCACTGATACAGGCTGCGATGGCCGCGCAATCCCTCCGGCTGCGTCCCGGCGACATCCTTATGCTCCACACTGGTTGGTGTGAATGGTTCCTGACCCTGACTCTGGAGGAAAAGATGCGCGCCCGCGACACACGCAGGGCAACCGGCGTAGCCCAGTCGGAGGAATTTGTTGCCTGGGTTTGGGACAACCAGCTGGCACTTATCGCCGCCGATAATTTTGCCTTCGAGTGCCTTCCCGTCGTGCCGACCAGTCCGTTCCTTCGCTCTGCGCCGAACGACCACGGGATGATGCACCAGCAACTACTGGCCAAACTTGGCATGGCCATCGGTGAACTGTGGCGGCTCGGACCCCTCAGCCGGCAGATGAAAGCCACGGGGGACTGGGACGCTTTCGTCAGCATCAAACCCCTGAATATCACCGGTGGAACCGGATCACCCGCCAATGCCACGGCAGTGGTCTGAAATGGAAGCGCTCAGTATCCCCTTCCGTGACGAAGCCTTCCCGCGCAGCCATTGAGCGGGATCCCGTGGCGGCTGATCCTGAGCAGCCAGGCTGCCCTGGCGCAGGCTTCCTGGACGGGCATCCGCCTCATCATTGGATACCGGGCGCTGGCGGCGGGCGCCGATCCGGTCTTCCTTGGAGCGTTGGCATCGAGTTTCGCCCTGCCTGCCCTTCTAGCGGCGATACCTGCCGGGCGGGTGGCGGACAGGGTCGGCGGAACGGGCATGGCGGTGATCGGGCTGCTGATAGCAGCGGCAGGCACCGCAGCCCTGCTCGTGATCCCGGGCCTCCCCGCACTATTGATCGCAAGTGCGATTGTGGGCCTCGGGCATCTCCTGGTGATGGTGGGCCACCAGAGCTTCGTGGCCCATTTCAGCACAGCCGATTCGAGGGACGGCGCCTTCGGTGCGCTGACAGCGGCGGCGTCCGTAGGCCAGCTTATTGGGCCGCCGGTGGTGACGATCGCGGCGTCGTTCGGCGCCGGAAGTAACGGAAGTCTTCCCGATACCGACGTTGGACTGCTGGTTTGTCTGACCTTTACGCTTCTGGCGGCGCCGGGATATTTCACTCTTCGGCGTCCGGATGCAAAACTCCGGGTGCATCGGCGGAGTCAAACGAGCGTTTCGTCCCGGGCAGGAAGGCTTATCGCCATACCTGGGGTGTGGAGGTCACTCGCGGTCAGCGCTGCGGTGCTCACCACGGTCGACCTGATGTACGCCTTCGTTCCCGTCTGGGCGACGGAAAACGGCATCACTGCGCCCACTGTTGGTTTTCTTCTCGCGCTGAGAGCCGCGGTGTCAGTGCTGAGCCGACTCGGGCTGACCCGGCTCATCGGCAAATTCGGTCGCAAATCCCTCCTGGTCACCTCCATCGCGGTCGCAGCTTTGGCACTCACGGCGCTTCCGCTCGTCGGCTCGTACGGTGCCGTAGGCGTGATGATCGGTCTCGGAATTGGGCTGGGCATACCCCAGCCCCTGACGATGTCGTGGGTCATAGGGCTCGCCGACCCCTCCCACCACGGCGCGGTACTGGGACTTCGTCTCACAGCGAACCGGTTAGCCCAGATCTCCCTTCCCCTCGCCGTGGGAGCCCTGGCTGCGCCGCTCGGGGTTCTGGGCATCTTCTGGGCCAACGCCGCGGTGTTGCTCGGCGCCCTCGCCGTCGTAGCGGGATCCGACGCCGGCAATCGACCAAGCAGTAATGGTCAGAAGGAATGACACATGGCAAGCACGGAAGCCGATCCCGCCGTAGCGAACGGGGACTTCGGTGTGCCGTCATGAGCGCCATGACTGAGTGCCGCCACCGCCCGGTATGGTGATGGAGCTGCGCAAGAGTCAAGGGAACCTGAAGGAGCCAGTTGTCCGACGAAGTGTCCGCTGCCCTCGCCGGGCTGGTCCTGATCGCCGTCGAGCTCGTCCGGTCAGTCCCCGCCCTCCGGCGCGTGCAACGCACGGGGACCAGCGACGGCGTCAGCGGCATGAGCCTCGGCGTGCTTGCCGGCACGGGGCTCGGCTGGCTGGCGCTGGCGGTGATGGTCCAGAGCTGGTGGGTGCTCGCGGCCAACATCCTGTGGATCGTCATCCACGCCTTCCTGTGCCGGGAGGTGGCCAGGACTGACGCCCGGAAGAAGCGCGAAATCGTCCTGGCCATCACCGGCTCGGCGGTGGCCCTTGCCCTCGCAACGATCGGAGCCCGGTTCTTTCTGCCGGTTGAAGACGCCCTGGGGATCATGCTGGGCGTATCGACGCTCTTCTATGCCATCCCGGCGGCCTACGAAGGCCTGGCCAGCGCGTCAACCCGCGGACTGAGCCTGCTCTCCCTCGGGGTGAACACCGTGGAAGGGACCATCTATCTCCTGGCCGGACTCGCCGTACTCAGGATCGCCGAGGCGGGGGACCCGGTGTTCGGCTTCGCCTTCTTCGGGGTGGTCAGCATCGCCTCCAACGGCGTGCGGTTCGTGCGCGTCGCCTACCGGCGGATCAAGGGTCTCGATATGACTTTGCCACCGGCGGCTTTGCCACCGGAGGCCGCGCCGGTCGCCGAGGCCCGGCCGTAGCCTCGCTGCGGACGCCTCACAGCGAACGCAGGTCATCGAGGAGCAGCTGCACCTGGTCCGGCTGCTCGATGTTCGCGAAGTGGCCGCATTGGCGGATCGTCACCATCCGGACGTGCGGGACCACATCGGCCAGCCGGGCCAGATCGGACGGAGGCGTGAACACGTCGCTGTCCCCGCGGGTCGCCAGCACCGGACAGATGATCCCGCGCCACGGACCAAAATCGTAGTGCGCCGCTGCCTCGGCAGCAGCGCAGAAGCCTGCGGGCCGAGCATTGCGGCCAAGGCCGCGGATCACGCTCTTGGAAATGGCTGCGGGGTTCGCGAAGAACGGGGACAACAGTAGTCCCGTCACAGGTGTGGCACGGACTGCGCGGACCAGCGCCGACCCTGCCGGGCCGAGGGCCGCCACGGAGCGCATGAGCAGCAGCATGCCGGCGAACGCCGGGAATCCGGACAGCCCGCGCAGTGGCCGACGGGCTGCTTCGGCCACGCCGAAGGTCGTAGCGGATATGGCGGCTACGCTGGCGGTCCGCTCCGGCGACGTCGCGGCAATATGCAGCGCCAGGAACCCTCCCATGGAGTGGCCCACCAGGTTCCATCGCAGGTAACCTAGCGAGTTCAGTACGCCGGTGACTGCGCGGGCCATCGCCTCGATGCTGAATTGTTCGAGCCGGGCGCCCTTCGTGGATTCGCCCCAGCCCGGCAGATCAATCAGCACCCGCGCCTGGGGCTGCGCGCCGGAAAGCAGCGGGACGAAGTCAGTCCAGGATCCCGCGGCGCCGTGAAGGTAAACGTCGGGTGTGCCGGATGCGGGAGGCCGGCCTCCGGTGCCCTGCTGGACACGCACTGTGCAGGGACCCAGTTCCGTGGGAAGGACATACCGCTGCAGTGCGGCCGCCACGCTCGGACCGGTGCCCGGCTGAAGACTCATCGTCACCCTCCGTTCGTGGTTTCCACAACAACTAATTCGGAGCCGCAGGCGTTCCGGACCGGTGTGCCGATGTCACTGACCCCTTCGGGCCTGTGTTCGTGCTGGATCCTGAACCTGTGGCACCGTCGGGTCCAGGGCACCCTAGGGGCGGGCGCGCTTTGGCCGAAAACGGGGAACAGGCGTGTGCCTGCGGCTCAGGCCCCGGGCGGGAGCGGGCGCCACCGGCACCGATCCGCCGGGTTCCGGGCCCGCCGCGGTTGCGGCCCGTCCGTAGCGGGCGGCCAGCGGCGCGGCACTGAAGCCGTGGGCCAGAACGCTGAGCAGGACGGTGGCTGAAATGACGGCCACTGCTTCGTCGGACACGGGCCCCAGGGCTTCCAGTGCCAGCAGCGCGAAGACGAGCGACGCCAGGCCGCGCGGGCCGAACCACCCCACGAACAGGACGGTGTTCCGGTCGAGTCCGGAACCGATCGAGGCCAGCGCCACCGGCAGCATGCGGACCACCGTGAGGCTGAGCACGGCGTAGACGAGAGTCAGCGGGACGAAGTTCGCCAGCATGGTCGGAACGGAGATGGCCCCGAAGGCCAGCCAAACGAGCAGTGAGACCAGGCCGCCCATCTGCTCGACGAAGACCAGCTCCGCCGGCCCCCGCTGGCCGGCGCACGTGCCGAAGGCCAGCCCTCCGCAGAACGCGGCGACGAAACCGTTGCCGCCCGCGGCGAGGGCGGCAGAATAGGCGAACAGGCTCAGGGCAAGGACCCCGATGCCGGCGAAATCCTCGACGGCGGTCCCGCGCCGGCGGGCCAGCCGCAGCAGCCACCCGCCCGCGGCCCCGGCCGCTGCGCCGACGCCGGCGCCGATGAGCAGCTCGACCGCCGCGCTGCCGGGACCGTGGGCGCTCTCCAGGCCGGCTGCGGCGGCCGCCCCGGCAATCGCGAGCATCACGACCGGAGTGGCGATGCCGTCGTTGAGGCCGCTCTCCACCGTGATCAGCTGGCGGATCCGCGACGGCACCGCCGGATTCGTCACCACCGGGATCCCGAGGGCAGCGTCGGTGGGAGCCAGCGCCGCGCCGACGAGGAGGGCCAGCCACAGCCCGAACTGGGGGAAGAACCAGTACGCCAGGGCCCACCCGAACACGATCGTCAGCGGCAGGCCGACCCCCAGCAGCCGCACATAGCGGCCCACGTCCCGGCGCAACTGCTGCAGCGGAAGCCGGGCGGCGTCGGAGAACAGCACCCACACCAGGGTGACCTCCACCACCGGGGTGACTGCCTCCGGGGGCGACGAGCCATCCACCAGCCCGGACCAGGCCATGGCCGCGCCGACAGCGGTGAACACCACCGGAGCCGTGAGGTCCGCCTTCTGAAGCCGCGCCGAAACCAGCGCCCAGGCGAACAGGGTGGCAGTGATGAGGACTATGGCCGTCAGCTCCATGACGGATCAGTGCCCGCTTCCGCGGTTTCCACTTCAAAAGCGCCGGAACCGGCCATACCCAAATTCTAGGCGGGGCGGGCCAGCCTGGGCCCGTGTCCAAAGTCCCGTGGGGGCGGCGGGGGCGATGCGTCCGGTGGCGCGCCGGTTTCGCCGGAAACCTGCGGGCTCGCCGGAAGCTTCGCGCGAATTGGCAGCTTTCCGGCGAAATCGACGCAGGGCCGTGCACACCGGATCGCAGGGCCGCCAACCGCTATGGCAGGCGGGTTGGCCGCAGGACTGAGGCGACGCCGGCTTGCCCGGGGTCCAGCGGCACGGGGCTGACCAGCACCGCCGGCCCGCGGTGCAAGGTGCCGTCCGAAAGCGGCTGGCAGCGCACGCCGCCCCGCCCGCGCATGGCGGCGTGCGCAC
Source organism: Arthrobacter sp. NicSoilB4 (assembly GCF_019977335.1). NCBI lineage: Bacteria > Bacillati > Actinomycetota > Actinomycetes > Micrococcales > Micrococcaceae > Arthrobacter > Arthrobacter sp. NicSoilB4. The sequence goes on along the minus strand of NZ_AP024653.1, from coordinate 3,424,835 downwards.
CCGGGGCGAGCATCTGGTCCATCCAGGCACAGGGGGGGCGGGCCGTCCGGCCCGGAGACGCACCAGTTCCCCGCCCGATTCCAGGGCAAAATCTTGACCCACCAGAGGAGCCAGCTGGGCGCCACGGAGAACCACATTGCGCCGGGTCAGCAGCGGATCAAACGGTCCGACGCCGAGCTCCGCGGCCATCGCCTCGAGGGCTTCCGCCGCGATCAGGGTGACGGCCGCGTCCATGTGCGCCGCCTTGCCGAAAAACCGGTCGCCGACGATCCCCTTGCCGGCCACCAGCTCCGCCCGCTCCGCGTCGGTCGTGGGGACGTCGGCCGCGCCCTCGCGGGCGCGGCCAAAGTACGCGTGCGCGGGCGACACGAGAAGGTGCAGAATCTCGACGTCGTACCTGTAGCTTGCCGTCATGTCCTCAAACTATCCTCCATCCCGGGACGGTCAGGCGCCGTACCGGGCGAGGTGGCTGCCGAGACTGGCTACGTTGACTTTGGAGGAGTGGACGTCGCGCCGCTCCATGTACTTGAGAATCACAGCAGACTTTCCCTTGTGGCTAAGCACAACGGCTGCCACTGGGCCTGTCATGCTCATGGCCGCGGCCTGCGTGTAAATGGTCCGGGTCCCACCGGCCCGCCGCTGGGCATTGGTCATCATGCCCCAGAGCGTTCGCGCCAGTTGGAGGTAGGACCCGTAGGCCACCTCCAACAGCTCGGTGATGCCTTCCTCTGAGTAGTACTTCACCCCCTCGATGGCGAGGCTCGACCCGGGGACGACACGAATCGCGGAGTGGACACTGCGCAGCACGGCTGCGGCCGCCCGGGCCGTGGTTCCACTCGCAGCGTCCAGCCGCTCGGCGTCGAAGACGTTCCTGAAGGTCAGGAAGTCGAGTTTGATGCTGCTGGGGACAGCAGCCCATGAATGGAGGAAGAATGCCAGGTCATCTTCCGGGCGCAGATTCGCCGCCAGCGCCTCGAGGACTGCGAGCGGCTCCCGCTCAAGGACGGCATCAAGCTCGTCGGCGAATGTTTCCGATTGCGCTGGAGCCGACTGCGTAGTGCGTCGGAGTCGCGCCCGCAAGTCGACCAGCAGCGTTCGACGGCGCTCCTCGTCGCCGCGCGGGAGCGTGTTCCCCGCGTCCGGCACTACGCGGTAGGCGTCTGCCGGGTGTCCTCCGTGCACTGGCGGCCAGGCTGCGGGCGCGCCGCCCTGTCCAAGGAGCTGGGCGACGGGCAAAGGTGTCAGCCGCCTCTTGATGGCGGGCAGCGCCTGGAACTGCGCGAAGACAACCAGGACGGTCAAAAGCGCCGCGGCCGCCACGCTGGGAAGGATTGCCCCCGCACCCCAGTACCGCCACAGGACGCGCTCGACGAGGCGTACCCTGAGCGTATGGACTCCGAGGTCCGGAATCTGCGGCTCACCACAGGCATCACGGTGCCGTGCCTCGTCCACGGAAGCGAAGACGCACGGCCGCTGTTGCTGCTGCATGCCTGGGGTGAATCCCGCCGGAGCTTCGACCGCCTGATACCCCGGCTGACAGGCTTCAGGGTCTATGCACCGGACCTCCGGGGCCAGGGCGACGCCGACAAACCGCCGGACGGCTATTCGCTGGCGGAACAGGCCGGGGATGCCGCCGCAATTCTGGATGCCCTCGATCTGCAGAGCGCCTTCGTCCTCGGCTCCTCCAGCGGCGGCTACGTGGCCCAGCAGCTGGCCGTTGGGCACCCGGAGCGCGTCGCGGCGCTCGTGCTGGTGGGCTCGCCCTTGAGCCTGCGGGACCGGCCTGCTTTCACGGACGAGGTCGGCCGCCTCACGGACCCCATCGACGAGGACTGGGTGCGGAATTCGCTGTCCTGGTTTCCCCTGCTGCATGCAGTGCCGAGGTGGTTCATCGAGGACCGGGTGCAGGACGGCGTCAGGATGCCCGCACACGCATGGAAGCGCATTCTGGATGGCCTCTGTGCCGCCACACCGCCCACCGAGGCCGGAACAATTCATGCGCCCACGCTGATCCTGTGGGGAGCCCACGACGGCTTGCTGCCGCGGCGGCACCAGCAGGCCCTGGCGGCACGAATAGCGGGCGCCGAGTTTAAGGTCTATCCCGCCGTCGGGCATCTGGTCTTATGGGAGTGCCCCGAACAAGTGGCAGAGGACGCGACGCAGTTCTTTGGGGCCGTCGACTGACACTGGAAGCTCAAGCTCCTTTGCCTTCTATGGCGCAAACCGCGCGTCGGGGAGCAGAATGCAGACACGTACGGAGAGGAGCGCGAGGACTGTGGAATCCGCAAACGAGAATGTGGTCCAGCGGCTGATCGGGTGCATCAATGACCGCCGGGTGGAGCTCATGGATGAGCTGTTCCACGACGACGCGGTGATGCATTGGCCGCAGTCCGGAGAACTTGTCCGAGGAGCCGAGAACCGTCGGGGCATCTACAACTCCTTCCCGCAGCTGCCACCATCACGCCCCGCAGGCTGGTCAGCGGCGGGGACCTGGTGGTCCTCGAGGCGTCACTGGACTACGACGGCCCGAAGTATGAAACAGTCTTCATCTTCGAATTCCGGGACGGCAAGATCGCCACGGAGACGGCGTACTGGAGTGAGGCCTTCGAGGCGCCGGCCTGGCGCGCGCAGTGGGTTGAAAAAACCTAGCGGGGACTCCGCGGAGCGGCCTTATCCCGTCGGGACATCCCTGATGGACGGAACGCGGATGCAATGATGGTCGCCATGAACATCGTCGAGTTTCTGGAAGCACGGATCGCGGAAGAAGAAGCAGCTATCCGGGACGGCATGTTCGTTGTCGGTACGTCCGATCTGCCTGTGGACGGAACCGACGGCAAAGGTTCCCTCGGGGAGCGGATGCAGGAGGAGTGCGCACAGAAAAGGGCCATCATCGCCAGCTGGAAGGAAGCGGCCGGCGACGAGGGAATCGAAGATCCGCGGGAGGCTCAAGGGACAGTCGCCATCGCTCGCCGGGCAATGCTGACTATTCTTGCCGGGTCCTACCGGGAGCACCCGGACTACGACGATGGCTGGTCACCTGACCTGCCCAACGAAGTGCCGGCTGAGGGGCCCGCCCGATAGCTGAGCCGCGAAGCAATAGATGATTCGCCGGTCCGCGGCGCCTCCCTCGCTTGGGGCTACTCGGCGGAGGGCCGCCTGCGCTGCAGTTTCGTGGCCGCCCGGTGTCCTTTTGCCGCGAGGCGGCGCTGGTTCGAGCCCCGGGTGGGTTTGGTCGCCCGGCGATGGGCAGCTTCTGGAGCGAGGCCCTCCGCCACCAGGTTGGCAAGCTTGGCCAGTGCCATCTCGCGGTTGCGCAACTGGGAACGCCGTTCGGATGCGGTCACGGTGATCACCCCGGCGACGAGACGTCGTCCCAGCCGCTTAACCAGCAGCAGCCGCTGGCCATCCGAAAGTACGGCCGAGTCCGCGACGCTCCACGAGAGCTCAACGCGGCTGTCCGACGTGTTGACGTGTTGGCCGCCCGGCCCGGACGACCGTGAGAACCGCCAGCCGAGTTCCGACGCCGGAATCGTGAGCGCGGGCGACACCTCCAGATCCATGCCACTAGCGTCGCACGGTTTGGGCTGGATCAAAGCCCCGCCGCCGAGCGGTGCCGGCGGTCTGGCCGACCTACCCGGCCTCGGCCGTGCGGGCAGAGGCGCCACCGGGCGCCAGCCGCAACCGGCCCACCCGCTCAGCCAGGATCCGCCGCGCCTCACCGGGCAGGCCCTCGTCGCTGATGAGCTCGTCAGCCTCCTCCAGTCCGGCGATGGTGCTGATGCCGAAGGTGCCCCACTTCGTGTGGTCGGCCAGGATCACAACCCGGCGGGCCGCTGCCACGAAGGCGCGGTCCGTCTCGGCTTCCAGCACATTCGGCGTCGTGAAACCCGCGTCGGCATCCACGCCGTGGACGCCCAGGAACAGCACGTCCAGATGCAGCTGCTTGAGGGCCGACGTGGCCAGCGGCCCCACCAGGGCGTCGGAGGGTGTGCGTTCGCCGCCCGTCAGGATCACCGTGGACGGGGACGAGCTCTGGTGGAAGACGTCGGCCACGCGTACCGAGTTGGTCACCACGGTGATCCGGGGGCCTGCGGATAGCAGCTGCGCCAGCGCCCAAGTGGTGGTGCCCGCGCTGAGGCCCACCGCCATACCCTCGCGCACCTGGGCCGCGGCCTCGTGCGCGATCGCCATCTTCTCTTCCTGCAGCTGCGTCACCTTCAGCTCGAAGCCGGGCTCGTGGGTGCTCACCGCGCCGGGAAGCTTGGCCCCGCCGTGGATCTTCTCCACGGCGCCCGCCGCATCGAGTGCCTCGATGTCCCGCCGGACGGTCATGAGTGACACGCCCAGCATGCGGGCGAGGTCCGCGACGCGGACAATCCGCTCGCGCTGGACCTCCGCGATGATGGCGGAGTGGCGGGCTGCGGCGAGCATTCTGCGTCCTTCGTAGGGTGATCGCGGGGAGTCCGGCGGGAGCTGGCACCGCGACCACCGGGGCTTCCTCCAGCACAGACTACCGCCCGCACCCGTAAAACGCACACCCATTCTGCTCTATTTTGCGCTCTATTGTTTGAAAATGTTCTTTCGTGTACAACTGAAACCATGACGCGAACCACCATGACCCGCCTGGCTGACGGCCGGGAGATCCTCTATTTTGACGACGCAGGGTCCGCCGAGCGGCCCGCGGCCTCCCTCGTGGACCACCGCGAGCTGCCCGCCCGCCCCGAACCGGGCCAGTTGCGCTTCGATGCGCTCAGCGGCGAGTGGGTGGCCGTCGCCGCGCACCGGCAGTCGCGCACGCACCTGCCGCCGGCCGACCAGTGCCCCATCTGCCCGACGACGCCGGCCAACCGGACCGAGATTCCGGCGCCGGACTACGACGTCGCCGTCTTTGAGAACCGCTTCCCCTCCCTGGGCCCGGCCACGCACGACGTCCCGCCGGCGCCGGGCTGGGGGACCGCAGCGCCCGCCGTCGGCCGCTGCGAAGTGGTGGCCTTTACCCCGCAGCACACCGGCTCATTCGCGGAACTGGGCTGGCGCCGCACTCGCACGGTAATCGATGCCTGGGCCCACCGCACGGAGGCGCTTAGCGCGCTGCCCGGCATCCAGCAGGTCTTCCCGTTCGAAAACCGTGGCGCCGACATCGGCGTCACCCTGCACCACCCGCACGGTCAGATCTACGCCTACCCGTACGTCACGCCCCGCGCCGCGGTCCTGGCTGCCGCGGCCGGCGATTTCGCCGCCACGTCCGACGGCGGGGAGACGCTTACGTCCTCCCTGCTGCGCGCCGAACGCCTGGACGGCAGCCGCATGGTGCTCGAGGGTGAACACTTCAGCGCCTACGTCCCCTTCGCGGCCCGCTGGCCGCTGGAAGTCCACCTAGTCCCGCACCGCCAGGTCCCGGACCTCGCAGCGCTGGACGGCGCGGAACGCGACGAGTTGGCCGAGCTGTACCCCGAACTCCTGAGGCGCTTCGACGCCCTGTACCCGACGCCCACCCCCTACATCGCCGCCTGGCACCAGGCCCCGCTGGGGGCGGCACTGCGCCGGGACGGCCACCTGCACCTGCAGCTGACCTCGCCCCGCCGCGCCGCGGACAAGCTCAAGTACCTGGCCGGTTCCGAAGCCGCAATGGGAGCCTTCATCAACGACACCACCCCGGAATCCGTCGCCGCCCGGCTGCGAGAAGTGGCCAGTGAAGCGGCCGCCGGACCGGCAGGCGCCGCCACCCGCACCACCATGAACCCGGAAGGCGCTCCCGCATGAACACCACCGCGCGCACCGGCGCCCTGGCGGACCGATTCGAGGCCACGTTCGGCATGGAGCCGCACGGCGTCTGGGCTGCCCCGGGCCGGGTGAACCTGATCGGCGAGCACACCGACTACAACGAGGGGTTCGTCCTGCCCTTCGCCATCGACAACCGGGCAAGGACCGCCATCCGGCTCCGGGGCGGCTCCCTCCGTGAAGACAGCAGGATCCGGCTGCTGTCCACCTATGGCAACCAGGGGCTCGTCGAGGCCGACACCGCCGCCCTGGCGCCGGGCGCCGTTAAAGGCTGGGCCAAGTACCCGCTCGGAGTGGTGTGGGCCCTGCAGCAGCGCGGCATCGACGTCCCCGGTTTCGACCTCCTCCTCGATTCCGACGTCCCGCTCGGTGCAGGCCTGTCCTCCTCGCACGCGATCGAATGCGCTGTCGTCACGGCCCTTAACGAGCTCACCGGCGCCGGGCTCACCGCGGAGGAAATGGTCGAACTCACCCACAATGCCGAAAACGCCTTCGTCGGTGCGCCCACCGGCATCATGGACCAGTCCGCCTCCCTGCGCGGCGCCCGCGGGCACGCGGTGTTCCTTGACTGCCGGGACCAGTCTGTGGAGCTCGTCCCGTTCCGGGCGCAGGATGCCGGGCTCGTCCTGCTGGTGATCGACACGAAGGTGGCGCATTCCCACGCGGACGGCGGCTACGCCTCCCGGCGCGCGTCGTGCGAGCTCGGGGCCGAGGTCCTGGACGTTAAAGCCCTGCGGGACGTCGCCGTCGCCGACCTCGAGGAAGCCAGCGGCCTGCTCGATCCGATGACGTTGCGGCGGGTCCGGCACGTCGTGACCGAAAACGCCCGCGTGCTGCAGGCGGTGGACACCCTCCGGTCCCAGGGCCCGGCCCGCATCGGCCACCTCCTCGATGCCAGCCACGCCTCCATGCGGGACGACTTCGAGATCTCCTGCCCGGAACTCGACCTCGCAGTGGACGCCGCCCGCAGCCACGGGGCCATCGGGGCCCGCATGACCGGCGGCGGATTCGGCGGCTCGGCCATCGCCCTCACCCCGGTGGGGGACGAGCAGCAGGTCCGCGACGCCGTCGTCCGCGCCTTCGCGGAAGCCGGGTTCACCGCGCCGGATATTTTCACGGTCACGCCGGCCGCCGGTGCGGAGCGACTGTCCTGATGGGGCTCAGGCGGGGCAGCCGCAGGACTGCCGGATCCGCAGTTCGGTGGGGAACGTGCGGTGCTCCGCCGGTTCGCCACGGCGCGCGCCGAGGAGTGCGCTGACGGCGGCTTCCGCCATCACCCGGACCGGCTGCTCCACGGTCGTCAGGGCGGGCCAGCTGTACTCGGCCTCGGCAGAGCCGTCGAAGGAAGTCAGTGCGATATCGCCCGGGACCGTGAGCCCGGCTTCATGGATGGCGCGCAGGATGCCGATCGCCTGCATGTCCGAACTCGCGAAGATTGCCGTGGGCCGGTCCGCGGAGGCGAGCAGTCTGCGGCCGACGGCGTACCCGCCCTCCCGGCTGAACGGCCCGCGGACAATGGGACCCTCCGGCAGCCCGGCCGCCGCAAGCGCCTGCAGCCAGCCCTCTTCACGGAGGTCGTAGTCGCGGCCCGTGTTGGTGCCCATGGCCAGGGCGATGCTGGTGTGCCCGTGCCCGATCAGGTGGTCGACGGCCATCCGCGCCCCGGCCTCCAAGTCCACGCCCACGCTGTTGAATCCGGGTGACTTGCCGCCATGGTTCAGGAGCACTGCGGGAATCTCGGCCGATTCGAGGGCAGCGAGGTCGGGTTCAAACAGCACGCTGGCGAGCACCACCCCGTCCACCTGGCGCGAGGCGAGGTTGCGGATGTTCCGGCGTTCCTTGGAGAGGTTGCCGTCCGAGTTGGTCAGCAGAAGGGCGTAGCCGAGTTCGGCCGCGGCGTCCTCGACGGCATGGGCCAGCAGCGAAAAGAACGGGTTGGTGTTGTCCGGGATGACCAGGCCGATGGTCTCACTGGAGCCCAGCTTCAGCGCGCGGGCGGCCGCGTTGGGCCGGTAGCCCAGGATGCGGATGGCATCCTGGACCTTTGCCTCGGTGGCCGGGGCCACCTTCTTCGGGCCGCCGTTGACAACATAGCTCACGACGGCGGTGCTCACGCCGGCGTAGCGGGCGACGTCCTTGCGGGTCACCGGGCCGCGGGGGGTGTGCACTGCCGAAGTCGTCATGGAGTCCATGCTAACTAGCTGCGGACGGCGCATCGCCCGGGCCATGGGCAGAATGGCTGCCGAGAGGGCCGACGGACTGGCCGGCACCGACTCCGGTGGAAAACGACATGGTGGCCACTCCCGATCTGCCCGGACAGCCGGGCTCCACGCCCGCGCGGGCATCCGCCAACAGCGTCCCACGTGAATCTACTCGAGTCAATATCTACTGACCGGTACAAGAAAACCTCTGCGATTGCAGGAAATTTCTCTTGCCAGCCAAAATCTACTCGTGTAGATTCAATTCCAGCTGTTACCCACATCACACCACCAGGAAGAGTCAACGATGACTACCATCACCAAACTTCCGGATCCCGTGGCTGGCGGATCCAAACCCCCGCACCGCGGTAAAACCCTCCGGGCCGGCCGGGGACGCCGCCTGGGCGACCTCCGGATCGCCCTGCTGTTCATCCTCCCGGCCATGGTCGGCTTCGTCGCCTTCTTCCTGGTCCCCACGATCCGCGGCGTCTACCTCAGCTTCACCGAATACAGCGTCCTGGGGGATCCCACCTGGATCGGCACCAAAAACTACACCGCGATCCTCGCCGACGAGCTGTTCTGGAACGCCATGGCCGTCACCCTCCAGTACGTCGGCCTCAACATCGGTTTCCAGACCGTCATCGCCCTCGGGCTGGCGCTCCTGATGCACCGCGTGGCGAAATCCACGCTGATCCGCGGCGCGCTGCTGCTGCCGTTCCTTGTCGCCAACGTGATCGTGGCGCTCCTGTGGTTCTGGATGCTCGACTACCAGCTCGGGATCGTCAACGAGATCATCAACTGGTTCGGCCTGCCCCGCATCGCGTTCTTCGGCAGCGAACAGTGGGCCATCCCCACCATCGCCGGCGTCAACGTCTGGCGGCACATGGGCTACACGGCCCTGCTGATCTTCGCCGGGCTGCAGTCCATCCCCAGCCACGTCTACGAGGTCGCATCCCTCGACGGCGCATCGCCCACCCGGACCTTCTGGAGCATCACCATGCCGCTCCTGCGCCCCGTGCTGGTGCTGGTACTCGTGGTCACGGTGATCGGCTCCTTCCAGGTGTTCGACACCGTGGCCGTCACCACCGGCGGCGGACCCATCAACGCCTCCCGCGTCATCCAGATGTACATCTACCAGAAGGCCTTCGGTGAATCCGATTTCGGCTACGCCTCGGCCCTGTCCGTCATTCTCTTCGTCATTCTCGCCCTCGTGGCCTTCATCCAGATGAAGTTCCTCAAGGGCAACGAATCGGATCTGGACTAAGGAACCCCAGCCATGACAACCTCCGCCCTTTCCCGCAAGACGTCCGCCAAAACCGCGCACAGGAAACCCCGGAAGCCTTTCAGCTGGCGCCGCGCCGGCGCCTGGACCCTCGTCGTCGTCGCCGTCGTCGTCACGGTGGCACCGTTCCTCTGGATGCTCCGCACCGCGCTGTCGAGCAACGCCGCCCTCGCCTCCAACGCCAGCAACCTGCTGCCGGCCGACTTCAGCCTCGGCGCCTTCAAACGGGTCCTCGGCCTGCAGACCCCCGAGGAGGCCATCGCCGAAGGGGGTTCCGGCGCCGCCATCAACTTCTGGCTGTACCTGCGGAACTCCATCATCTTCGCCACCGTCACCACCGCCGGGCAGGTGTTCTTCAGCGCGATGGCCGCCTACGCCTTCTCCCGGCTCCGCTGGCCCGGCCGGAACGTGGTCTTCGGCCTGTTCCTCGCCACCATGATGGTCCCGCCGATCTTCACCGCCCTGCCCAACTTCCTCATGATCAAGAACCTGGGCCTGCTCAACAGCTTCGCCGGACTGGCCCTGCCCTTCCTGTTCATGACCCCCTTCGCCATCTTCTTCCTGCGGCAGTTCTTCCTCTCCATGTCCCGCGAGGTGGAAGAGGCCGCCATGCTCGACGGCGCCAAGCATGTCCGGATCTTCTTCCAGATCGTGCTGCCCAACGCCGCCGCCCCGCTGGCCACCCTGGCCCTGCTGACCTTCATCGGCCAATGGAACGAATACTTCTGGCCCCTGCTGGTGGGCCAGGACGAAAGTGTCCGGGTCCTCACCGTGGGCCTGGGTGTCTTCAAATCGCAGTCCCCGCAGGGCGCCCCCGACTGGTCCGGCCTCATGGCCGCCACCCTGATCGCCGCCCTGCCCGTCCTCCTGCTCTTCATCGCCTTCGGCAAGCGGGTGGTCAACTCCATCGGCTTCTCCGGCATCAAGTAACCCCTGCCCGACACACCCCACCCGCCACACTTCACATCCCTGAAAGGTCCACCATGAAAAAGACCCTCGGCGCCGTCGCTGCCGCCGCAGCCATCGCCCTCTCCCTGTCCGCCTGCGGCGGTTCCGCCCCCTCCGCCGAAGCCAAGGGTGAAATCAACTACTGGCTGTGGGATGCTAACCAGCTCCCCGCCTACCAGCAGTGCGCCGACGATTTCACCAAGGCCAACCCGGACATCAAGGTCAAGATCACCCAGCGCGGCTGGGACGACTACTGGACCACGCTGACCAACGGTTTCGTCGCCGGCACGGCCCCGGACGTCTTCACCAACCACCTGTCCAAGTACCCCGAGTACGCGGCGAAGAAGCAGCTGCTCTCCCTGGACGACGCCGTCGCGAAGGACGGCGTCAAGCTGGAGAGCTACACCAAGGGCCTGCCCGAACTGTGGGTCGGCCAGGACGGCAAGCGCTACGGCCTGCCCAAGGACTGGGACACCGTGGGCCTCTTCTACAACAAGGCCATGGCCGACTCCGCAGGCCTCACGGCGGACCAGATGGCCAACCTGGACTGGAACCCGCAGGACGGCGGCAGCTACGAGAAAGCGATCGCCCACCTCACCGTGGACAAGAACGGCGTGCGCGGCGACGAGGCAGGCTTCGACAAGAACAACGTCGCGGTCTACGGCCTCGGCCTCGCGGGCGGCGGTTCCGGCCAGGGCCAGACCGAGTGGAGCTTCCTGACAGCGACCACCGGCTGGACCCACACGGACAAGAACCCGTGGGGCACCGAGTTCAACTACGACGATCCCCGCTTCCAGGAGACCATCGCCTGGTGGGCCGGCCTGATCGGGAAGGGCTACATGCCCAAGCTGGAAACCACCGTGGGCGCCAGCCTCGCCGACAACTTCGGCGCCGGCAAGGCCGCCATCAACACCACCGGCGACTGGCTAATCGGGCAGTACCAGAGCTACAAGGGCGTGGAAACCGCGTTCGCGCCCACCCCCAAGGGCCCCGAGGGCAAGCGCGCCAGCATGTTCAACGGCCTGGCCGACTCGGTCTGGGCGGGCACCAAGAACCCTGCCGCCGCGGTCAAGTGGGTCGAATACCTCGGCTCCACCGCCTGCCAGGACGTCGTCGCCAAGAAGGCAGTTGTCTTCCCGGCCATCACCAGCTCCTCCGAGATCGCCGCCAAGGCCTTCGCGGACAAGGGCACGGACGTCTCCGCCTTCACCACCCACGTCAAGGACGGCACCACCTTCCTCTTCCCGATCGCGGACAAGGCAGCCAAGGTAGACGGCATCATGAAGCCGGCCATGGACGCGGTCCTCGCGGGCAAGAAGCCGGCCAGCTCACTCACCGAAGCCAACAACCAGGTCAACGCCCTCTTCAAGTAGGCCAAACCGCCCCGGATGCCGCCGCTACCTCCTCGCGGCGGCGGCATCCGGTATTCCCTCTGATTCACACACTGCCTGACCTGCGTTTCCGCAACCCCGGACGCGTCCCGAACCACCGAAAGAGACCTGCCATGGATCCCCTGTACCTCCGCTCCGCCAGCACCAGCCTGGTGATCAGCTTCGACAGCGGAGAGGCCGAGGTCATCCACTGGGGTGCCGATCTGGGCGCCGCCCTTCCGGATCTGGCCATCCTCGGAGCTCCCGTCCCGCACTCCGCCGTCGACGCCGCAGTCCCCGCCGGGCTGCTCCCGCAGGCCTCCTCCAGCTGGCGCGGCCGCGCCGCCCTGCGCGGCCACCGGATCGCCGACGGCGTCCCCGGCTACGACTTCTCCGTCCGGCTCCGCGTGGCGGAGGTGACGGCAGCCGCCGGGAATGCAGCGGTGATTGTCCAGACCGACGCCGACGCCGGGATCCGCGTTTCGTCGAGCCTCACCCTGCACGACGGCGGACTGCTGGAACTGCGCCACACCGTCACCAACACCGGGACCTCGCCGTACCAGCTCGACGAATTGGCCACCGTCCTCCCGGCGGCGCCGGACGCCGTCGAACTCCTGGACCTGACCGGGCGCTGGTGCCGGGAACGCCACCCGCAGCGCCGCGCCATCGAGCAGGGCACGTGGGTGCGCACCGGCCGGCACGGCCGTACCGGCCACGACTCCTCACTGCTCTTCGCCGCCGGAACCGCCGGCTTCGGCAACCGCCACGGCAAGATCTGGGCCACCCACCTGGCCTGGAGCGGCAACCACGAGCAGTTCGCGGACAGCGTGGCGGACGGCTGGACCATGATCGGCGGCTCCGAACTGCTGGGTCCGGCCGAGGTGATCCTGGCCCCCGGCGGCAGCTACACGACGCCCGCCCTGTTCGCCGCCTACTCGGACCGCGGACTGGACGGCATCAGCGAAGCCTTCTACGCCTGGTTCCGGAACCGGCCGCACCACGTGCTGCCCTCCGCGGCAGCTGCAGGACAACGCGCGGGCGCCGGGAAGCCGCGCCCGGTAGTGCTGAACACCTGGGAGGCCGTGTACTTCGACCACAACCTGACCACCTTGATCGAACTCGCGGACTCCGCCGCGGAACTGGGCGTCGAACGGTTTGTCCTCGACGACGGCTGGTTCCGCGGCCGCCGCGACGACCACGCAGGCCTGGGCGACTGGTACGTGGACGAGGCCCTCTGGCCGTCCGGGCTCACCCCACTGATCGACGCCGTGACGTCCCGCGGGATGGAGTTCGGGCTGTGGGTGGAGCCGGAGATGGTCAACCTGGACTCCGACGTCGTGCGGGCGCACCCGGAGTGGATTGTCGGGCCCTCGGTGCAGAGCTACAAGGACGGCGGTCGGCTGCCGCTGGAATGGCGCCACCAGCACATCATTGATCTCGTCAATCCGGACGCCTGGCAGTACATTTACGACCGTGTGGACGCGCTGCTGCGCGAGAATGACATCAGCTACCTCAAGTGGGACCAGAACCGGGACCTGCTGGAGCACGGCCACGCCGGCCGCGCCTCGGTGCACGAACAGACCCTCGCCGCCTACCGGCTCTTCGACGCGCTCAAGGCCGCGCATCCCGGCGTCGAGATTGAAAGCTGTTCCTCCGGCGGAGCCCGGGTGGACCTGGGCATCCTGGAACGGACGGACCGGATCTGGGCCTCGGACTGCAACGACGCCCTGGAACGGCAGAGCATCCAGCGCTGGACCGGGCTGGTGGTCCCGCCGGAACTCGTGGGCGGGCACGTCGGCCCCACCACCTCGCACACGACCGCCCGCACACACGACCTCTCCTTCCGCGCCATCACCGCCCTGTTCGGTCATTTCGGGATGGAATGGGACGTCCGGCAGGTCGAGGGCGTGCAGCGGGAGGAGCTCAAGCGGTTCATCGGCATCTACAAGGAGCACCGCGGCCTGATCCACTCGGGCCGGATGGTCCGCGCGGACCTGGCCGACCATTCCCTGATGCTGCACGGTGTGGTGGCCGGCCCGGCCGGCAAGGCCGCCGGCGGTTCCGGGGAGCCGGGCTCGACGGCGGCACTGTTCACCCTGGTCAGCACCCGCACCTCAGCCGCGGAGCAGCCCGGCCGGATCGCCATCCCCGGCCTCCACGCCGACGCGGACTACCTGGTGGAGGCGGTCTTCCCGGTTCCGGGCGACGCCGATTACGCCCGCACGTTCACGCAGGTCCAGCCCCCGGCCTGGCTCGAGTCCGGTGCCACGGCGAGCGGCCGCTTCCTGGCCGAGGTGGGACTGCCCATGCCGGTGCTCAACCCGGAGCACGCCCTGCTGCTGCAGGTCACCACCGCCTAGCCCACCATCGATTGCTCCACAACGGCCGTTTAGACCCCCCAAAACGGCTGTTGTGGAGCAGCCGATGCCTTAGGGCTGCAGCGGCAGGTGCAGCACCGTGTAGATTCCCAGTGCGGCGAGGGCCACGACGCTGCCGGCGATTGCTGCCGTCGCCCTGACGTTCGCGGTCATCGCCGCTCCGCCGATGCCGCTGGCGGCGCGGTGGTAGCGGCGTCGCTGCGTGAGGGCGATGCCCAGGGCGACCATCAGTGATGCCGCCACAAGCGTGGCCACGAACCAGCCGTGGTGGGGCATCCAGCGCAGAAAAATGCAGGCCGCCGTGACCAGCGTCAATGAGGTCCGCCGCCAGGCGAGGTCAGTCCGTTCGGGCTGGAGCCCCGGGTCGTTGTGGATCGCCGCCGGCCTGGTGCGCGCCATGGCTAGGCCGGCCGCCAGATCACAAAGACGATCAGCACGGCGGCGACGAGGGCGCCGCCGACTGCCAGGATGGGGGCGATCAGGGGCGCCGGGAGGGGAGACTGGCGCCGCATGGCACGTTCCACATTGAGCCAGCGGAAGAACGAGCCGCCGCCGGTCACCAGCCCCAGCAGGAGCAACAGCACGGCGACGGTCTTGCGGATTTCCGGAGAGAACAGTTCCGCGGTGAAGGCCTCGACGGCGATGCCGCCGGCAACCAGCGCCAGCGAGGTCCGGATCCAGGCCAGGAACGTACGCTCGTTGGCGAGCGTGAACCGCGGGTCCGGGTCGGTCCCGCCGCCCAGGGCCCAAGCCGAGAATCTGTGGCGGCTCCGGGCCGAGCCCGCATCCTCCCCGGCAGCGTTCGCCCCGGTGCCGTTCGCGGCCGGACTTGTGTCGCCGCGTGTCTCGCGGCCGGCGGGTGACGTGTCGTGTGCCTCTTCGTGTGCGGTCATGATGCTCTCAGGATGTCACTCCGCGGAATGATTCCGCACTTCGACGGGTCCATGCCACAGCCGGCGCTGCGCACCATCGCTGGCGCCGCGGGCCCGGAAGTCAGGCCCCAGGAACCCGCAGCACATCCACGGCAGCCAGCAGATAGGGCACGGGATCGGGGTCCGTGCCCGCAGCCCACTGCATCCACGCCTGAAAGGTCGCAGCCAGATACGCCGCACACAGATAGCCTGCAGCGTGCTCAGGAACCCCGCGGTCCACAAGATATTGCCGGGCCAGATCGCGCTGGGGCGCCAGGGAACCGTAGCTCCGGCTGGCCAGTTCGGGATGGTGTGCGATCAGGCGCAGCCGACCCCGCGACACCGCAAGGTCGGGAATCACCGCCACTCCGGCGATGGCTGCGGCCCGCAATCCCGCCATGATGTCGCCGTCGGACTCGCGCCGGACGCGCGCCTCCTCCAGGACCAGCCCGGAGGCCCGCACGGCAGGTTCCATGCCGCCCCAGATGAGGTCGGCCTTGCTGGAGAAATACCGGTACAGGCTCTTGCGCCCAATCCCCGCCGCGCGGGCGATGTCCTCCATCGATGTCTGTTCGTAGCCGTTCTCGGCGAAGAGCCGCAGCGCCAGGCCGGCGATGGCATCGGGATCGATGGTCGCCGGACGCCCGGAGGAACGCAGGTTGACGGGTCCAAAGTCTTGCGCAGGCATCCCACCAGTATTCACCCTTTTATTATGACACAGCGTGTCATAAGCTGGAAAGTGACAGCATCTCGAAACGTTCGGAAGGACATCATGGGCACGGAAGCTTCATGGCAGGAAACCATCACCGCGGGCCGCTTCGCCGGCAAAACGGTCATCGTCACCGGTGCCGGTTCGGGCATTGGCCTGGCCACGGCCCTGCGCGTTGCCAAGGAGGGCGGCAAGGTCGTCGCGGCCGACATCAGCTCCGAGCGGCTGGACGCCCTGGTGGCCGGGAACGGGAGCCTGGACCTGGTCCCCGTGGCCGGGGACATCTCCACCGAAGAGACCGTCGCCGCCGTCGTCGCTGCAGCGGGCGGCCGGGTGGATGCCCTCGCGAACGTCGCGGGCATCATGGACCACTTCGCCCCGATCCATGAGGTCGACGACGACACCTGGGAGCGGGTCTTCCGGATCAACGTCACCGCCCTCATGCGCCTGACCCGCGCCGTGGTGCCGCTGATGCTTGAGGCCGGTTCCGGCTCGGTGGTCAATGTCGCCTCCGAGGCCGGCCTCCGCGGTTCCGCCGCCGGCGCCGCGTACACGGCGTCCAAGCACGCCGTCGTCGGCCTGACCCGGAATTCGTCGGTGATGTACGGGCCGAAGGGCCTGCGCTTCAACGCCGTGGCGCCGGGTGCCACCATCACCAACATCGAGGCAACTTGGGGTTCCCAGCTGGCCGCCGAGCGGCTCGGCCCGCTGATGGGTGCGAACATCCCCGCCCCCGCCACCGCGGCACAACTGGCAGCCTCGATCACCTTTCTGCTCAGCGACGACGGCACCAACGTCAACGGCGCCATCCTCGCCTCCGACGGCGGCTGGTCGGCGGTCTGACGGCCAGCCAGATCGGGGGCGGACGACGGCGTGGACTCCCTGCCGCCGTCCGCTCCCGTTTTAAGTCCCGCCCTGCACCAGTCATGCTCAGGGGTGCAGGGCCACTAATGACATTGCCCGGCTCCGACTAAGTCAGTGGACTGTATTTTCATCCTGAACACCGCTTTGTATGCGTTTGACCACCGTTACCATAGCGTGATTTGAGAGCCGCCGGATTAGCTTTTAGCTGGCGAATCTTTTCCGGAAGCAAAACGGACGCTTTTCTATTTTTGGCTTCTTCTTCTGTCTTTCTTGGCGGGCAAAGAGGCGACGTGGAATCCGCAATATGCGCCAGGGATGTCGGTGCCGCTGCGCCCAGGATCCCGTTTCCCCCTGAACGTGCAGCTCCCTGGCAGCTCTGCTTTGGCTGTGGTGCGTCGGCTCTGGACGATGCCAGCGGGGCGGCGTACCGTTTCCATATCAGGACAGAAGCGCTGAAACTCAACGAATATCGGCACCATTCTTGCCTAACGAGTACACCGTTGAAGATCGAGTCGCAGTTCCCGAGTAGGCCGCCCCATAGACCCAAGTAGAGGTGTGGGAGTCGCGCGGCGAGTTGAACAAGCAACCAAGTATTAGCCACTCGTGACACAACTTTGGGTGAACTTTAGGCTCTAAGCAAGGCCGCCGCCAGTGGCAGCTGGGGTTCGGGATTGCTAATAGTTCGGCAGATGTCTTTGAGTTCGGCCGCTAGGTTCTCATTCGCAGATGGCCAAGCCGTCGACGTCCGGAAATTTCATGAAGTGGTGAGGCTTTTGTCCATTCCAAATTTGGTCTCTAATTCGCCCTCCGAGCGAATGGTCGCCTCGCCGAGGGCTTCGGTGAGTGTGGTTATTCCGACTCTTAACGAAGAAATGAATTTGCCCTGGGTTCTGCGGCGCATGCCTTCATATGTGGATGAAGTGGTCATCGTGGACGGACGCTCCCATGACCACACAATCGACGTCGCCCGGGCACTGCGGGTCGACGTCGTTGTGGTGGCTGAACCCCGCAAGGGTAAGGGCATCGCCGTCCGTGCCGGCTTCGCAGCGGCGTCGGGAGACATCATCGTGATGCTCGACGCGGACGGGAGTATGGATCCGCAGGAAATCGGCTGGTTCGTTTCTCCACTCCAGCATGACTACGACTTCGTCAAGGGCTCGCGCTACGTGACCGGGGGCGGGTCGGAGGACCTGACCTGGCTGCGGAACACCGGGAACCGGGTCCTGACGGGGTTGGCGAATACCGTTCTGAGGAGCAATTACTCCGACCTCTGCTACGGCTATATCGCGCTCCGCCGGGAATGCCTTGAGTTCCTCGAACTGGAGTCGGACGGCTTCGAGATCGAGACGGAGCTGATCGTCAGGGCAGCCCGCGCCGGCCTCCGCATCGCGGAAGTGCCGAGCTTCGAACTCGACCGCATCTCCGGCGTTTCGAACCTGCAGACCTTCCGCGATGGGTGGCGGGTCCTCCGCACCCTGGCACGGGAGTGCACGCAGTGGGAAGCGCCGACCGCGGGGGCACGGCCCGAAGCCCTCCGACGGGTGAAGTACACCTATCCGAATGTCCGGTTTGCCCGCACGCCCACGGATCCGCACAGCCTGCTCACCTTGGCGGAAGGAGCATAAGATGCTTGACTTCAATTTCCGGCCCACGGCCTCCGTTGTCATCTGCTCCTACACGGAGCAGCGCTGGGAACTACTGATGGACGTCATTGACTCCGTCCACGCCCAGACGCTTCAGCCCGATCAGGTGATCGTAGTGGTGGACCACAACGAGGACCTCTACAAGCGGCTGGTGGCGGCCGTTCAGGACGTCACCCTGGTGGAGAGCACCGGGTTGCAGGGGCTTTCCGGGGCGCGGAACACGGGCGTTGGCCTGGCCACCTCGGAGATTGTGGCGTTCCTGGACGACGACGCCGTGGCAGCCCCCGACTGGCTCGAAAAGCTGACGGCGCTCTACGACGACTCCGACGTCCTGGCAGTTGGTGGGAAGGTCGAGCCGGCGTGGGAAGGCGGCCGGCCCGGTTACTTCGCCTCTGAACTGGACTGGATCGTCGGATGCAGCCACCGCGGCATGCCCAAGGTGGCCTCTGAGGTGCGCAATGTCATCGGCGCCAACATGTCCTTCCGCCTCCAGGTGCTTCAGCAGGTTGGCGGCTTCAACCTTTCCCTTGGACGCCAGGGAACGAAACCGCTGGGATGCGAAGAGACCGAAATGTGCATCCGGGCGGCTGTTGGCTCCCCGGGCTCCCGCATAGTGTACGAACCGGCAGCGCTTGTGCATCACCATGTTCCGGTCCAGCGCGGAACCTTTCGGTACATGCTGGAGCGTTCCTGGTCGGAGGGTATGTCCAAAGCCCAAGTCAGCCACATCGTGGGACACAAAAGGGCGCTGGGTCCCGAGCGGCGCTACGTGCGCAGGGTCCTGCCCCGAGCAGTCTTTTCCGCACTGTCGGCTTGGGCCCGCGGTGCCGACTCCGACGGTCTGCGCCGGGCAGGCGCCACCGTGGCCGTCCTTGCAGCCACGGTCGCAGGATATCTCCGCGGACGCCGGGTCGCCCAAGGCTCAGGATCGCTGCTGTCCGGTTCGGGCTCAACGCCGGTACCCCTTAGCGGCCCTCCCTGGCGGGAAGCCTCGTAATCGGAGGAGGCCTCGAAGCTGGGCCTGTGGCGGCGGCACGTCGTGACCGCCGGGCTGAACTGAGCCGGCACCGACGGAGGAAACGGAAATTGGCTCAGGGCAGATGGTTCACGGCAAGATGTGACCATGGAGAACACGGACCAGCAGCCCTGGGTGAAGAACTACCAGCCGGGCGTCCCCGCCCGGATTGAACTGCCCACGGAGTCGCTCGTGGACATGCTGGACCGCTCCGTGGCCGAGGCCGGCACGGCCCCTGCCCTGGAGTTTTTCGGGCGCCGCACCAGCTACGCCGAGCTCGGCGAACAGGTGGACCGCGCCGCCGAGGGCCTGCGCCGCCTGGGCGTCCGCGCCGGCGACCGGGTTGCGCTGATCCTGCCAAACTGCCCGCAGCACGTCGTCGCCTTCTACGCGGTACTGCGCCTCGGCGCCGTCGTCGTCGAACACAACCCGCTGTACACGGCCCGGGAACTCCGCCACCAGTTCGAGGACCATCAGGCCCGTGTGGTCATCGTCTGGGACAAGGCAGCGGCGGCCATCCGGGACTTCCCGTCCGACGTCGAGATCGACCACATTGTCTCGGTCAACCTTCTGGAGGCGTTCCCCGCCGTCAAACGCCTTGCCCTGCGCCTGCCGGTCAAGAAACTGCGGGCGTCCCGCGAAGCACTGACCGGACCCGCCCCGGGAACGATCGGGTGGAAAGCACTCCTGGGCCACGGACGGATCGATCCGGAACACCCCCGCCCCTCGGTGGACGACCTCGCCGCGATCCAGTACACCTCGGGAACCACCGGCCGCCCCAAGGGCGCCATGCTCACGCACTTCAACCTGTACTCGAACGCACTGCAGGGCGAGGCCTGGATGCAGGGGGCGGAGTACCGCAAGGAAATCTTCTACGCGATCCTGCCGATGTTCCACGCCTTCGGCATGACGCTCTACCTCACCTACGGAATCCGCAAGCAGGGCCTGCTGGTTCTCTTCCCCAAGTTCGACCCGGACCTGGTGCTGGACGCCATGAAGAAATCGCCCGCCACGGTCTACTGCGCGGTCCCTCCGATCTACGAGCGGACTGCCATGGCCGCGAAGGAGAAAGGCATCTCGCTCCGGTCCTGCAAGTTCTGCATCTCCGGCGCCATGAACCTGCCGGACCACGTGGTGGAACTGTGGGAGTCGGTCTCCGGCGGGCTCCTCGTGGAGGGCTACGGTATGACCGAGTCCTCGCCGGTCGCGCTGGGAAATCCTTTCCACCCCACCCGCCGCAACGGCACCATCGGAGTGCCGTTCCCCTCGACCCTGATGAAGGTCGCCGACCTGGACGATCCCGCCCTGGAGGTGGCACCCGGCCAGCCCGGGGAGCTGCTGCTGAAAGGCCCGCAGGTGTTTCAGGGCTACTGGAACAACCCGGAGGAAACGGCGAAGACCCTCACTGCCGACGGCTGGCTGCGGACCGGCGACGTGGTGACCGTGGACGGCGACGGTTTCACCACGATCGTGGACCGGGCGAAGGAACTCATCATCACCGGCGGCTTCAACGTCTCGCCCACCGATGTGGAGACGGTGCTGCGGCTGCACAAGGACGTCAAGGACGCTGCCGTCGTCGGAAAGCCACTCGAACGGGGCGGCGAGATGGTGATTGCCGCCGTCGAACTCGAACCGGGCAGCATGCTGGATGAGGACGTCCTCCGCGAACACTGCCGCGAGCACCTGGCCGGCTATAAGGTCCCCAAACGGATCGTCACCATCCCTGACATGCCGCGTTCGATGCTGGGCAAAATCCTCCGCAAACAGGTCCGCGAGCAGGTTCTGCCGACGCTCTGACCCTCCCTTGGCTGCTTGGAGTTTGGTTCGCATACTGGAAGGGTGCTGTGCGGCCTAAGACGGGAGGGGTGCGATGAGTGGCGAATCGAACGGGGCGTTCCGGCGCCGGGTGGAGCGCGCGGCGGAACTCCGCGCACTCCGGATCAGCGGAATGACGGTCCAGGAAGAGGAAGAGCTGGCCGCCGCCGAAGCGAAGGAACGGGACCTGCGCGCGAAGTTCGACGACGCCGCCAGGGCCGAATACCTGATCCGCGATGCCATGGCGCAGGGAAAGTTCGATCACTTAAAGTACGCCGGCAAACCCATCCCGGGCTTGGGGGACACGTACGACCCGGACTGGTGGGTCAAAGGCTTGATCGAGCGCGAAAACCTCGGCGGAATAGGTCCCCAGGCCATCCTGCTCCGCACCGAGGACGCAGGGCTCGACGCCCGCATCGACGAGTTGCATTCCGAAAAGCAGGTCCGCGAGCTCCTGGACGACTTCAACGCACGGATTGTTAATGCCCGGCGGCAGCTGCAGGGCGGACCGCCCGTTGTCACCAAGACCCGCGACGTCGAGGCAGAGCTACGGCGCTGGAGGGAACGCCGCGCGGCGCTCGCAGCCGCCGTCGCTGATCGGGAAGCGGTGCAGGAACCGGAGGTCAGCCGCCGCTGGTGGCGGCGGATCCGGTCCGGTTCCTAGCAGGCCGACCCGCGTCACTACCAAGACGTCAATACCAAGAGTCAGTAGTCAGCGATCTGGGCCAGGTATCCGTAGTACTGCCCCTTGATCGGTCGGAACGGGTCACCTTCGAAGCCGAAGCCGCGGTGCTCCTTGTTGTAGGCGGCTGTCAGCTCCAGGAACTGGGACATCACGTCCTTCCCCGAGCCCTCGCACGCTCCGTCGCTGATGCACAGAGCCAGCGAACCGGCCACTGCGGGGCTGGCGAAGCTGGTTCCGTGGGCCACCCCATAGCCGCCCGGCGCCGTTGAGGTCATGCAGACTCCGGGGGCGGCGACGGTATGGGCCTTGTCCTTGGGCTGGCTGGCGAAGTTGGAGAAGAACGCCGGCTGGTCGTCCACCTGCCCGGCCGTACCCCAGTCCTCGTTCCCGCAGATCGGGTCCGCGAGGCCATCCGGCTTGCCGTCGAAATCCGCTATCGCCGTGGCGGTCAGCACTTCGTCGTAGGTGGCAGGGACTGTGCGGGCGATGTCGAGACCGTCGTTACCGGCCGCGACGGCGTAGGCGACCCCGGCGTTGACTGAGCGGCAGATGGCGTAGTGCATCGGATCCGTGCCCTTGCCACAGTTGGCGGTTTCGACGCCCGGGCCGCCGATGCTGATGTTGGCCACCGCGATGTCGTTGTCGGGGTTCTTGTCCTTGCGCGTCGCTGTCACCCAGTCGATGGCGCAGATGAGCATTTCCTCCGTGATCAGACCGGCGTCATCAACTACCCGCACGGACCACAGCGGGGTTCCCGGCGCCGCACCGATCACGCCCAGATTGTTGTCCTTTGCGCCGATCACGCCGGCCACGAAAGTCCCGTGACCGACGTCGTCCGTGGAGGTCACCTTGACCGGGGAGCCCGTGGAGCAGTCGATGCCGCCGCGAACATTGAGGTCCGGATGGCCGGCGTCGATGCCGCTGTCGATCACAGCCACGTTGACGTCGATGGGGCCATGGCCCCACTGCTGACCGTTGTCAGGGAGGGCCCCGCCGATCCTCAGCCACCACAGCGGAGCCAGCTGGGTGCTCGGCCCGGCGTCCTCGGGCCTCTCGAACTCCCTCGCCACGGTGATGAAATCAACACCCGGATCCGCAGCCAGGCGGGCGGCGGCGGATGCCGTCATCGTGGCGGCGTATCCGTTCAGGGCGTCGCGGTACACCGTGGAAACGGTGAGGCCATAGGTGCCTTGCTGGGCCGCGGCAGCGGTACCAGCATCAGCCAACCCGTCCTTCAGCACCACAATGTATTTTTGTTCCTGCTCGGCGCCGGTGGCGGGGAGGGCCGCGACGAGCCCTCCGGCCACGGCCAGTCCCAGTGCCGCCAGGGCGCCGACGGTCCTCCGGAACCGTTTCCTGGCTTTGGGCGTGGGAGCGGTGCTCCCGGGAAACTGGTGTGGCTCGGGGGCTGTGGGCGCTGGCTGTCGTGATGATCGGGGACGGCGGACGTAGCTGAACATAATGGCCTCCACTAGGCGTCTTCGCTAATGAGCGCCCCCCGCTCTTTAGCTTAGGCCAGCGATTGGATATTGCACACGGACCTTTGGAATTTCTTGGAAGGAACAGCGCACTTAGGCGCGGAGCCAGTCCTGGTCGAAGTCCGGGTGGTCATAGTAGGGCAAGGCTAGGGAGTTCAGCGACTGCTCCATCCATTCAAGCGATTGAGGGATCCAGCTCACGTCCTGGTCTGTATCGCTGACCATCGCCGCGAGAGCCGCCTGACGCGCGGATTCCACGATGAGGATCAGGCGTCGCTTGGCCTCGCATTCGAGCAGCAGCCGCTGTTCGTACCAGGCGCCGGATTTCGAGACAGTCCGGTCGCTGAGGAGGGTCCGCGCCACGGCCTCGTCCTCGCTGATCCGTTCGGACAGGAATTCCACGATGTCCACACCGCGAGCGTACGCGCGGCCCATGCCCTCTAACCAGTTCCGGATGCCGGAACGGCCCGGGCGCCTAGCGCGCGGCCAGGTTTTCCGCGTCCTCCGGACCCACGAAGTGGCAGGATCCCTCATGCCGTTCGGGCAGGTCGCAGGTCCGGCCCGTTGGCAGATGAACGTTGCCGCAGAGCCCGGTGACCGCGACGTCCTCGCGGACGTGCAGGCTGCTCAGATCGGGCCGGAACAGGCTTTGCTCGTGGATCTTGGGGTCGCTGTGAGGATTCTGCTCTGGACTGGTCATGTCTGCTGCTCCTTGAAGGGTTGCCGTGCAGTGTCAGTCTCGGTCTGGGTCCGTAATCCAGTTTCACACCACCGCGTTAACTGCGGGTTACCGCCGCGTTAGATCCTTGTCTCAGCCCCGATGCCGGGACGGGTTCACGAGCGTATATTTCGAAGAAGAACAGATTCAGGAACGGATCGGCAAGAGGTGCCACCATGGAGTTGAACCCAGCAGACGCACGTGACACGGCACTCGGCCCGCGGGACGCACTCCCCATCACGCCGGCCGAACTGGCTCAGCGACTGGGAAACCTGGCGCGTGAACTGCAGCACGAGGAGGACACCGAGTCCATGCTGGCAGGGATCGTGCACGCCGCCCTGGAGTTGGTCCCGCATGCGGCAGACGCCTCGGTCAGCCTGATCACCGGCCGCCGGACGATTGACTCACGGGCGGCATCCAGCGACCTTCCGCGCCTGGTGGACGCCCTCCAAAGCGAAACAGGGCAGGGACCCTGCCTGGACGCCTCCTATGAAGAACGCGTCGTCAGCGTTCCGGACCTCAGCACGGACCAGCGGTGGCCGGACTTCTCCCGGGCCGCTTTTGATCTCGGAGCGCGAAGTATGCTCTCCTTCCAGCTCTTTGTGGACGGAGACCACCTCGGAGCTTTGAACCTTTTCGGTCGGGATGTGGGCGTCTTCGACGCCGAATCCGAGCGGATCGGGGCGCTGGTGGCTGCCCACGCCGCCGTAGCCGTCGCCGGAAACCAGCAAGTCAGCCAGCTCACCCAGGCCCTGGACACCCGCGACCTGATCGGGCAGGCGAAGGGAATACTCATGGAACGCTACAAGATCACCGCCCAGCAGGCATTCATGCTCCTCTCGCGGGCCAGTTCGGAGTTGAACATCAAGCTTCACGACGTGGCGGAACAGCTGACCATCAGCGGGGAAATGACGAAGAAGCGCTGAAGCGGGACCCGCCGCTCCGGGACTCCGCCGGCGGCCTTCACGCGCGGCCGTCGACGAGATCGGAACACACCCGCGACAGCGGGGCCCCGCTGGTCCTGGCCCGACGCAACAGCTCATGGAAAGCCTGCTCTGCCGTCAGCCCGTCGCGTTCCATCAGCATCCCGCACGCCCGGTTGGTGGTGTCCCGGCCGGCAAGCGCGCCCTTGAGCGGACCGCTGAGGTGCCGGGGGGTTCCTGGGCCCTGGATGTGGGCCAACAGGGTTGCCGCCGGAACGGCGAATTTCTCCAGCAGTTGCCCGGTCGCCGAGGTGTAGGCAGCCGGCAGGGATGCGTAGACCTTCAGCGTTCCAATGGGTCCGCCGGCCGCGGCCAGCGGTGTGCTGACGAGGGACCTGACGGGCAGCGACGCGACGGCCTCGCTCCAGAGCGGCCAACGGGCATCCGTGGCGGCGTCGTGGATCAGCACCGTTGTTCCTGCCGTCCACGCAGCGAGGCAAGGACCTTGGCCCAGGTCGTGCTGGGCGGCGTCCGCCTGCTCCACCACCAGCGCCGTCGCCGCAATGCTGCTCCCGCGGCCGTGCGCATCAAAGAGTGAGATCCCCGCCCCGGCCGATCCCGGAATGGCATCCCCGACCGCCTGGACCAGCACCTCCAGGGCGCGGTCCACCTTGTCCTGGGTCAGGAGCAGGTCCTTGATGCGTGCAAAGACTGCGGTCAGTTCATCGAGGGGGAGGGGGTTGAATGGTTGGCTGAGCACTTGGGGCCTTATGGCGTGAGGGTGGAGTTACCCCGTGGATGCCCCCTGCTGAGCCGGGACGCCTCGAGCGGCTGTCCACTCCAAGCATAGCCCGCCTCCGGGGGCGGCGGAATGAAATCCAAAGCTTGAATGTTCAATAAAACATGGACTTTGGTATCTTCACCTTCGGCGAGCTCTCCCGCAACCTCAGCACCGGAAAAGCGCTGTCCCCGCAGCAGCGACTGAAGGAGATCATTGAGCTCGCCAAGCTGGCGGACCAGGCGGGTCTGGCATTCCTGGGACTCGGGGAGCATCACCGGCGCGATTTCGCCCTGTCCGCCCCGGAAATAGTACTGGCCGCCGTCGCCAGGGAAACCACGAAGCTTCGGCTCAGCACGGCCGTCACGGTGCTCTCCACCCAGGACCCGGTGAGGCTCTTCGAACAGTTCGCCACCTTGGACCTGATCTCCGACGGGCGTGCTGAGATCATCGCCGGGCGGGGCGCCTTCATCGAGTCGTACCCGTTGTTCGGCCACGAGCTCGAAGACTATGACGCTCTGTTCGAGGAGAAGCTGCAGCTGCTGCTGGAGCTGCGGGACAATGCCGCCGTGACCTGGCAGGGGACGCTGACCCAGAGCATTCCCGGGATGGACATCGCCCCGCGCCCGGTCCAGCACAGGCTTCCCGTGTGGGTCGGCGTCGGGGGAACCCCCGCCAGTTTCGCGCGGGCAGGACGGCTGGGGCTTCCCCTGTTCGTTGCCCTGCTGTCCGGACCCGCCCGGTTCCGCCGGCTGGTGGAGCTCTACCACCAGTCGGCCGCCGACGCCGGCCACGACGCCGGTGCGCTGCAGGTGGGTGCCGGCGGCCACTTCTACGTGGCGCCGACCTCGCAGCGGGCGCGCGACACTTTCTACCCTTACTACCGGGCCTATTTTGAGCAGAACATGCCGCGTCCGGTGGAACATTTTCCGCGTTCCACCTTCGATGACTGGGCCGAACCCGGCGGCGGCCTCCTGGTGGGCAGCCCGCAGCAGGTCATCGAGAAACTGCTGGAAATTCATGACACGCTCGGCACCCGCCGTTACATGGCCCAGATCGGCCTCGGCGGCCTGCCGTTTGCCGAGACCGCCCGGTCCATCGAGCTGCTCGCCACGGAGATCATGCCGGCCGTGAAACGGGCGATCGGAACTCCCGCGCCGGTGCAGACAGGAACGTCAATCGCCGGCAGCGAGCGGGATCTCC
This sequence comes from Arthrobacter sp. NicSoilB4, assembly GCF_019977335.1. NCBI lineage: Bacteria > Bacillati > Actinomycetota > Actinomycetes > Micrococcales > Micrococcaceae > Arthrobacter > Arthrobacter sp. NicSoilB4. The sequence continues at coordinate 3,398,136 of NZ_AP024653.1, read as the reverse complement.
AGGAACCCGCCCGCGGCGTCCCAGCTGCTCGCGGTCCCGAGATGCCGGCTTAGCCGCTGCATCCGTTCCGCTATCTGCCGGGAACCTGCCCCCGCCAGCCGGACCTGGAATTCGGTGATCAGCGTCGGGAACAGCCGGAGGCTCAGCGGTGTGCCCGGGTCCGCAGAGAGCAGGAAGATGAACGACTGGTCGTTGCGCTCCAGCGGGTCCACCGCGTAGTCGTCCACGAAATCCCCGGCGCTGTAGATGATGGGCCGGTTCCGGAACAGCTCGACGCCGCGGAAGACGTGCGGCGAGTGCCCGTAGACGACGTCGGCCCCCGCCTCGATCAGCGCCCGCGCGAGCTCGCGGTGTTCCGGCGGCGCCCCCGAGCCCCAGTTCGGCCCCCAATGCGCGGAAACGATGAGGAGCTCGACGCGCGTTTTTGTCCGCCGGACCAGGTCCAGCAGCTCCGTCACTCTGCGGTCGCTGCCTGCCGCCGGCACGTAGAAGACACCCGGACCGCGGTCCGCCTCCCAGTCCGGCTGGTTGTCCGTGAAGGCGATGAGGCCGACGGCGGTCCCTGTCACCCGCCGCACCGCGGGCCTGCGTGCGGCGTCCCGGTCCAGGCCGGCCCCGGCGTGCAGGATACCGGCCGCGTCGAGCGCAGGCAGCATTTCCCGGAAGGCCCCGGCCCCGTAATCCAGCACGTGGTTGTTGGCCAGTGACACCATCCCGATCCCCGCGCTGCGGAGACTGGCCACATTCTTCCGGTCCGACCGGAAATGGAACACCTTCCCGGCTTCCGGCTCCCCGCCGGCCGCCAGGACGCATTCGAGATTGGCGATCGTGAGGTCCGCCCTGCCCAGCACGGCGTCCGTATCGCCCCACGGGTAATCGGCGCCGGCCCGCCGCAACCGCTCGTTGACCAGCCGGCCCAGCATGACGTCGCCCAACAACGCAATCAACATGGGAAACCCGCCGGGAGTTCAGGACTCGTAGTTTTCCACCTGCTCGACAGGCCGGGGCTCCGCGTCATCCGGGTTTTCGCCGTACTGCAGCTTGGCCCGGCGTTGCCGCAGGAGGTCCCAGCACTGGTCCAGGTCCTCTTCGATCCGCTTCAACCGGGCGTGCTCCGGACTGTGCTCATAGTCCGGCGAGGACGACGGCGCCTTTTCACGGAGCGTCTGCTCCTCTTCTACTAGCGCTGAGATTCGATCCAGGATGTGTTGTTCGTCCATGACGGCCTTCTTTTCGGGTAGCAGTCCTCCCGCCAGAGTACCGAGGCGGCGATGCGCTGGCCAGAGGACGAATAGCCGTCGCAGCCGGTTCAGGCGATGCGCAGCGAAGCGGCGGCCGGAACGCCGGGCGGGAACCCCGGGATGGCGTTGTTGGGCGTTTGGAAGATCCACAATGACAGGGCGCGGTACGTGTTCCAGTCGCCATCCGCGGCCCGAAGAGACGATGTTTCCGAGCCGTCGGCGCCATCCCAAACCCGAACGACGTCCAGAGCGACTGGCGCCGCGCCGGGAAGCGCCAGCTGGACGCGCTGCCCTTCCCGCAGCACTCCCCGATCGAAGCTCACGGCCGCTCCTCCCATGGAGATGTCCAGGAGCCTCCCCTCGATTCCGTCAATCGCTACTGGCGCTTGGAGGGCTATGCGGTGGCCGTTTCTGCGCGAGGTAGCGTATTCGGATGCCCGGATCCGGCGTGTTCCCAGCACCAGTACGACGCCGGCCAGCAGCAGCCAGGCGCCGGCCGCCGCGGTGGACCCCGGGCTGGTCGCCCACGGCACCCACCCCGCTACGCCGGCCGCGGCGTACAGGATGACTGCGGCCACAACGACAACCAGGACGTTCAGCACCTGGGGTGTGCGGCCGCGCAGCCGGGCGTCTGTTGCGCCCTTGGGCGTGACCTGGAACTCCAGGGATTGGCGGGATATCAGCCACCAGAGGCACGCGAGCCCCACCGGCACACGAAAAATCCGCAGGGCGAACGCCGTCGGCCAGTGGATCTGGTGCCGCATCAGCCGTTTTGAGCCCCAAAGGCGCGTGCAGAACATGGCGACGAAGGCCGCCAGGAACTCCACCGGGCCGGCCGTGGAGGTCTGCGCTCCAGAGACCATGACCAGCATCGGGATCAGGAACGCCACCAGCGTGGCGATGCCCTCGAGCCACCACAGAGTCCCATTCAGGTATTCATGGAAGTTCCGCCAGGACATCCAGCTTTTCGCTGCCCAGAGCCTCTCGTGGGTCAGGATCTGCATGGCACCCATGCCCCAGCGCCGCCGCTGAAGCAGGTACTGGTCCGCCGTCGCCGGCGCCAGGCCCACCGCGAGGGTTTGGTGGTGGTACACGGTTTTCCAGCCGATCCGGATGAGCTTGAGTGTGGTGTGCATGTCCTCCGTGATGGTCTCCGTGGCCACGCCGCCCACCTCGCGCAGCGCCTTCACCCGCAGCAGGGAGGTGGAACCGCACCAGAACGGACCGGCTCCTGCCGAGTTGCGGGCCGTCATCAGCACGTTGAAGAACATTCCCTGTTCCCCGGAAATGCCGTCGTCGTCGAAGGCCCCGGAGTTGTAGAACGCTTGCGGCCCCTGGACCAGTGCGATCTCCTCATCGGCGAACCAGCCCAGGGTGGCGGTGAGGAACGTCGGGAGGGGCACGTGGTCGCAGTCCAGTACGGCGATGATGTCGATCCGCGCTTGGCCGGCCTCCGCCTCAGCCGCCATGAGGTCCAGGGCGTGGTTCATGTTGCCGGCTTTGGCGTGGTCGTGCTGCGGACGGCTGACATACCTGGCCCCGAAAGCCGCGCACATGTCCGCCACCCACGGCCGGTCGCCGTCGTCCAGCACCCAGGTTTCGTGGGCAGGCTCGAGCGCGCATGCCGCGGCGACGGTCGGGGCGAGGACTTCGACGGGCTCGTTGTAGGTCGGGATGAGCACCGCGACCTTCTGGCCCAGGGGAGCCTCGTCCACGGGTGGCGGCGCGTGACTATCGATGTTCCACAGGGTGATGGCCTTCAGGATCAATCCGCCGAGGGGGAGTGCCTCAAAAGCCACCAGGACAAGGGCGACGGCCAGGTTCCACCCTCCCGCGGGCAGGGTGAACGCCAGGCGCCAGGTCAGGTAGATGGCCAGCGACCCGATCGCTGCGATGCCGCCGATGTGGGCCATCCGGCGGGAGCGCGGAGACTCGGGACCCGGGGTCCCCAGCTGGCCAGCCCACGATGCCAACCCCGCGCGGGATTGCACCCTGGCCTCACGCTGAAGATCATGGCTCCGCGGGTGTTCGGTCGGGCCGGAGGAGTACTTCTGGAGCGTTGACATGCCATCCAATCAGCCGGGCAGGGGATCCCTCGCGGAAAAATCATCCCATCGGCCGGCGTGCCGCTGGCGCTGCCTGAGCGCACGATATCCCAAGGATTTGCCCATGCCCCGAACGGCGGTGCCCTGGCGGAAAGGGGCCGGGATAGGGGAGGCGCCGGCGTCGGCTGCGGCCCGGGCGCAGGCAGCATAATCAGCTTGCTTATTATTTCGTGGCTTTCTAGAGTTGAAGTTGTCAGGCATCAACTCGCCGCGTGGAGGATCCCCGGACGGTCACGGGCGCCGCGGGCCTCCCCGGGCACCAGAGGAGGACACATGTCACAACACAATATTGCCGGTAAGAAAGTCGCCTTCCTGCTCACGGACGGCGTGGAGCAAGTGGAACTGACCAGCCCCTGGAACGCCGTGAAGGAAGCCGGCGGCGAGCCCTTCCTGGTAGCGCCCAAGAGCGGGAAGCTCCAGGGATTCGACGGCACCGAAAAGGGGCAGAAGTTCAATGTCGATCTCACCGCCGCCGAAGCCAGCGCCGCCGATTTCGACGCCCTGGTGATCCCCGGGGGCGTCGTCAACGCGGACCACCTCCGCGCCAACAAGGACGCCCAGGCCTTCACCCGGGCCTTCTTCGAGCAGCACAAGCCGGTGGCCTCGATCTGCCACGGCCCGTGGGTCCTGATCGACGCCGGCGTCATCAACGGCCGGAATGTCACGTCGTACCACACGCTCCAGACCGATCTGAGGAACGCCGGAGCCAACTGGAGCGACCAGGAAGTGGTGGTGGACCGGGGCCTGGTGACCAGCCGGACCCCTCGCGATCTTCCCGCGTTCAACGGCAAGCTGCTGGAAGAGATCGCAGAGGGCGTGCACCCCGGACAGACTGCCTAGCCACAGGCGTCGCTCGAGAACGGCGCGCTCCTGCCCTATCTGCTGCCCGCACCTATCCCGGGCGGCAGATTTGGGGCAGGATGTGCCATGTAAAAGTGCACCGGCCGCGGCCGCAACATGGCAACCCGGTCGGCGCCCCAGCTGCAAGGAGTCCCGGATATGACCACGCTTAACCCGTACTTGAGCTTCCGCGACAACGCCAAGGAGGCCATGACCTTTTACCAGTCCGTATTCGGCGGTGAACTGAACATCAGCACTTTCGGCGAATACCACGCCAGCGAAGACCCCGCCGAGCAGGACAAGATCATGCACGCCATGCTGACCACTGACAAGGGCATGGTGCTGATGGGGGCGGACACTCCCAACGGCATGGACTACACGCCCGGCAGCAGCATCTCCGTGTCAGTGAGCGGCTCCGACGAGGCCGAACTGCGCGGTTACTTCGACAACCTCGCCGACGGCGGAAGGGTGACGGTGCCGATGGAGAAGGCGCCATGGGGAGACGTCTTCGGCATGTGCACGGACAAGTTCGGCACTGACTGGCTGGTCAACGTCGGCGCCGAGCCGGGCCAGGCCTAGGGCTTACAGGGATCGACCGGCCGGCCCGGGCCAGGAAGCCAGCCTGGCCCGGGCCCGGCCGACGGTTGGCTGGCACGGCGTATTCCGCTCCTCCCGGGGCGCCGTTATCCTGAAGGCGGCCGGACGCCGCATTTTCTTCGAGTCCACCTTCCGGCCCGGAGAGGCATGCCATGAACGACAAGCTCCACCTCACGCCCGAGGACAAGTTCCCCGAGGACCTGAGCAAGGTGGAAGACACGGAGCTGCAGGTCCTCGACAGCCAGGTTCAGCGCCAGCTGGACTACGAGTACGTGGTGGAGGGCGAACCGCACCCGGAGACCGAGTTCAGGCACTACGACCTGGACGAGGAGTTCAGCGAACGCGACAAGCGCGGAGACTGAGCGGGGAAACTGTCAGTATGCTTACTGAACGCTGACCGGCGGCGTCCAGAAGGCGCTGAACAGAAATGAGCCCACCATGAGCAGGCCCGACCGCTTCGAGATTGAGGCCGCAGGCCAGCTCGGCCATGTTTTTGTCTCGAAGGTCCAGAGCGGCCCCTTGCCCGCGCGCCCCGCCGTCGTACTCATCCACGGAATCGGCGTCTCGCACCGTTACCTCCGCCGGCTGCACGGGCTGCTGGCTGAAACCGGCGACACCTACTCGATCGACCTGCCCGGTTTCGGCGGGACCCCAAGGCCCCGCCGCGCCCTCTCGGTCGCTGACCACGCCACCTACATTCTCGGCGCCCTGGAGCAGCTTGGGGTCCTGGAGTCCGTGATCGTTGGTCATTCGATGGGAAGCCAGTTCGCGCTCGAGGCCGCACTGCAGCAGCCGGGCAGGATTTCCCAATTGGTCATGATGGGTCCGGTGGTCGATTCGAAGCGCCGCTCCGTCCTGCAGCAGGCACTCGCACTGGGCCGTGACAGCCTCCTCTTCGAAAGCCCCTCCTCGAACGCCCTCGTCTTCACGGACTACCTCCGCTGCGGGCCCACGTGGTACCTGAAAAACCTGCGCGTCATGATGGACTACCGCACCGAGGAGCGGATCTCCGGGGTTGCGGTGCCGGTCCTCGTGATGCGCGGCGCTAACGACCCGGTCGCGTCCGCGGACTGGTGCCGCCGGTTGGCCGGGCGGGCTGCGCGGGCCCTGCTGCTTGAAATCGAGGGCGCCGGCCACGTGGTGCAGCACAACCGCGCGGCTGACGTGGCCGAGGCGATCCTGGACTTCGCCGGGACCCACGCAACGGCCAGGGAAGCGTCCCGGGAGAATCCGGCATGAGCGGCGTCCTGCAAACCTCCCGCTGGTGGGTCCAGGACTACCTCTATGCCGCGCGGCGGCAGATCCTCAGCGCCGTCTCACGGAGCAGGCCGGAGGAGTTCCTCAGCGGCACGGGCCGGCCCGTCGTCGTGATTCCCGGGGTCTACGAGGATTGGCGCTTTATGCTGCCGCTGGTCCAGCGGCTGCATGAAGCGGGCCACCCGGTGCATGTGCTGGCATTGCTGCATCGGAACCGGCTCGCAGTGCCCAAGGCCGCGGATCTGATCGCCGGCTACATCCGGGATCGTGACCTGACCAACGCGATGATCGTGGCCCACAGCAAGGGCGGGCTGATCGGCAAGTTCGTGATGATGCAGCTGGACCCGGAACGCCGGATCGCCGGCATGGTGGCGGTCTGCTCACCGTTCTCAGGCTCGCGCTATGCCTCGTTCATGCTGCTGCCGAGCCTGCGTGCCTTCTCCCCACGGAATGCCGTGACCATGCAGCTTTCCCGCGAGGAACGCATCAACAAACGCATCATCTCGGTGTACGGCGGCTTCGACCCGCATATTCCCGAGGGCAGTGTCCTGCCGGGCGCACGGAATATCCACCTGGACACTGCCGGGCACTTCCGGATCCTGGCCCACGAGGACACAGTCCGCACCGTCCTGGACGCGGCCGCAGAAGAGCCCTACGCCGATCCTGCCGAGCCTCTGGAGACCTCGACCTAGACCTCGAAGTGCGTGCGGATGGGGCCTTGGCCAAGCGACTCCACGAGCCCGGCGGCCACCATGTGCAGCTTCACGTTGCGGGCACTTGAGGCTGACTTGAGCAGTTCGAACGCCTCGGCCTGGCTGCAGCGGTTCTGCGCCATGATGATGCCCACAGCAACGTCGATGCTGGTCCGGCTCTCCAGTGTGGCCTTGAGGTCCGCTGCCGTGTCGATGTAGTGGGCAAAACGCACCGCCAGCCGCAACGCCAAAGACGTCTGGCCCACGAAGTCCCGGGCGAGTTCCAGAGCCCGGCCGTCGAAACGGCCAGGCCGTCGCGAGTAGAGGTTCAGGGCGGCGCGGGTGTCTCCGTCAAGCAGGAAGGGCACGGCCAGGATGGAACGCACGCCGTGGCCCCGGACCGTGGCGGCGTACTGCGGCCACCGGTCGCAGTCCTCCAGTTCCGGGATGTGTACGGTCTCCTGTTCCCGGGACGCCGTCACGCATGGGCCGTCGCCGAAGGCGTACTGGATTTCATCCATGGCCTGGGCTGCCGCGCTGCTGCTCGCAACTGTTGCCGCTTTCCGGTGCCGGAAAAGCGTGATGCCGCACAGGATCTCGTCGCCGGGTTCCGAGAGGCTGCGCGCGGAAACGCGCGCCAACTCGCGCAGGAACTCCTCGACGTCGGAGCTGTTGAGCACCAGTTCATGCAGGTCTTGGTTGGTTGAAGTTGCGGTTGATTCGCTAACCACTGTCTCGTCGTGCCGTTTCACTCAGGTCAACACGATCCGGAAGGGCGCGCCACCTGCCGCAGAGCGCGGCGGGGGACGGCCGAGGGCCGGACCGAAGAACAATCCAACGGCCCGCTGCAAAACCGTACCGGGAAATTATATACAGCCCTTTCCCGCCTGTTTTCCCGGAACTGCGACAGGCCTCGGCACGGGCGCCGGCCCCTGAGAGGCCCCTGCTGACGCCCTCAAAGAAACGGAGTGAGGGCGCTGGCCAAACCGGGCATAAAGGCCCTCACGTCCGCAGGGTTCCTGACAGATAGTGGGAGGGAGCGGCCAAGTGGCCAATTTTCCCAGCCCGCGGACCGCGCGCCTGGATGGAGGCCACTGCCGACATCTCGATTGGAAAGCCAAGCCGATGAGCATCTTCGAAGACAGGGTCGACGCCGGGCGGCAACTGGGACGGCGGCTCGCGGAACTGCGTGGCCAGGACATCGTGGTCCTGGGCCTGCCCCGCGGCGGCGTCCCGGTCGCATTCGAAGTCGCCGCCGCCCTTGACGCGCCGCTGGACGTGATCGTTGTCCGGAAACTGGGACTTCCCTACCAGCCCGAGCTCGCCATGGGCGCCATCGGGGAGGGCGGCGCCCGGGTGCTGGAAGAACGCGTATTGGCCCATGCCCGGGTCAGCGAGACGGAGTTACAGGCTGTCGAGGACCACGAACGCGCCGTGCTGGAGAACCGCGTGCTCCGGTTCCGGAAAGGCAGGACCCGCGAGGACCTCACCGGCCGTATCGCCGTGATCGTCGACGACGGAATCGCCACTGGATCCACGGCCAGGGTCGCCTGCCGGGTCGCCCGGCAGCTTGGCGCCGCGAGGGTCATCCTGGCGGTACCGGTGGCCCCCGCCGACACCCTCGGCAGCCTGACCGAGCCCGACGAGGTGGTCTGCCTCGCCACACCGCGCCAGTTCTCCGCGGTCGGCTACCACTACAGGGATTTTTCGCCCACCGAGGACGACGAGGTGGTGAAGTTGCTCGACGCCGCCGCCAAGCGACTGCGGAACTCGCCGCCGGCGTCCCGCAAGGCCGTTCCGGCCACGGCCGGAACGGCGGCCCCCGCAGAGATCGACGAGGAAGTCGAGATCCCGTCGCGAGGGGTGCGGCTCCAGGGCCAGCTGCACTTGCCGGTCCCTGCCAAGGGCATCGTGTTGTTCGCGCACGGCAGCGGCAGCAGCCGCCACAGCCCCCGGAACAGGTACGTGGCAGGGATGCTCCAACAGGCCGGGCTCGGAACGCTGCTGCTGGATCTGCTGACGCCGGCGGAGGAACGGAACCGTGCCAACGTTTTCGACATCGAACTGTTGGCCCGCCGGCTGTCCTCGGCCACGGACTGGCTGGCCACCCGGCGGGATACGGCCTCCTGCACAATTGGCTATTTCGGCGCCAGCACGGGTGCCGGGGCCGCGCTCTGGGCCGCCTCTGAACCAACCGCCCGGATCGACGCCGTCGTCTCCCGAGGCGGACGCCCCGATCTTGCCGGGCCGCGGCTTTCCGCCGTCAGGGCGCCGACGCTGCTCATCGTGGGCAGCTTCGACCACGAGGTCCTGGAACTCAACCGCAAGGCGAAGTCCATGATGCGGTGCCCCAACCAGCTGGCCGTCGTTCAGGGCGCCACGCATCTGTTTGAGGAGCCCGGCACGCTGGCGGCGGCCGCCATCCTCGCCCGGGACTGGTTCGTCGACTACCTGTTGCAGGCCGAAGCCGGTCCCCTGACGTAGCCCGTCAGACCCCGTGCACCTTGCGGTGGCCGCCGGCGCGATGGCGATAGGCGTAGACCAACAGGGCCACTCCGGCGAGCAGCAGGAGCACCGGGACGAAGAATTCGCTGGCCGTGAGCAGCACCGTGGCCTGCAAGGCGAAGATCACTCCCATCACGGCCAGGACCGCGGCCGGTATCAGCGGCCACTTCATCCTTGACGGTTCCCCTGCCCCGGGCTGGCCAGGGCGGTGTTCAGGATGGACGGGCACCAGGGACAACGCCGCGAACGTGGCAGCCAGTCCCAGGAACAGGACGGCCGCCACCGGCATGCCTTCCCACGCCGGCGGGAGGGCCACCACGAGCGACAGCGTCAGCATCACCCCGCAGGGAATCAGCGCCCACCAGTTGGCGGGTTCGCGCACGTACACCGCGCCGAAGCCTGCGCCCATAAACAAGAACAAAAAGGCGCCCGCCCAGTACCCTGCCGGACCGGGCCAGAGCTGGGTGATCAGGTCGACCGCTGCCAGACCCAGGAATACCGAGCCGGGAATGGCGGCCCACCAGTTGTCGCGGCTGCGGAAGAACAGGGTCAGGAAAGCGGCTGCGGCCGCAGCGAAAATCAGCGGCCACACGAGGGCAGCGCTGTCGAGGATCCCGAGCAGATCCAGCAGCAAGAGGACGCCGGCCGCCATCAACGCGATGCCGGCGATGATGCTGGTCTTTGCCGATTTCACCGCTTGCCTCCCGGAACCCGGCGGACGGCCGCACACGGGCCCTGACGATTAAGGCTAGTCCCGCGGCGGCCTCCGGCGTAGGGCACAAGGTCACGGACGCTGCCGTTCGCCCGGTTATCGGCCCCGCGCCTCGGCCCTGGATTTGATGCCCAGCAGCATGCGCCGTTCCATGATGAACTGCAGGGGCTCCAGAACCGGGCGGAGGACCAGGCCTACGGCCAAGGGCGAATAGTCGTAGCGCGTACGGGACAACAGCCGCGTGGTGCCCGGGTCGACGGGTTGCAGGATGAACGTCCAGCCGAGTTCCAGCCGCGGGCCTGCGGGTGCGGCGACGGCTGAGGTGATTTTTCCGGTGCGCGGATCCACGGTGCCGCCGAGAGCCAGCACGGAGCCCGTCTCCAGGCGCCGGACCGGAATCCCGACGTCGGGGCCCAGCGGGATGACGTCGCCGACGTCGAGCCTCTGGTGTTCGGGCAGGATCCGGTCCGCGCTGCGGATGCCAGGGCCAGCCGCGTTCTCGAGCAGGTCGTAGCTGTACATTCCTCCGCGGCCGGCGCCCAGCTGGACGAGCCAGGGCCAGATGCCCGCGGCCGGCGCGCTGATGGTGACCGCGCGTGTGCTCTGCATCCGGGGCGCGCGAACGAGCTCGTCGCCCGGAAGCGGCCCGGCAGCCTCCTGGGTGCTGGCACCCCAGTTCAGCATCCGGGGCCGGACGGCCAGGACGTAGCAGGCCGCGGCGGCCGCCGCGGCAAGGGCAGCCACCGGCCCGCGGAGCCGGAGGGATGCAGGGGACCGGCTCATGGGGTGAGCCCTTTCTCTAGCGCCTGCCGCCGGCGCCCGTGCGCGGCCGCCGGCTGCGGTTCATCAGCTCGGTTGTTGTTTGCCCGCGCCCTCACCGACGACGAGCACCGGGCAGTGGGCATGGGCCACGCAGGCGCCGCTGACCGATCCCATGACCTGTTCGAGGAAGCCGCCACGGCCGCGCCGGCCGACTACCAGGAGCTGGGCGTCCCTGCTGTCCTCAACCAGGACCTTGGCCGGGGATCCGAACTTTACGGTCCGGGTCAGGCGCTCCGGAACGGCGCCGCCGAAGGCACGGTCCAGAGCCTCGTCGACGAGGCGTTTGGCCGTCTCTTCAAGCTGGGTGGTGGTGGGGGAGCTTTCCTCGGGCAGGTGCGAGGCCAGGAAGAGGTCCGAGGTGCCGAGGCACGTGACGACGTCCAGCGGCGCGTTCAGGGCACCGGCCATGCGCCCGGCGAGCCGGAGCGCCGTCGTCGAAAAGTCCGAACCGTCCACACCCACGACTATCCGCTGATCAGCGTTCATGGGCCCCAGCCTGCCCGCTCCGCCCGGCAGCGCCTAGGGCCAAAAGTCACCGGGCGGGCGCATCGCCCTGCCCGGGCACCGATCCCGGGTCGGGACCGGGGCTGTGCACCGTCCGCGGTCCCCTCTAGGGTGGAACAGACCCACCAAGCCATCACCGACCCCACCGTTCATAGGAGTGCTGATGAGAGTTGCTGTTACCGGAGGAAGCGGAAAACTCGGCCGGAGCGTCGTCCGGCGGCTGAGCGAGGACGGCCACGAGGTCACGAACCTGGACCGCACCGGCACGCGCGGACGCGGTTTCACCGAGGTGGACCTGCGCGACTACGGCCAGGTGGTGGATGTGTTCCTTGGCCTGGAGGACCGGCACGCGGGGTTCGACGCGGTGGTGCACCTGGCCGCGATCCCGGCTCCCGGCCATGCCCCGGACGCGGCGACATTCGAGAACAACATGCTGTCCACGTACAACGTGTTCCAGGCGGCCCGCCGGGCCGGGATCAAGAGGATTGTCTACGCCTCCAGTGAGACGGTGCTGGGACTGCCGTTCGACGTCGACCCTCCCTATGTCCCGGTGGATGAGGAATACCCGGCCCGACCGGAGAGCACCTACTCCCTCGTCAAGCACCTCGAGGAGCAGATGGCGATCCAGCTCACCCGCTGGGATACGGAGTTGAGCATCACCGGCTTGCGCTTCTCGAACGTGATGGACCCGGAGGACTATGAGGAGTTCCCTGGCTTCGACGCCGACGCGCGGCTGCGCAAGTGGAACCTCTGGGGCTATATCGACGGCCGGGACGGCGCCCAGGCGGTGGCCCGTGCCCTGGAACACGGCACGCCGGGGTTCGAGGCGTTCATCATCGCCAACGCGGACACCGTGATGAGCCGTTCCAGCGCCAGCCTCGCCGCGGAGGTGTTCCCGGACGTGCCCGTGGCCAAGGAGCTCGGCGAGCACGAAACCCTGCTCTCGATCGACAAGGCAAAGCGCCTGCTCGGCTACGCGCCGGAGCACAGCTGGCGGAACTACCACCCGCTGCGCACCACACCGACCGAAGACTGAACGCAGAAGCAACGCGGGGTCACTTCGAGCCCATCCCGGGGGTCAACATGGGCCGTAAGTGACCCCGCGTTGTGGTGGGTGGGGGTTAGGCGGCGGGGCCGCCCTGGTGGCTGGACCAGATGTCGCCCATTTCCTCGGTGGACTGCTCCACGATCCGGCTCATCGCGGCGTGGGCAGCGTTCGCCTCGCCGCGCTGGATGGCGCTGGCCACATCCACGTGCAGCTGAAGCGCTTCATGGTGCGGCAGGTGCGGCATCAGGCCGTGCTCGGTGCGCCCCGTCAGGACCTCGGTGACGAGGTTGTGCAGCTGGGAAAACATGGCGTTGCCGGAGGCCTTGAGCACTGCGGCGTGGAATTCAATGTCCAGCCGGAGGAACTCGTCGTGGTCCCCGCGCTGGCCCGCCGCCCAGAGCCGCGCCGCCTGCGCGACGAGGTCGCTGCCGGCGTCCAGGGAGGCCCGGCCGGCGGCGAGTCGCGCAGCCTGGGGCTCGATGGCGCCGCGGAGTTCATTGAGCGCCTGCAGCTGCTCCAGCCGCCTGCCGGAGGCCAGCCGCCAGCGGATCACCTGCGGATCGTAGGCGTTCCAGGACTCTTCCGGCTGCACCACAGTGCCCAGCCGCCGTCGTGATTCCAGCATGCCCTTGGAGGAGAGTACCCGTGTGGCCTCGCGGACCACAGAGCGGGAGACGCTGTGCTGCGCCTCGAGCTCGTCCAGGCGCAGGATCGAGTGCGGCGCCAGGGTCCCCTCGGCAATAGCGAGCCCCAGGTTTTGGACCAGCACGGAATGCAGGTCAGCCGAGGACTCCGCCTTTGGGGTTTTCATAAATAAATCATACGGGTGGGCGCAAGGGGTTGTTTAAGTCTGCTTTATTTATCTAAGATCGCTTCCAGAGCAGATGTAAAGATGCATCTGCAGCCGGCTGGACCGTGACGCCCAGCCCTGAAGAACCAAGGGAGTCGTAATGAAGCGACGTTCGATCGTGCAGTACGCGGCTGTCGCCGCGGCCCTGTCTCTGGGCCTCACCGCCTGCGGCGGCGCCAGCGGCAGCAGCGATGCCAAAGCCGCCGGCACCGTCCGGGTCACCCTCGCGAACCACGTCTGGACCGAGGGCATCAAGGCAGCCATTCCGGAATTCGAAAAGTCCAGCGGCCTCAAGGTCGAGCTGACCCAGCTCGGCGAGGACCAGCTCTCGGACCAGTACAACGTCAAGCTCAACGCCGGCAGCGACGAGATCGACGTCATGATGTACCGCCCCCTGCAGGAGGGCAAGGCGTTCGCCAAGAACGGCTACCTGGCCGACCTCACGTCCAAGGTGTCCTCGGACTCCGGCTGGGACTGGAAGGACTACCAGGAGGGCCCGGTCAAGGCCACCACGGCTGACGGCAAGGTGGTCGGCGTCCCGATCATCACCGAACGCGAAGTGCTCTACTACCGCAAGGACCTGCTGAAGGCGGCCGGCCTTGAGGTTCCCAAGACCATGGAAGAACTCGAAGCGGCGGCCAAGGCCATCAAGGCTTCCTCGCCGGACACCGCAGGCTTCGTGGCCCGCACCGGCAAGTCCGCCGCCGTCACCCAGTTCTCCAGCTTCCTGTACAGCTTCGGCGGCGACTTCACCGATGCCAGCGGCAAGTCCGCCGTCAACTCCGAGGAAGCCAAGAAGGCCTACGCCTTCTACGGCGGCCTGATCAAGAACTACGGCCCGGCCAACGTCAGCACCGACATGAGCTGGCCCGAGGCGATGGCCATCTTCACGCAGGGCAAGGCCGCCTTCTACACCGAGGCCGACTCGCTCTACAAGAACGCCACGGACCCCGCCAAGTCCAAGGTGGCCGACACGGTCGGCTTCGCCGCGCTGCCCGCCGGACCGGCAGGTTCCAAGCCGTACAACATCCCGTCGTGGGGCCTCGCCGTCAACGAAGCCTCGGGCAACCAGGACAACGCCTGGAAGTTCATCCAGTGGGCCACGAGCAAGGAACGCACCCTGGCAGCGCAGAAGGCCGGTGTCCCCGGACCCCGCAGCTCCGTCTGGGCCGATCCCGCCGGCACCTCCACCTACCCGAAGGACCTGGCCGAGGCCATCTCCACCAGCGCCAAAAACGGCGTCGGCCACGACCGTCCCGAGGTTGTCACCGTCGGAAAGGCCCGCGAAATCGTGGGCGGCCCGATCGTAGCGACCATCACCGGTGAGGACGCCTCCGCTGCCGCCGACACGGCTCACGACGCCTTCCAGAAGTTCCTGGACAGCGAAAAGAAGTAGCACCGGCGTACTTCACGCCTGATGCATCACCAGCCCGGCGGGGCGGCAGCCCAGCAGCCGCCCCGCCGCGGCCAGCTCTTCACTTCACCCCCGACTCCTTAGGTGAACCATGTCTGTACTGACTCCTCCGCGCAGCGCGCAGTCCCAGCCGCCGTCCGGCCGCAACGCCCGCAGTGCCTCCGGCGCCCGTGAGAACTTCTCCGCCTGGGCCAACCGGCACCGCAAGTGGCTCTTCGCCGCCCCCGCGATGATCTTCGTCGGCGTCCTGATCATCTTCCCGCTGGCCTGGACCCTTTACCTCAGCCTCACCGATTCGCAGGGCTCGGTCCGCGCCGCGTCCGAGTTCGTCGGCCTGGAGAACTACCTCACGGTCCTGTCCGACGTCGAACGCTTCTGGCCCGCCGTCGGCCGCACGCTGAGCTTCACCGGCGTCGCCCTGGTCTGCGAAGTGGTGCTGGGCATGTGCATCGCGCTGCTGCTGTGGCGCCCGTTCCGCGGCGAAAAGTGGGTCCGTGTGGCCATCCTGCTGCCGCTGGTAGCCACCCCCGTGGCCGTCGGCATGATGTGGCGGCTGATCTTCGACCCCAACATCGGCTTCGTCAACCAGCTGCTCGGCATGGTCGGCATCCCGCCGCAGCCGTGGCTCTCCGGCCAGGACACCGCGCTGGGCACCACCATCTTCATGGACGTGTGGCAGTGGACTCCCATGGTGGTGCTGATCCTGCTCGCCGGCCTGACCTCGCTGTCCGAGGAGCCCGACGAGGCGGCCCGGATGGACGGCGCCAACGCGTTCCAGCGCTTCTTCTTCATCACGCTGCCCCTCATGATGCCGACCGTGATCGTGGCCATCCTGCTCCGGGGCATCGATGCCCTGAAGACCTTCGACATCCTCTATGCCACCAAGGGCAAGGGCGGCGGGTCCTTCCACGAGGTGGAGACCCTCAACGTTTACGCCTATGGCCTGAGCTTCGACTACAACCAGTACGGGCTGTCCTCCGCGGTGCTGATCCTGTTCTTCATGATCATCATCGGCTCCATGTGGCTGCTGACCATGCGCAAGAAAGCGGTAAGCAAATGACCGTCCTGTCCAACACAGAAGAAAACATCGAAACCCGGACCGCCAACACCGTCCGGTCCGCGCCGGCCCCGCGCCGCCGCAAGCCCCTGGGCACCCGCGCCTACAAGACCTTCCGCGTCGCCGCCTTGGTCGCCGTCGTGCTGTTCCTGGTGGCCCCGCTGTTCTGGATGCTGCTGGCGTCCTTCAAGACGAATGTGGACATCTACGACACCGGCAAGTCGTTCTTCTTCACGCCCACGGGCGAGAACTACGCGAACGTGCTGCAGCGCAACAACTACTTCGTCTTCATCTTCAACAGCTTCTGGGTGGCCTTCGTCTCCACGGTCCTCTCCCTGGTTCTCGGTGTCCCGGCGGCGTACGCGATGAGCCGCTTCACCATGCACCGCTCGGCCCTCGTGGTCCTGATGGCCCGCGTCATCCCGGGCGTCTCGCTGCTGGTGCCCTGGTACTACGTCTTCTCCAACCTGAAAATGGTGGGCGGCTTCGAAGTCCTGATCCTCAGCCACATGTTCGTGTCGCTGCCGCTGATCGTTTACATCATGATGAGCTACTTCGACTCGCTGCCGCTTGAGCTGGAGGAATCCGCGCAGGTGGACGGTCTCACGCCGATCGGCGCCTTCCGCCGCATCACCCTGCCGCTCTCCGTGGCCGGCATGGCCACCGCGGGCATCCTGTCCTTCATCTTCTCGTGGAACAACTTCATGTTCGCCCTGGTGCTCTCCGGCTCCAAGACCAAGACCCTCCCGGTGGCGATCTTCGACTTCGTCTCCTACGCGAGCATCGACTGGGGCGGGCTCATGGCGGCCGCCACGGTGGTCACTGTTCCGATCATGATCATTGCGCTCTTCACGCAGAAGTACATCGTCTCCGGCATGACCGCCGGCGCCACCAAGGGCTAGGCCAAAATGACACTGATCAGCAGGATTGAAACCTTCCTCGTCGCCCCCCGCTGGCTCTTCGTCCGGATCGAGACCGACAGCGGGATCGTCGGCTGGGGCGAGGCCACCTGCGAGGGCCGCAGCGAAACGGTCCGCACCGCCGTCGACCAGCTCTCCGAGCTGCTGATCGGCAACGACGCCCTCCGCATCGAGGACCACTGGCAGGTCATGACCAAGGGCTCCTTCTACCGCGGCGGGCCCATCCTGGCCAGCGCGGTCTCCGGGCTGGACCAGGCCCTGTGGGACATCGCCGGCAAGCACTTCAACACCCCCGTCCACCAGCTCCTGGGCGGCCACGTCCGCGACCGGATCCGGATGTACGGCTGGGTGGGCGGGGACGAGCCCAACGAGGTGGCCGACCAGATCAGCGCCCAGCTGGAGGTCGGGCTCACCGCCGTCAAGATGAACGCCAGCGGCCGGATGAGCCCCGTCGCCTCCGTCGCGGAGCTCGACGGCGTCGTCCGCCGTGTCGCCGCCGCCCGCGAGGTCCTCGGCGACCACCGCGACGTTGCCGTCGACTTCCACGGCCGCTTCAGCCTGGCCAACGCCCGGCGCGTTGCGCCGCTGCTGGAACCGTACCGGCCGTTCTTCCTCGAAGAGCCGGTGGTCCCGGAGAACACTCACCTGCTGCGCGAATTTACCTCGTCCACCACGACGCCGGTCTCCACCGGTGAGCGGCTCTACAGCCGGCAGGAATTCCTGCCCGCGCTGCAGGCCGGCATCGCGGTGGCCCAGCCGGACCTCTCCCACGCCGGCGGCATCACCGAGGTCCGCAAGATCGCCTCACTCGCGGAGATCTACGAGGTCCAGCTGGCCCCGCACTGCCCGCTGGGTCCGCTGGCGCTGGCAGCCTGCCTGCAGGTGGGCTTCGCCACCCCGAACTTCCTGATCCAGGAGCAAAGCATCGGAATCCACTACAACCAGGGCGCAGAAGTCCTGGACTACGTGGTGGACAAGTCACCGCTGAAGTTCGTGGACGGGCACATCGAACGCCTGACCGGCCCGGGTCTGGGCATCGAAATCGACGAGGCCGTCGTCCGCGCCGCGGACAAGCGCGGCCACGCCTGGCGCGGGCCCGTCTGGCGCCACCCCGACGGAGCCTTCGCAGAATGGTGAACGACATGACTTCAGAGCTGACCACGGAACTACTCCTGGCGGGAATCCGGCAGACCCGGCTGGTGGCCATTGTCCGCGGCACCGACGGCGGCGCGGCCGCGAAGGCTGCCCTCAGCGCGATGGAGGAGGGTTTCCGCTTCGTCGAGATCGCCCTCACCACGCCCGATGCACTCGCGGCGATCCGCGAGGTCCGCGCCGCGGCCCCGGCCGGCTGCTTCGTCGGCGCCGGCACAGTGCTGACAGCGCAGGATGTGGAGCACGTGGCCGAGGCCGGCGGCCAGTTCATGGTGACCCCGGCACTGGCCGAGTCGATCGACGCCTCCGCAGCCCGCGGAATCCCAGTGCTGGCCGGGGCCCTGACACCCACCGAGGCGTACGAGGCGATGACCCGCGGCGCCACCGCGGTGAAGCTCTTCCCCGCCTCCATCGGCGGACCGGGCTACCTCAAGGCCCTGCGCGACCCGTTCCCCGGGATCCCCTTCATCGCCGTCGGCGGCGTCGGGCTCGGGGAGGCGGCCAGCTACTGGCAGGCGGGTGCCGTGGCCGTCGGCCTGGGCGGGCCGCTGTTCGGGGACGCCGGATCCGGCGGGGACCTTGCCCCGGTGCGTGAGCGGGCCCGCGCCTTTGTGGCGCTTGCCGCCGAATTCGATGGCCGGACCGCCGCGGAGCGCCCGCTGTGAATCCCGATCCTGTGCTTCCCGTCCTGGGGACCACTGAACTCCTGACCCTCGGAGAATCGATGGTCTCGTTGCGCTCCGCCGGGCCGCTGTCCGCCGGCGGCGCCCTGGGCATGCATGTGGCGGGGGCGGAGTCCAACGTCGCCGTGGGCGTCGCCCGGCTGGGCCACCGGGTCGGCTGGGCCGGAGTGGTCGGTGCCGACCCGCACGGAGAGTTCATCCTGCGGCAGCTGCGGAGCGAGGGCATAGCGGTGCAGCACCGGAAGGACGCGAGCCGCAGCACCGGCGTGATGTTCCTTGAACAGCGCACCGCCGACGTCACCCGGGCCTTCTACTACCGCGCCGGTTCCGCCGGATCCACACTCGGCCGCGACGACGTCGACGCCGCCTTCCGGAGCGGCGCCCGGGTCCTGCACCTCACGGGGATCACCGCAGCCCTCAGCCAGGAGGCGAGGCGGGCCGTGGAGTACGCCGCCGCACGCGCTGCCGGCGAAGGGCTGGACGTTTCCCTCGACGTCAACTACCGCAGCAAGCTCTGGTCCCGGGACGAGGCGCGCGCCGTCCTCACCCCGCTGGCCAGGTACGCGAGCATCCTGATCGCCTCCGACGACGAACTTGGACTAGTCGCCTCTGGCGAAGCAGCAGCCTCTGGCGGAGCAGCAGTCTCCGGCGACGCCGAAACGGCCATGGCCGCCGAACTCCTCGACCGCGGCGTCCGTGAGGTCGTGGTCAAGCGCGGCGCCGCCGGCGCCGGGGTGCACACCGCGGCGGGCCGCTGGGAAACGCCTGCCGTCCCCGTCACCAGCATCGACACTGTCGGAGCCGGTGACGCCTTCACCGCCGGCTACCTCTCCGCCCTGCTGGACGGCGAGGACGTGGCCTGCCGCCTGCAGCGAGGCGCCCTCGCGGGGGCCTTCGCCGTCAGCACGGCCGGTGACTGGGAAGGCCTGCCCCGCAGGGACGAGCTGGCACTGCTCGGGGCGACGCCCACCGGAACCACCCAGCGCTAGGGCCGGGCCCGCCCCCACCACCCTTAAATTCAGACCGATACCGAAAGCCTTGGACCAACTGTGAAAATCATTGCTGCTGAAGTCTTTGTGACCAGCCCTTCGCGGAACTTCGTGACCCTGCGGATCACCACCGAGGACGGTGTGACCGGGATCGGGGACGCGACGCTGAACGGGCGGGAGCTCGCGGTCGCCGCGTATTTGAAGGAGCACGTTGCGCAGCTGCTGATCGGGAAGGACCCGCACCGGATCGAGGACACCTGGCAGTTCCTGTACCGGTCCTCGTACTGGCGCCGGGGCCCGGTGACGATGGCCGCGATCGCCGCCGTGGACATGGCGTTGTGGGACATCAAGGGCAAGGTCGCCGGGATGCCGGTCTACCAGCTGCTCGGCGGGGCGTCCCGGAACGGGCTGCGCGCGTACGGGCACGCCTCCGGCGCGGACCTTCCCTCGTTGTTTGATTCGGTCCGGGAGCACCTGGAACTCGGGTACAAGTCGATCCGGATCCAGACCGCGGTCCCCGGGATCAAGGCCGTCTACGGGGTCGCGGCGCAGGCGCAGGCCTCCGGCGAACGCTACGACTACGAACCGGCCGGGCGCGGGGCGTTCCCGCAGGAGGAGGACTGGGACACCCGGGCCTACCTCCGGCACCTGCCGTCCGTGTTCGAGGCGGTCCGGAACGAGTTCGGCCCGGAAATCCCGCTGCTGCACGACGGGCACCACCGGATGACCCCGATCCAGGCCGCGAAGCTGGGCAAGGCGCTGGAACCCTACGACCTGTTCTGGCTCGAGGACTGCACCCCGGCCGAAAACCAGGAAGGCCTGCGCCTGGTCCGGCAGCACACCACCACCCCGCTGGCGATCGGGGAGATCTTCAACACCGTCTGGGACTACCAGACCCTGATCAAGGAACAGCTGATCGACTACGTGAGGGCGGCGTCCACCCACTTCGGCGGGATCAGCCCGTTGAAGAAGGTGATGGACTTCGCCGCGCAGTACCAGATCAAGTCCGGGTTCCACGGGCCGACGGACATTTCCCCGGTCGGTTTCGCGGCGCAGTTGCACGTGGGTCTCGCGATCCATAACTACGGGATCCAGGAGTACATGCAGCACTCGGACAAAACCAACGAGGTGTTCGAGCAGTCCATGACGTTCGTCGGCGGGTACCTGCACCCGGGCGACAAGCCCGGCATCGGCGTCGAATTCAACGCCGAAGCCGCCGCGGCGTTCCCGTACCAGCAGGCCTACCTGCCCTACAACCGCCTCGTCGACGGCACCGTCCATGACTGGTAACCGGACACATCAGGTGGCCGGCTGCGCCCGGTAGTCCTCAGGGGACAAGGAACAAAAAGGTCCCGGGCGGGAGTCGATGCTCCGCCGCCCGGGACCTGGCTTGTGGCGCCAAAAGGCAGGCGCTTAGGCTCCGCGAGGGCTCAGTGAATGAGTTCCCGGGTCATGCCAAAGGGGACCTGGTTGGACAGTGCCGCCGTGTAGTGGCCTGCCTTGTGCCGGGTGAGCAGGATGCCCTGTGTCCCGGTTTCCATGGCGATCTGCTGGAGCCCGCGGACGGCGTCGTCGAGCCGTTCGTCGAGGACCTGACGGCTGTCGACCTGGATCTCAATGCACTCGGTTGCTGTGGTCATCGCTCTGTTCTTTCTTGGGTGTTACTCGTCGGCCCCAATAATTGAAGCGACAATAACGTCATATTTATAGGGCCGTCAAATCACCGCGCCGTGCCGGACCGGCGGCTCTTCGGACCAAAAATGTGGTCGGAGCGGAACGCGCGCCCTTGACCTGCAGTTCCATCACGGCCGGCGTCGCTGCGGTGAGTGTGGTCACGTCGGATCACTCAGCCACGGGCGAACGCTGCTCCCGAACGCGGCGGACGCGGCGGACGCCGCCGCCGACCCGCGCAGAGGCTGCGGCCCTTTACGTCACAACGGTGAATCCAGTCGCCGGATAGCGGACTCCGTTGACCTGCAACTGCAGGGCGTGGTCGCCGGGGTGGTGGACCCGCGTGGTCATCTGGCGGAAAGCGTGACGCTTCGAAAATGTCCTGGACTCGCCCGGCCCGAGGACTGGTGTGGCGAGCTTGAACACCTTCTCCGCGAGGGTCCCGTTGGCCTTGGCGTAGTGCACGACGAAGTCGACGGCGAGCCGTGCCTCCGCAGGGCCGGTGTTCGTGATGTCAAACTCAAAAGCAAGCTCTCCGGGAAGTTCGACGGCGGCGCGGTCCAGTCGCGGCGGCGTCACGGCGATCGACGCCGGCGGGAACCCCAGCAGTTCCAGCGCACCCGGGTGGGCCTTCTTGAGCAGGGTCCGCAACCCGTGCCGGACCACCCAGGGCGTGTTCTCGTCCGGCGCGGCCATCCAACTCGCCGCCGCGGCCACCACCTCGTCGGGGGCATGGCGGGCCAGATCGTTGAGGTGGTTGGCCACCGAGCGCCGGACGTCCACAACAGGGTCCTGGTACAGGGCGTCGAGGATCGGCAGGGTGGCGGCCGGCCTGTCCGTGATCTCCGGGACGCGGACCGCCCACGGCAGGTAGGCCCGGGTGCCCTCGCTCGCGAGCCGGCGGACGTGCCAGTCCGGGTGGGACGTCCAGGCCTGGATGACGGCCAGCGCCCGGTCCAGATCGGCGGCGAGGAGCCGCCGGATCGCGAATTCAGCAGTGAGCCTCGGCGTCAGCTCGGAGAGCAGTGCCAGGCAGTCCTCGAAGTCGCCTGGCTCCTTTGAGGCAAGAGCCAGGGTGGCAGCTGTCTCGGTCACGGGCCAGATCATCCAGCCGGTGAAGTCCGGATCATCCAGGGCCCGGCGGAAGATGAGCGCCGTTCCGGCGTAGTCTCCGGGCAGGTCAGCCAGCAGGGCCCGGCTCAGGAGGTCCGTTCGTTCCCGGAGGCTCAGCCCGTCCAGCTGTCCTGCAGAGCCGGCCAGGTGGGTGAAACGGCTGCCGGGTGAGGCAGTGGCCAGGATCCGCTCCATTGAGCCGACGACACCCGGGTTGATCAGTTCATTCATGACGCCCATGGCTTCAGGCTACCGGTGAGCGGTCCACGGGCTGACGGGGAGCCCAACCCTGCGGCTCCGGAACCGGGATATTCTTCACGAAGGATATGTCCACATTCGATGCAGAGGCGGAGAGAGCAATGGCAGAGGAAACTAACGGGAAGTCGCCCGGCCGGTGGCGGGCTTTCCACGACAAGTTCGTTGTGGAGGAACGCTACATGAGCGCGCGGGACCGGACGAACCTGTACCGGACCGCCGTCGGCCTCGTGGTTCTGGGCGCCGTGATGTTCTTCGCGATGCTCGCCGGTGTCCTCCAGCATGACGGGCTCACGGCAGGCGACGAACCTGTCCGTTCCTGGCTCCTGACCCTGCGCTCCGAGCCGCTCACTGCGGTCATGATTTTCCTCGCGATCCTGTTCGGACCCGTCGCCCTGCCGATCATCGTCCTCGTGGTGACGGTGGCCTGGGGCCTGCTGGCCAAGCATGCCTGGCGGCCGATGCTCCTGGCCGGCGCCATGCTCACCGGCGTGATCCTTGCCCAGATCATCGGGCGCACCATCGGGCGCCAGCGACCGCCCGTGGATCTTATGCTCTTCGGCGCGGACTTCACCTTCTCCTTCCCGTCCGGCCACGTCCTCGGCGCCTGCGACTTCCTGCTGGTCGGCACCTTCCTGATCGTCTCCCGCCGGCGCAACCGCATGGCCGCCGTCGCAGGCTTCCTGCTGGCCGGCGTCGGGATCTTCTTCGCCGCGGTAAGCCGGCTGTACCTTGGCTACCACTGGCTGACCGACGCCTTGGCCTCGTTGTCCATCTCCTTCGTCATCCTGGGCGGGGTGATCGCCCTGGACACCTGGCGGACTGCCCGCATCCGCGGCGAGCAGATCACTGGGACTCTTTCCAAGGCCGACACCAGCCTGGAATAGTTCCTGCGGAGGCTCCTTGCCCCGTCCCCGGCGCCGGTGGCACAGTGGGGCATGGCCACCGAAGAAGACGTCCGGAGCGCCGCCCTGGCCCTCCCGGGTGTCGTGGAGCGGCCCAGCTGGGGCCAGCCCGCCTGGTTCGCGGCCACCCTTATGGCCAGGATCTGGGAAGCGGGCGTGCTCACGGTCAAGACAGAAGAGCGCGAAGCCCTCGCCGCAACGGACCCGGACACTTACTTTTGGACGCCCCACCACGAGCGTTCGCCGTTGCTCGTGCTGGTGCGGCTGGACCGGATCGACCGTGAGGAACTGGTCGAACTCCTCCAGGAATCCCACCGCATCGCCGGCGGCCGGAAGCGCTAGGTCCGGCGGGACCTGAGACGCTGCAGCTCACGCTGCAGTCTGGCGTTGACCGCCTCGAGCTCCAGCACCTTTGCCACGCCGGCCAGGTTGAGCCCCTCCTCCAGCAGCTCGCCGATCCGCCGCAGAACTGCGAGATCCGAGTCGCTGTACTGCCGCGTTCCCCCGGCGGTACGGTCCGGCGTCAGCAGCCCCTTCCGCTCGTAGAGCCTGATGTTCTGCTGCCCGGTCCCGACCAGCTGGGCCACGACGGAGATCGCGTAGAGGCCCAGCTCCTGACCACGTTCCGTCACGGTACTCCTTCGCGGTATTTGATGTGCGGGTTGCCCCCCTTGCATCAGTTTCGCACCGGTGCTATAAAAAATCTATATCCACCACCACAGATAATTAAGGTGTTTGGATACAGAAAAAACTCAGAACTCTCATATGAAGGAGTGGGAAATGATGTTGATGCGTACGGACCCGTTCCGTGAACTGGACCGTCTGACCCAGCAGGTCTTCGGAACGGCGGCGCGGCCCGCTGCCATGCCGATGGACGCCTGGCAGGAAGACGGAGAGTTCGTCGTCGCGTTCGATCTTCCTGGTGTCAACGTGGACTCGGTAAATCTCGACATCGAACGCAACGTCCTGACCGTCCGGGCTGAACGCCGTGATCCGACCCAACCCAACGTTGAGCTGATCGCCTCGGAGCGGCCGCGCGGCGTCTTCAGCCGCCAGCTCATTCTGGGCGACACGCTGGATACCGACAAGGTCAAGGCGCACTACGCCGACGGCGTCCTGACACTCCGCATCCCGGTGCTGGAACAGGCCAAGCCGCGGAAGATTGAAATTACCCACACGCAGGACAAGATGCAGGAGATCGGGAAGTAGCTGCGGCGGCGCACGCACGCCGTCCAGCCTGTCAGCGCGGAAACCAGACGGCGCCGGCCGCAGCCGGCGCCGTCTGGCCCCGCCCGGCCCCTACCGAAGCGGTGACCCGATGAATCGCGACCCGCGCGGCTACTACGCCGCCCTGCATGTGGCGCCCGATGCAACCGCGGCCGAGATCCAGCGTGCCTTCAGGGCGCTGATGCGACTTCGCCACCCCGACGTCGACGCATCCTCCGGGACCGGACGCCCCGGAACCAGCGACGGCGACGAAGCGCGGCGAATCCTGGAGTCCTTCGCCGTCCTGCGGGACCCCGAAGCCAGGGCGGAGTATGACCCGGCGGCAGCGCCCGCGGGCCCCGGACACACAGCCCCGGGAGGCCGGGAGATCCCGGTGCGGCACCACCGGCCCGCCGGCCCGGTGCTGCGGGTGACGCCGGTGCGCTGGGAGCGGGGTCCGCTGTGACCCTGCTGCCAGCGGCGCCGCCAGCAAACACTAACGAAGGAGGGCGGCCATGAGCGCATGGCGCCGATACGATTCGCACCTTATGCCGGTCTTCCACGAGCGCTTCGAGGCTCGGTGGGGCCAGGGCACAGCCCCATTTCTGGACCCGGAAGCCCACGAGGCTCCGCTTCCGCGGGCGCAATGGATCAACATCGACACCGGGGCCGCCCTCGCGGTGGTTCCCATCTGGACCCCCGATGACAGCCAGCACCGGTCCTTCGGTGTCTTCTACCTGCCCCCGGCCGGCGATATCTGGGTGCTGAGGCCCGGCTACACGAGTTATCTGGAACCCTCAGCGGACGAAACCGAACAACTGCAGTCCCTGCGGAATGATGCGTTCAAGAAGGCCGTGGCACACGCCAAGGAGTTCCTGTTCGGCCCGGAAACCTCGTCCTACTGACGGGGCGCCGGGAGGCGGTTCTCCCGGCTCTGGGCCCGGCCCGCCGGCGGCGGTCGTGGCGCGGTGGTCCGCCGCGGCCTAAAATCAGTCCACTGCCGGAAACTACATAGGGGAATCCACTGATGAAAGCATCCGCCAAGGACTTGGCTGCCCTGCTGCCGCCGCGCTTCACGCTGGGCGTGGCGACGGCGGCCTTCCAGATCGAAGGCGCCTTGGACGAGGACGGACGCGGCCCCGCGGGGTGGGATGTCTTCGCAGCCAAGCCCGGAGCGATCGTGGAGGACCACAGCCCTTCAGTAGCGTGCGACCACTACCACCGGATGCCCGAAGACGTGGCCCTGATGAAGGAACTCGGGATCGATTCGTACCGGTTCTCACTGTCCTGGTCCCGCATCCAGCCCGGCGGCAGCGGCCCGGTCAATCCCGCGGGCCTGGACTTCTATGACCGCTTGATCGACCTGCTGCTGGCTAACGGGATCGCGCCCATGGCCACGCTGTACCACTGGGACACGCCGCTGGAGCTGGATGAAGCCGGGGGCTGGATGAACCGGGACACGGCCTACCGGCTGGGGGAGTTCGCCGCGATCGCCGCGGCCGCATACGGAGACCGGGTCACCCGCTGGGTGACCGTCAACGAACCCGCCACGGTCAGCACCAACGGCTACATGCTGGGGATGCACGCGCCGGGCGAGGCGCTCATGCTCAAGGCCCTGCCCAGCGTCCACCACCAGTTGCTGGGCCACGGCTTGTCGCTGCAGGCCCTCCGGGCGGCCAACGTGCCCGGTGAAATCGGGATCACTAACGTCTATTCGCCGATGGTGCCCGCCTCGATCAATCCGTTGGACAAGCTCAGCGCCGGTCTGATGGACATGGCCCAGAACCGGCTCTACGCGGACCCCGTCCTGCTCGGCAAATACCCGGACACCATCCGCGCTGCCACCTTCTTCTCCTCGTTCAGCCCGTCCAGCGAGGACATGGAGTTGATCTCGCAGCCGCTGGACTTCTACGGGCTCAACTACTACATGCCCACCCGGGTGGCCTCCGGTCCGGGCGACGGCGCCGTGCCGAAGGGGATGGCCGAGGCCATGGGTGATGACCTGAGCGGCACCGCACCCGGCGCCCCGTTCCACATTGCGTCGTTCCCGGACACCGAGATCACGGCGTACGGCTGGCCCATCAAGCCGGAATACATGTCCGTCGCGCTCGCGGAAATGGTTGAGCGCTACCCGGACCTTCCGCCGGTCTACATCACCGAGGGCGGGGCGAGCTTCGAGGACCTCGAGATCCTGGGCCCCGACGGGGGCCTCATCATCCCGGACGAACGCCGCGTGCGTTACCTGGCCGACCATATTGCCACAGCCATTGAAGCGACCTCACCCGGCGGCGCGGCAGAGTCGGTGGACCTGCGCGGCTACTACGTGTGGTCGCTGATGGACAACTTCGAATGGTCGGCCGGCTACAAGCAGCAATTCGGGCTGCTGCACGTGGACCGCGAGACCCAGGAGCGCACCAGGAAGGCCTCTTTCCACTGGCTCCGGGAAGTCCTCGCGGGCAGGCACCCGAACTCCGCCCCGGCGGATCCTGCCGCCGGCGCAGCGGCCGTCACGTCCGACGCCGGTCCGGCACGCGCCTAGAGGATCCCCAGGCCCTGCAGGCTTTTCGCCATGCCGGCACCGTCCGGTGAATAGATCCACGGAACCTCTGAGCCGGTGTGGTCCCCGGTCTCCGAGTGGCCGCCGGCCAGGACGGCTTCGCTGGCGGAGAGCTGGCGGATGCCGATGGCGGCCACCCGGTCGCCGTGCTGCTGGGCAAAGTGCGAATAGATCGATTCGTCATGCTGCCCGTTGTCCCCGAAGAGCAGCCAGCGCATGTTCGGGAACTCCTCGGCGAGCAGTTCCAGGTTGCGGCGCTTGTGTTCCTGGCCGCTGCGGAACCAGCGGTCATGGGTCAGGCCCCAGTCGGTGAGCAGCAGGGCGCCGGAGGGGTACATGTTCCGCGTGATGAAGCGCGCCAGGGTGGGGGCGGCGTTCCACGGCCCGGTGGACAGGTAAATGACCGGGGCTTCCGGATACTCCACCTTGATCCGGTCCATCAGCACGGCCATCCCCGGGGTAGCCATCCGGGCGCGTTCGTTGAGCACAAAGGTATTCCAGAGCGCCAGGAACGGCCGGGGGAGCGCCGTGACCATGATCGTGTCATCGATGTCGGACACGATCCCGAGCTTGGTGTCGGGGGAAATGACAAAGACCTTCGCTGTGGCGGGCGGGGTGCCCTCGGCGCGCAGCACGGCGGTGTGCCAGCCCGGGGCAAGCTCCACCTGCACGACGGTGTCTACCAGTCCGCCCCGGTCCGCCTGGACCCGGGCGGTGACCCCGCCGACCTCGATCTCCACCTCGGAGTATTGGACCGGCACGGACGTGAATGCCCGCCAGCCGCGGATGTTCTGGTTGCCGTTCTGCGCTGCCTGCTCCGCCCGGCTGCCGGGGTTCGGCTTGCTGGTCAGGACCACCCGGCCGAGCACCCGGACCCACGTCGTGGATCCGTAGCCCTGGTAGGCGACGGTCGTCGGGACGAAGTCCCAGCGGCGGGCCGACTTCAGGCGGATGCTGTTGAAGGTATCCGAGACCCAGTGCGCAAGGCGGAAAGCCCGGTTTCCGGTGACGGGCTGCTGGCCGGGGGATGCATGTGACGCCAATTCCATGCCTCAACTCTCCCACAGGGGCCCGTCCGGCCCGGGGGAATGTGTCCGAAAGCGCCGGGTGTCCGAATACACCGCGCTTCAGGAAGCTCCCAGCACAGCCCGCAGCATCAGGGCGTTGCGCACGGCGTTACCGCCGCCGTCGTTGTTGAAATACACAAAGACCTCCCGGCCGGACGCCTGCCATTCCCGGATCCGGTCCGCCCACCAGCGCAGCTCATCGTCCGAGTAGGAGCCACCGTAGAGGTGCTCCCGGTCCGGGCCGTGCAGCCGAAGGTAGACGAAGGGTGCCGTGGTGCGCAGGTTGCAGGGGAGCCCCGCGCCACTCATGACGCAGTACGCGGCGCCGTGCCGTTCCAGCAACCTGTAGACCTCGGGCGCGTCCCAGCTGGGGTGGCGGAACTCCACGCTGACCCGGATCCAGTCGGGCAGCGCCGCCAGGAAGTACTCGAGCCGCGCATCGTCCCGGGCAAAATCCGGGGGGAGCTGGACCAGCAGCACCGCCCGCTTTTCACCGAGTTCGTGCCAGCACCGGGCGATTCGCCCGATCCAGACCTCCGGGGCGTAGAGCTTCTTCCCGTGCGTCAATCCGCGCGGGGCCTTGACGGACAGCAGGAAACCGGGCGGAAGCCGTTGGCGCCAGCCGGCGAAGGAGGTGTCGCGGGGCCAGCGGTAGAAGCTGGCATTGAGCTCCACCGTGGCGAAGCGGGCAGCGTAGTACGCCAGGCGCTCCCTCGCCGGCAGGCCGGGCGGGTAGAGCACATTCTCCCAGTGGTCATAGCTCCACCCGCTGGTGCCGATGTGCACGGTTCCGCGGTGCACTGTGCCGATATCCGCTGTGCCGATGTCCACTGTGCCGATGTCCACTGTGCCGTGCCGGGTTGCGCCGTCGTCCATGCCGGCCGTCCCCTTCCCGGCTCGCCGTACCCGCCATCGGGCCGCTCGGACCGGATGCCGGCGTACGGGTGTTTGCCGTTCCCAGCATCCATGATCCTAGTCCCAAGGGAAACGTGTGTGGCACTGTAAGTCCCATGGCTCGCATTGAGGATTACGCACTGGTCGGCGATCTGCATACCGCCGCCCTGATCAGCACCGGAGGCTCGATCGATTGGCTCTGCCTGCCGCGGTTCGACTCGCCGGCCTGCTTCAACGCGCTGCTGGACACGCCCAAGGCGGGGCGCTGGCTGCTGGCGCCGCAGGGCGGCGGCGAATGCACCCGCAGGCACTACCGCAAAGACACGCTCATCCTGGAAACCGAATGGGAGACGCCCTCCGGAAAGGTCAAAGTCATCGACTTCATGCCTCCCCGCGACGGGGTGGCGGACATCGTGCGGATCGTGGTTGGCATCCGTGGCACAGTCAGGATGCGCGGCGAGCTGATCCTGCGTTTCGACTACGGCCACATCGTGCCCTGGGTCCGCCACGACGAGTACGGGATCCACGCGGTGGCCGGTCCCGATGCCGCGTACCTCGTGACCGACGCGCCCCTGCGGGGCGAACGGCTGCAGACCATCAGCGACTTCACCGTCAAAGCAGGGGACCGGGTGCCGTTCGTGCTGACCTGGACGCCAAGCCACCTGTCCCGTCCCCGGACGGTCGATGCGGAACGGGCCCTGGCATCCACCGAGGAGTTCTGGCGGCACTGGTCAGCCAAGTGCACGGTCACCGGACCCTACCGGGCGGCAGTGCAGCGTTCGCTGATCACGTTGAAGGCGCTCACGTTCGCCCCCACGGGCGGGATAGTGGCGGCGGTGACCACCTCCCTGCCGGAGGACCTGGGCGGCGAACGGAATTGGGACTACCGCTTCTGCTGGCTCCGCGACGCGACCCTGACGCTCCAGGCGCTGCTCGCTGCGGGCTACACGGACGAGGCCACGTGCTGGCGTGACTGGCTGCTGCGGGCCGTGGCGGGAGATCCCAAGGACCTGCAGATCATGTACGGCCTCCACGGCGAGCGCCGCCTGCCCGAGACGGAACTGCCCTGGCTTCGGGGGTACGAGAATTCCGCCCCGGTCCGGACCGGGAACGGCGCCGCGGGGCAGCTTCAGCTCGATGTCTGGGGCGAGGTGCTGGATTGCCTGTCCCTGACCCGGAATTCCCTGCTGACAAGCACCGACGAAGCCTGGGATGTGCAGCTCGCATTGATGGAGCATCTGGAGTCCGCCTGGAACCGGCCCGACAACGGGCTCTGGGAGATGCGCGGGCCGCGGCGGCATTTCACGCACTCGAAGGTGATGGCGTGGGTGGCGGCCGACCGGATGGTCAAAGGCGTCCGGGACTTCGGCCTGCCCGGCCCCGCGGACCGGTGGGAGGAACTGCGGGAAACGATCCACGCGGACGTCATGTCCCGGGGCTTCGACGCCGAACGCAACACGTTCGTCCAGTCCTACGGACGGCCGGAGCTCGACGCCAGCCTGCTGCTCATCGCGCGCGTCGGGTTCCTGCCTCCGGATGACCCTCGCATGATCGGCACGATTGACGCCGTCCAGCGTGAACTCACCCACGACGGCTTCCTGCGCCGCTACAAGCCGGCCGAATGCGACGACGGGCTGTCCGGCGGGGAAGGGGTGTTCATTGCCTGTTCGTTCTGGCTGGTCGAGGCCCTCCTGGGCGCCGGCCGGCACCACGAGGCGCAGGAGCTGTTCGACCGGCTGCTGGCGCTGCGCAACGACGTCGGACTCCTCAGCGAGGAATGGAGCGTCGAGGACGGGCGGCAGCTGGGCAATACGCCGCAGGCCTTCAGCCATTTCGCCCTCGTGATGAGCGCCCTGGAGCTGCATGAAGACGGTGTCCGCCGCAGCGACACCCCCGTCCCGGGCCGGTGAACAGGGGGGCTGTGCCGGCAGCCGAAGCGTTGGCGGTGTTCGTCCAGACTTTAGATAAGTATACTTACTAATATCCCAACGTGGGGTTAGAGGATAGAGGAGTGTGCGATGGCTGGATATTTCGAACTCGTGGACGCGCCCGACGGCGGCTACCGGATCCGCATGCTTGACGGGTCCGGGAGCCTGATGGCTGTCTCCGTCACTTTCCCCACCAAGAGGGCAGCCGTGGCCGGTATCGCCCAGGCCCGTGAAATAGCCGGCACGGGGCTCATCCGGGACCGCAGCGCCGGTGGGCAGGCCGTGCCCGCGGGACCCCTGACGAGGATGAACCGCAGGACCGCCGGCGGCGCCGGCCGCGGAACCTCCTTGTCCGGCGGATCGCTGGCCGCAGGAAAGCGGGCCCGGGCGCATCACTGATCCGTTCGCTTCCCAAGTGAACGCTTCCCGAGCGAACGGGGCCAGGGCGGACCCGGCCGCGGGGGCACGCCCGCCCGACCGGCCGCTGCCGAGACGACACTTGGCCGCAATGTTGGCGAACAACACTGCCGCGAAATGCGAACTCGGCATACGCTAGCCGCATGACACGACAGCACCTGCCCGGCCGCGTAGCAGTAGTCACCGGCGCCGGCTCGGGGATCGGGCGCGCGGTTGCCCGGCTCATGCTCGCCGACGGGTACCGGGTGGCGCTGGCCGGCCGGCGGGAAGCGCCACTAATGGAGACCGGCGCCGGACACGCCCAGGCGCTCGCAGTTCCTTGCGACGTCACCGCGCCCGACGACGTCGAACGGCTTTTCGCCGCAGTCCTCCAACGCTGGGGCCGCGTGGATGTGCTCTTCAACAACGCCGGTGTGTTCGGCCCGGCCGCCTCCGTGGATGAGATCAGCCCCGCGGACTGGGACGCCACCGTGGCGGTGAACCTGACCGGCTCCATGCTCTGCGCTGCAGCCGCCGTGCGGGCGATGAAGGCGCAGTCGCCGCAGGGCGGCCGGATCATCAACAACGGATCGATCGCCGCGCACTCGCCCCGGCCCCGGACGGTGGCCTACACGGTCACAAAACACGCCATGACCGGGCTGACCAAGAGCATCGAACTCGACGGCCGCGGCTTCGGCATTACGTGCGGGCAGATCGACATCGGCAACACGGCCACGGAGCTGATGGACACGATCGGCGTCGGTTCCGGGGCCGTTCAGGCCGACGGCAGCAGCCGCGTGGAGCCGACCTTCCCGGTCGACGACGCCGCCCGTGCAGTGTTGCTGATGGCCGGGATGCCGCCCTCCGCCAGCGTCGGGTCCCTCGTGATCACCGCCGCCGGAATGCCGTTTATCGGGCGCGGCTAGCCGGGGCGGCCAGCCGGTTCACAGCGGCAGAAGCCCGGACAGGTCGGCGCGAAGACCCGACGCGGCCACGCGGCCGGCGTCGACGGCGTCTGCCCAGCTCAGGTGCCCGCTGACCATCGCGAGCCAGGTGGCGGCGTCGCACTCAATCACATTGGGGGGAGTGCCGCGGGTATGCCGCGGTCCCTCCACACACTGCGTCACGCCGAAGGGCGGGACCCGCACCTCCACCGAGTTCCCGGGTGCCCGCGCGGTGACCTCCTCCAGGGAGTAGCGGACCGCCGTCGCCAGGGTGCTGCGGGGGACGGGTGCGCCTGTTTCCGGGGCGTCGGTCCCGGCAGAATCCGACAGGCGGGTACTGGCTGCCTGCCACTCGGCGAGGGCCGCGCGGCCCTCCTTGAGGGCTATCCTGCGTCGGGCTACGGCCATGGCTAGTCGAGCAGCGCCGAGACGGCGTGGCCGAGCCGGATCTTGCCGACCGGACGGCCGCCCCCGAGCACGGGGGTGACCACTTTATCCAGGACGCTGGCCACTTCCGGAATGTCGACGGCGCCGGCGGCCGCCAGCAGGGTCAGCCCGACGAGCGTGGTGGCCCGGATGTTGCCGTCGAGAACCTTGATGGCGACGGAGGCGCCCGTGGGGGTGGCCATCACTAGCACGCCCTCGGCGCCGATCTTGGCGAGGATGCCGAGATCATCCATGACGATGGTGTTGCATTCGCCCCTGCCCTGCACGGCCCACGGGTAGTCCAGCATCGAGGTGGCGATCGTGGCGGCGCGGGCGTTGGAGTTCTTGTCCCCGGGGGCTTTGGTGAGTTTTGAGAAGGCACGGGCCAGCCCGGTCAGGGAGACGGCCGCCACCGGGGCGCCGCAGCCGTCGATGCCGAGGTGGGCGATGTTTTCACCGCAGTATTCCTCGATCACGGAGCGGATGCGCTGCTGCAGCGGGTGGTTGGGCTCAAGGTAGCTGTGCGTGTCCCAGCCGTTCTCGGTGCACGCCCAGAGGAACGCGGCGTGCTTCCCGGAACAGTTGAAGGCGAGCTTGGACATGCCCCGGTCGGAGCGGACCAGCCAGTTGCGGGCCGTCTCATCCTCGGGCCAGGCTGCCGGGCACTGGAGCTGCTCTTCCTTGACTCCCGCGGCCTTGAGCATGCCCTCGACGACGTCCATGTGGTCCAGCGAGCCGACGTGGCTGCCGCAGGCGATGGCTGCCTGCGCGCCGCGCAGGGGGACGCCCGCCTGCATGGAGGCCAGGGCCTGCAGCGGCTTCAGCGTGGACCGGGCGTAGATCGGGGTGGTGACGTCGCCCAGTTCGGTCACGACGGCGCCGTCCCCGGCGATGAGGACAGCGGAGCCGATGTGTCGGGACTCCACAAAGCCGCTGCGTTCAACGACGGCCAGTTCGACGGCGGACTCGACGGTGAAGGTGGCATGCGAATTCAAGGGCATGCAGCAATTCTATGTTGCGCGGCGGTGATACCCGGTTATTCCACGGTCACCATCAGCGACTGCCAGCCCGAGGCGCCGTCGGGCACCGGATCCGCACGCTTGTCCGTCTGGACCTCGCCGGTTCCATCGGTGGCGCGGGCCTTGATGTAGTGCGGTCCAGGCGTCGCTTCCCAGTCGAAGGACCACTGCCGCCACGTGATGAGCGAGGCCTCGTCGGAGAGGGTGGCTTCGGTCCAGGGCCCGTTGTCGATCTGCACTTCCACCTTGGTGATGCCGCGCGTCTGGGCCCAGGCGGTGCCGCCGATCGCGACCCGCCCGGCCGGCACCTTGGCGAAGGACTTCGGGACCTCCACCCGGGCCATGGTCTTGATGGGGCCGCGTTCGGACCAGCCGCGCTGCGTCCAGTAGGCCTTGCTGTCCGCGAACCGGGTGACTTCCAGGTCCACTACCCATTTGGTGGCGGAGACGAAGCCGTACAGGCCAGGGACCACCATGCGCACCGGGTAGCCGTGTTCCAGCGGCAGGGCTTCACCGTTCATGCCAATCGCCAGCATGGCATCACGGTCGTCCTGGAGGACCTCGAGCGGGGTCGAGGCGCTGAACCCGTCGATCGACGTGGACAGCACCATGTCCGCGCCCTCCTTGGGCCGGGCCATCTTGAGCACGTCACGGATGGGCATGCCCAGCCATTTGGCGTTGCCGGCCAGGTTCCCGCCGACCGGGTTGGACACGCAGGTCAGCGACACGTGGGACTCAATCAGATTCGCGTCGAGCAGGTCCTGGAAGCTGAGGCGGACTTCCTGTTCGACGAGCCCGTGGATGCGCAACTCCCAGTCCTGGACGTTGATTTCGGGCACGCTCAGGGCCGTGTCAATGCGATAGAAGTCATTATTGGGCGTCAGCCACGGCGTGACCCCGGGCGCCTTGGACTGCACGCCGGCGGGCACAGCGGGGGCGGGCTTCGCCGGTGCCGGGAGCTGGAGGGATTCGCGGGCCTGGGCGATATTGCTGCGGGCCGCGCTGAGCATCCGCCCGCCGGTCGCGGCGATGGCTGAGGCCGCGGCGGTGACTCCGGTCGCGGCGAAGAAGGCGCGCCGGGTCGTCGCGGGCCGTTCCGGGTCCTTTGCGGCCAGGTCCGAGTCCATCTCCGGCCACTCCTGCATCCGCCACAACTTCGTGATCAGGAACCGGAGCGCAATGAGCCCGGCCACGGTGCCGATCAGCGTGGGTATCGCATCCAGCGGTTTCACACTGGCCCGCGTCACCACGCTCGCGACGATCACGGCGCCCATCAGCAGCACACCCGCGACGCCGAGGGCCCACTTACGGTAGGCCACGATGCCCAGGACGCAGGCGAGCACCAGGATGGTCACAGCCATGCCGACGAACAGGGCGAGCTTGTCATTCGTGCCGAACGTGGCGATCGCGAAATCCTTCATCCACGACGGGGTGAAGTCAATGAAGGTCGAGCCCAGGGCGATCACCGGCGTCGCCCGCGCCGTGAAGAACGCGCCGACCAGTTCGGCAACGGACAGCACGACGGCGGCGGCGGCCACCCCCGCCAGTGCGGCAAGGGCGCCGGGCCCGGACAGCCGCCTTGTGGCGGGGCGCTGGCCGGGCCGCGTCCGGGCGCGCTCCCCGATGCTGAGTTCTTCCGCGCGGGGCGTCTGCGTGCTGGGCTTGTCCATACATAGTCTTCGGAGCCGGGCGGGCCGCGGATTGCCCGCCGCCCCAGGGGGACATGCCCTCCCCTGGTGGGCAGGGATGGACATGTTGGCTTTATGTCCAGTGGCCGCGGCGAGGACTGGGCATGTCCCGCGGGGTGGCGGCCGGGTCCAGGGGGACGTGCCCTCCCCTGGTGCGCTGGGATGGACATGTTGGCTTTATGTCCAGTGGTCGCGGCGAGGACTGGGCATGTCCCGCGGGGTGGGGTGGCTGCAAGGTTGGGCATGTCCAGCCGTGGTCACAGCTTAGGAGCCTGCCGGGTCCACAAAGTACCCTTGGGAACTGTGAAGGTACTTGTCATCGGCCCCGGCGGCCGCGAACACGCCATTGTCCGATCCTTGCTTGCAGACCCGAACGTGTCTGAGGTCCACGCGGCCCCGGGCAACGCCGGCATCAGCAAACTGGTCCCCACACATGCCATCGACGCGAACGATCCCGCCGCCGTCGCGGCCCTGGCCACCCGGCTCACCGTCGACCTGGTGGTGGTCGGCCCCGAGGCGCCGCTGGCCGCAGGCGTGTCCGACGCCGTCCGCGCCGCCGGCATTCCGGTGTTCGGCCCCAGCAAGGCCGCGGCCCAGCTTGAGGCCTCGAAAGCGTTCGCCAAGGAAGTCATGGCCGAGGCGGGCGTCCCCACGGCCATGGCCCGGGTAGCCGGCAACGCCGAGGAAGCGGCCGACGCGCTCGACACCTTTGGTGCCCCCTACGTCGTCAAGGACGACGGGCTCGCCGCAGGCAAGGGCGTCGTGGTCACCAACAACCGGGTAGAGGCCCTCGCGCACGCGCAGAGCTGCTTTGATGCCGGCGGCACGGTGGTCATCGAGGAGTTCCTGGACGGCCCCGAGGTCTCCGTCTTCGTCCTCTGCGACGGCCGCAACACCGTGGCGCTCTCCCCGGCACAGGATTTCAAACGGATCTTCGACAACGACGAGGGTCCCAACACCGGCGGCATGGGCGCCTACACCCCGCTGGAATGGGCCCCCGAAGGCCTCGTCCAGGAGGTCCTGGACCGGGTCGCCCAGCCCACGGTCAACCAGATGGCCCACCGCGGCACGCCGTTCGTCGGTGTGCTCTTTGTCGGACTGGCCCTGACGTCCCGCGGCACCCGCGTGATCGAGTTCAACGTCCGCTTCGGCGACCCGGAAACCCAGGCCGTCCTGGCCCGCCTCAAGACCCCCCTCGGCGGGCTGCTGATGGCAGCCGCCAAGGGCGAACTGGACAAGGTCCAGCCGCTGCGGTGGTCCAAGGAAACCGCCGTCGCCGTCGTCGTCGCCGCCGAAAACTACCCGGATGCCCCGCGCACCGGCGACCGCATCCGCGGACTCAAGAAAGTGGAGTCGATCGAGGGCGTCCACGTGATCCACGCCGGCACCAGACTCGACGACGAAGGCAAAGTCATCTCCGCCGGCGGACGGGTCCTCGCCGTCGTCGCGCTCGGCACGGATCTCGTCGAGGCCCGCGAACGGGCGTACGACGGCGTCGAGCTGGTCCAGCTGGACGGCAGCCAGTTCCGCACCGACATCGGCGGCAAGGCGGCCCGCGGCGAAATCAAAGTACAGACGCCCGGCGCCCCGGCCGCCACGAAAGCGAAGGCCTGAGCATGACCCACTCCGAATCCCCCCTTCCGGCCGCCGAGCCCGCGCCTTCGGCGCCGAGGGGAGGCCTGGACACCGAGACGCTGGACCTGCCCGGCTGGAAGCACATCTACTCCGGAAAGGTCCGCGACCTCTACGTTCCGGCGGACGAGTCCATCACGGAGCGCATCGGGCAGGAGTGCGTCCTGGTGGTGGCCAGCGACCGCATCAGCGCGTACGACCACGTCCTCGCCAGCGAGATCCCGGACAAGGGCCGCATCCTGACCCAGCTGAGCCTGTGGTGGTTCGAACAGCTCGGCGTGGAGCACCACGTGCTCGCGTCCACGGTCGACGCCGGTGTGCCCGCCGCCGTGGAGGGCCGGGCAATGATCTGCAAGAAGCTGGACATGTTCCCGGTCGAATGCATCGCCCGCGGCTACCTCACCGGCTCCGGGCTCGAGGAGTACCGGCAGTCCCGCACCGTGTGCAGCATCCCCCTGCCGGAAGGCCTGGTGGACGGGTCCCGGCTCGAGGAGGCAATCTTCACCCCCTCCGCGAAGGCCGAGGTGGGCGAGCATGACGAAAACATCACCTACGACGCCGTCGTCGGCATCGTGGGGGAGGACATCGCCGCGCGGCTGCGCGAACTCACGCTGGAGATCTACACCAAGGCCGAGGAGATCGCCCGCGGGCGCGGCATTATCCTCGCCGACACGAAGGTGGAGTTCGGCTTCGACGTCGCCACCGGCGTCATCACGCTCGGCGACGAGGTGCTCACCCCGGATTCCTCACGGTTCTGGGATGCAGCCACCTATGAGCCGGGCAAGGCCCAGCCCTCCTACGACAAGCAGTACGTCCGGGACTGGCTGACCTCCGCCGAATCCGGCTGGGACAAGTCCTCGGACGTGGCGCCGCCGGCGCTGCCGGCCGACGTCGTCGCCCGGACCCGCAGCCGCTACGTCGAGGCCTACGAGAAACTCACCGGGCGGACGTTCGCCTAGGCCGTCGCGGAGCGGGCCGCGTCCGTTCCGGACGAAGCGGCGGCCTGCGCGCGGCGCTGCGCCAGCCGGATTTCCAGCACGGCGTCCATCGCCTGCTGGACCCGGTCCGAGGCGCCGGCCGCGCTGAATTCCTTCTGGGCTTCCTCGAGGTAGATGAGGGCCTCGTCGGATTCGCCGGCAGCCTTGAGCGACTTGCCCAGCAGGAGGGCCACCTCGCCGGCGACGTGCTTGGCGAGTGCGTCCTTCTCGGCGTGGATCTCCCGCAGTTTCTGGACGGCCGCCACAATGTCGCCGGTCAGGTAGAGCCAGCGGGCCCGGATGAACGCCACCTCCAGCTGGTCCGTCTTGTTCCCGCCAACGATCGAGAGCGCCAGCTCTGCCCGCTCGATTGAGGTCAGCGTCTCAGGCTCCACGATCCCGGAGGACAGGCGGACGGCGGCGGAGGCCTTGTTGAACCGCGCCCAGAGGTCGATGTCGTTGGCGGGGGAGAGCAGCTGCGCGGCACGCTCGTGGTATTTGATGCCCTCCATGTAGTCGTGGCGCATAAAGGCCACGTTGCCGATCACCCAGGCGACCTCGCCGGCGAGCTGGGTCATGGAGTGGTCATCCATCTGCTCGTTCATGGCCTGGCAGTATTCCCAGGCCTCGTCCAGCCGGCCGCTTTCAGCCAGCGCACCGATCAGGGCGCGCAGCGCACCAATGATCAGCGTGGAGCCTTTGGGCAGCTCCGCGCAGAGCCGCACGGCTTCCTGCGCATGCCCGACGGCGACTGCCAGCTGTCCCTGCCCGTGGCACACGGCCGCGAGCATCTGCCGTGCCCGGACCCCCAGGCCCGCCGATTCGGCGGCCATCGGGTGGTCCAACAGCCTCTGGACCAGGTCCTGGCATTCCTTCAGCTGGCCCTGCTTCATCAGGCACTCGGCCTGCATATAGCTCATGTTCCACCAGGCGCTGGTGTTTTTGGCTTCCAGGGCGATCTGGGCCGCCGACGCGGCGTGCGTTGCGGCCAGGGCGTAGTCCCGCAGGTCCCAGGCCTGGCGTGCATACAGGCCCGCCAACACGTATTCGGCGTCGCTGACGGACACCGGCTGGCTCCACGCTTCCAGCGCCTTGGGCGCCAGTTCGAGCCGCCGCGCCAGTTCCTCAATGACATCGGCGGTCGGTTCGCGGCGTCCGGTCTCCAGCAGGGAGATGTAGCTGGGCGAGTACAAATCCCGTCCCAATTCCGCTTGCGTCAGGCCGCGTTCGAGCCGTTCCGCTCGGAGTTTCTCCCCGAATCCGTTCCCCACGGGTTCCTCCTAATTCCGGACAGTCTTTGTACTAAATGCTTGACAGTCTCTGTGCAAGCCATTTTACAATGTATGTCAACAAGGGCTAGTGCTCGCTTTGTAATGTATCCGAATCGCGTTTCCGACTCGTATTGAGGAACCCACATGTTCAAGAAGATTGCAGCTTCCGTCGCCTTGGCAGGGGCGCTGGCTTTCTCCGCAGCGGCTCCCGCAGTCCTGTCCGTAAGTGCCATCGGTAACTGGCCCGACCCCATGGGCACCACACTGTCCATCGGCAACTGGCCCGATCCCATGAGCAGCAAGGGAAGCCTCTCGGCCATCGGCAACTGGCCGGACCCGATGACCTTCTCGACCAACATCGGCAACTGGCCCGATCCGATGTAAGCATTGGCTCTTTGATAGCTCCGGGACATGCGCGAACCATGTCCCGGAGCCATTTTTTGCCCCGAAACCCCCTCGATTGCTCCACAACTGCCCCTATGGGGCGTCAAAACGGCACTTGTGGAGCAGCCGACGGGGAACTCGACGGCGGCGGGGCGGCTGCATCGCCGGCCGGCAGAAAACAAAAAGAGGGCCTCCCGAATGGAAGGCCCTCTTTTGATTGGTCGGGATGACAGGATTTGAACCTGCGACCTCGTCGTCCCGAACGACGCGCGCTACCAAGCTGCGCCACATCCCGATCCGTTGCTTCAAAAGCAACTTCACAAGAGTATCGGATGAGGGTCCGGATGTGAAATCGGGCCCCGCAACAAGGAGCCGCAGCCGGCCACCGCAGCAGCAGCCGCCGCCGGACCTCATGGCCCGCGATGCCTCAGACCAGCGAGTCCTTCCAGGCGCCGTGCAGCTGCGCGAAGCGCCCGCCGCCACCGATCAGCTGCTCCGGGGTGCCGTCCTCGACCACGCGCCCGTCATGGACCACGAGGACCCTGTCGGCGGTCTCCACTGTCGACAGGCGGTGGGCGATGATGAGGGCCGTCCGGCCGCTGTCGGCGCCGATGCCCTGCAACAGCCCCGCCAGGCCGGTCTGCACAAGCCGCTCGGACGGGATGTCCAGCGAGGACGTGGCCTCGTCCAGGATCAGCACGGCGGGCCGGGCCAGGAAAGCCCGGGCGAAGCTGATGAGCTGCCGCTGTCCGGCGGAGACCCGGCCGCCGCGCTTGTTGACGTCGGTGTCGTAGCCTTCCGGGAGTTCCGTGATGAACCCGTGCGCGCCCACGGCCCTGGCGGCGTCCTCGATCTCCTCACGGGAGGCTTCGGGCCGGCCGAGGGCGATGTTGTCCGCGACGGAGCCGCTGAACAGGAAGGCCTCCTGGGTGACCATCACGACATTCCGGCGCAGGTCCGCCGTCGCCAGTTCCCGCAGGTCCACGCCGTCGAGCGTGAGGGAGCCGGAAGAGACGTCGTAGAAGCGGGCGATCAGCTTCGCGAGGGTGGATTTGCCGGCGCCGGTCTGGCCCACCAGCGCCACCGTCTGGCCGGCGGGGATGTGCAGGTCCATGGCCGGGATGATGACCGGCCCGTCGCCGTAGCGGAATTCGACCCCCTTGAAGTCGATGGCTCCCTTGGCGTCGTGCAGGGCTACCGGGTTCTTGGGCGGCCGGACAGTGGGAACCTCCTCGAGCAGCCCGGAGACCTTCTCCAGCGCAGCCTGCGCGCTCTGGAACGAGTTGTAGAACATGGCCATCTGGTCCACCGGCTGGAAGAAGCGCTTCGTGGACAGGATCAGGGCCAGCAGCACACCGACGGCCAGGTCGCCGCTGAGCACCCGGAAGCCGCCGAACAGCAGGACGACGGCGACGCAGACGTTCCCGATCAGCACCAACCCCGGCTGGAGGACCCCATTGAGGTTGATGGAGCGGACCGTGACCTTGCGGTAGTCCTCGGAGAGCCCGGCATACTGCTCCGCGTTTTCGCGTTCCTTGCGGAACGCCTTCACCGCGCGGATGCCGGTCATGGTTTCGACGAAGTGCACGATCAGCCGCGCCGAGACAACGCGGGATTCGCGGAACGCGATCTGGGAGTGCTTCTGGTACCAGCGGGCCAGGAAGTACATCGGCACGCCGGCGGCGAGGACCAAGAGCCCGCTCCGCCAGTCGAGGGCAAACACCGTCACGGCGGTGAACACCATAAACAGCATCCCGGAGGCCAGCGAGCTGATCCCCGAGTCCAGGAGTTCGCGCAGCGCCTCCAGGTCCGAGGTCTGCCGGGCGATGATGCGCCCCGACGTGTACTTTTCGTGGAATTCCAGGCTGAGCCGCTGGGTGTGCCGGAAGACCCGGACGCGCAGGTCCAGCAGCATCGCCTGGCTCAGCCTCGCCGTCGAGGTCACGTACAGGGCGGTAAGGCACGCCGTCGCGACGGCGGCGGCGAGGTAGGCGGCGCCGGTGAGCAGCAGCGGGACGCTGTCGCCGGCGGTCAGGGCCGGAAGGGCCCGGTCGATGCCGAAAGCGATCAGCGCGGGCCCCGCGACGCGGGCCGCCTGGGACAGCACGACGGCGGCAATGGTCAGCCAGAACCGCCGGCGGACCGGGCGGATCAGCGAACCCAGAAGGGCCAGGGAACGGCGCCGGACGGTCTTGCTCTCGCCCTTGGACAGGTGCGCGTTGTCCTCGTTCGCGGTGCCGAAGGTCGCACTGCTCATCGGGAAACCTCCTCGGCGTCGAGATCTGACAGTTCGGAATCCAGCAGCTCGGAGTCCAGGTCCCGCGGCTCCGGGTCGAGGCTGGCGATCACGTAGCGGTAGTGGCGGTTCTCCGCGAGCAGCTCGGTGTGGGTGCCGACGGCGGTGATGCGTCCGTCCTCCAGCAGGGCCACCCGGTCCGCCAGCGCGACGGTGGACGGCCTGTGCGCCACGATCAGCGTCGTCGTTTCGGTGAGCACCTCCCGCAGCCTGGCCTCGACGAGCTCCTCGGTGTGGACATCAAGGGCGGACAGCGGATCGTCCAAGACCAGGACCCTGGGCCGGGCGGCGATGGCGCGGGCCAGGGCGATGCGCTGCCGCTGGCCGCCCGACAGGCTGAGCCCTTCCTCGCCGATCAGGGTGTCCAGGCCGGCCGGGAGCGAGTACGCGAAGTGGGCCTGGGCGACGTCGAGCGCCTCCTCCAGGGCCTCTTCCCGGCGCTCGGCGGGGAGGCCGGCCGGGGCGCCGAGCATCACGTTGTCGCGGACGGAGCTGGAGAACAAGGTGGTGTCCTCAAACGCGACGGCGACCACCGTGCGGAGCTCCTCGACGCTGAACTCGCGCAGGTCCACCCCGTCGATGGTGATGGAACCGTCCGTGACCTCGTACAGCCGGGGGACCAGCTGGAGCAGGGCGCTCTTCCCGCTGCCCGTGATTCCCACCAGGGCCATGGTTTCGCCGGGTTTGATGTCAAGGCTGATGTCGTTGAGGATCGGCTTGTCCGGGGCATCCTCGTAGGCGAAGGTGGCGTTGTTGAAGCTGAGGGCGCCCTTCA
This sequence comes from Arthrobacter sp. NicSoilB4, assembly GCF_019977335.1. Classification (NCBI taxonomy): domain Bacteria; kingdom Bacillati; phylum Actinomycetota; class Actinomycetes; order Micrococcales; family Micrococcaceae; genus Arthrobacter; species Arthrobacter sp. NicSoilB4. The sequence continues at coordinate 3,355,344 of NZ_AP024653.1, read as the reverse complement.
GCTCGGCGGGGCGGCGCGGCTGGTCGGGGCTGGTGATGGTGTTCACCGAGTCCATCACCTCGAAGTGCCGGTCCACCGCGGTTTTCGCGGTGAGGGCCATGGCCAGCAGCATGCCGCAGAATTCCACCGGCGTGGCGATGACGGCAGCGGTGGCGAAGAACGCCACGAGCGCGCCGATGCTCAGCTCGCCGGTGGAGGCCAGCAGGATGCCGACGACGAGGCCGGCGCCGAGGGCCAGCTCGGGCAGGAGGGTGACCACCAGGCTGAACGTGGCGAGGTGCTTGGCCTTCGCAATCTCGGTCTGCCGGAGTTCCTCGGCCTGTTCGTTGAAGTTTTCCAGTGCCTCGCGGCTGCGGCCGAACGCCTTGAGCACACGGATCCCGTGGACCGATTCCTCGACCGTGGTGGCGAGGTCGCCGGCCTGGTCCTGGCTGCGGCGGGCCACCTTGCTGAAGCGGGTGCGGAAGCGGAAGCCGTAGATCATGATCGGCACCGCGGCGGCGAGGAAGATCAGTGCCAGCTGCCAGCTCATCGAGAACATGACGGCGACGCCGATCACGACGGTCAGGGTGGTAACCACCAGCATGATGGCGCCGAAGGCCATCCAGCGGCGCAGGAAATTCAGGTCCGTCATGGCGCGGGAGAGCAGCTGCCCGGAGCCCCAGCGGTCGTGGAAGGAGACCGTCAGGTCCTGCAGATGGCCGTACAGGGACACCCGCATCCGGGTCTCGACCGTGGTCGCGGGGTTGATCACGAACTGCCGGCGCAGGGCCACGAGCACCGCCTCGGCAATGCCCAGGACCAGGATGACGAGGGAGGCGATCCAGACCGCGTCCGTGCTGCCGCCGGGCTGGAGGGACTGGTTGACCAGCACCCGGAGCACCTGGGGGATGGCCAGGGCCACCACGCTGGCGAGCAGTGCGCAGAGCAGGCCCATGACCAGCCGCGGAATGATCGGCTTGACGTGCGGATAGAGACGGCTGATGGAGGAGAAAAATGAGGTCTGCTTGGCCATGCCTGCTTCTTAAAACGCAACTGCGAAATATCTAACGCAAATGGATGTAGTTTCCTGTAGCAACTACCCTAGGCCATCGGGTGACCCGGTTCACATAAAAGTCGACAGCATCAGGATCTCGCCCAGTAATTACATTCCGCAATGGCATCCCGGTGCGCCGCGCATACCGCGGGACATGTCCAGTGGTGGCCGCGGGTGCTTAGAGGGGACATATCCAGTGGTGGCTGTGGGTGCTTCGAGGGGACATGTCCGATGGTGGCCGCGGGGAAGGGCCATAAGCGCACTATGTCCAGCGGCGGCGCCCAGGGGAGGGCATGTCCCGTGGAGGCGGGGGAGGCGGGGTCAGGGACGCTCGGTGAGCGTGAGCAGCACGGCCTCGGGCCTGCACGCGATCCGTACCGGGGCGAAACGCGAGGTGCCGATGCCGCCGGAGACGTTCACCGGCGTCGTGCGTCCCTTGCTTTCCCAGTCGTGCAGGCCCTTGGCACGCCACGTCGGGAGGTCGCAGTTGGCGACCAGCGCGCCGTATCCCGGGAGGCAGATCTGGCCCCCGTGGGTGTGCCCGGCCAGGAGCAGGTCGGTGCCGTCCTCGGTGAAATGGTCCAGGACGCGCTGGTAGGGCGCATGGATCACAGCGACGCGGAGGTGCGGTCTGGTGTTTTGGCCCTTGGTGCCGCGGGGCCAGCCGGCGTACCGCTCGAGGCCGAGATGCGGATCGTCCACGCCCGAAAAGTCAATGCGCAGGCCCTTGACCACCAGCGACTGGCAGCGGTTGGTCAAGTCCACCCAGCCGCCCATGCCAAAACCGGAACGGAGCCGCGGCCAGTCCAGCTTGGCCGGGGTCTTGGGTTTCGAGGACGGGCCCAGGAAGTACGACGCCGGGTTCTTCAGCCGCGGGGCGAAGTAGTCGTTCGAGCCGGGAACGAAGACCCCGGGGAACTCCATCAGCGGGCGGAGCGACTCCAGCAGGGGCTCCACGGCCTGGGCGTGGCTGAGGTTGTCGCCGGTGTTCACCACCAGGTCCGGCCGCAGTCCCGCCAGCGAGGACAGCCATTCGGCCTTCCGCTGCTGGCCGGGCACGAAGTGGATGTCGCTCAGGTGAAGCACCCGGATCGGGCCAAAGCCGACAGGGAGGATCGGGAGGGTCTCTTCGCGCAGGACAAACTGGTTTTTCTCCCACAGCCCGTACGCGGTCATGGCGGCGCCTGAGACGGCGCCGGCGGCAGCGGTTACGGCAAAGCCGCGCCCGACGCGTCGGACGCGGCTTGCCAGCGGGTCAAGCCGGTTCACGGTTTGGGCTTATCGCCGTTACCTGGCTGGTCCGACGGCGCCGGCGCCGGCTCACTCGGGGCCGGGCTGGACGGTGCCGGCGTCGCATCCGACGACGGCTTGGGCGCGGGAGCCGGGCTGGTCACCAGGTTCGACGGCGGGGCCGGGAACGGGTTGGTGCCGAACGCCGGTGCCACCTGGGCCATGTATTTCGAGAACTGCGGACCCGCGATCATGTAACCGTCGATCGCCTTGTAGAACTTGCCGTTCAGGGTTAGGTTGCGGCCGAACCGGTCCTGGCCGCCGAGCGCATCGCCGAACCATGACGCCGTCGCCAGGCCGCTGGTGAAGCCGACCACCCAGGTGGAGTTGTTGCGGTCGTTGGTACCGGTCTTGGCAGCGATCGGGAAGCTGGTCCGGGTGGAGATCCGCGGCTGGATCAGGGAGCCGGAACCGCGGTTAAGGACTTCCTGCAGCGCATAGGTCACGCCGCGGGCAACTTCCGGTTTGATCGCATCGCGGCAGCTCGTGGCCTGCGCCGGCAGCTGGGCGCCGGTGGCGTCCGTGACCGACTCGATGGCGATCGGCTCGCAGTACTTGCCGTCGTTCGCGAAGGTCGCAAACGCGCTGGCCATGGTCAGCGGCGAGGTCTGGGTGGCGCCGATCAGGTTCGACAGCCGGGTCATGGGAACGGGCTCGTTCGTCTGGCCCGCGTGGATTCCCACGGCGTCGACGATCTTCTGGATGCCACAGAGGTCCACCTGCGCCGCGGAGGCAAAGGTGATGGTGTTGATCGAGTTGTAGAGGCCCTCGAGGACGGACAGGGGGCGGTACCAGTCCTCTTCGGCGTTCTGCAGGTCAGGAGCCGCGCCCAGGCCTTCTTCCGCCGTGTTGTAGGCGCCTTGCACGGGGGTGGGGCAGGTGTTCTTCCACCGGAAGTTCAGCGGGTACTTGCGCACGGAACCGTTGAGGACCGTGTTCATGGACTTGCCCTCGTTCAGCCACTGCGCGAAGGTAAACGGCTTCATGGTGGACCCGGGCTGGAAACCGCCCAGGCCGCCGAGGTCATTGCCCTTGGCGTCCTTCATGTCCACGTTGAAGTTGATGACGTTGTTGAACTTCCCCTCGGCCTCCAGGAACTGGGTGTTCTGGGCCATGGAGACGATCTTGCCCGAGCCCGGCTGCACGGAGACCAGCGAGGCGCCCCACTTGTCCGGGTTCTCCCCGGCGGAGGCCTCAACCTGGGTCTGTGCCGCGGCCTGGGCATTCGGGTCCAGCGTGGTCTTGATGGTGAGGCCGCCGCGGAACACCTTGCGGACCCGGGCGTCGGCGTCCGCGCCGTAGGCCGGGTTGTTCAGCAGCAGGTGCAGCACGTAGTCGCAGAAGTACGGGGCCGTCGCCGAGTAGGCACAGCCCTGGCGCGCCGGGGTGACCTTCGTTTCCACCGGAGTGGCAACGGCGGCATCGTAGTCGGCCTGCTTGATCTTGCCCTGGGTCAGCATGGACTGGAGCACCAGGTCGCGCCGGACCTTGGCGTTCTCGGGGTTGGTGATCGGGTCATAGAAGGACGGGCTGTTGACGAGGCCGGCCAGGAGAGCGGCCTGCGGCAGGGTCAGATCCTTGGCGGTGGTGCTGAAGAAGAACTTGGACGCGGCCTCGATGCCGTAGGCGTCGCGGTTGAAGAAGACGATGTTGAGGTAACCCTCGAGGATCTCTTCCTTGGTGAACTTCTTCTCCAGGGCGATGGCGAGCTTCATTTCCCGCAGTTTGTCGCCGACGCCCTTGTTCACACCGTTGAGGAGGACCTGGTCGCTCTTTCCCTCGGCCTCGAGGGAAGAGTTGATGACGTTGTTGACGTACTGCTGCGTGATGGTGGACGCGCCCTGCTTGTTGCCGCGGGCGGTGCTGACCAGCGCACGCATGATGCCGGTGGTGTCCACGCCGCCGTGCTCGTAGAAGCGGCTGTCCTCGATGGCGATGACCGCATCCTTGATGTACGGCGACATCTGGTCGAGGGAGACTTTGGTGCGGTTCTCCGCGTAGAGGCTGGCGATCACGCTGCCGTCGGAGGCCAGGATCGTCGTCGACTGGCTCGGCGGGTCCACTTTCAGCTCGGCCGGAAGGGTCTCGAAAAATTTGATCGATCCGCTGGCCGAGCTGCCGGTGACGGCGGCCGCAGGGACCAGCAGTCCCGCCACCAGGACGCCACAAATGGCGCTCACGCCCAGGAAAAGAAGGATCTTTCCGAGGGTGGTGGCCGTGTCAAATAAAGGGTTCTTACCAGTCGCCATGTTTTCCACTTTACCGGCAAGGACTAGGCTTTAGCTCATGACCAAATGGGAGTACGCCACGATTCCGCTCATTATCCACGCCACAAAGCAGATTTTGGACCAGTGGGGTGACGACGGCTGGGAGCTTGTCCAGGTTGTCCCCGGCCCCGACGGAAACGGCCTGGTCGCCTACCTGAAGCGGGAGAAGCAGTAGCCATGAGCACCCCCGCATCTGCCGCCCCGGGCGCCTCGGCGGCTCCCGAAACTCCGGCCCACAGCTCCGCCGGCACGGGCGCGTCGTCCGCCGTCGAGCAGCGCCTGGCCGAGCTCGGCCTGACCCTGCCCGAGGTCGCCGCTCCGGTTGCCGCCTACGTCCCCGCTGTGATCTCCGGCAACCATGTCTACACCTCCGGCCAGCTGCCGTTCATCGACGGCAGGCTCGAGGCGACCGGCAAGGTGTCCTCCGGAACCGAAGGCGCCTCGGACGAGGTCACCGTCTCACCCGAAGAGGCCAAGCGGTACGCCGCCGTGTGCGCCGTCAACGCACTGGCTGCCGTGAAGAGCGTCATCGGGGACCTTGACCGCATCACCCGGATCGTCAAGGTTGTGGGGTTCGTCTCCTCCGACCCGTCCTTCACCGGCCAGCCCGGTGTGATCAACGGCGCATCCGAACTGCTCGGCCAGGTTCTCGGCGACGCCGGCCAGCACGCGCGGTCCGCCGTCGGCGTTGCTGTTCTTCCGCTCGACTCACCGGTTGAAGTCGAACTGATCGCCGAATTCGCCTAGAGGGCAGGTCAGTTCCTTGCCTCAGTTAGCCCGACGACTGTTTGTCCTCCCTCCGGATCTTGAGGGGGCGGCCCGCAGCTGGCTCGAACACGGAGAACGGACCCCCCGCGCGGCCCGGTTCGCATCCTCGGTAGTGCTCCTCCGCGATTCTCCCACCGGCCTGGAGACCTGGCTGGGCTACCGGCCCGGGTCCTCACCGCTAGGTGTGCTCGCCTTCCCGGGCGGGTCGCTGGAGGCGTCCGACGACGACGCCGTCGGCTGGCTGGGCCCTTCGCCGCAGCATTGGGCCGAGCAGATGGGAACGGACGACGTCGGCTTGGCGCGCCGCCACGTGGTGGGCGCCATCCGTGAGCTGTTCGAGGAAACCGGCATCTTCCTGGCCGGACCGGACCTGTCCACCACCGTCGAGGCGACGTCCTCGGCGGAGTGGATGCGGGCCAGGGTGGCTGTGGCGGAGCAGGAGAAGTCGTTCACGGACGTGCTCGCCAAGCGCGGGCTCTCCGTGCGGACGGACCTGCTCAAGCCCCTGGTCAACTGGCTCAGCCCGGACTTCGCGCACCGCCGCTTCAACACCCGCTACTTCGCGGCCACGGTGCCGATGAACCAGCAGCCGTCGCTGCTGGCCAGCAAAGGGGTGTGGGGACGCTGGGTGTGTGCCCGGAAGGTCATCGACGACCGGAACACCACTGCCCTGGGCGATGAGGTGGCCCAGGAGAACACCACCGGGCTTGTCCTCGGCCAGCTCCTGGTGCCCGGCTCGGAGATCATGCTGGAGAAGATGGCCGCCGCCAACGGCTGCATCGCCTACCTGAGCTACAAGCGCAAGGCCCACGTTTACCAGCCGAAGCTTGTCGAGGAAGACGGCCGGCTCATGCTCGAGGTCGAGGCGGCCAAGACCGTGGCCGGGGAACCCCAGCGCGAACGCTGAGCAACGTAGATCCGGCGCGCCAACGGGACCGGTCGTGCGTGGCTGTCTGTATGCTGTGCGCATGACGGCCCTGCAGATCTATGTCAGTTTCCCCGGCACAGCGCGTGAAGCACTCGGCTTCTACGCGGATGTTTTCGGCGGTGAACTTGCCTTGTACACCTACGCGGAGTTCAGCCGCACCGACGGCCCGCCGGATGCCATCGCCCACGGCCAGCTGAACGGCACAGTCGCCTTGGCGGGGTCTGATGCGGCCGCCGGCGAAAAGAGTGTCCGGTTCGAAGGCCTCAGGCTCTCACTGCTGGGGACCGCCGAACCGGCAGTTCTCCACGAGTGGTTCGACAAACTCGCCGCCGGCGGCAGGGTGGTCGACCCGCTTGCCCCGAAGCCCTGGGGCGCTTCGGACGGCCAGGTCATCGACCGTCATGGACTTCACTGGCTCATCGGCTACGAACCAGAGTCCTGAGAGACGCCGAAGGCCGGCTCCGTGTCTTCACGGAGCCGGCCTTCGGTGCACTGCAGGTGTGCTGGCAAACAGGCTTAGCGGGAGCGCTGGCGGAGGCGCTGCATGTCGAGGATGACGACGGCGCGGGCTTCCAGGCGCAGCCAGCCGCGCTGCACGAACTCGGCGAGGGCCTTGTTGACCGTTTCGCGGGAAGCTCCGACCAGCTGGGCCAGTTCTTCCTGCGTGAGCTCGTGGGCCACCAGGACCCCGTCGGTCGCGGGGCGCCCGAAGCGGTCCGCCAGGTCCAGCAGCGCCTTGGCCACGCGGCCCGGGACGTCGGAGAAGACCAGGTCGGACAGGGAATCGTTGGTGCGGCGCAGGCGGCGGGCCAGGGCCTGCAGCAGCTGTGCCGAAACCTCCGGACGGGTGCGCAGCAGGGCGTTGAGGCTCTCATTCTTGAGCCCGGCCAGGCGGGTCTCCGAGACGGCCGTTGCCGTGGCGGTGCGCGGGCTCGGGTCGAACAGTGCCATTTCGCCGAAGAGCTCCCCCGGGCCGAGGATGGCAAGCAGTGACTCCCGGCCGTCGGGGGACGTGCGTCCCAGCTTGACCTTGCCGGAGACGATGAAATAGAGCTGGTCGCCCTGGTCACCTTCCCGGAATACCGAGGCTCCGCGTGAGAGGTCCACCTCGGTGAGTTCGTCCGTCAGCAGACGGAACGCCTCGTCGTCGAGCGTGGCGAAAAGGGGTGCGCGGCGCAATACCTCGATATCCATGAAATCTCCTGACTAACTGTGTCGGCTGGGGCGCTTCAGCCATTGTTTCAGAATTTTGGCGCGTCTGTGACGTACTTGGCACCGAAACGCGCCAAACGTCGCGGCCGCGGGTTCATCGGCGCCTTCTTCGGCCGCCGGACGCGCCGGGCAAACTGTCAGCCTGCGCCGGTAGAATTGGGGTTTACCTGCCTGTAAGGAGCATTGGTGTTCGGCTTGACCATCTTGGACCTCGTGTTGATTTTGACGCTGCTGTCCTACCTGTTTCATGGCCTGCGCAATGGCTTCCTGGTGACAGCCGGCGGCATCGCCGGATTCGCCGCGGGTGCCGTGGCCGCGTTTGTGTCCGTCCCCATTGTCAGCGGACTAGTGGAGGACAGCGGTTGGCGCCTCACGGCCATCATTGCCACCGCCGTGCTCCTGATGGTCCTCGGGCACGGGCTGGGCACAGCAATCGGCCGCCGGATCCGCAGCGTCGTCAAGATCAGCCCGCTGCGGTCCGCGGACCGGTTGGCCGGCGGCGGCGTCAACGTGGTGGTGTCCGCCTTGGTGATGTCGATGCTGGCCTTCAGTATCGGCGCGCTCGGTGTTCCCTTCGTTTCGCAGCCGCTCGCCGAGTCCAAGGTGATCCGCTTTATCGACGGCGTGACTCCCGTGCCGCTCAAGACGTCGATGGCGCAGCTGCGGTCCGCCGTGATCGGTGACGGCATCCCGACGCTGTTCGAGGGCATCGGGCAGGGCCAACCGGTGGCCATCCCGGACACCAGCACCGACACTCCGGCACTGAACAGGGCCGCGGCGTCGGTCCTGAAGATTGCCGGCACCGCCTACCAGTGCGGGCAAAACCAGACCGGAACCGGGTTCGTCGTTTCCCCCGGCCGGGTGGTTACGAACGCCCACGTGGTCGCCGGCGTGCCGGAACCGGTGGTGGAGATCCCCGGCGGCGGCGCCCTGCCCGGGCGGGTCGTGTACTTCGACACCCAGCACGACCTCGCGGTAGTGGCCGTGGACGGACTCCGCACCGCCCCGCTGCCGCTCAGCTCCGACCTGCCGGCCGGCAGCCCGGCAGCGTTTGCCGGGTACCCCCACGGCGGCCCGTTCCAGTCCAAACCTGCCACGGTGCAGGACATTGCGACGGTGCTTGTCCCGGACATCTACGGCAACAACCCCTCGCCGGCTGACGTGTACCGGATCGCCGGGGACGTCCAGCCGGGCAACTCGGGAGGGCCGCTGCTGACCAACGACGGCCAGGTGGCAGGAGTAATTTTCGCCAAGGCCACGGGCGAGTCCTCGCTGGGATATGCCATCACCATGACGGACCTGGAGCCGGTCGCGGCCCAGGCGCCGGGCCTCGGCAGTACCGTTTCCCCGGGCCAGTGCATCCAGAAGTAACCGGCGACGTTCCCGGCGGCGGGAACTAGTCTGCTACAGCCACTCCAGGCTTTGGCCGTGCGGGCCGGTGATCGCCACCGGCCTGCCGTTGTGCAGCAGCAGGAACCGTCCGCGGAGCCGCCCGTCATCCATTTCCGGGACCACGCTGGAGCCGTCCGCCTGGAGGATCACCATGTGCCCCTCGTTGGAGAGCCAGTGGCAGCCGCGTTCGGCGGCGAGCCGCGCCATGGTGCCGCGGAACCGGTCCCGGGCCTCCGCGTCAAGGTAGGCCATGACCGCGCTGTGGAACACAACCAGGGTCGCGTCCGGCGGCGCCTTCGCGGCCAGGCCGACCAGTTGGTCGTTGAGGTCCCCGGCCACGAGCAGCGGCGGGTCGGCCTGGGCGAGCGAAATCGCCAGGCGCAGCCTCTCGCGGCGGAAGTCCTGCTCCGGCCAGATCAGGGCCTCCAGCCAGGCAACGTCGTCGGGGTTCCGGACGTCGAGCGGGTTGAGGTCGATTCCCGCACGCCACACCACCTGCGGGAGTTCCGCCGGAAGCGGGACCGGGCCCGTGACGGCGCAGCCCAGGACCGGGTAGCTGCCGGGGGCGGCGCTGTCGGGGGCCAGCCGGATGACCTGGGCGCCGGCGCCGGCGCTGAACTCGTAGCCGTAGCGGTCCGGAAACAGGGTGAGCCCGGCCGAGGCCCCGACCTCGATGAGCGCGAGCGGGCGCCCGCCGGCCGCGGCGATCTGCGCGAGGGAAGGCAGCAGGGTGGCGCAGCGCCCGGCCTCATTTGTCTGGGTGGCGCGGGAGAGCACCGTGCGGGAGACATCAGCCCAGTGTGCGTCCAGGAAGGCCCGGAAGTCCCGGTAGGGGCTGATCGGCGCACCGAGGAAGCGGGCGGCCGCGAGCATCAGCAGGGGCTGTCGTTTGTTGTGCGGCCACTCGTCAATCCGCCGGAGCAGCTCCGGGTCCTCCGCGATCCCCACCGACCATTCGGCGTAGCACTCCGAGTTCCCGGGCGCGTCGACCGTACCGAAGTGCCGGTACCACGCAGCCGTGCCCGATTCCGCAGGGCCCGATTCCGCAGGGCCTGCGTCCCCGCGGGCGGTGCCACCGGAGGACATGCTCAGTCCCGGCCGGCCTGCAGCCCGGCGAGGTATTCGACGGCGAACCGGTAGCCCAGGATTCCGGCGCCGGCTATGACGGCGTTGCTGATGTCCGAGAGGTACGAGTGGTGCCGGAACTCCTCGCGGGCATGGACATTCGTGATGTGGACCTCGACGGCGGGCAGCTGCACCGCGGAGATGGCGTCCCGGATGGCGACCGAGGTGTGCGTGTAGGCGCCGGCGTTGATGACGATGCCGACGGCCTTGCCGCGGGCGGCATGGATGGCGTCCACAAGGGCGCCCTCATGGTTCGACTGGAAGCACTCGACGTCGAGACCGTGCGCCGCGCCGGCGTCCTTGGCGAGCTGTTCGACGTCGGCCAGGGTGGCGGTGCCGTATTTCTCGGGTTCGCGCGTGCCGAGCAGGTTCAGGTTGGGCCCGTTGAGGACCAGGATGGTGCCGCGGCCGGCGCCGTCGGGGGTGGCTTCGCTCATGCCTGCCAATGTATCGCGTTGATTGCGCGCGGCCGTATCCAATTGCGGAATCGGCGCGCAAATGACAGCACGGTGACCCGCCGGCCGGCTCTGGTCCGCGCCTGCCGGCCTGCCTAGACTGAAAGGACCATCGTGCGGAGCTCCCGTACTGGTCAGCCCGCGCGCAACGCCCATCTCGGAGCACATCATGCGCAACATTCATGCACGAAAATCAATCTGTAGGGTCGCCGTGGGCATCGTCACCCTTGCGGCGTTCCTCGTGCCGGCGCCCCTGGCCGCCGCCGCCCGAGCGGACGGGGATGACCGGACCCCGGTGATCAGACTCCCCGGCGCCACCGGCGCTGAAGGCATCGCCGCAGGCGAGGGCACCACGTTTTTCGCCGGCGACCTGCCCAACGGGAACATCTTCCGTGGGGACATCGACAAGGGCACGGCACATCCGTTCATCACGGCGCCGGAGGGCCGGGCCGCCGTCGGGATGAAGGTTGACCGGGATAATGACCTGCTCTTCGTCGCCGGCGGCGCCACCGGCCAGGCCTATGTCTATGACCTGGAGACGAAGAAGACCGTGAGGGTCTACGACCTGGCTCCGGCGGGTGCCAGCTTCATCAACGACGTCGCACTGACCCGCGACGGCGCGTGGTTTACCAACTCGCGCGCCGGTGAGCTCTACCGCATCCCGATCAGCAGCGACGGGAAACCGGGCGACGCCCGGACCCTGGCCCTCGACGCGCCGGCCGGCACCGTGGACGAGGGGTTCAACCTCAACGGCATCGCCGCCGCCGACGACGGCGACCGGCTGATCGTCGCCCACACGGGCCGCGGCGCCCTGTACGCGGTCGATCCCGCCGACGGATCGAACAAGTTGATCGAGGTCACGGACTCCTCCGGAGCCCCGGTCACCGTGACGAACGTGGACGGCATCGTCGTCCGGGACGGCACGCTCTGGGCGGTGCAGAACTTCCTCAACCAGGTCAGCAGGATCGATCTGAATTCTCGCCTCAGCTCCGGTGAGGTGAGGGAAGTCATCACCAGCGAGAACTTCGACATCCCCACGACGGCGGCGTTGTTCGGCGAAACCCTCGCAGTCGTCAACGCGAAATTCACGACGCCGGGGGCCACGAGTTTCGAAGTTGTCCTCGTCAAGGCGTGCTCCGGCGGCTGAGGGCCACGGCGGCGGGTGAACCGGCCGCGCCTTCTTAACGCGCCGCGATCCGCTCAATCCGGCGCAGCGCCAGGGCACACACCGGAAGGTAGGCCGGCGCCCACCACGGGACCGTGAAAGTGACGAGGCAGCCGCCGCCCTGCGGAACAACTCGATGGCCGGTGGCCGGGAGCCCCGCAACGGACCAGGACCAGTACCGGCCGGGCTCGAGCGCCGTCACGGTGTACGGCAGCGCCACGCCCAGGACGGTGCGGACCCTGCCCCTGCTGCCGGCGGCAAGCCCTCCGGATCCGGGCTCGGCCGCGCGCCCTGCCTCGGGACCGGCGGGGATTCCGGTCCGGGCGGGCTCGACGCCGGTGATCGATGGTCCCCAGGCCGGCCACTGCCCAGTATCGGTGAGCAGAGTCCAGACGTCCTCCGCGGACGCGGCGACCCGGCGTGACACCGAGAAGGTCATCTGGGCCGTCCGAGGATGGCGAGGGCGGCACGGTGGCCGCTGAAGAGCGCACCATTAATGGACGCGGTCTCCCGGTGGTCCCCGCAGATGACCAGCCCGGACGGGCCCTCCACCGGCTGGGGCCGCAGCGGCGGCCGCTGCAGGGGCAGCGCATGCGGGACGTCGTGCCGCGCCACCAGCTCCCAGCCGGACGTGGAGGAGCCGAAAAGGTCTGCGGCGTGCCGGAGGACGTCGTCGTCGCTCGGGATCGGCCGGCCCGGGACACGCAGCGCGGACGTCTGGACCAGGTGCCGCCCGGCCGGGGCGTAGCTCGGGGCCGCGTTGGAAATTACCGCAGCGTTGACGAGCGGCCCGCCCGGGTGCGCGCGGCCGTCGATGTGGAGCATGTCCACCGCGCTGGGAGCCGTGTCGGCCGCGAACCAGTGGGTCAGCACGCCCTTCATGGCCGGAACCTCGCCGCCGGTCAGTCTGGCCGAGTTGACCGGATCGGCGGCGAGCACGACGTGGCGGGCCCGGAGCCTGGCACCCGCGGCAGTGACCACGGCCCCGTCCCCGTCCGGGGTGATCGATTCCACCCGGGTCGAAGTGCGGACCGGGGTAATGAGGGTGTCCGCCAGCTGCCGGGGGAGAGCCTGCATGCCGTCGCGCGGCAACCCCTGCACGCCGGTCGCGAACACGCGCACCAGCTGCAATGCGAAGTCGTTGGAGGTGGTGCCCTCGTCGTCCAGCAGCACTCCGGCGAGGAACTGGTCCACTGCCCGGCGCAGTCCGCCGGAGCATCCGGCCCGATCCAGAGCCGCCCGCAGCGGAACATCGCTGCCGGGGTGCCGCCGGTGGCCGGTGAACGCCGGTCCGGCCCAGCGCAGCAGCCCAGCGACGGAGCGCGGGTCCAGCAGGCCGCTGCGCAGGGTCTGCAAGATCAGGGCGGGCTCGCGCAGCGGGTGGGCGAGGACCGCGATGGAGTCCGGGCCGCGGACCCGCAGGCCGGCGCCGAAAGACTGCAGCGCCAGGGCCCCGACGTCGACCCACCGGCGGACCGCGGGGTAGGAGGGATTGAGCACCTGAAACCCGCGGTCCACGAGGAAGCCGTCGATCCGGTCGGTCCGGATCCGGCCCCCGATATCGTCGGAGGCCTCCCACACGAGCACCTGCCGCCCGGCGGCCTGCAGTTCCCGGGCGCATTGCAGCCCGGCCAGGCCGGCTCCGACCACCAATACGTCACATGCATCCGTCATTGCTGCAACGTTCCGGCCTGGACAGCCTGGACCGGGTCCCTGCTCACTTCCTCAGCGACTGCGCGATCTGCGCCATCACCGTGTTGTCGGCCAGGGTAGTGGCATCGCCGACCTCACGGCCTTCCGCGACGTCCTTGAGCAGGCGCCGCATGATCTTGCCCGAGCGGGTCTTGGGCAGTTCGGGCACCACGAGGATGGTCTTGGGCTTCGCGATCGGCCCGATCTCCTTGCCCACGTGGTTCCGGAGTTCCTGCACGATCGCGTCCCCGGTGTCCACGGCGTCGCCGCGGAGGATCACGAACGCGACGACGGCCTGGCCGGTGGTCTCGTCCGCGGCGCCCACGACGGCGGCTTCCGCGACTGCCGGGTGGGACACGAGGGCGGATTCGATTTCGGCGGTGGAGAGCCGGTGGCCGGAAATGTTCATCACATCGTCCACCCGGCCGAGCAGCCAGATGTCGCCGTCCTCGTCCCTCTTGGCGCCGTCCCCGGCGAAGTACATGGTTTCGAAGCGGGACCAGTAGGTTTCCTTGAAGCGCTCCGGGTCGCCCCAGATGCCGCGGAGCATGGCCGGCCACGGTTCGCGGATGACGAGGTAGCCGCCGGAACCGTTCGGCACGGACCCGCCGAGTTCGTCCACGACGTCCACGGCGATGCCGGGCAGTGGAACCTGGGCGGAACCGGGCTTGGTGGCGGTGACCCCGGGCAGCGGGGCGATCATCTGCGCGCCCGTTTCGGTCTGCCACCAGGTGTCCACGATCGGCGCCGGTGTTTCCTTCCGCTCGCCGTTCTTCCCCGCGTTGCCGCCGATGACCTCGCGGTACCACATCCACGCTTCGGGGTTGATGGGTTCGCCCACCGAGCCCAGGACGCGGATCGAGGAGAGGTCTGACTTCGCCGGGATCTCCTTGCCCCACTTCATGAAGGTACGGATGGCGGTGGGGGCGGTGTAGAGGATGGAGACCTTGTACTTCTCCACGATTTCCCACCAGCGGCCCTGGTGCGGGGAGTCCGGGGTGCCCTCGTACATGACCTGGGTGGCGCCGTTGATGAGCGGGGCGTAGGCGACGTAGGAGTGACCGGTGATCCAGCCGACGTCGGCCGTGCACCAGTACACGTCGGTTTCCGGCTTCAGGTCGAAAACGGCCTTGTGGGTGTAGGCGCCCTGGGTGAGGTAGCCGCCGGTGGTGTGCAGGATGCCCTTCGGCTTGCCGGTGGTGCCGGAGGTGTAGAGGATGAAGAGCGGGTGCTCGGAGTCATGCCCGACGGCGGTGTGCTCGGCGGAGGCGGTCTCGACGGTGTCGGACCACCAGTGGTCCCGGCCGTCATGCCAGTCGACGTCCTGGCCGTTGCGCTTGACGACGACGACGTTCTGCACGGTGTGGCCGCTGCCGTCGCCTTCGTGGGACAGTGCCTCGTCGACGGCGTGTTTGAGGGAGCTGGGCTTGCCGCGGCGGTACGTGCCGTCGGCGGTGACCACGAGCTTGGCTTCGGCGTCGTCGATCCGGGACCGCAGGGCCTCGGCGGAGAAGCCGCCGAAGACCACCGAGTGGATCGCGCCGATCCGGGCGCAGGCAAGCAGCGTGATGACGGCCTCGGGGATCATCGGCAGGTACACGGCCACACGGTCACCCTTGGCCACGCCAAGGGACTCGAAGGCGTTGGCGGCCTTCTTCACTTCTTCGGTCAGCTGGGCGTACGTGTATGTACGGGTGTCACCGGGCTCGCCCTCGAAGTAGATGGCCACCCGGTCCCCGTTGCCGGCCTCGACGTGCCGGTCCAGGGCGTTGTACGCGGCGTTGATCTCCCCGCCGACGAACCATTTGGCGAACGGCGGCGTGGACCAGTCCAGGGTCTGGGTGAAGTCCTTGCTCCAGGTGAGCAGCCCGCGGGCCTGTTTGGCCCAGAAGGCCGGCCGGTCGGCGTCGGCCTCGGCGTAGTCGGCGGCCGTGACCACCGCGTTGGCCGCGAACTCGGGGGAAGGCGCGAACTTGCGGTTCTCCTGCGACAGGTTTTCGAAGGCATCGCCCTGGGGGGCCTGCGTCGTCGTGGAGCCGGGTGTCTGCTGGGACATGGTGAACCTCATCATTCATCGATCCGTGCTGCGCGGAGCGTCCGTTCCGCCGCAGGGCCGTGCCGCGTGCGCGGCGTCGGGCATGGGCTGGTCACGGTCGGACCGCAAAGAGCTGTTCCGAAATACACACTAACGCCTGAGCCGCGCCCGACGTGTGCCGCGTCACACAGCGAACCGTGAGCGGTGTTTGTTAAGCGCCGAATGGCGGGGGGCAGGCGGAGGCTCTGGTGCTGGTGGCCGTCCTTCGCCAGAATGGGGCGAGGCTGACTCGGCCGCTATTGGGGGGAAGAGGCGCATGAAGTACTGGGATCCGGTGCCGGACAACCCGTGCCCGCCTGGCATGGCCATCCGTGTGGATACCCCGCACCATCTGACCCTCCTGCTGTTCATCCGCGACGCCTGGCACATAGCCGGCGACGCCGATGTGCCCCGGCTGGAGCCGCTGCCCGAAGCCGGGATTTCGCAGCTCCCGGATTCGGCAACGCCGGCGGAGTGGGAAGCCCGCTGGCACCGTGCCTGGGCCCGGTTGTGGGACTGGTACTCCGTGGAGGAGCCGGACCCGACGGTCCACCCGAGTCCGGCCCGCCTGCGTTCCGTCTGGCAGCCGGGACACGGCCTCGACCCCTTGGTCCCGCCGTTCTGGCAGGCGGACTATGGCTGGGACGGCATCGACACCGGCGCGTACAACGCCTGGGTAATGGTGTCCCGGCCGCACGCCGACACCCATCCGGGCAGGAACGCGGCCGAGCTCCCAGAGCCTCAGAGCCTGCCCGCCCTGATCGCCGCCTGGGAAAACGGCCTGGACACCGTGATTGTCCTGCCCTGCCAGGGATACTTCGCCCGGCGCATCACCGCCCGGCATCTGGCAGTCTCTGCCGCCACCCGCAACGAACCCGCGGCCTACAGCCGGGCCCTGCGGACAGCCGCCGGGGACCGTTGACTGATGGACCCGTGCCCGGGGGAAACCGCGCCTGCTGCGGGCGCGACGAGCCACAGGTTGTGCTCGAATGACGCATGCCTCGACCCGCGGCACCGGGATGCCGGGCCTGACTCTTGTGCCACCGTCCCCGGCTTGTCAGCTAGTGATCGGCCTGCCACTTGACTAGGCTGAGATGAAGTTGTGACATCCGATGGAGGCGACGGGACCGCTCGCGGTCCCTGCTCGGCCTGCCGTTAGACGGTGCTGTCCAGGGTGCCGCCATGCTAAGGAGAACCGAATGAACGAGCAAGCAAACGGGCAGCTCAAGCAGCCCGCCCAGAGCCAGGGCAACGCGGGAGCGGAACGGCCAACCGGCTACGGGGACGCGCCCCGCTTCACGGTGGACAAGGCAAGCAGCAAGCCGGTCGGCAAGAAGAACGAAGCGGTCCTGGGGCCCTTCACGGTCCGCGATCTCACCGTCTTCGGCTCGACACTGATTCTCTTTGTTGCCTCGCTGATCCCGATGTTTGCCGTCCGCTACAACCTGTGGAACCTGGGCAGCCTGTTCTTCCTGGGCCTCGGGATCATCCTGCCGGTGATCGTTGCCGCACTGTTCGTGGCGCGCCGCGTCAGCCCCGGAACGAAGATGCGCGTCGGGTCCCTTTCCGTCGACCAGTTCGGCTCTGTGGTGGCGTCCTTCGCCGTCGCGTTCTTCTTCCTGTCCATCGCGGGCGCATTCGTGCCCAGCATGCTGCTGGCCCTCGTGGGCGCCCTCGGGCTGCTCTCGGCCACAGTGCTTGGCCGCCTGATCCCCTTCTTCGCCGGAGATTTCCTGGACCGCGCAGAGGTGCCTGCCCATATTGTGGCCCGCGATGCGGCGGTCCCCGTCCGCAAGCCCCGTGCCCCCAAGGCTCCGAAAGCGGCCACTGAAGAGAAGGCGCCCAAGGCCGCCGGTACCAGCGCGGTCGCCGGCTGGGCGAAGCGCATGACCCCGGGCGGGCAGTCTGCCGCCACGGAACCTGCCCCGCGCGGCGACGCGTCGTTCGGCGCTGCCGCGGGTGCAGCAGGCGCTGCCGCAGCCTCGGGTGCGGCAGCCCGTTCCGCAGCGCCGACGCCGGCACCCGCCCAGCAAGCACCTACCCAGTCCGCGCCCACCCCGGTGGTCAGTGCCCCGGAAACCCAGGCCGCCGCCGTCGTTCCCGCCGCATCCGCACCGGAGGCACCGTCCGCCGCCGAGCAGACCCAGGCCGCCGCCGTCGTGCCGCCCGCCGCAAAATCCGCTGCGGGCGGGCAAGCCCCGGACGCGCAGGCCCGGGCCGCCTCAGCGGCTGAAGACACGCGTGCTGCCGAGGTTCCCGCGGCCGCAAGCCACAGCGCCCCCACCACGGTGAACCCGCAGGTGCGCCAGCAGGAGCCGATCGGCGCCACCGTCGACCCCTCAAGCCGTCCCGAGGACCACGAGGCCCAGCCCGTCCACGAGGCATTCTGGTTCGCCGTCGCACAGCCCCGCACCGCCATGGATGAGCACAGCGGCGCAGCTGCCTTTGTGATCGAACCAGGCGGCTGGGTACTCGCACTCGAGGACCGGGGCCACGAGTTCCTGGTCCAGCACACCGACGGCCGCGTCGGCGTGCTGCGGGACCTCAGCAACATCGAACGCGGTTAGCCGGCCCCCGTGGCCACCAACTCCCGCAATCCGGCCGCCGGTGGTGCCGCGCCAGGCACTGCCACTCCCGACGCCGCTCCCGACGCCGGGCTGGGCGTTGCCCCGGACGCCAAAAGCGCACGCCGCAAAAGCGCCGGGACCAAGAGCGCCGGGCCGCGGGCAGCGGGGGAGTCCCTGCTGGGCTTGAAACGGCGCGCCCGCCGGATCAACAAGGCGCTCGCTGAGCAGTACCCGTATGCCCATGCGGAGCTGGATTTCCGCAGCCCGTTTGAGCTTGTGGTGGCCACGGTGCTTTCCGCGCAGACCACCGACGTGACGGTCAACCAGATCACGCCCCTGCTGTTCGCGCGCTACCCCGACGCGCGGAGCATGGCGGAGGCGGACCCGGCCGACCTGGAGGCCATCATCAAACCCACCGGGTTCTTCCGGGCGAAGACCAGGAACCTGATGGCGCTGTGCAACCGGCTGGTGGATGAGTACGACGGCGAGGTGCCCGGCCGGCTCGCTGATCTGGTGACGCTTCCCGGCGTCGGGCGGAAGACCGCCAACGTGGTGCTCGGGAATGCGTTTGGCGTCCCGGGAATCACGGTGGATACCCACTTTGGCCGCCTGGCGAAGCGCTTCGGCTGGACGGATTCGGAGGATCCGGTGAAGGTCGAATCCGACGTCGGCGAACTGTTCGAACCGAAGGACTGGACCATGCTCTCGCACCGGGTGGTGTTCCACGGCCGGCGCGTGTGCCATTCCCGCAGACCGGCGTGCGGGGCGTGTGCGGTGGCGAACTGGTGCCCCAGTTACGGCATGGGGGAGACGGACCCGGAGAAGGCGAAGAAGCTGCTGAAGTACGAGCTGGCCCCGGGACAGGAGGAGCTGCTCTCGAAGCTGCTCGCCGAGACGCACCGGGCAGCGGAGATCCGGATGGAATCGCAGAGGAAGCCGCGGTGACGGCCCGTCAGGACCTCATCGATCTGGTGGCGGCGGTGGAGGCGGGAACGGCGCCGTCACCGGATCCACGCTGGCGGGAACTCGCCGTCGAGCCCGGTGAGCGGGTCCGCCGGGCCGCCGTACTGATGCTCTTCGGCTCACTCGATAACGTCCCGGCGGCCTCGGTCAAGGCCCTTGCCCCGGCCGATCTGGACGTCCTGCTGCTGCAGCGCGCCCAGACCTTGGATGACCATCCCGGGCAGGTAGCCTTCCCCGGAGGCGGCATCGAACCGGGTGAGTCCGGGACCGACGCCGCGCTGCGGGAGGCGGAAGAGGAAACCGGGCTGGACCCGGCCGGCGTCGAGGTCCTTGGCGTGATGCCGGAGCTGGCCCTTCCGCGCGGAAACTTCCTGGTGACACCCGTCCTCGGCTGGTGGGCGTCCCAGTCACCCGTTCGGGTAGTTGACTACGGCGAGTCTTCCCAGGTCTTCCGTGTCCCGGTCCGGGACCTGCTGGATCCGGACAACCGGGTGATGGCCACCGTGACCAGGGCCGGGCAGACATTCCACAGCCCCGCGTTCACCGTCAACGACGTCGTGGTGTGGGGCTTCACCGGGATGATCCTCAACCAGCTCTTCGACCAGCTGGGATGGGCCGTTCCCTGGGACCGCTCGATCTTGCTCAGCGTCGACACCTGGAGCAGGCTCCACGGCTGATGCGGGACCTCCAGCGCGTTCCCTCGCCTGGATTCCGGGCTGGCTGTTAGCCGGCTGGCTGTTAGCCGGCGGCCATGCCGGCGCCGATCCGGGTGGTGGCTCCCCGCGTGGCTGCCTGCGGGGGCACGGACTTGCTGCGGCCCCGGGACTTGTCGACCACGAGTCCGGTTGCGGCATTCTCCCGCACGGCATTGATGCCCGCGGCGGCGCCCTTAATCGTGTTGAACAGTGGTGAAACGGCGACCACCGTTCCGTCGGATGCCGTCAGCTTGAAGAAGTACTTCTTCTCGCCCGCCATGGCGATCTCAAAAATGCCAGCCAAGGTGCTGCCTCCCCAAAAAATATGCGTCGTTGCATTGCCGGTGAACTATCGGTTCAACCACCGGCCTTTCCGAGCGTAACCGCCGTCACACGCGGGCACAACGCTACCGACGGGTACGTTACGGCGGGCGTCTCCGGAGCATTATTTGGCGTTGTCGTACGAGTCCACGACCGCCACACTGACCGGGAATTCCACCGGGATCCTGCCGAACAGCAGTTCCTTGGCGGCGTTGGCCGACTCCTCAATGGCCTGGATGCAATCCTCCACTGCGGCTTCGGGACAGTGGACCATGACTTCGTCGTGCAGGAAGAAGACCAGTTCCCCGGCGGGGGTACCGTCCGCGCGCATGGCGCGGAGCCGCCGTCGCAGTTCTGCCAGCCAGCAGGCCGCCCAGTCCGCCGCGGAGCCCTGGACCACGAAATTGCGCGTGAACCGGCCTCGCGAGCGGGCGAGCGAATCGGCCCGGCGCTGTTCCTCGGCGCTGGTCGACTGCTGGCTTTGCAGCCAGCGCCCGGACGGCGGCGGGCTGCTGCGGCCCAGCCGTGAGGTGACGGTCCTTCCGGCCTCACCCTCGCGGGCGGCCTGTTCCACGAAGCCGACAGCGCGCGGATAGGTGCGGGTCAGCTGCGGCATCAGGCGGCCTGACTCGCCGGTGGTGGCCCCGTAGATCGCCCCAAGCAACGCCACCTTCGCCTTGGCGCGGTCGCCGCCGAATCCTTGTGCGGCGATGCCGGCATACAGGTCCTTGTCACGCGCGGCCTCGGCCATCTTGGCGTCCTGCGCCAGTGCCACGAGCACGCGGGGCTCGAGCTGCGAGGCGTCGGCGACGATCAGTTTGTGCCCCGGATCTGCATGGACGGCGCCCCGGATCTGCCGCGGGATCTGCAGCGCCCCGCCGCCCCGGGAAGCCCAGCGGCCGGAGACCACCCCGCCCACCACGTACTCCGGCTGGAACCGGCCGTTCTTTACCCAGGCATCCAGCCAGGCCCAGCCGTTGGCAGCGTGCAGCCGGGAGAGTTTCTTGAAGGCCAGGAGCGGTTCGATCGCAGGGTGGCTGGATTCCTTCAGTTCCCACTGCCGCGTCGTCTTCACCTCGATGCCGTTCCGGTGCAGGGCGCGCATGAGCTCCTGCGGCGAATCCGGGTTCAACGCCGGCGAGTTCAGCAGCTGCCGAAGCTCGGCGGTGAGTGCTTCCAGCTTGGCCGGACGGTGCCCCTGGGGAGGCCGGGGGCCGAGGTAGTCGGCAAGGATCCGCTCATGAAGTTCCTCCCGCCATGGCACGCCGGTGTGCTGCATCTCCGCGGCGATCATGGCGCCGGCGGACTCGGCCGCGAGCAGGAGCTGGAGGCGCTGCCTGCGGTTGTCTCCGAGGCGTTCGACGCCGACGCCTCCCGCCTGGCTGAGGGCGTCCTGCTGGGCGGCGTATTCGGCGCGGAGGTCCTCGGGACTGTGCCGGTGTGCCTTGCGCCAGCCCGGATCATCAAACAGGGCTCCCTGGTCGGGCGGCGGGGGTGGCGGCTGCAGGGCGCGGGGCGGCTGTTGCACGTCGTCGTCCTGGGTCAGTTTCTCCGCGTTCTGCGCGTATTCGGTGTGGGCAGTGAACTCCGAGTGCGCCAGGATGGCGCCGCACAACGTGAGGTCGTAGCAGCGTTCCAGCTCCACTCCGGCGGCCAGCAGGGCGGGGTACCAGTCCTGCGTGCGGTGCCAGATCCAGCGCGGCCGCCGCTGTTCGAGTTCACGCACGACGCCGGCCAGCTCGGCGGCGCTGACGACCCGCGGTGCGGGTGCGCCCGGGTGCGGGGCGCCGTCTGCGGTGAGTTCCTGGAGGGCTGCGCCGTCAGCGTGGGCGGCGAGCAACAGGTACATAGGGTCAATTCTGCCCTGCGGCGCGGAGTCCCCTGTTCATTGGATAGTCCACGGGCTTGTCCACATAGCCGCCGGCGTGGGTTATGGCGGGCTCGGCGGACGGGAAGAGTTGGCGCATGAGCAGGCACCAGCTGGCAAGCCCAGTCCCGGATCCCGCCGCTGGCCCCGGCCCGTGGCTTCCGGACGGGTCGCCGGAGACGCTGCTGGTGACGGAGTACGCGCTGCTGCGCGGCGAGGTGGAACGGATCGTGGCGGCGTCCGGCGGCCAGCTGCGGACGGTGGGGACCATCAGGGAGGCGGCGCAGTTCTGGGACGCGGCTGCGGTGGTGCTGCTCGGCAGCGACATCCACGAGTTGCCGCCGCGGGGACGGTCACCGGCCGTCCTCGTAGGACTCAACGAAGACGGCGACCGCCTGTGGCAGCTGGCGGCTGCTATTGGGGCGGAACGCGTCGCAGTGTTGCCCGGGGCCGCGACCTGGCTCGTCGAGTACCTCAGCCGCTCCCGGACCCCAGAGCCTGGCGGGCTGGTCCTTGGGATTGTCGGCGGCTGCGGCGGCGCCGGGGCCAGCACCGCCGCGGTCTGGCTGGCCCATGCGGCTGCCCGCGAGGGTGTGCGTGTCCTGCTGGTGGATGGAGATCCGTGCGGCGGGGGACTGGAACTGGCGCTCGCCGCCGAAGAAACGCCCGGCCTCCGCTGGCCGGATCTGGCTGGCGCCAGCGGCACAATCGATGCCCGCCAGCTCGCCGATTCCCTGCCTCTGGCCGGGGGATTCCCGTTCCTCTCCTGGCCCGGCAACAAAGAGCGCTACAGCGGAGTAGACCACACCGTCGTGGCCGGTGTGCTGGACGCCGCCCGGCGCGGCTACGAGCTGGTAGTCGTGGATATCGGCCGGGGGCGGGACACGCTGCGGACCTTCGCCTGGGACTGCGACCGGATGATCGTGGTTACCCCCGCCCTCCTGCGGGCGGCCGTGGCAACGGCCCGACTCCTGCAGGACCTTCCTCCCGTGGAGACCGTGCTCGTCGTGCGGGGCAGGTCCGGGGCCTCGCTGGATGCCGGGCTGGTAGCCGAGTCTGTCGGGCTGCCGCTGGCCGGGATCGTGCCGGACGTCCGGCGTGCCGCGGCCGCCACGGAGTCCGGGCGGCTGCTGGACGCGGGACGGCAGCGCAGTGTGCGGCGGTTTGCCGGGACGGTCCTCGACTTCGGCGCAGGACGCACATCATGAGCGCCGCCCATTCGGCGCCGGGGCCCCCGGACGCCGGGGCCAGGCCGGGCATCCCGCGGTACCGGGTTCCGGCCCGCGCCGCCTCCGTTGACGCGAGGCTGCTGGAGTCCGTCCGGGAATCCGTGATGTCCGATGCAGGTCCGGTGACCCCGTCGCGTGTGGCAGCCGCTGTCCAAGCAAGCGGACGCCTGCTGGGGACGGCCGGCGCGCTGGCCGCCGTCGAGGGCATCAGCGCGGAATTGAACGGGCTGGGACCACTGCAGGTGCTGGTCCGCGACCCGGCCGTGACAGACATCTTCGTCAACGGCCCCGGCGCCGTCTGGATGGACCGCGGTGAGGGGCTTGAAATGGCGCCGGCGGCGTTCTCCGGTGAGCCGCAGGTCCGTGCGCTGGCGGCGCGGCTGGTGGCGGCCGGCGGGCGGCGGCTCGACGACGGCTCCCCCTGCGTCGATGTCAGGCTCGACGGCGGCTTCCGGGTCCACGCCGTCCTGCCGCCCATCTCCACGGCGGGGACACTCCTGAGCATCAGGATCCGGCGTGACCGGGTTTTCTCCATGGACGAGTTGCGGCGGAACGGAATGTTCGGGGCGTTGGTGCAGACCGTGCTGGAACGGATGGTGGAACACCGTTTGAGCTTCCTGATCAGCGGCGCCACAGGGTCGGGTAAAACCACGCTGCTTGCCACGCTCCTCGGCCTGTGTTCGCCCGGCGAGCGGCTGGTCCTGATCGAAGACGCCTCGGAGCTGAACCCGGTCCACCCGCACGTTGTCTCGCTGGAGGCCCGGCACGGCAACCTGGAAGGTGGCGGCGTCGTGGACCTGGGCGAGCTCGTGCGGCAGTCACTAAGGATGCGGCCGGACCGGCTGGTCGTGGGGGAGTGCCGCGGAGCCGAGGTGCGGGAACTGCTGGCTGCCATGAATACCGGCCACAGCGGAGGCGGCAGCACGATCCACGCCAACACCGCTGCCGACGTGCCCGCACGGCTGACGGCGCTCGGTGCCCTGGCCGGGATGGGGCAGGACGCGGTGCGCCTGCAGGCAGTCAGCGCCCTCGACGCTGTGGTCCATGTGGAAAGGCTGAACAACGGGCGGTCCGTGGCCGGCATTGGCGTGCTGGAAAACAGCCCGGCCGGCCTGGTGGTCGAGTCGGCGCTAAACATCTGCGGCGGGGCGGTCCGGGGTGGGGCGGCCTGGCCGGGGCTGGCGGTCCGCCTCGGGCTGGACCCCGGCGGACTGGACACACCCGGCCCCGGGGGACCAGCGCGCCTGCAGGAAGTAGCGGTGCGGAAGGACCCGGGCGGGGGAATGGCGTGACTGCTGCACTCGTGTGCGTCCTGGTGATCGCGGTGTTCCTGGCGTCTTCGCGAGCAGGTGCCCCACGACACCGGATTCGCATGGCGTTGGCTGGCCCACGCGGTGGAGTGCCCGCCGGCACGCAAGCAGGACCCGTCCCGGTGCCCCGGCGGCGCCGGAGCGCCGCTGCGGTTTCGATGAACTTGCTCGTGCAGCAGTTGGCGGCGTTGCTGAAGGGCGGCCGTACTCCCGCGCGGCTGTGGGACGAACTGTGGCTCCTGCACGTGGCCGGTCCTGCCACGGCCCTGTCCGGGGAGCCAATGCCCGGCCGGAGCCCGGTGCTGGCGCCGGGATCCGTGCGGATGCTCGCTGCCGCCCGCGCGGCCGCGACGCGCGGGTCTCCCGTGGGAGCCGCCATCCGCTCCGCCGGCGCCGCTGCTTTCGGCCGAGCAGCCGGGACACGCCAGAACGAGGGTGCAGGCGGCGGGTCGTCCGAGCGCCGTATCTGGTTCCAGCTCGCCGCGTGCTTTGACGTTGCCGAAGCCACGGGCTGCCCGCTGGCGGACGTGTTGATGAGATTCGCGGCCCAGCTTGAGGCGGAGGACGACGTCGAGGCCGCCCGCCAGACGGCGCTGGCCGGGCCCCGCGCAACCGTGCGGCTGCTGGCATGGCTGCCGTTCCTCGGCCTTGGCCTGGGCTTGCTGCTGGGCGTCGATCCTGCCGAGGTCCTGCTGGGAAACCCCTGGGGCGTGGCGGCGCTCGTGGCGGGCCTGGGTCTCACGGCTGCAGGCCGGTTCTGGTCGGCACGGCTCGTCCGGGCGGCTGAGGGACTGCAGCCGTGACGGCAGCCGCCGCGGGCTGGGCGGTGATGGCGGTTCTGGCGATCGCAGCCGTTACGGCTTTCTCCGGCCATGGCATCGCCAGACGGAGGCTCATGCGCCGGACGCTGCCGGCTCCGGATGCCGGTCTACCGGCCAGCACGCGATGCGGCGACGGGCCACCCGGCGAACCAGGCGTGCCCGGGCCGGGGCTCAGTGATGCGGCAATGATGCTGGAACTGATCGGTGCGATGCTCGACGCGGGAGCCGGTCTCGGCCGTGCCCTGGCGCTGACTGCGGAGCTGGCAACCCCCGCGATCCGCGGTTCGCTGCGGCCGGTCGTGGCGGCGCTCGCCGTTGGTGCCGACTGGGACACAGCCTGGCGCGGCTCGGGCTCCGGGCCGCCGGGGCTTCTTGCCCTGCGTGATGCCCTGGGATTTGCCGCGCTCACGGGAGCCCCGTCCTCCGCCATCCTGTATGCCCAGGCAGCGCGCCTGCGCCGCGAACGGTTCCGGACCGCGGAGAAACAGGCAGCGGCCCTGGGGGTGAAGCTCGTTGTGCCGCTCGGCCTGTGTTCGCTGCCGGCGTTCGTCTGCCTCGGCGTCGTTCCTGTGTTGCTGGCGATGCTGCCGGGCTGATCCTCCGGGCTGATCCTGCCGGACCGATCCTGCCGGACCAATCCTGCGGGGGAGCTGGACGCGTCCGGCCATGAGCATTCCCCCACAGCCTGCCTGGGCCGGAGTTTTCCACTTGGCAGGAACCGGCCCTTACTGGCCGCTCATCGGGCCGGAAGAGTGGAGAGTGCCGGCGGTCCGCCGGAACACGACGAAAGGAAAATCCCATGCCAGAGCACGACCTTGCGCCCACCCGCGCCACCCGGATGGTCCACGCCGAGCCGGACCGCGCTGAGGTCCGCGAGATCTATCCGGGAGCCGGTAAGGCCGACCCAGTCCGGGCGCGAAGGCCCGGAAGACTGCTGGGCTCCGAGGGAGGAATGGCGACGGCCGAATACGCCATCGCCACGCTGGCCGCGGTCGGGTTTGCCGGCATCCTCGTCTTCATCATGCGCAGTGATGAGGTCCGGGGCTTTCTGTTGAACCTCATCCGCACGGCGCTCGCCTTGCCATGAGCCCCGGACAGCCTCCGAGGAATCTGAAACGCGCAGCAGCAGTGCCGCCCGCAGCAGCGATCGCCCGCGGGCGGCCGGGCGCGGCCGGCGAACCGTGCCGCGGCGCCGTGACGGCGGAATTCGCGGTCGCGCTGCCCGCGGTCCTGCTCTTGCTGGTACTCCTGCTGGCCGGCTCAGCGGCGGGAGTCACGCAGCTGCGCCTGGAGGAAGCGGCCCGGGCCGGCGCCCGCGCACTGGCCCGTGGCGACGATGCAGCCGCCGTGGACGGGATCGTCCGCCGGCTCGCGGGCAACTCAGCGGCGTCAGCCGTGGCGTCCGACGGCGAGTGGCTCAGCGTGACGGTCTCGGGCAGGGTTCCCGGTGCCGTCGGTGCGCTTCTTCCCTGGACTCTCTCTGCCCGGGCCTGGGCACGGGGCGAATCGTCCGGCCCTTCGGGCGCGGCCAGGGTTCCCCGGACCGGGAACTTTCAGTTGCAGGGCCCTGCCGCATGAGCCAGCCCAACCCGCTCATAACCGCTCCGGGCAGCCGCCGGCGGTGCCCGGGGCATACGGAACCCCCTGAGTCCCTGAACGCCCCGGAACGCGGCGCCGGCACCGTCCTGGCGCTGGGTCTGGGGATGGTGGTCATCGCCGCGGCGGTCCTGATCGTGCTGCTGGCCCAGTCGGCTGCGCTGGCGTTCCGGGCGGCGGCCGCCGCAGATTTGGCGGCGCTGGCCGGCGCCGACGCTGCCCGGCGCATCACGCCTGGAGAGCCGTGCGCCGTCGCCGCGGACGTCGCGCGCCGGAATGGGGCCAGGATCCTGAGCTGTCGGGAAGGACCCGGGAGCACAGTACAGGTCCGCACTGAGCTCGATATCCGGACGCCCCTGGGAGGGGCCACCGGCCTGGCCAGGGCGGGGCCGCCGCCGTGAGCCGGTGCCCTCCGCGGTTAGGCCTGCAGCGGTGTCCCGGCGTGGTCCGGCAATCCGGTGCGCATCTGGTCCGTAGCGTCCTTGAGCAGCACATCGATGAGGGTCACTGCGGCGTCCTTGTCGAGGGGGTTGTTCTTGTTGCCGCACTTGGGCGACTGCACACAGGACGGGCAGCCGGACTCGCACTCGCAGGCCTCGATCGCGTCGCGGGTGGCGGCGAGCCAGACCCTGGCCTTGTCGTAGCCGCGCTCGGCGAAGCCTGCCCCGCCGGGGTGGCCGTCGTACACAAAGATGGTCGGCACCCCGGTGTCGGCGTGGATGGCCGTGGACACGCCGCCGATGTCCCAGCGGTCGCTGGAGGCAACCAGGGGCAGGAGCCCGATCGCCGCGTGTTCGGCAGCGTGCAGGGCGCCGGGGAACTGCGCCTCGATCAGACCCGCACCGGTCAGCGAACGGTTGTCCAGGACGAACCACACGGCCTTGGTGAACAGGTCCCTGGCGCCCAGCTGCAGGGGTTCCTCGCCAAGGATCTCATTCGAAATCAGGGCCTTGCGCTGGAAGGAGACCACCTGCGTCGTCACCTTTACGTCGCCGAAATGCACCGCCACATCGCCCCACTGGGTGGTGCGCAGCGTCTCGAGCACCTCGATCTGGGTCACGTCCCGGGCTGTGGTGTAGTAGTCCGGGTTCGCACGGCGCACCATCACGCAGTGGTCGTCCTCGTTCAGGTCTTCCACCACATAGCTGTCGCCCTGGTGGACGTAGATGGCGCCGGTGTGGGCCTGGTAGTGCGTCTGCGGGGAATCCATGGTCCCGAGCAGGGACCCGGTGTCGGCGTCCACAATGCTCACCGGGCCGCCGCCGTCGGCCCGCAGGTTCACCATGGCCGCGGCGCTTTGCGGGTGGGTCCAGAACCATCCGGCGGGGCGCCGGCGCAGGTAGCCCTGGGCCACCAGCTGGTCCAGCAATTTCTCGGACGTGGCGCCGAACAGGTCCAGCTCGGCGTTTCCCAGTGGCAGTTCCGCAGCGGCTGCGCACAGGTGCGGGCCCAGCACATAGGGGTTGGAGGGATCGAAGACGGTGGCCTCCACGGAGACGTCGAAGATCGCCCCGGGGTGGTTCACCAGATAGGTGTCCAGCGGGTCGTCGCTCGCTACGAACGCGGCGATGGCGTCCTGTCCTGCCCGGCCGGCCCGGCCGATCTGCTGGAACAACGACGCGCGGGTCCCCGGCCAGCCGGCGACCAGCACGGCGTCGAGGCCGGAAATATCAATGCCCAGTTCAAGGGCCGACGTGCTGGAGACGCCCAGCAGCTCACCGGAGCGCAGGGATTTCTCCAGGGCCCGGCGCTCCTCCGGCAGGTACCCGGAACGGTAGGCCGCCACCCGCTGCGGCAGGCTGGGGTCCACCTCGTCGAGGAGGCGTTTGGTGATGGTGGCAATGGTCTCGGCGCCGCGCCGGGATTTGATGAAGGCGATGGTCCGGACCCGCGAAGACACCAGATTGGCCAGCAGGTCCGCGGTTTCCGCCACCGCAGTCCGCCGCTCCTTGGCGCCATTCTCGCCCCGGAGCTCGGTCAGGGCAGGCTCCCAGAACGCGACGGTGGTGGCGCCATGGGGCGAAGAGTCCTCGGACACGGCACTCACCGGAGCGCCGATGAGCCGGCCGAAGGAAGTCCCGGGTTCGGACGCCGTCGCCGAGGCGGCAATGAACACCGGCCCGGACCCGTCCGGGCTGTAGTAGGCGCAGATGCGCCGCAGCCGGCGCATCAGGTTGGCCACGTGGGAACCGAAGACGCCGCGGTAGCTGTGGGCCTCATCCACGATCACGTAGCGCAGCCGGCGGAAGAACCGGGCCCACCAGGCATGGTTGGGCAGGATCCCGAAGTGCAGCATGTCCGGGTTGGCCAGGATGAAGTTCGCATGGTCCCGGATCCACCGGCGGGACGCGGGATCGGTGTCGCCGTCGTACGTCTCTGCCCGGACGGTGGGGAGCTGCAGCGCCCGGATGGCGGCCAACTGGTCCGCAGCCAGGGCCTTGGTGGGGGACAGATAAAGCGTCACAGCGCCGTCGTCGTGGATCTTGCCCGGGTCGGCGAGGACCCGCAATTCGGAGCGGTGGACCGCGTCCAGCGCCGGCAGCTGGTAGGCCAGCGACTTCCCGGAAGCGGTGCCGGTGGCGATCACCACGTGCTCGCCGGCGTGCGCGAGTTCGGCCGCCTGGATCTGGTGGCGGTAGGGCTCGTGGATGCCCAGGGAACCGTAGGCGTTCACGAGATCGGGATGCGCCCACTCGGGCCACGGCGCGTGCACGGCCCGGCGGGCGGGGATGGTGCGCACATGACGGAGCTGTTCCGGGTCCGGGCCGCGGCCCAGCAACGGAATCAGGGACTCATGTGGGTTCACTCGTACATTCTTTCACCCGGCCTCAAATCGTCCGGGGGAATGGACGCAGCAGCCCGGAGCCTCAGCCCACGGACAGGTCAGTGCCCTCATCCGAGGCGGAGAGCATCAGCACATGGCAGACCGCGGTCCAGCCCAGGTGCGAGTAAAGCTTCTGTCCGTCGAGGGAAGCGAGCAGCAGCCCGGTTTCGACGTCGTGCTCGAAAGCCTGGGCAGCGAGGGCCCGCATGATGAAGCTGCCCAGGCCCCGGCGCTGGTACCCCGGCTCCGTAACGATCTTGTCGAAGACTGCGGTGTGGTCAGCCACAAACACCTGTCCGCTCGCTGCCACCTCGTCACCGGCGTAGACCGTGGCATGGTGGACGCCGTCCGTCCGCGACGGAACCCACCTCAGGTCATCATCGGGAAGCCAGGGATCCTCGGCGTCCTGGGTCTCCATGTCCACGATCATCATGGTCTGCGAGGCCGACGTGACGTTCAGCCGGTGCTGCTGGGCGAGGAACGTGTACCGCGCGACGTCGTTCGTCAGGATCGTGAGGATGCGGGCGGGAACTTCAGTAGTCGTATCGGCCAGGGCTTTGAACTCCGCATCTGACGGGTTATGGGCGAAGTATTCCCATTCGTGAGTCGTGTCCGCCCTGAAGGCCGCAGGGAACCGACCCTCCCTGCGTGTCTCATATCCGCGGCAGCCGGCCCAGCCGGTGACCCAGATTTCCAAGAGATGGGTAGTGTCTTCAACCATGGCCTCAAGACTCATGAGATGAGCGTATTCCAGCCCCGCCACAAGCAACAGGGGCCGGGTCCGCGAACAGGCCCTGCTTACGCAATTGTGACCGGACCGCCCCTCCGGGACGGGCGCGGCCGGACCCGGCGGCCCTGCTGTTTCGGCCCACCCAGTACCCTTAAACCGTGGCTTTGAACAGAATTGTGCTCTTTTATGGCTTTATCCCTCTTGCGGATCCGGAGGCCATCCGGCTTTGGCAACGTGCCCTCTGCGAGAAACTCGGCCTGACCGGCCGCATCATCATCTCCAAGGACGGTATCAACGCGACCGTGGGCGGCGAACTGAGCGCGGTCAAGCAGTACGTGAAGACAACGCGGGAATACCAGGGCTTCCACGGCATCGACGTGAAATGGTCCGACGGCGGCGCCGCGGACTTCCCCCGACTGAGCGTCAAGGTCCGCGACGAGATTGTGTCCTTCGGGGCCCCGGGGGAACTCACCGTCGATGCCAACGGCGTCGTCGGCGGCGGGAAACACCTCAAACCCGAGGAACTTCACCAGCTCGTGGAAGCGCGGAAGGAGTCCGGCGAGGAGGTGGTCTTCTTCGACGGCCGCAACGGCTTCGAAGCCCAGATCGGCAAATTCAAGGACGCGATCGTCCCGGACGTGGCCACCACGCACGACTTCATCCGGGAACTCGACTCGGGCAAGTACGACGCGCTCAAGGACAAGCCGGTGGTCACCTACTGCACCGGCGGCATCCGCTGCGAGGTGCTGTCCAGCCTCATGGTGAACCGCGGGTTCAAGGAGGTCTACCAGCTCGACGGCGGAATCGTCCGCTACGGCGAAACCTTCAAGGACCAGGGTCTCTGGGAGGGCTCCCTCTACGTGTTCGACAAGCGCATGCACCTGGAATTCAGCGAGGACGCGAAGACCATCGGCGAATGCGTCCGCTGCTCGGCGCCCACCAGCAAGTTTGAGAACTGCTCCAACCCGTCCTGCCGCACGCTCACGCTCTACTGCCCGGACTGCGCCGCCAGCCCGGAGACGCTCCGCTGCCCGGACGGCTGCGCGGCCTGAAACCCGGGTGACCTCAGATCCGGCTCACCCGGTAGGCGAAGTTGGCGCCGCTCTTTGCTTCCACCTTGATGTGGAGCGTGACGTCCGGGGGCAAATAGACCACGTTGACCCGTGAGGTTCCGCAACGCAGGTTCAGGTCCACGAGTTCCGTGTCGTCAAGGCCGACGCTGAACGAGACACGGCGCGGACTCCGGCAGGCCAAAGTCACGGCGTAGCTTCCCTCGGGCAGCTTCGCGGTGGTCTCTTCCCGTTCCTCCTCGGCTTCCAGGATGCCGAAGTTGGTGTGAACCACCTGTCCCTCGGCTCCGGGCAGCACCTGCGCCGCCCACGCATCCAGCTCTGCGCCGGAGACGGGCTGGTCCGCGGCGGGATCCCTGGGCAGGGCCGGATCCGTGAAAGCCGGGGCGGAGGCGGGGGCCGTCCCGCTGTCTGATCCGTCGTCATATTCGTAGACGCAGCCGGCCAGCGCCAGCACCAGCACAAGCAGTGTCCCCACGGCGGATGCCGTGCGAGTGCGTGGTGAGCCCGGCAACGGAACAGTGGGCATATCGTGACGCTAACCCTCCACGGGGCCGGGCGCCAGAGTCCAACGGCCCCCGCAACCGGGCCGGTACCGGGCCGGTCCGGCGCCTACTGCCCGGGGCCGCCAAAGCTGATCCTGATCCCCGCGACGGCGCCGGTTCCCGGCCCGGATACGCCGCTGCCGTAGTGGATGAGGTGCGCCGAGACGGACCCGGGTACCAGGTCAACCACCGCTTCCACCGCGCTGCCGCATTCGACGCTGAGCTCCAGCAACGTGCCGCCCTCGCGGGCACCCTGGGTGACGGACAAATGCGCATCCGGTACCCCCACGCAGGCTGCCGTGACCTTGTACTGGCCGGCCTGTCTGACGGGGCCCGACGTCGAAAACCCAGCGCTGCTGGTGCCGCCGATCCCGCCCGATCCGCCGAACAGGAAATCCTCCGGGGAGCCGTCGAGGACGGCCCCGAGTTCCAACAGATTGCGGGTTTCGGCGGCAACGATTTGCGGATCCCGGGTCGGCAGCGGCGCCCTGGCCGCATACGACCGGCTGGGAGTGCTGGAAACGGCCGGCAGCGCGCCGACGTCGTCCGCGTATTCACACCCGGACAGCCCGGCGGCGGCCACGGCCAGCAACACGGCGGTTCCGCGCGTCCGGTGCATACCCCCAGTAGCAGACATGCACCGAGCCTAACGGCCGGGGCCGCGGGCGCAAGTCACAGCGCCGCGCCCGTGGCCCCGGAAAGGCCGCTATTCCGCGGGCACCAACTGGTACGCGTAGATGAGGGGAGCATCAACACTCGAGGTGCTGATCCGGAGCGTGCCGGCGGCGGGAACCTTGATGCGCGCCGTCTCGCGGCTTCCGTTGCACGCCGCTCCGGCCTCGGTCAGCCGGGTGCCGTCGAGGGAGACATCGAAGAAGGCCTTGCCGCCGCCGTCGCACGTGGTGGTCAGGACGTACGTGCCCGGCCCGATCCCGGTTGCAGTGTTGACGATCGGCTCCCGGTTGAGGATCTTTCCCGCCTCCTCGAGCACCGTGCCATCGGCCGGGGGAAGCGCCGTAGCCTTCCACGCCGGCACATCGGCTGACTCGATGGAACCGGCCGGGGAGCATGCGACGGCGGCCAGGACGACGGCGGCGCCCGCCGCGGCGCCAAGTGCGCGCTGCCGGATGATCCCGGCGGGGAGGGGGCTGGGGAGGCGGAGGAACATTCCTCAAACTTACCGCTGTTGCCGGCGCCCCCGGACCGGCCCCCGGCACCCCTACCCGCCGATGAGCTCCATCACCCGGCCCCGGTGCAGGGCAAGGTACACGCGGTCGCGGATGAGGTTGGCCTCCTCATCGGTCAGGGTCCGGTCGAGCGGCTGCAGCACCAGCCGCAGCAGCACATTCACCTGGTCCGGAGCGAGCCGGAGCCGTTCGACGGCGGCGGCAGGAAGCCCCGACGCCGGGGTGACGGACCGGATCTCCAATGCGGCCAGCAACTCCGCCTCCGCCCCGAGGGCCGTCCGCGCACGGTCACCCAGCAGTTCGACGTCGGCCTCCGTCGCGGAACCCAGCACGAGGGAAAGATCGCGCCTGACCTCCGGCATGACCGACACCGGGCGGTAGGGGTCCAGGTCCAGCAGCTGCATCTGGATGTCGGGGTTTTCCGAGCGCAGGAGCCGGATGTCCCGGATGCCCTTGCGCAGCATCAGGGCACGGTCCAACCCCAGTCCCATGGCGAGGCCGGCCCAGCGGCGCGGATCCAGCCCGGAGCCGCGGAGGACGTGCGCGGCGACGAGGCCGCATTCGGCCAGCTCCAGCCATTCCCGCCGTCCGTCCGGCTGAGTGACCAGTACGTCGAGCTGCCTGCCCGTATCCGTATAGCTGTGGGTTGCCCGGGTTGCGCGCCACTCCACGTCCGGGTGCAGGGCGGCGGGGAGAACCGCCTCCACGACCGCTGCCATCATTTCGTGCAGCGCGGCCGGCCCCAGCAGGCCGCGCGCTTTGAGCCGCCATAAATCCACCTGGTGCGGGGCCCCGACGTGCGTGCGGTCGATCGAGTCCCGCCGGTACACCAGTCCGGGCAGGGCGTGCAGCCGGTCGTAGTGGCCCATTTCGTGGCGCAGCGCGTCCAGCAGCGCCGGAACGCCCGCCGACGTGTGGCTCCGCAGCATCACTGTGGGGCTGACATGGCGCGAGTAGCGCGAATCACGGGTGACGTCGTCCGTCGAGTAGCCCAGGCGGTCGTAGTTGTCGGCGGTAGCGACGAGGGGACTGAGCCGGTGGGTTTCCGCCTCGATGCTCCAGAGGCGTTCCAGCCCAGTCGTGACGTCGGCCAACAGCAGTGACATCGCGTGGGGGCCCTGGGCGGGATCGGACAAGTCGCGGAGCGCCAGCGCGGATTGCAGCTCAGCGGGGGCCAGATAGTTCTTCATGAGGGGGTCCTTGGTGTTGGGTGCGGGAAGGGGAAACTTCACCCTCAGCCGCTGCACCGGACGGACCCCGGCAGCTGCAGTTATGCGCGCGACAAGAAGCCCGTGCGGCCGGAAAGCGGCCGAGGGCTGATAAATCGCTGCTGCGTGTGCATACCGCCCATGCTACTGCAGGCTGCCGCCGCCCGGGGAGTGCCCCGCGGAGCCCCTTGACCTTGACGTAGCGTCAAGATCTAGCATCGGATTACCGGCCCGGAAAGAGGTCGGGGCGGAGCGGAAGGAGCGTGCCGGATGGAATGGTCCGTGCAACAGATCGCCAGAAACGCCGGGACCACGAGCCGGACGCTGCGTCACTATGACGACATCGGGCTGCTCAAACCGAGCCGGACCGCAGACAACGGCTACCGGTACTACGACCAGGCATCGCTCGTGCGGCTGCAGCGCATCCTGCTCCTGCGTGACCTCGGGCTCGGGCTTCCGGCCATCGCGGAGGTCCTCGACCACGAGCCAGACGCCGGACCGGCTCTGGGCCGCCACCTTGACTGGTTGCGGCAGGAACAGGACAGGCTGGCGCGGCAGATTGCCTCGGTCCGGCGGACGCTCGAAGTACTGAAAGCAGGAGGAGAGATCGTGGCGGAAAAGATGTTCGACGGCTTCGACCACACCCAATACAAGGGCGAAGTGGAACAACGCTGGGGCAAGGAAGCCTACGCGGAAAGCGACTCCTGGTGGCGCGGGATGGGCCCGGCAGAGAAGGAAGCCTGGCAGGAGCGGTCGCGGGAGCTGGGAAGCGGCTGGACCGCGGCAGCCGAGTCGGGTGTTGCGGCGGACAATCCCGAGGCCCAGGAGCTGGCCCGGCGGCACGTCGACTGGCTCTCCGGAATTCCCGGCACACCGGCGTCCGCTTCCGCGACAGGGCGCGGCGGCGACGCGAAGGGCTACGTCACCGGGCTCGGCGAGATGTACGTCGCCGATCCGCGTTTCGCCGCGAACTACGGCGGCGACGCCGGGGCAGCCTTCGTCCGCGACGCCCTGCGGATCTACGCCGCGAAGCACCTGTAGGGCCTGGGCCCTGGTTCCGGCGCAGGGGGCCGACCTGCGCCGGGACTAAACTTGTCCGGTGACTCCCTCAACGCAATTCACCGCCGGCAACACCCCCGACGCGCCCCGCAGCGACCTCCCCCGCCTGCTGGCTTCCCTGGCCACGGACCTGCGCGGCATCGGCTATACCGTTGACGGCGTCGCCGGTCTCCTCGGCCCGGCAGCCCACGGCGCGCTGTCCCGCGACCAGCTCGTCCCCGCGCTGATCACCACCGAAGCGGCACTCCAGACGGAGCCGGCGACGGCGGCCCTCGCCGCCGTCGTCCGCCTCTGGCTGCTGGCCGAACCGCAGCCGGCCGCAACGCTCGATGCCGCACTTCCCGGCATCCGCACGGAGGGCCTGCTGGAACTGGGGCTTGTTGAGAAGGCATCGGAGGGCCTCTTCCAGGCGAAGGTGGATCTTCGCCCGTATGGCTGGGAGAAGGCCCCGGAGGACGGCAGCCAGGGGGAAAATGCTGATGGCAGCGGCGGGGCCGAGCTCTGGGTTGCCAGTGATCTGGCCGCCCATCAGCGCCCCGGCGTGCTGCGCCACGACCACGTGCTCGGGATCGGGCAGGCATCCACCACGCTGGTGCAGGTCACCGCCCGGCGGCATGTGGCCCGCGCCCTGGACCTTGGCACCGGCTGCGGCATCCAGACGTTCCACCTGCTTCACCATGCCGAGCACGTGACGGCCACCGACATTTCGGACCGCGCCCTCGCGTTCACCCGCTTCAACCTGCTGCTCAACGCCGATCAGCTGCACCTGGACCCCGCCAAGCTGGAAACCCGGGTGAGCCTGCGGCGGGGCTCCCTGCTCGACCCGGTGGCGGGCGAGGAGTTCGAACTGGTGGTCTCCAACCCGCCCTTCGTGATCACGCCGCGCAGCGTGGGCGAGGCGGCCGCGGACCAGTTCACCTACCGCGACGGCGGCCTGCCGGGCGATGACATCGTCGCCTCGCTGGTCCGGGCCCTTCCTTCGGTCCTCACCCCGGGCGGAACAGCCCAGCTTTTGGGCAACTGGGAGATCGCGGCGGGCGCTGCCTGGGCTGAACGGCCGCAAAGCTGGGCCAGCCCGGACGCCGACGTCTGGTTCATCCAGCGTGAGCAGGTCAGTCCGGAACAATACGCCGAGACCTGGCTGCAGGACGCCTCCGAGGCACGCGACCGGCGGCTCTACCGGGACTCCTACGCCGCCTACCTGGACGATTTCGCCTCCCGCAACGTCGAGGCGATCGGATTCGGGATGATCTGGCTGCGGCGTCCCGCAGATGGCGCCCCGGTGCTGGCGCGCTTCGAGGAGATCACCTATCCGATCGAGCAGCCCGTCGGCCCGCACCTCGGCGCCGCCGTGGAACGCGCCGACTGGCTGGCCGCCCACGATCTGGCAGCAGCGCATCTGCTCGTGGCCGGGGACGTCACTGAGGAGCGGCACCAGCGCCCCGGTGCCGAACACCCCGGCGTCATCCTGCTGCGCCAGGGTGCCGGGCTGCGCCGTACCAACCTGCTGAGCACCGAACTGGCAGGCTTTGTCTCAGCGTGCGACGGCGACCTGTCCGCCGGGCAGATAATCGGCGCCCTCGAGGCGCTGCTGGGCGGGGGTGAAGGCTGGGACGCGGAGGCCTTCCGCACCGGTCTCCTCACCGAGGTTGGCAACCTGGTCCGCGACGGCTTCCTGCTGCCCGCCTGACGCAGCCGGCGCGGCCGGCAGGTCCGCCGCGGCTGCCGTGGTGACGGCGTCGGCGGCGGCGTCGCCGGTACCGACCGCTGCGCCGTCGCTGCCGTGGCGCGGCAGGACGTAGACGGTCACGGCCAGAGCCACCAGGACCCCGCCCACTCCGGCGACCAGGAAACTCACCCTGATGGGGAGCAGGGCGCCAAGCAGCCCGCCCAGCGCGAGCGCCCCGATGGAGACGGCCCGGGTCATGCCGCCGATGATCGCCATAGCCTGGCCGCGTCCGCTTTCCGGGATCCGGAGGATCGCAATCGCCCCGAAGCACGCGTTCAGCACCCCGCAGGCGGCCCCCATGGCCGTGTAGGCCACAAACAACAGCCCTACGCTCGGCACCAGTGCCATGATGCCCAGGAAGGCCGAGGTCAGGGCCATCGAAGCCAGCAGTGCGCGCAGGCGGGCTGGCGGGGTCTTGATCCGGCTGGCCAGCGCCGCGCCGGAAGCCATCCCGAGGCCGAATGACGCCGCCAGCAGCCCGTACTGCGTCTCGGAGGCGCCGAGTTCGTCGCGGGCGAGGAAGACCTCAAGGACGTTGGTCGCCTCGCCGACGGTGATGAAGAACAACGCGCCGAGGACCAATGCCCAGACCAGGCCGTCGCGGCGGATCAGGCGCAGGCCATCCAGCAGGGCGGGCTTGTCCTTGCCGACGCGCTCGGCGGCGGTGCCGCGGCGGGTCCGGATCAGCAGGGCGCCCAGGGCCATCACCAGATAGCAGGCGCTGGCGGCGGCGAACACCAGCCCGGATCCGCCCCAGCCGCTGAGGAGCCCGCCCGCCGCCGGTCCCACCATGCCCGCGATCATGATGGTTGCCTGCATGGTGCCCAGCGCGCGCGGGGTGCGTTCCTCGCCCACGATCCGGGGCAGCAGGGCCTGCCACGTCGGTCCGGCCACGGCCTGGGCGGTGTCGAGGAGGAACGTCATGGCAAACAGCACCGGAAGGTAGTTGTCCAGATACTGCATCCCCAGCCCCATGCCGGCGACCGCGGCGGCACTGACCACGGAGGACGCCGTCGCCAGCGTCCGGGAATCCCGGGTGTCCGCCAGCCGGCCGGCCCACGGCGCCAGCAGCACCAGCGGGAGCGCCGAGCACAGCAGATAGGCCGCCACGAGCCAGGGCCCGGCAACGGCGGTTTGGCCGGCGGCGGCGAGGTTCTGCAGGTGCAGCATGACGCTGATGATGACCGCGCCCATGCCGGCGGTGGCGATGAAGCGTGCACTGCTGGCAAGGACGAAGTCGCGGTTGCGCCAGAGGGGCTGCGCTGCCACGGAATCGCCGGGCAAGTTATGAAGTGTATGTTTCATATTCGCAAGGTACTCCCCGGCGCAACGTAGTGTCAAGCACTTCTTTCATAGTTTGGCGGCGCTCGGTAGACTTGTGGTGTGAATGCAGAAACCCCAACGGCGGAGCCGCCGGTCCCTCCGGCCACGAAGCGCCGGCAGCGTCCGGAAAAGAAAGTGGAGATCACCGACCCGAAGGCGATCCGGGCGCTTGCCCATGCTGCCAGGCTGGAAGTCATCTCCGAACTGTATTCAACCCAGGTGAGCCGGACGGCTACCGAACTTGCCGCGCAGACCGGGCTCACGCCGAGCGCCATGAGTTATCACCTGCGCGCCCTGCAGAAGTGGGGCATCGTGGTGCCGGCCGCCACGGCCGGAGACGCCCGGGAGCGCCGCTGGAAAGCCGCAGGCACCGACTTCACCATCAACTCGGGCGGAGGCGTCGCGAGCCCCGAGTTCGCCGTGCTGGACCTCGAACTGGACGCCTACCGCCGGCGGGTCAGCGCGTACGCCAAGACCCGGGACGAGCAGCGCCAGCGCGGCGAAGCAGTCGACGGGCCCTCCTCCGTGGTGCTGGCCAGCAATCTGCTGTATCTGACCCCGGATCAGCGGGCAGAGCTGAACAACCGGCTTTTCGACCTGCTGCGGGACTACGAGCTGGAGGACCCGGACCACGTCCCCGAAGGTGCGGAGCGGATGGCGACCATGTGGTCGCTGATTCCGGATGACCGTGGAAAGGCTCCGGCGAACCCTGCCGGCAGCCCTTCCGGCACCCCTCCCGGAAGTCCCGCCTGACTGCATCCAGGCCGTGGTGGCCGCGCCCGGCCGGGGGCGGAAAAGCGCTCGTCCATTACGTCCGGAAGTCGTGTCCGGAGCCCCGCGATTACAGGCCGAATGCGCGGGAATCCGCAAAATATGGTGAACTAGGCGGGTATGGGCGCATCTGCCCGAGAAACCTTTTTCTGTAGGAGCACCGTGCCAAGCAAGGCCAAAACCGGTAAGAAACTCGTGATTGTGGAGTCTCCCGCCAAGAGCAAGACCATCGCCAAGTACCTCGGCGAGGGCTTCATTGTTGAGGCCTCCATTGGTCACATCCGCGACCTCCCGCAGCCTTCGGAACTGCCGGCGGAACTCAAGAAGACCTCGGTGGGCAAGTTCGCCGTCGACATTGATAACGACTTCAAGCCGTACTACGTGGTGTCCCCGGACAAGAAGAAAAAGGTCGCCGAGCTCAAGGCCCAGCTCAAAGACGCTGACGCTGTCTACCTCGCAACCGATGGGGACCGCGAGGGCGAGGCCATCGCGTGGCACCTGCTCGAAGTGCTCAAGCCCAAGGTGCCGGTCTACCGGATGACCTTCGGCGAAATCACCAAGGAAGCCATCCACCGCGCCATGGACAACCTCCGCGACGTCGACCAGGACCTCGTGGACGCGCAGGAGACACGCCGCGTGCTGGACCGCCTCTACGGCTACGAGATCTCCCCGGTGCTGTGGCGCAAGGTGGCCCGGGGCCTCTCCGCCGGCCGCGTGCAGTCAGTCGTGACCCGGATGGTGGTGGACCGCGAGCGTGAGCGGATGGCCTTCAAGGCTGCCTCCTACTGGGACCTGACCGGCCAGTTCGGCGCCGGATCCGGTTCCTTCAAAGCGAAGCTGGCAATGGTCGACGGCGCCAAGGTCGCCAGCGGCCGCGACTTCAACGACAACGGTGAGCTGACCTCCCGGAACGTTGTGCACCTCAACGAGGAACTCGCCACCTCCCTCGCCGCCGGCCTGCAGGACGCCGATTTCCGTGTCCGCTCCGTCGACACGAAGCCGTACACCCGGCGCCCCGCCGCGCCGTTCACCACCTCGACGCTGCAGCAGGAAGCCGGCCGCAAGCTGCGCTTCTCCTCGAAGAGCACCATGCAGGTGGCCCAGCGGCTGTACGAAAACGGCTACATCACCTATATGCGTACGGACTCCTCCGCGCTGAGCAACGAGGCCATCACGGCCGCGCGGCGCCAGGCCTCCGAGCTGTACGGGCCGGAATACGTCCCCGCGTCTCCGCGCGTCTACACCGGCAAGGCAGCCAACGCGCAGGAGGCCCACGAGGCCATCCGTCCCGCCGGCGACTCCTTCCGCACGCCGGCCCAGGTGGCCAAGCAGCTCTCCGGCGACGAATTCCGTCTTTACGAACTGATCTGGAAGCGCACCGTCGCCTCCCAGATGGCCGACGCCAAGGGCTCCACCGCGACCATCCGCCTCGGCGCGGTGACTGTAGGTGCCCCGGGCGACAGCCGTGACGCCGAGTTCTCGGCCTCCGGCACCGTCATCACGTTCCCCGGCTTCCTCGCCGCCTACGAAGAAGGCAAGGACGAAAGCCGCGGAGACGACGACTCCGAGGAAGCCCGCCGGCTGCCCAACGTGGCCAAGGACGACGCGCTCACCGCCTCGGAGATCGTCGCCGTCGGGCACGAGACCTCCCCGCCGCCGCGCTTCACCGAAGCGTCACTGACTGCCGAGCTGGAAAAGAAGGGCATCGGACGCCCGTCCACCTACGCCTCCACCATCTCCACGATCCAGGACCGGGGCTACGTCCGGAAGCAGGGTTCCGCACTGGTCCCGAGCTGGATCGCGTTCTCCGTGATCCGGCTGCTGGAACAGCACTTCCACGACTACGTGGACTACGAGTTCACGGCCGACATGGAGGCGGACCTGGACAAGATCGCCAACGGCCAGGCCGAGGGCCCCGCCTGGCTCAAGCACTTCTACTTCGGCGAGGATTCCAATCCCGGCCTGCTGAGCATCGTCAACAACCTCGGCGAGATCGACGCCCGCGAAATCAACTCCATCCCGATCACCGAGGGCATCACGCTGCGGGTCGGGAAGTTCGGGCCGTACCTGGAAAGCTCAGTCCCGACGATCGATCCGAAGACCGGCGAAGTGGTTGAGGCCGCCCGCGCCAACGTCCCCGAGGACCTGGCCCCGGACGAGCTCACCGCGGCCAAGGCGGTTGAGCTGATGGAGACCGCAGCCCCCGAAGAGCGCGTGCTCGGCGCGGACCCGCACACCGGGCACACTGTCGTCGCCAAGAACGGCCGCTACGGCGCCTATGTCACCGAAATCATCCCGGAGATGACCGAGGAACAGCTCGCGAACCAGCCGGTGGAGTACTACAAGAACGGCAAGCCCAAGCCGCCGAAGAAGCCCGTCAAGGCCAAGCCCCGCACCGGTTCCCTGTTCCCGTCCATGGGAGTGGACACGATCACCCTGGACGAGGCCCTGCAGCTCATGAGCCTGCCCCGGGTGCTCGGCCAGGACGCCGAAGGCAATCCGATCACGGTGCAGAACGGCCGCTTCGGCCCGTACCTGAAGAAGGGCACGGACTCCCGGTCCATCGGCTCGGAAGAGGAAATCTTCACCATCACGCTCGAGCAGGCGCTGGAGATCTACTCCCAGCCGAAGCAGCGCGGCGCCCGCGCAGCCGTCCCGCCGCTGGCGGAGTTCGGCCCGGACCCGGTCTCGGAGAAGAACATCGTGGTGAAGGAAGGCCGGTTCGGCCCGTACATCACCGACGGCGTCACCAACATCACCGTGCCGCGCTCCACCGCGCTGGAGGAGCTCA
This sequence comes from Arthrobacter sp. NicSoilB4, assembly GCF_019977335.1. Taxonomy (NCBI): domain Bacteria; kingdom Bacillati; phylum Actinomycetota; class Actinomycetes; order Micrococcales; family Micrococcaceae; genus Arthrobacter; species Arthrobacter sp. NicSoilB4. The sequence continues at coordinate 3,313,334 of NZ_AP024653.1, read as the reverse complement.
CCCGGGAACAGGCCGTCGAACTCCTCGCCGAGAAGCGCGCCAAGGGTCCGGTCAAGCGCACGACGACGGCGCGCAAGGCCCCGGCCCGCAAGGCGGCCGCAAAGAAGTAAGACCGCAACACCGAAGTCGCCGGAAACGAGCGGGTTCGCCGGAAGATCCCGGCGACTTCGCAGGATTCCGGCGATTTCGCGTTTGCGGACCCGGGCGCAACGTGATCGAGTAGAGGCATGACTGAACAGCCCGCCCACTTGGACCTCCAGCCACTGAACGACCTCGAAGAGAAGCTTGCCGTGGGGGAGCAGCCGGACGCCAACCCCGTTGACGTCATCCTCGCGTTCCTCAACAACGAGGTCTACATCGTCAGCTCCGACGCACTCGAGGGGGCCGATGCCCAGGTCGAGCCGCTGGTGCTGGCCAACTCCTCCGGGAATCCTGTCCTGGCCGTTTTCTCCCACCCAAGCCGCGTCTCGGAGCAGTATCTGGAAGCCGCACCCAACGTGCTCGGCACCCAGGGAGCCGCGATCCTCGGCAACCTCGGCGACGATCTCGGCATGGTCATCAACCCGGGTGCAGCCTTCGGCTTCGAGATCGATCCGGAAGGCGTGGCGAACATCCGCCGCGACTTCAAGCCCGCCGAGGAGCCCGATGATGCCTCCCAGGACGGCCAGGCCTAACCAGGCATTCGGGACGCGGCCCGTTAGGCGGGCCGCGTCCCCGGGGGAATAATGGCACTATGCGTCTTGGCGTCCTTGATATCGGATCAAACACCGTCCACCTCCTGCTCGTGGACGCCCACCCCGGCGCGCGCCCTGTACCGTTCGCCTCGCACAAACGCCCGCTGTCCCTCGTTCAGTTCCTCGAGAACGACGGCAGCATCAACGACGCCGGCCAGCACGAGCTGATCGAGTTCGTCCTCGAAGCGTGGGAATTCGCGGCGAAGCACAAAGCCGAGGACCTGCTGGCGTTCTGTACCTCCGCGATCCGCGAGGCCACCAACGGTCCTGCCGTGCTGGCCCGGGTCAAGCATGAGACCACTGTGACGCTCCGGGAACTGACCGGCAGCGAAGAGGCCTCAATGACATTCTTCGCCGTCCGCCGCTGGTACGGGTGGGGTGCCGGGCCCATCCTGAACCTGGATATCGGCGGCGGCTCCTTCGAAATGGCCTACGGGGAGGACGAACTCCCCGAACTGGCGACGTCCGTCCCGCTCGGTGCGAGCCGGCTCACCCGGGACTGGCTCCAGGAGGACCCGCCTTCGGCCAAGAGCGTCAAGGAACTTCGCCGCTACATCCGGACCACGCTCAAGCCGGTGGCGCGTGACTTTGAGAAGCTCGGCAAGGCGAACCATGTGGCCGGCACCTCCAAGACTTTCCGCTCGCTGGCCCGCATCGCAGGGGCCGCGCCCAGCGCCGCCGGACCTTACGTCAAAAGGGAACTGTTCTCCACGGACCTTGGCCTCTGGGCCCAGCGCATTTCGGCCATGGAAGTGGAAGACCGGCTGAACCTGCCCGGGGTCTCCGAAGCCCGCGCCCCCCAACTGCTGGCCGGCGCCCTCGTGGCAGAAGCCGCCCTGGAATTGTTCGAATTCCCGAGTATGGAGATCTGCCCCTGGGCGCTCCGCGAAGGACTGATCCTCCGCCGGCTGGACCAGCTGGTCTCCGAGGGGCCGCTGGAACCTGCGCCCCACGTGACCGGGACCGGCCACCCCGCTGAGCCGCAGTCGCCCGACAGCGACGATGCGGAAGCGGCGCAGGCCGCGGCGGCCGACGCCCGGTGAGAGGCCGCCCGATGCCGGGCTGCCCCGGGCGGCATGTCGATCCGGACACACGCCGTTCGTCTAGAAGGTGAGAGGCCGGCACGGAGCCGGCTGAATCGTCAAGGAGGACACCACCATGGCACAGTACCTGCTCAGCGTTTACCAGCCCGCCGGCCCCGCCCCCGCGCCGGAAATCCTGGAGCCCATCATGCGGGACCTCGAGGCCCTGAACCGCGAGATGAAGGCCGCCGGCGCCTGGGTTTTCGCGGCCGGCCTCCATCCCACGGGATCCGCCACTGTCGTGCGGCAGCAGGGCACCGAGGTGCTCATCACCGACGGTCCCTTCGCCGAAGCGAAGGAGCACCTCGGAGGGTTCACCGTCATTGAAGCGGCCGACCTCGACGCCGCCCTTGGCTGGGCCGGCAAGCTGGCCCGCGCCACCACCCTTCCCATCGAAGTGCGACCGATTCAGCACTAGGCCCCCGGGGAAGGTCCGCG